>CANKVS010000015.1 GCA_947487155.1 uncultured Flaviramulus sp.
ATACAAAATACAAAAAACGGCAAGTATCTAAAATACTTACCGCTTTTATTTAAGTTCGTGACTTTTTCAGTAGCCTCAAAAAAAGCCTCTTTTTATTTAATATAAACCTTACAACATACCTTTATAACTATCTTTATAATTATAAAGAGCAATAATATTAAGAATTAATAGAGCTACTGCAGGTCCTATACCTTCAGGAGCTAAGGTTGCATGAAATAGAACAGCATTTACAGACACACTCATAAGTATAACACTCATAAGCGCACCATATTTGTTTAGTAATAGGGCTAAACCAGCAGCAATTTCTACAATAGCTACAAGCGTAATTACTTTAGCCGAAGCTAATGCTCCAAAATAGGCACCTGCTTCGGGAGCCATTTCTCCAAATGGAATAAAATGTAAAAATTTGTTAAGCCCAAAGGTCAAAACAAAAAGTCCAAGAAGTATTCTTAGAACCATTAAAACTTTTGAATTCATAATAAAATATTTTTAGTTAGACTTAAAGATAAGAAATTAAAAATAAGTGCTTTACGTAATTTTGTCGATACAGAATTATTTAACTAACAAACGAACACCTTCACTATGGCTACTAAATTCTGGAGCATACATACTTTGTATGATTGTAATACCATTACTCATATTGCCTGCATTGGTTACTCTTAAGTCGTATTCAAAAACAAAAACGCCTTTTGGTAAATAATCAAAAAAGAAATTTGTTGCTGTATCTTTAGTACTTTCATAATAGCCAAAACCATCTTGCCATTTGTATTGCGATAATACATTTACAGGCTCTAAACCAGAGGCGCGCATATCTTTCATATGTACAAATTCCATAGCTCTATCACTACGTAATTCTATACGAACACGAACTAAATCGCTAATTTCAACTTTGGTTTCTGGGGTTATTTCTGAAATTTCTTCTCCCGTACTGGTATTAGATTTTAGAAATAGTTTTTTCTTTAATTTAAGTGGTGTTTCGGCTGAGGTTATTTTATCTAAGTCTTCAAAATATTGCCAGTATAAACTGCCCCAAGCCATACCATTTCCTGTTTTTGTAATTTGTACATTCGCCATTTCTGGTTTTATTTCAGAGGTATTCCATGAGGTTTTAAAGTAACCCGTTCCAGCTTCAACCTTTACATCTTCTAATTTTGAAGCTTCAATTTTTTGTCCGCCTAAAACCACATCAACCATATCGGTTACACTTAGCCAATCGCTACCTTGTAATAATAAAGCGTAAACAGCATCAGTAGTAGCTTTGGTTGTTTTCCAACGGTTTGTTTGCTTGTTTTTAAGTAGCCAAATTTTTAAATTGTCTATGATTTTTGTGTTATTTTCAATTTCAGCGAAAGCTTCAATTAATAAGGCTTGAGTTTCAATAGGTGCTTGATACCAATACCAAGAATTAGTGTTGACCTTCCAATACATGCCCAATTCATCAGAAGTTATGCTAGTTTCTTTTAACGATTTTATAATTTTTGATGCAGTCTTGTTATCATCCATTCTATGAGTAACTAAAGCCATCAATCCTTTTGCATATAATGATCGTTTTAACCAATATTTCTGAATTTGTGTTTGATAATACTTAGTGATATTTTCAACGCCTTTAGATTTTTTCACCTCAGGATAAAAGCTTCGCATGTATAGATAATGCAATTGTGTGTAGCTTAAATGATCTTTATTTAAATCTACTTTAGAATTGTATTTTCTAATATTGTTATACTCTTTTACAAATTCGGCATCTAGATACTTGATGGCTTTTTTAATCATTTGATCTTGGTTACTGAGCGTAGTCGAAGTAACATTCAGCTTTTTTAAATGCCCAAAACCAGTAATAATATGTTGCGTAATGTATCTGTTTTCGCGCCCGCCTTTAAACCAAGACCATGCACCAGAATCCATTTGATTTTGTTCCAATTTCTGTTTAGCAGACTGTAACTCGGTATTCATTTTGTTTAAATCGAATAATAAAGCGATGCGTTTTTTCTGCTCGGTTTCGCTTTGTGCATCTCGTAACCATGGTGTTTCTTGAATTAAAATAGATTTTAATTCCTGATTTTTTTCAAGATTTGAAAGCAGCGCATCGGTATTACGCCATTGATTAAACACCTCCTGAATTCTAGGGTTTGAATTCGCAATATAATTGGCTAAAGCATTGGCGTAGTAGCGTGAAAATGTTTGCTCGTTGCATTGATACGGATATTCCATTAAATAGGGGAGTGCTTGTACCGCATACCATGCAGGGTTGGAAGTCATTTCTAAAGTTAACTTGTGGTGACGAAGTGTTGAGTTAGGGTCGCTGAACGAAGTCGAAGCGAGCTTATCTAAAGTGAACGTTTTTGTTTGATTACTACGAATCCACATGGGAAGTGTTTCGGTAACTAGCATACGATTACTCAAAACAGGTAATGCATTTTGCTCACCATCGTTAAAATTTTCTGATTTAGCGATGATTTTATATTGAATCGCCTGCACATCATCAGGGATAGATAAATGCCATGAAACTTGTGTGTTGCCTTTTGGAGAAACGGAAAAAGCCCCGTCTAGCTTCCCTGAAGGGGAAGAACTGAGTAAGTTTGCGGTAATATCTTTTCCAGAAATGGCATCGGTTAATAATAAAACTGCTTGTCCTGAAAGTTGTGTGCTTGTTAGATTTGCAATTTTTGAACTTATTGTTATGTTGTCGCCTTCGCGTAAAAAACGTGGTACGTTTGGTATGACCATCAATTCTTTTTGAGTAACGGCGGTTAATGTTTTAGTAGCACTTTCTAATGTTTTGGTATGTGCTAATAACTGTAATTTCCATTGGGTTAACGCTTCGGGTGTGGTAAACCTAAAACTGATGTTTCCTATTTTATCGGTTTTTAAATGTGGAAAGAAAAAGGCGGTCTCTTGAAGGTTTTTACGGGTTTTGATGTTGTTGAAGTTTGGTTTTTTTGAATCATTCAAGAAGTCTCGTATTTCTTTAGCATCTTCTTCAGATATTGAACTTAAATTTCTTTCAACTTCTTTTAATTCTTCTTCTACGTTTAATTGTTCTGAACTAACTGATGAAACTACTCCAGTTATAGCATTTTTATTTTGAGCTCCATAACCAACCACGACTACTTCATCAAGTTCTGAATCATCTGCGACTGCATTAACTCCAGAAACTCTTCTGCTTAATGTTTTCGATAAATTATAAAATCTTTTATTTCCGAAACTAAATCCAAACCAATTTAATTGGTCATAATATTGTTGCGGATAATTTATACGCGTTCTATCTTGATACACTCTAAAATTTTGTGTACCAAAACTTTGTCTAGCATTATTTTGGTTATATGAATAATATGTTGGATTATTAATTGGGTTGAAATTCCAAGTATGCGATTTAAATTGATCTAAACTTGCATCGTACATACTTGCTAGTAATTCTGCACTTACTTTATCGCCTTTAGGACCTTTAATTTTAAAACTCCAGCTTTCATCAGTTCCTGGTTGCAATTTATCTCTAAAGGTTGTCGTTTCAATATCAAGTTCAGTTTTTGGATAGGGTACAACAATGTTTAAGTTGTCAGACTTAAAACTGTTATAAGCCGCAAAACTATAGTTTACAGAGAATCCACCAAGGTCTTCTGTAGTAACAGGAATAGCTATTGTTTTTTTATTGTTATTCAATTGAACAACTTGTGTTTTTATAACTTCATTATGTTTTTCAATAGATACTGTAACGCTTAAATTATTAGCTGCCGATGCCAAAGTTAAAATAACTGTTTCATTAGTATTATAATTAGATTTATCACTTGTAATACTAAACAGTTTATAATCTGCTAAAGTTTTATCATCATCACTATAAAGTGTGGTTTTAATTTCATCTTTTACTAATTGTCCAAACTTATCTTTACTTTCTAATGTGATAATATATTGACCAGATTCCCATTTTTTAATTTTGCCTAGATTAAGCGTTTTTGATGTTTCGGTATTAAAATGTGTATTTAAAACTAAAGTTCCTTTTTCCCAATTATTTGAATTTTGTTCATCGTTATAGGCATCATGTGGAAATAGGTTTTTAAAATCTTCCTTAGAAATATCTTGATAATCGGGAGCGCCCCACGGGCGTTCTCTTAAAACGGAATTTGGCGCACTTAATTTATAGATTTTAATGCTTCCTTTTGCTGGTACAAATTCACCATTTAAGTTTTTGGTGTCTATTTCAAGCTCATAATCCTTTTTAGTTTTATCCAATAGGTTTGCAATAGACATATTTGTTGTTAAGGCATGATAACCAACATTAACAACGGTTGTAGTACTTCGTGTTTCTCCATTTAAATCGGTGACATCGGCAGTAACTTCATATTTAAAAATGGGTAAACTCTTTTTATCTACACTTTGGTCTGGTTGTGCTTTAAAGGTAATTTCAAACTCACCTTTATTATTAGTAATACTTTCACCATGTGTTATTTCTTGAGACACGCTATTAATCCCAGGGTGATACCAAAAATACCACCTCGGATACTCTACTTTACGGCGTACACGATACACAACTTTGGCATCTGTAATATTACTACCAGCGTATGCTATAGCATTTCCTTTTATGGTAACCGAATCGTTAACTTTATAGGTTTCGGTTATTGGATTAAATTTGGTTTCGAATTTAGGGCGTTTGTATTCTTCGACGGAGAAATAATAGTTTTCTTTGAATAATCTATAAACCGAAGATACTTCAATATAATAAGAGCCATTTAAACCTCCATTGGGTAGAATGAACTCTCCTGAAAATGAACCAAATTCATTAGTATCAAAGTTTTGTTCTGATAATTTTTGACCGTTAGCATCGAATAATGTTGCAAAAACAGATTCATTAGGAGTTACTTCAGATTTCCCATCATCCGTTTTCATAACAATACCTTTAAAATATACCGTTTGTCCAGGTCTGTATATACTTCTGTCTGTAAATAAAAAAGATTTGTAAGTGGTTTTTTCTTCGCTCTGTTTGTAGTATTTATTTATATAATAACTTCCAAAAAATGCAATGTCATTTTCATGAATTACTTTAACTCCAACGTTTTGAAGCCACTTGTTATTCTTCTTAATTTTAGCTTGACCGTTTTGGTCTGTGGTTAAGTTTTTCGATTGTAATGCGTTATTATTTCCTTTATTATAGCTTAACTCAATAGTAGTATTACTAATGGGTTTGCCATTATTTCTATTAATAATTTGAAAGGTTTTATGATCTTTGGTATCACGTTCAACCAAAGCTAAATTTGTTACTTGAACGGTATTAAATGCATTGGTGTTTTTGTCGTTTTTTGATGTTACAACAATTAAATACATGCCATTATTCAACTTTGGTAACACTACTTCTGTAGCATGCATTTGGTAATCCTGTTCGTTACGAAGATTACTTTCCCATTCTGTGGCAACCCGTTTTAACTTTGCAATAAACTTTAATTTATCTTCTTTTCTATATGTTTTATTAAATGTATCTAATTGATTTTTTGAGATTTTAAACGCCTTAAATTGAAGCGTTTCTAAATTTTTATAGCGCACTAATAATCGTGTGTTTTGTTGAATAGGTAAAAATGCTTCTGTGGTAATTTGTAACGCTTGTTGTTCAATATCTTGTTTTAAAATGGCACACTTTTTTGCGCCGTTACTTTTAGGAAATTTTAAGATAACGCTATTACAAATATCTAAGGCTTCTTTTGTTTTCCAACGAATATCGTCATTGTATTTAGGTTGAAATTTTTGACCTTGCTGAAAGTAGATAGAAGCGATTTCAAAATCGTATAATGCAGATATTTGGTGTGTTTTAAATCGTTCACTTTCACGTTTTAAAGCTTTTAATAAAATAGCTTGTTTGTTACTAAAAGTAGCATGTTGATTTACAAATTTTAATCGCTGAATGTTTACATCTGCCAAAGCTATAGGCGATTTGTCTTTTAAATGAAATTGAATTAGGTTCTGATAAATTTTTAAAGCATTTAGTTGTAATGATGTACTATCCTTTGATGCTAATTTTATATTGGAAAATGTGATAGCATCACCTAAAAAAACTTCATTGTCAATTTCAAATTTATAGGCAGGTTTGGTAATATGTGTTTCATTAGTTTTATAAAACGCTAAGGCATTATGACTTAAAAAATCGAATAATGTTGGTCTGTACGCTTTAGATCCTTTTTTACTGGTAAGAATGTTATCGTAATTACTTAGAGGCTCCAATTGTAGCATTAAGCCATTTTGTAACGAATTTTGATAATGAGTATGTATTTCTGTAAAAAGTGTTTGTAAATCCCAAGTTCTAAAGTCTGTAGCGTCTACTTTTGCATCAGTTTTTGTTCTATTATAAAATGTCCATCTATTTTGATTAAAATATTGCCAGTACAAATTGGCAAGTATGTTTTCAAGTACATTTTTAGTAGGGAAATCATTATGTTTAATGTTATTTTTAAAATCGGTTATAATATTTAATTGCGCATCTTCTTCTAAAACCAAAGCAAACTTGCTTTTAAAAAACATGGCTTTTATTAACTGCGAATGATTGTTTTCTTTTGTAGCACGTTTATTTATATCGTTTACAACTTTTAAAGCAGATTTTGGCAAACCATCAATTTCAAATTTTTTAACCTTTGCCCATAATTCTTGGTAGTTATTTGTTTGAGCATTAGAAAAGTTTGCAAAAAGAATAATCATTAATATAGATAGTGTATGTTTCATTTATGTTTAATTTACTCGATAATAGAGATTTAATGCCTCATGAGTTTACTTTCAGCATTCAATATTGTTAGCACTAATGTACTTTCAAAATCCATTCCAAAAAACAATAACTTAGTTATTACTTTTGCTGATTGAGTGAAGTTAACCATTTTTAAAGTTAAACGGAAAGTTTAACTTTGTGTTTTCGACCTAAATCATCATGAATAAATTTTTACTCGATAATCGAGATTTAAATGCTCCGAAGCTTGCTTCGAAATTTTTAAAGGCTTTCCTTTATGAATGTCTCGTGAGCTTGCTTCGAGTTAGTTTACTTCTTTTTCCCTTGTTAACTTTCGGTCAAACCGAATTAGACACCATTGAAAAACTTTTTCAACAAAAAGCATATGAAAAAGCAGAACATCTCATTTTTACATTCGTAAAGAACAATCCAAATAATCTAAAAGCCATAGAATTATTAGGAGACGCTTATGGTCACCAAAAAAAATGGAATGCTGCTATAGAACAATATAAAACCCTTGTAGATAAACAACAAAATAATGCAAATTATCATTACAAGCACGGTGGTGCTTTGGGAATGAAAGCATTGTCTGTTAGTAAACTGCGAGCCCTTGGTATTATTGGCGATGTGAAATCTGCTTTTTTAAAAGCGGCCGAATTGGATAAAAATCATATCGATACCCGTTGGGCATTGGTGGAATTATATGTTTCTCTTCCAGGAATTATTGGTGGAAGCAATGCTAAGGCGTTAAAATATGCAAACCAGCTTGAAGCACTTTCAAAAGTAGATGGGTATTTGGCAAAAGGTTACGTTTACGAATATGATGACGAACCTATTTTAGCCGAAAAATATTATAAAATGGCTATTGAAGAAGGCGGGTCGCTGACATGTTTTAATAAGCTTACCCAACTTTACGAAAACCAAAAACAGCCTGAAAAAGCTATAGAGACTATTGAAGCCACTCAAAAAAAACATCAGCGTAATGCTTTGCATTATCAAATAGGTAAAGTGGCGGCAGAGTATAATGTTCAGTTACAAAAAGGTGAGCAGTGCTTAAAAACATATTTAAATAATTATTCGGCAGCAGATGGTGTTCCTAAAGCTTGGGCGTATTACCGTTTGGCACAAATTAATCTGCATAAAAAAAATAAAAGTGAAGCTTTAAAATATATTGATTTAGCGCTTGCTGAACTTCCCGAAATTAAGCCTTTTAAAAAAGAAAAAGAAAAAATTCTTAATTTATAGCATGAGGTTACTGCAATAGTTTAAATTATAAATGCTATTACCAACTCGTATTTAAAACGTGACCCCAAAACTTTTAAACTTTAAACTTTGAACTTTAAGTTTAGAAGCAGATATTTGTTTTATGAACGTACATTTTATAGCTATTGGGGGTGCAGCAATGCATAATTTGGCCTTAGCATTACATAATAAAGGGTATCATGTTACAGGGAGTGACGATACTATTTTTGAGCCTTCAAAATCTAGATTAGAAGCCAAAGGATTGTTACCAATAGAATTTGGGTGGTATCCCGAAAAAATCTCAACAAATTTAGATGCCATTGTTTTAGGTATGCATGCCAAAGCAGATAATCCAGAGTTAATAAAAGCACAAGAATTAGGTGTTAAAATTTATAGTTACCCTGAGTTTTTGTACGAACAGTCTAAGCACAAAACGCGAGTAGTTATTGGAGGAAGCCATGGAAAAACAACCATTACTTCTATGATACTTCATGTTATGCATTACCACGACCGTGATGTTGATTATATGGTTGGTGCCCAGTTAGAAAGCTTTGATGTTATGGTAAAGTTAACTAACAATAACGATTTTATTGTATTAGAAGGCGATGAGTATTTAAGCTCACCAATAGATAGACGTCCAAAATTTCATTTGTATAAACCTAATATTGCCTTGTTAAGTGGTATTGCTTGGGATCATATTAATGTGTTTCCAACTTATGAAAATTATATTGAACAGTTTCGCATTTTTGTAGATTCTATAGTAAGTGGTGGTAGTATTAATTATAATGAAGAAGACCCTGATGTAAAACAGGTAGTTGAAGCTAGTGAAAATACCATACGTAAATTACCATACCAAACCCCAAAATATACTGTTGAAAACGGGCAAACCTTGTTAGAAACTCCCGAAGGCGATTTACCCATTGAAGTTTTTGGCAAACATAACCTAAACAATTTAGCAGGTGCCAAATGGATTTGTCAGCACATGGGTATTGACGAAGACGACTTTTACGAAGCCATTTCTACATTTAAAGGAGCAAGTAAACGTTTAGAGAAAATTGCTGAGAGTAGTACCAGTGTAGCGTATAAAGATTTTGCACATTCGCCAAGTAAAGTAGAAGCTACAACCAATGCGGTTAAAGAACAGTATAAAAACCGAACTTTGATAGCTTGTTTAGAATTGCACACCTATAGCAGTTTAAATGCCGAATTTTTAAAAGAATACAAAGGTGCTTTAGATGCTGCCGATGTTGCTGTAGTATTTTATTCGCCACATGCTGTAGAAATTAAAAAGTTAGAAAAAGTTACGCACCAACAAATAGCTAATGCTTTTAAACGTGATAATTTAATTATCTATACCAATCCAGATGATTTTAGAACTTTTTTATTCTCGCAAAATTTTGATAACAAAGCACTACTTTTAATGAGTTCGGGTAATTATGGTGGTTTGGATTTTGATGAACTGACAAAACGTATTAATTAATTTTGTCATTCCTGCGAAAGCAGGAATCCACTTTGTGTTTATATGTTTTAACTTTCTAAAGCTAGGAACTATAAACTCTTATCGATTGTTAAACGATTTAGCTAATTATTTTGTAATTTAATTTATTATTCCAAAATCCCAGTTACCGCTTTTCCTCTCCAAAACTCTGGAATTTCAATACCTAATAAATACGCTATGGTAGCAGCAGTGTCGTAAGTTATAATGGTATTATCTAAAGGGCCTTTATTAGCGATGCCTTTGCCATAAATAATCCACGGTATCTCTACTTCTAAAAGCGATTTACCGCCATGTCCTTTATTTATACCGCCATGATCTGACGAGAAAATGATGATAGTATCGTCCATCATGTTTTCTTTTTCCAAGGTGTTTATTACTTGACCTACTAAAGTGTCAATTTTTTCAACAGCTTCATAATATTCAGGCGTGTCGTGACCAATTTTATGACCTGCATGATCTGGTTCATCTAAATGAATAAAAGTAAAAACAGGTTTTTCTTTTGTAATAAATCCTAATGCTTTATTGGTCGTGCTTTCTAATGTTTCACCATTAAAATCTAAATCAACCAAACTTTTTTCAAAAAGATAAGCAATACCATCCCAATTATAGGAAGCGCCTTTTTTTAAACTAGGTAATTGGTCATCTATTAAACTAAATATAGTTGGGTAAATACTATCTTTTCCAATATGTCTTGATGGCAATTCTGGTTTTTTACTTCCCCACTTGGTGTATCCGTGTAATTCTGGACCAGATCCCATAATCATGGAAGCCCAATTTACGGCACTAGATGAAGGAAGTACAGACCTGGCTTTTAATGAATAACACCCGTTAATCATCATTTTTCGAATGTTAGGAATTTTAGCTTTCTGGAAAGCATAAGCTCCAAACCCATCCGAACCAATTAGTACGATATGCTTTGCTATTTGTTTATGCTGTTTCTCTTTTTTAGAAGAGTTACAAGAATTTAAAAAAGAAATAGACAGTATAAGTATCAGTAATAGTATTATATTTTTCATGTTTATACATTTTTAATCAAAAAAGAATTCCTTGACACTTTTTGTGTTGGGGTTTCTGTTGAAATTGTTAATCCCGACAGCTATCAGGACGACAACCTAAAATACAAAATTTTAATTCTTGATTTAAAAAAGGCAAAAATGAAAGCAGTTAAATGCCTTTACAGTTTTGTTTATAGGCATTTAGCTGCTTTCAAAAAAAGTTTATTACGTTGTGTGTTTTAGTTTGTGCTTATAAATTTTATCTGTTTCCACTCACCATTTATAGGGTCGTTTTTTTGATGCTCGCCAGGAGTCGTTCTTCCCTGTGTAATATATTTTGTAAGTAATGTTTTTAACTCGTCTACTTTTTGGGTATTAGAAGCTACAAGATTATTAGTTTCGCTAGGGTCTTCTTTTAAATTATAAAGTTGATATTTTGGCAAGCTATCTATAGCCGCTTTATTATTAGGTCTAGGAAAGCTCCAACCACCAGAACCTGCACACAAAATAAGTTTCCAGTCTTCTTTTCTAATAGCAAAACTTCCATCAATAGAATGATGTACTGTAGCCTCTCTAAACGGTTTATTAAGTTCAGTTTGATTAAATAATGGCATTAAGCTGAAACTATCTTCGGCCTCATTACTAGCAAGTGTATAATCTGTAATTTCTGCACAGGTAGCCATAAAATCGGTAGTACAAATAGTCTCATTTGAAACTAATCCTTTACTAATCTTATTTGGCCATTTAACTATAAAAGGCACACGATGTCCGCCTTCAAAAATATCGGCTTTATGACCTCGGTAAATATAACTTGGGTCATGATTTTTATCTCCTAAAACTTTAAAATTTGCTTCTGGAGAACAGCCATTATCGCTGGTAAAAACAACAATGGTATTGTCTTCTATTCCTGCTTTTTTAATGGTTTCGGCGAGTTGACCCATGTAAGCATCAATCATTAACATAAAATCGCCATAAGGGTTTAAGTCACTTTTATCCTGCCATTCTTTGGTAGGTAAAATAGGCGTGTGAGGCGATGGCAATGCGAGATAAAGAAAAAACGGATTGTCTTCTTGAGCCTTTTCTGTAATGTATTTAAACGATCGTCTAAAAAAGTTTGGAGTAACATCATCATGAATAAAATCTTTTGATGTAGGTCCTTTTCGCCACCAATAGTATTTTGCAGTATTTTGGGTAACCGAATCTGGAACAGCAGTAGGCATTCCATTTTCAACATATACATAAGGTGCCATATCTAAAGATCCAGAATGCCCATAAGAGTAAGTAAAGCCTAAGTCTTTTGGCCCATTGGTTATGGGCTTTGAGAAATCAAGATTATCAAAGTCTTTAACATTCCAACCTTCTCCACTTACGCTATCTTTGTGTTTTAATGCCCAATTCCAACCTAAGTGCCACTTCCCAATAAAGGCAGTGTTGTAACCTTGTTTTTTTAGCATGGAAGCAATTGTGGTTCTTGAATTAGGAATTAATGCTTTAGATTTTCCTGTTAATACGCTGCTTTTAAGTGTGCTTCTCCAATTATAACGCCCTGTTATAATGCCATACCTTGTTGGAGAACATACAGCCGATGAGGTATGCGCATCTGTAAATTTAATACCTTCAGAAGCCAGTTTATCTATATGCGTAGTTTTAATTTTTCCATTCTCGTTAAAACTAGAGATGTCTCCATAACCCAAATCATCAGCCAAAACATATATAATATTTGGTTTTTTAGGAACTTCTTTTATTGGCTTTGTACAGCTTGTTATATTAAAAAGAATGCTAATTAGTAGTAGTGTTGTAAAATTTTTCATGTTTTATTTAAGTGTTATTAATTAAGTACGTTATTTAAAAAAACTTCAATGTTTTCTTGGTTTTTCTTTATGAGTTGCATTTTTGCATTTGCGGTATCTTGTGGTGTTTTATCTTGCGAGAGTTTAAATTTTCCTTCCCAATTTATAATATTAATTTTAAAACCTTTAACATAGTTTATGGCATTTTCCATTTTTAGGTTATCTATGGTTAATTTATAATTATGATTGGGGTGTTCTAAAAATTCAGTCATTTTAACCATAGTATCTTTAATAGTTTCGGCATTATCAATAGTATTTACACGACCTTGTAAATGTACTTTTATATAATTCCATGTTGGTAATTGATTTGTTGTATAAATACTTGGAGAAATATAACACTGTGGCCCAGAAAAAATAATGGTTACATGGTTATTATCTCGTAATAATTTGGCATGCGGATTAAATTTATCAATATGTCCAATGAGTTTATTATCTTCATGAAGCATCAAAGGTAAATGTGTTATGTAAGGTGTGTTATTTTTAACCGAAATAATCGTTGCTAACGGATACGTTTTAATCACTTCAACCATGTGATTAATGTCGTTATCTTGATGATATTTTGGCGGGTAATTCATTTGCTGAAAAAATTGCTTGTGAAATTTACAATATTTATATTTAACCAATGCAAGAAAAACCATCCTCATTTTCTATAAAAAATTGGTCGCAAGGCGATCAACCTCGGGAAAAACTACTATACAAAGGAAAAGCAAGTTTAAGTGATGCAGAATTGGTCGCTATTTTAATTGGTTCTGGTAATAGAGAAGAGAGTGCCGTGGCGTTGTGTAAACGAATTTTAAATAGTGTTGATAACCATTTAAGTGCATTAGGAAAACTTTCTATAAAACAACTTATGGCTTTTAAAGGCATTGGTGAAGCTAAAGCAATAACCATTGCTGCAGCCTTGGAGTTGGGACGACGACGACGAGGTGAGGAGGCTTTAGAACAGAAAAAAATAACATCGAGTAAATCTGTTTTTGAAGTCATGCAACCTGTAGTTGGTGAATTGCAACATGAAGAATTTTGGATTATATATTTAAATAATTCAAATAAAGTAATTCAAAAAAATCAATTAAGTAAAGGCGGTATTACTGGTACGTTGGTCGATGTGCGTTTGGTACTAAAAAAAGCATTAGAAGTTGGAGCGACTGGGTTGATCTTGGTTCATAATCATCCATCTGGAAACTTAAAACCAAGTGAGGCCGATAAAAAATTAACAGGTAAATTAAAAACAGCAGCAGATAGTTTAGATATAAAAGTTCTAGATCATGTAATTATAACAGAAAAAGCATACTTTAGTTTTGCCGATGAATCACTCCTGTAAAAACATCTAAAACCCAAATGCTAAATTCCAAAACAAAACACTTTGAGATTTAGAATTTTAATATTGAATTTAAAAATTAAATGTTATTAGTTTATACTCATAAATTTTCCCCGCGTTTAAAATATGTTTTTAAGCATGTTTGTACTAGAGTATTGGGTGTTAACGTATCTTTTACAACTAAAATAGAAGAGTTTATTGCTCACGATAGTTTAAAAATGTCGTATACAAAGCAACAGCTTGGAAATGAGTTTTTTGTAAAAAGTCATGATATTTTATTCGAGCAAGGGCTATCTGATATTGAAATTAGTATACAGAATTGGGATAACACAAAAGGATTTTTTTACAACGGAGACAAAAGCGGTATACCGTTCGATATTTTTGCAGCTTCATTTTATTTATTATCAAGATACGAGGAGTATTTACCGCATGTAAAAGATGATTATGGACGTTTTTTAGCCACCGAAAGCATTGCTTATAAACACGGGTTTTTGCATCAACCTGTTGTAGATATTTGGGCTTATAAGTTTAAAGCAGCACTTCAAAATCATTTTTCAGAATACAAATTTCCAGAAAAAACATATCGTATAAAACCTGTAATAGATGTGCCTTGTGCATACAATTTTAAATTAAAAGGTATTATGCGAACTTTTGGAGGAACTTTTAAAGATATTTTTCAGTTTAAGTTTAAAACATTGTATAATAGGTTTGCTGTTATTTCTGGTTTTAAACACGATCCGTATGATACATTTAAATACATTATTAATAAACAAAAACAGAGTAAATATAAGTTTCTATTCTTTTTTTTAATAGGCGATTATTCAACCTACGATAAAAATATTAATACAGGTAAAAAGAAGTTTGTTTCATTAATAAAGCATGTTGCAGATTATTGTAAAGTGGGCTTAAAAACATCTTTTTTTTCAATTGAAGATAAGGCTATATTGAAAAAAGAGAAATTGCAAATGGAAAATATTTTGAATACAGCTTTAAACGTTTCTCGCCAATCTTTTTCAAAACTTAATTTACCCGAATCTTACAGAAACCTCATAGAGTTAGAAGTTAAAGAAGATTATACTATGGGTTATGTAAACCATATAGGGTTTAGGGCTGGGTCTTGTACGCCTTTTTTGTTTTACGATTTAGATTACGAAATACAAACACCTTTAAAAATATATTCGTATCACCTTTTAGATTATACATTGCTTAAAACACAATCGTTATTAGATAAAAAGAAAGTTTTAAACGAAATTATAAATGAAATAAAGCAAGTTAATGGCGAGTTTATTCCTGTTTTTCATAATTATACATTTAGTGATGCCCAAAAATGGGATGGGTTTAAAGAATTGTTTAATATTATTTTAGAGTCTGTACATGAAAATTAAAGGAATTACCGATGTTTTTTTCGATTTAGATCATACACTTTGGGATTTCGATAAAAACTCAGGCTTAGCATTTGAAAAAATATTTAAATTGAATAGTTTAAGTGTTAATTTAGATGTTTTTCTGTCTCAATACGAACCCATTAATCTAAGCTATTGGAAACTGTATAGAGAAGAAAAAATTGAAAAAGAAGCGTTGCGATTTGGAAGGTTGAATGATGCTTTTTTAGCTATAAATAAACAAATTGATGAAAACACCATCCTTAAACTAGCAGATGATTATATTACCCACCTACCTACTTTTAACCATTTATTTGAAAACACTTTCGAGATTTTAGATTATCTATCCGTAAATTATAATCTTCATATTATAACTAATGGATTTAAAGAAGTTCAACAAGGAAAACTGGTGAATTCAAAAATCAATACCTATTTTAAAACAGTAACAAATTCCGAAATGTCAGGCGTAAAAAAGCCTAATCCTAAAATTTTTGATTTTGCTTTGCAAGTTGCGAACGCCAATGTAGACCAAAGCATTATGATAGGCGATAATTATGAAGCCGATGTTTTAGGAGCCATTAATGTTGGAATGGACGCAATTTTTTTTGATATAAATAATATGCAATTAACTAATAATATTAAGCGAGTAAATAAACTTTACGATTTAAAAAAATACTTATAATATAACCTCATGAAGAGACGTTCTGTATTGCTATGTTAAAACAAAAAATAAAACCCTATACATTATTAATAATCTTTGGTTTCGCACTTATATCCTGCACTAAAGACATAGATTTTAATCAAGTTAACGATTTTAAAGCAACTCCTGTAATCGAGTCCAGCCTTATTTTTTTAAATGAACCTGCAAATCAATTTATAGACGATGGTGTTGAAATTATATCTATACAAGATTCTGTAGAAATCGATTTTTTTAATAATGGATTTATTCAAGATAATCTTATTAAAACCGAATTTGTTTTTGAAACCAATAACTCTATACATAGAGGATTTCAAGTGCAAGTAGATTTTTTTAACGAATCAAATCAACTAGTTCATCAATTTATATTTAACGCCATAGCATCAATAGATAATATTAATGTAGTTGAAAATCATATAGAAACTTTTGAAGATTCAGAATTAGTAGCATTAAAATCTACAAGATTAATGGTATTTACATTAAGCGTGCTTTCTGGTAATGCAATTAACGAAAATACTTTAGGGGAAATACAATTAAAATCTAAAGGGATATTCTATTTAAATATAGAGCGCGATTTATGAAGACAATTAATATCCTAATTTTATTTATTAGCTGGTTTTCCTTTTCGCAAAATAAGCAAATTCTTTATGGTTTTTCCGAAATACCACAGTCTTTACTATTAAACCCTGGAGGCGAAGTAAAAAACGATTGGTATTTTGGGATACCCTTATTATCTCACATACATGCAAATATAGGATCAAGCGGTAGTACTGTTTATGATATTTTTGCAGATGATGGCGTTGATTTTAATACGAAACTTAGAAATGCAATTAACAGCATGAATTCTACCGATTTTATGCGTATTAACCAGCAGCTTGATATTTTTTCTGGAGGTTTTGCTTTCGGAAACACCTACGAAAAGAAAGCCTATTTAAGTTTTGGCTTGTATCAAGAATTTAATTTTTTAGCCTATTTTCCAAAAGATTTTGCAGTATTAGCTTTAGAAGGAAATCAAACTAATATTAATAGAATTTTTAATGCAAATCACTTTAATGCTCAAACAGATATTGTTTCGGTATTTCATGTGGGGTATAATAAAAAAGTAAACGATGCATTTACATTTGGTTTTAGAGGCAAAATATATTCTAATATTATTAATTTAAGTACTACACAAAATAGAGGCACTTTTATAACCCAAGTAGGCGAGAATAATTTTTATAATCACATATTCAATTTAGATTTAGAATTAAAAACATCGGGGTTAGCTAGTTTAACAGGCGATGATTCAGACTTTGAAGCTAAAGATTTAAAAAAGCGTATTTTATTTGGAGGAAACCTTGGGTTGGGATTTGATGTTGGTTTTACATATAAATATAATGATAAATGGACCTTTGATGCCAGTTTGTTAGACATTGGTTTTATTAAACATAGTAAGGATGTTGAAAATTATAAAGTAGATGGAGCATATACTTTTGAAGGAATAAACCCTATTTTTCCAAATAGTGGTTCTGGGCAAACAGCAGATGAATATTGGAGCGAAATTGAAGAAGATTTTGAAGATTTGTTTACTGTAGATACTACTGCAACTAAATATACAACATGGCGACCAGCAAAACTAAATGCATCATTAAATTATGCCTTTGGAAAAAAAACCGAAAAAGAGTGTAATTGCTTAAAAGAAGCAGGTGGTTACTTAAATGCAGTGGGAATGCAGCTATTCGCAATAAGTACTCCAAAGCAGCCACAATTGGCGTTAACGGCTTATTATTATAGGCGATTAATTAAAGGATTACGCGTTAAAGCCACCTATACCATAGATTCATATTCATTTAAAAATGTAGGTTTAGGGTTGTCTGCACATATAGGAGGTGCTAATTTTTATGTGATGGCAGATAATTTTTTAGAATATAAAAATATTTATAACGCACAAAGTGTATCTTTACAATTAGGTTTTAACTATATATTTAATAAAAATGAAGACTAAGTTTTTTTCAATGCTTATAGCATTAATTGTTGTTTCTAATGTGTATTCACAATCTAGCTTAAACGATTATAAGTATGTAATCGTTCCTAATAAATTTGATTTTTTAAAAGAAAATGATCAATATCAGATGAATTCTTTAACCGTATTTTTATTTGAAAAATATGGATTTACAGCTTTAAAAGAGGGGAGTACTTATCCTTCAGATATATATACTAACCGATGTTTAGCATTAAACTCTGAAGTAACTAAGGCATCAAGCTTATTTAAAACAAAGTTAATTGTTAAGCTTAAAGATTGTAACGGGAAAGTTGTTTATACTTCACAAGAAGGAATTAGTAGAGAGAAAGAATACAAGAAGTCTTATATTGAAGCACTAAGAAGCGCTTTTAAATCTTTTGAAACCATTGATTATGCTTATGTGCCTAATGCAAATAATAATATAACTTCTACACAAACTACAACTCAAGATAATAATGAAGCAGTTAAAGAAATACAAAAACTAAAGGAAGAGTTGCAAACACTTAAAAAAGAAAAAGAAGTAAAAGCTGTAAAAACCGTACCAGCAATTAAAATTGAACCAGCAATGAAGAAAGAACTTGTTGAAGTTCCAGTAAAAGAAATTAAAACAATACAGGAAGATGCTATTATAGAAGGTACATCTAATGTTTTATATGCTCAAGAAACGTCTAACGGATTTCAATTGGTAGATAGTTCTCCAAAAGTGGTTTATAAAATTAAAAATACGGGTGCAAATAATGTGTTTTTAGTAGACAATAAAAGTGCCATTATATATAAAGATGGTGATAATTGGATTTTAGAATATTATGTAAACAGCACATTAAAACAGGAAGCCTTAAATATTAAATTTTAATTTTATCAACTATTAGTTAATACCATTTCAGATGAGAAAATGGTATTAATATCCATACTTGTCTTTCCATCGTTGTTTTAAAAATTCACGATGTGCATTTTCTCTAGAATTATTTCCAGGATCATATAATTTTGTGTTTTTTATATCATCAGGTAAAAACTCTTGATTTGCAAAATTTAAATCGTAGTTATGGGCATATTTATAATTGTCGCCATAACCAAGTTCTTTCATTAATTTTGTGGGTGCGTTTCTAATTTCTAATGGCACACTTAAATCACCAGTTTCTTTAACCAATTGTTGTGCTTTTCCAATAGCCATATAAGCGGCATTACTTTTAGGTGAACATGCTAAATAAGTGGCACATTGACTTAATATAATTCTAGATTCTGGAAACCCAATTGTAGATACTGCTTGAAACGCATTATTAGCAATAACCAAGGCTGTTGGGTTTGCATTACCAATATCCTCGCTGGCTAAAATAAGTAAGCGCCGTGCAATAAATTTTACATCTTCACCACCTTCAACCATACGCGCTAACCAATAGACAGCCGCATTGGGGTCGCTTCCACGAATCGATTTTATAAATGCCGAAATAATATCGTAATGCTGTTCTCCCGTTTTATCATAACGCACCGTATTATTTTGAATTTTCTGTAGAACCAATTCATCAGTAATAATAATATTATCAAAATCTTCGGCATTTACTATAAGCTCAAAAATATTTAGCAGTTTCCTAGCGTCGCCACCAGAAAGCCTTAATAAAGCAGTCGTTTCTTTTAATTCAATTTTCTTTTTAGAAATATGCTCATCATTTTTAATAGCACGTTTTAAAAGGGTCTCTAAATCAGTTTTGTCAAAAGCATTTAAAATATAAACTTGACAACGCGATAAAAGTGCAGGAATAACCTCAAAACTTGGGTTTTCGGTAGTTGCGCCAATTAGTGTAATCCAACCTTTCTCAACCGCTTGTAATAAAGAATCTTGTTGCGATTTGCTAAACCTATGTATTTCATCAATAAATAAAATAGGGTTTTTTGTAGTGAACAAACCGCCACTTTGTTTCGCTTTATTAATTACATCTCTAATATCCTTAACGCCCGAATTTATAGCACTTAAAGTGTAAAACGGTCTGCCAGATTCAGTAGCAATTATATTGGCAAGTGTTGTTTTTCCAGTACCAGGTGGCCCCCAAAATAACATCGACGGAATTAAACCTTGTTTTATGTGTCGCGTTAAAACACCATCTTTTCCAACCAAGTGCGTTTGGCTCACATAATCTTCTAAAGTTTTTGGTCTTAAACGTTCTGCTAGAGGTTCGTTGGCATTCATAAAAACAAAATTACACGAAATTATTTAAGTTAAGGGTGTGCCCTTACAGAAAAGTAAGGTCGGGCTTTCGCTACTCAATCTTTTTGTTAAAAAAAACAAAAAGGATTTCAAACATACCGCTCTATCCCTCACGCGGGCTGTACTCAATATATTCAAGTTTAGGAAGAATTTTAGGCATTTATTTTCTCTTTTTTTAAGACATAAATTTTCAAGCGTAGTTTTTGTTACGGTTGTAAATTTTAACACAGAAAAAAGAGAAAAGAAAAAGTAAAAAGTTTTAAAACTTGAATGTATTGAGTACTATTCTGCCAATTTAGCACATTCCTTAAACTTGGATAACTATTTGTTACCTTTAATTTAATGAACAATAAAGAACATTTTAAATTCTCAACAGGTATTATAGCATATCCTGTGTTTTTTGTGCTTATTATTTGGGTGGTGTTTTGGTTCGAAGTTCGTTTTGGTTACAATTTTAGTAAATATGGTATTTACCCTAAAAGCTTTAAAGGTTTACGTGGGGTGCTGTTAAGCCCTTTTATTCATGGCGATATAAAGCATATATATCATAATACCGTTCCGCTTTTTGTACTATCAATGGCTCTATTTTATTTCTATAGGCATATTGCATGGAGAGTCATCTTTTTCGGAATTTTATTATCAGGGTTTTTAACTTGGTATATTGGCAGACCATCGTATCATATAGGTGCAAGTGGGTTAATTTATGTTTTGGTCAGTTTTACATTTTTTAAAGGTGTTTTTGCAAAACATTATAGGCTTATAGCGTTATCGCTAATGGTAGTATTTCTTTATGGAAGCATGATATGGTACACTATTCCTATTGAAGACGGTATTTCATGGGAAGGACATTTATCGGGTTTAATTACAGGGTTGCTATTTGCAATATTATTTAGAAAAGAAATAGCAAAACCAAAGAAATATGTTTGGGAACAAGAAAATTATAATGAAAATGACGATCCATTTTTAAAACATTTTGATGAAGATGGTAATTTTATAGAAATAGATACTGAAGTAGAGCAGGAGCAAACAAAGGTTAATTACATTTATAAGGAAAAGCCGAAAGATAAAAAATAATCGTTTTATAAATTCCAAATTAGCTATAGGCTAGTTCTTTGTCTTACAGCTTCATATAAAAACGCACCACAAGCAACCGATACATTTAATGATTCTATTTCACCAAGTAACGGTAATTTTGCTTTAGCATCAACCACTTTTAATGTTGAAGGATTAATACCTCTACCTTCAGATCCCATAATAATAGCACAAGGTTCTTTAAAAGACACATCGTATAACGTATCATTAGTTTTTTCGGTGGCAGCAATTACTTTTATACCAGAAGCCTGCATGTAAAACACAGCATCTTTAATATGATCTACTTTACAAATAGGGACTTTAAAAACAGCACCAGCACTGGTTTTAATGGTGTCTCCATTTATAGGAGCCCCTCCTTTTTTTTGGATGATAATACCATCAACACCCGTACATTCTGCTGTACGTATAATGGCGCCAAAGTTTCTTACGTCGCTCAATTGGTCTAAAAGTAAAAACAAAGGTACCTTTCCTGATTCTGTGATGGTCGTTACAAGACCTTCCATACTATGAAATTCAACAGGTGAAATTTGAGCCACAGCACCTTGATGATTCTTTTTTGTAAGTCTGTTTAGCTTTTCAACAGGAACGTAAGATTTGTTAATTGAGTTTCTGTTTAATAAAGATTCTAACTCAGTAAATAATTCACCTTTTAGCCCTTTTTGTAAAAAAACTTTATCAATAGTTTCACCAGCGTTTACAGCTTCTATAATAGCTCTAATACCAAATATTTGTGTTTGATCTTGCATGGGGGTAAAGGTATAAAAAACCCAAAGAGATATCTCTTTGGGTTTTTTACAATTATAATATTATTTAATTATTATTTTTTCGTTAGTATTAATGTATTCTCCATTAATGCTAAGAATATATAAACCAGATTGTAATGTCCTAACGTCAAGCTCAACTTCACCAAGTAGCGTCGCTTTTTTACTCATAATATGCCTACCATTAATATCTATTATACTAAGCGTGGCATCACCTAAGTTTTTACCTGCTTTTATGGTCAATTTATTATTTGTAGGGTTAGGGTATACTTTATAATCTTTAGTAGTAAAAGAGTCTGCACTAAGCGTAGTACAGTTTGCCAATGTAGGATTACTAGCAGCAGGTTCTGTAAAGTCTTCAACTTGATCGTTAATAGATGCACCTGTACCTTGAGAAGCACTAACACCTAAACCTCGTTTTGCAAATACTTCCCAAATTAAACATTGGTCTTCTCCTCCAGTTATAGTCATATCTGCGGCTAAAATAGCATCTCTTCCATCTACCATTCCTGGGTTACAAGGTTGTAATTTAAGACCGTCTATTACAATTTGCATTACTTTATTATTTCCACCAGTACCGTTATATAAATCTGTATCAAAACCATATTTATTAATATAAGCCCAAGATAAATCCCAGAGTGCAGTACACCAAACCCATCCAATATAGTGTTCACCTTCATTTCTTATTACAGGGTCTCCATTAGTATCTGTACCTAAAAGGGTATTATCTAGTGTCGCAGCATAGGTAAAACCATTTACGCTAAAGTCTGTACTGTAAGGTGCAAATCTTATTCCTGGACCATTTGTAGCTTCTCCACTAATAAAAGTACCAATACCTCGTGCTGTAGTAGATACATCTGTAGCCTTCATAGTTAACATAAGAGCAAACCAGTCAGACCAACCTTCTCCCATTTGTTCTACATTACTTAAACAATTAGAATTTGAAGCTCCTCCAGTAAGTCTAGTAGAAATGCCATGACCATATTCATGAGCGATAACACCATTATCAAAATCGCCATCTATTCTATCTGGTAAAACAACAGAGGCATTAACAGTATCTCCATTAAGTAATGCCATTATAATGGCTTCACCATCAGATTGACTAATCATAATAGAAGGAATTGTTACTTGATCTCCTACTGCACCTTCACCCATAACTATGGTATCTCCAGCAACATTGTTAACTACTATTACTGCTATTGCTCCTGCATTTTCTGCAGCTAATACTTTAACTCCAAATTCGCAATCTCCTCTTCTTATCACAGCAATATTACCATTAATAGCTGCACCATTTGTAACTGTATCACATCCATCATTAGGATCTGATGATGTACCACCGTCATCATTATCTGCTAATACTACTAAATCTGATGTAATTGGTGTTTCAGTTAAATCACCACCAAAAGAGGCTGGTGTTCCAGAATAGTCACCAGCTAAAGGCCCTCCGTTAACTGTCATAGGGTCTCCTCCTGGAGAATCAAATAAAAACATTTGCATTCGCGGAACATTTCCGTCGGGAGGTGTTGAAAAATTTGCATTATTTAAACCGCTACCATCTTGTGCGTCTGCTTGGACAGGGTCTCCAGATCCAGCAAAATTAACTCTGTTGTAGTGCGTTTGTTGAAAATTACCACTTTCAGTATCAAAGCCATAATGATACCATATATCATGCATTATGTTATTCCAGTAGAATAAGTTGGTAATCGCTGCATTTTGATAACCAGATGGTTGTTGATTAAAATCTAAAGGAAAGTTAAAGTTTAAGCTAGCTGTCCCATCTGGCATATCGCCAGTACCATTATTTCCGTCACTATCCAATTGTGCCACTACATTATTACCTTGTGTTGTTGTGTATTCTGCACCAGCAATACCATCATCATCATGCCAACCAAAAGGAGAGGCTACATTATCAGCTGGATTATTAACTATTTGTCTAGAGCCATGATTAGGACTTTCTATTGGTAATGGGTAAATGTTATATTGTGACCCATCTGCAAACATTGTTGTCGAATTTGTTTTAAATAAATTAAAAGATGATATATTGTTGTACGATCTGTTAATTTGGGTTGCCTCATGTTTTATATGGTTGCCACCAAAACTGCAGCTTATTACCCAATCGTTAATATCTAATAGTTCCCCAGTAACGGCATCAATTCTTATACTCCACCAATGTTTACTATCTAAAGTATAAATATTTAAATCCCATGATAGTCTTAAGTTGCCATCAGGCATTTTAAAGTATACTAATTCTACAGGAATATTGTTTTGAGAAATCCTACCGTTAGAATAAATGTATTTTTTGTCTTTGGATTCTAAAAGCTGAATGTCTTTAATATTTTCTAATTTGAAATATGAAGCAGCTTTTTGAATGACGGTTTTTGAATCTATTAAAGGTTCTGTTACATTAATTTTCTGCCTAATGTTATTTACAAATCTATTAGAAAAATAGATAGGTACATTATCTTTAATTGAAACACTAGATATTGCATTATGAATCTTAATGCCTTTAAATCTTTGATTCATATATAACTGTGTCGATTTAGATTTTTTTGAATAAATTTCTTTATTTATAAGAAGATCTGAAACATCATCATTAGATAAATTAACTTTTAACTTTTGTTTTTGAATATATTCTTTAATTTTTGTACTGTGTTTTGAATCTGCTAACTTATTTTGTGAATAAGATACTTTAGCTAAAAAAATTAAGCAAAATAAGAGTACAGATTTTATGTAATTATTTTTCATAAAGTTATGTTTTAATTATTTTTTTATTAATAATAGCACCGTCAATTTGAAATTGAATAACATATAAACCTTGTTTTAAATTAGACAAATTTAGTGAATATGTGCTTTTAAATTCTTTAACAACTTTTCCTAGAATATTATATATTCTAATATTAGAAACTGTTTGTTGCGATTTAATATTAAGAATGTCTTTAACAGGGGTAGGGTGTAAAAGTATTTTTGAAATATTAACCGTTAAGTTACTTAAAATTGAACAGTTAAAGTTTACTTCTGTTTGGATAGGGGCTCCAGGGGTAAGATTTTTTCCTGAAAAAGCAGGATAGTTTAAGGGTAATTTAGTAGCTCTAAAAACTACATTCGAAGAAGGGGGTTCTCCTTGTTTTATAATACCTGATGAAGAATCGGGATTTACATATTCCCAAACGGTATCACCATTAGAATCAATTTCAAAGAATTTACCTAATATTCCATTACATATAAGTGTATTTCCATTGGGCAATCTTTGTGCGCCAGATAGTATTGGCGAATAAAATAATTTCACATCTATTGGATCTGTATAAGTCCAACTCGGAGATGTAGGGCTATAACCATTTATTGCATCATAGGCATAAACACCAGAAGTTTCAGAAGGGTCAATCACATCAATTGATGAATAGTTTATAGGGGTATTAGTACTTAATTCAACTTCTCTAGCGTTGCCATTATTAAAAAGAATAATTTTGCCAGCATCTGTAAAACCATCTTCAATCCAATGTGGGAAATGTTGTCCAAAAAGTTGTTGGTCGTCACTATCACCATGATTATAAGCTTTTGGGTTACCCCACCTATAAAGAAAATCACCTCCCTTGTTATAATTGCCTCCAGAGTGAGATGCCGCTTCGCTTGTGGTTGTAGAATGATCAATAATATAAATTTCACTTAATAGCCTTGAACTTAAAATAATTTGATCTAAAGTCTCATTATATTGGATAGAGTTTGCATGAATCCAATTTGCAGGTCCAAGACTGCTATTATTATTTAAGAAATTTATATTTAATAATTGTGGATTATCTGCAACTACTCCAAAATTATCTTTGGTATTATCTATATCTTGAATTAGATGATCTTTAAGATTCCATTCCCATACAATATTAGCTTGATTAGCACCTAAAGGTTCTAGTTCTATAATTTGCTCGTTAAATAACCTTCCTTCGCTTAACTTTAAAGGGTCTCTTCCTGCTTGAATGGCTTCTGTGCCAGTCATAACAGATAATGCAAGCATGAGTATATTTCCATTAGGTAAAGGAAATATATCATGATGTTGTGCAACTTCTGAAGTAGAATATGTGTACTGCCATAATAGAGTGTTGTCCCATGAAAATAATTCAATTATGCCACCAATACCACCTATTGTAATAGAGGGGTTATCAATTTTGCCTGTTCTAAGTAGGTTGCCATTCTCTAATAAATATAACGAGTTTCCAGGTGTATAGTTACTAGTCCATTGGTTAATTACTTCCCCGCAATTATTAATCAGGTAAGTTTCTGTGGATGTACCTGAACTAAATAACGTATAGCCATTGTAAGCATCAGTGGTATAAGTTAATGTACCTACTGTATCTTGGCAATAGAAATTTAAGTTAAATGCCAGTAAAAAAAATAGATATAAATTCTTCATAGCAATATTAAAATTTAAAGCCATCTTTAAGATTAAAGATGGCTTTAAACAAGTGAGGAATTTTTATTTAATTACATGTACTAGTTCCACTAGCTATTACGCCTTCAGTTGGAATAGGTCCATCTTCATATACAGTGCCATCTGGCGCTGTTAAAGTATAAGAGTTTTCTTCTTCAAACCCAGGTGCTCCACCAGCAGCTCCGCCTCCACCAGAGACATAGGTGATGGTATAATCTGAACCTTTGGTTACTGGGATTTGATATGTGTCAGTCTCGTGTGCTGCAGCATAATTTACTGAAGTCCCATCAAAAGCTACGCTTATAAATCCACCATTCCAGCCATCTCCAAAAGAATCATTAGCAACAAGTGTCCAAAGACAGAATTCATAATCTTCAATTGAGATACTTACGTTATCTGCTCCAATTACCTCATAAACATCAGGTATAGCTGCTGCCATTATTTCAAAGTCTATGGTTTCATCACCTTCTACATCTAAATCGCTACTAATTGAAATCACAATTTCTCCTTTAGTTTGGTAAGCAGGAATTACTCCACCACTTATTTCGTAATCTTCATGTAATGTAGCACTACCTCCTATTTGATTAGCAGTAAAGGTTGTAGTTGTTTTAATTGGCTTATCCATAGTTATAGATATAACAACCTCAGGTGCATCAATTTCTGAGACACTTGAAGAACTAACTTGATAACTAACAATTGGTTTAGCACTTTCATCAATTACAGGTGCTAAATCATTCTCTTCACATCCAGTAAAAGCACTTATTAGAACCAATAAGCTTAATATATATTTAATTTTTTTCATTTCATTAATTTTAAAAAGTTAAACTTATTGTCTTGTATAAGTTGAAGTCCATTCTCTTGGACCACCATTAAAGAAAGTTTCTTTATGTTGCATGGTAATGATACCATTCTCTGCATCCCATGTGCCTCCTAGAATATCTCCAATACCAAATCCACCAGCTGTACCGTAATCTAAATTACCAGTAGCAAGAATTTCTCCACAAAGTTCAACTACGTTACCACCATTAAATAAACCAGCATTACCAGTACAAGAATCTAACCAGAAACCATCTGCAGTACCAAAACGCCATGATCCATCTGCATTTTGTGTAATGGTTGTAGTCTTTGAAACTGTACACCAGTCATTTGTTACTAAATAAGTTCCAGTTAAATCTGCAAAACACTGATAAATAAGTGTAAGTGTAGTATTCTTACCACTAGGAATTACATTGGTACCGTTAGCATCTGTAAAAGTAAGTGTTAAGATAGGAGCCACATCTAGTGGTGGGTCAATACCATCAGTTATTATACTCACAGGTATTGTACCTATATAGTTATTTGCAGCTTGAAGTGTAAGTGTTGTTGCGTTTAAAGAGTAATGCACGCCTTCAATAGCTGTTGTGTTTGCTGCATCTACTCCTATAGTAAGGGTAATATCTTCGGTAAATCCAACTATATTAGGGCCTTGAAGTTCAATATTAACATTTGCTGTTTTTACTTCTCCATCTGCTACTGCACTTACTGTTTGGTTTAATGTAGAAAAGCTGGTGAAATTAAGACCGTCATTAAAAGTGTCAGCAAGATTATCGTCATCTAATATACACGATGTTATTGATAGACACATTACTATTAATAATGTAATAGATTTTATTATATTTTTCATATCTATGATATTTTTAAAATTAGTTTTATTACTGCATCCAGAACGTATGCCTGTCAAATGCACCATCGCTACTTTGAGTAGGGACATTATCTGCATTTGTAGCTTGTTCTGTTTGAGGATAAAGTAAGTTAGAAGGAAAAGTAGTATTTCTAGCATCTACAGGAATTGGAATTCCTGATGGTAGGTTTGTTCTAACGCGATCCATCCAAACTTCAAAACCAGAAATAAATCCACCAGCTATCCATTTTTGAGTAATAATTGCTTCAAGTTCTTTACCTGCGCCAACAGCTAAGTCCCAATTAATTACATCAAGGAAAGCATCTTCTTCATAATCCACTCCTGCAGTTGCAGCATTTGGAACTCCTAATTCAGAAAAAGAAGCAACAATTCCAGCTCTATATAAAGCACCTGCATCACCAGAAATTAAACCCCTGTAAGCGGCTTCAGCTTGTAGAAAAAGAGATTCTGATCCTAGCATAACTTGTAAAGGTTGCGTGCTTCCTATTATGAGCCCTGGACCTAAATCAGAAGTATTATCGCTTCTATAAAAATTGGTGTATACGTTTTGAGGAACACCTCTGAATTCTCCATCAGAAGTTGCAGGAGCAAATAGTCTAGAAAGTCTGTCATCCCCTGTATCTTTCAAAAAGTTAACAAAATATTCATTACCACGAGTAGCATCACGATTTCTAGCAGGTGTTGTTGTGCTTCCAGGAACAAAACCAAAGACAGTATAGAATGGGTTTTGTTGATTTGTTTGATCTGCATATCCAGGATCTATAGCAGCTGTCGTAGTGATAAAACCTATCCCATTACTCATTAACTCATTGTATTGAGCAGTCAAACTTTCCCCTGTATTTACTTGCCTTAGAAGCATTCTTAGTTTAAGCGTATTTGCGAACTGTTGCCAAAGCGACATATCTCCTCCAAACATGGCATCAGTTGTAGCTGTTAAGGCAGTTGCTGGAGCGTTATCTATCATATTAATAGCAATATTCAGATCCTCGTATAAAGCATCATACACAGCTTTGTCATCATCATACACAGGTTGTGTATTGGTTCCTCTACCAAATGCTTCGGTATAAGGGATGTCTCCATAAGTATCTACTAACATTGCAAAATGAAATGCCTTCATAATTTTGGCTATGGCTTTGTAGTTTTCGTACCCTTCACCTTCAAATTTTTCAATGAAGTCATAATTGCTTAAAGTAAGTATATATGTGTTATTCCATATTCTTTGATAAGTCGTATTTATTATTAAGTATTGTTGTTCTGGTTGATACCAAACTTGGTCACCAGCATCAGACATAACTCCTGCATGTATACTTCCTATTAGATTAAAAGAGTCTCCTGAAGTGTTTATTACATCAGCATTATATAACATATCTGCAGAATTTTTTTGAGCCGCAGGAAGGACTAAATCTGGTGTTGCAGATGATGGACTTGCAGAACTAGCATTAACATCTAGGTAACTATCGCTACATGATACAAATATTGTGAGTACCATGAGTAGTATTAAATTTTTAATTTTTCTCATTTTTATTTTTTTTAAAATGTCATATTAACTTTAAATCCATAAGTGCCACTTGGTGGAGCTTGGGCTGAAGATCCAATTCCTGTGTAACCTTGAGTAACTGTAGAGTTATTTGTTGCTCCAATACCTATATTTTGACCAGCACTAGAGTTTACAGAAAATTCTGGGTCAGTATAGATGTTTTCTGCCGCCCTGAATAAAAATAAGTTATTAGCTATGAGACCAATAGTAATTCCTTCAAAGGGTGTTTTATCTAAAAATTTAGAAGGGAATGTATAATCTAAAGCAATTTCTCTAATTTTAATAGCAGAGGCATCTACAACATAATTTTCTTTAATCTCGTTGTAAGACGTTTGCCAAAAATTTCTTGTACCATCAGTAGTTGGTCTGTCTGTATTTTCTACAAACACACCAGGAGATGTTTCATAAACTGAATTAGGAAAAATAAAAGGTTGTCTATTTGTAGAAACACTATTTTTTGTTAATCCAGCAAATTCTAATGCCTCTACTACGGTGCTATAAAACACATGACCTGTTTTGTAATCTGCAACAGCTCTTAAAGATAGTCCTTTGTATTGTAGCCTTGTGGTTAAACCAGCTATGATATCTGGAGCCGTACTTCCTAGATTAAGAAGTTCTGAAGTTGGTTCAGGATTACCGTTATCTTCAACAATGATTCTACCTTGCGGATCTCTTTTATAACCAGGCGCAAAAAGAGAAGGGAAAGGAGAGCCAACAGCTGCATTAATTTGAGCAGTATTTTGAAAACCTAAACCAAGTGTAATATTTGGAGGACCACCTAAATCTATTACTTTAGAATCATTTTTTGTAAATGTGAACCCAATATCCCATCGGAAATCTTCTGTTTGTATTGGTACAACGTTTAAGTCTATCTCTATACCTTTATTTTCAATTTCACCTAAGTTAGTTCTAAATACAGATGCCCCTGAAGCTCTTGAAGCTCCAATTTCGTTAATTTGGTCCTCTGTAGTTACGGAATAATAATTGGCATCTAAAGTAATTCTTCTTTTAAAGAATTCTGCTCTAAAACCAGCCTCTGTAGAATAAGAAAACTCAGGGCTTAAATTAGGGTCTACTGCAACAGTAGTCCTCCTTAAACCAGGGGTTCCTAAAGGGAAACCAGTTGGTACCAAGAAGTTTTCATTGGTAAAGCCAATTGGAGCATCATTACCTACTTTAGCGTAACTTACATTTAATTTTAAAAAGTCTAAAACCTCACCTTTAAGTCCTTCAATAGCATCAGTAGCTATAAAAGATAGACCTCCACTATAATAAGAATAAGTGTTGTTTTGTACTGGAAGAGTAGAAGACGTATCTTGTCTCCATGACCCAGTCAAGAATAAATAGTCTCTAAAACCAAAAGTAGCATCTCCAAAATATGAGTATAACCTTTTTTGAGAGTCAGTTTGGGGTGAAGCAAAATTTGTATTATTAAATCCTAATTGCCCAGTTCTAACATTTACATTAAACAATTCATCCGTAAATAAGTTATTACCAACTATATTAATTTGATTGCTTCTAAAAGATTCTAAGTGAGTTCCTAAAATAAATCTCATGCTAAAATCATCAGATAATTGAGTTTCAATATTAAATAATAAATCTGAATTTAATCTAAAATTACTTCCCGTACCACTTAAAACTGCACTTACTTCATCACTTGGTCTTGAATAAGGTGTATTCGGAACATAAGTAAATGATTCCTGTGTGTTTTTAGTTTCTCTATTAAACCATGTACCACCTAAGTTGTATGTGGCAGATAACCAATCGTTAAATGTATACTTAATATTAGCAATAGCTTGAAGACGATTAGTCCTATTAATATCTCTATTTTGATCTACAATTTGGTAAGGGTTTTTAAAGAACGCATTAAAATATGTGTCAGGCGTCGAAAACTTGTCTGTTCTCCAATTCCTATATCTTTGAAGATTGATATGAGCAGGAGTATTTAATAATATTCTATAAAAACTTCCGTCGGTTGGACTAGGTCCTGCAATATTTGATTTATCCTCAAAGAAAGAAACTGTAGTCCCAGTTTCTAAGTTTCCATATTTTCTTGTTGCGTTTAACCTAAAGTTATTTCTCCAGTATTTGTCTCCAGGTGTTATACCTGTTTTATCTATACGTTGTGCAGAAAAGAAATATGTTGAATTTTCATCTCCTCCAGTAAATGATATTGAGTTCTGAGTTGTAAAACCTGTTTCGAAGAAGTTCTCTCTTCCATTTTTTACAGGGGCATATCGTCCCGTTTGGAAAGTACCATCTAAAAGAACTGGTCCTATTTGACGAATAGTTCCATCGTATCTAGGTCCCCAACTTTCATTTTCATCTGGCGTATAATTAAATACATTACTAGAACCACTTCCATATTCACTTTGTGTTTCTGGAAAGAATTTTAATTCTTCAAAGGTTATAGCTGAATTTATAGATATACTAAGTTTGCCATTATTTTTCCCTCTTTTTGTAGTAATTATAATAGCACCATTGGAACCTTTAGAACCATATAAGGTTACAGAAGAAGCTCCTTTAAGGATGTTAACAGATTCGATGTCATTAGGGTTAATATCTCCCAATGCTGTATCAGCTTGAGGAACTCCATCAATTACGATTAAAGCATCGTTATCTTGAGTGATAGACGTACTCGCCCTTAATCTAATTGTTGAATTTGGTTTTACACCATTATCACTAAAGTTTATGTTTAATCCAGATGCCTTACCTACTAAGGCAGATGTAGCATCAACAGGAGCAGCTTGTATAACTGCATCTTGATTTATAACAGTAGTAGCATAAGCCAACTCTTTAGGTTTACGTTTAATACCTAAAGCTGTTACTATAACTTCATCGAGTGCGGTTGCATCTTCTTGCATCGTCACATTAATTGTGTTAGAAGCACCAACAGTAACTTCTTGTGTAGTATAACCAACAAAACTAAATACAAGGACATCTCCTTGATTTGCATTTATTGAATAATTACCATCGAAATCTGAAGATGTACCTGACGAGGTGCCTTTAACTAAGACAGTAGTTCCAGGAAGCGGTAGACCAGAATCATCTGATACCGTACCCGAAATTGTCTTTTCTTGTGCAAAAGATAATTGCACGACAAACGCTAGTAATAGCGTTAGTATTCCACTAAACTTTGTTTTCATTTTATGATTTATTTGAATTAGTCAGGTCAAAAATCATAATAAAAAGTTAATAAAACAATAAAAAATGGTTAAAATTTAAAATTTAATACGTAAATATGAGAAAATGATAAAATTTAAAATCAAAAACTAGCTATTAGGCTTAAATGTATTTTAGAATTGGAAAATTTGAATTTTTGATTTTGACTTTTTCCATTAGCATAATTAAATTTGAGTAATCCAGACTTTGTAAGTATCCCAAAACCAAAACCATAACCAAATAACTTTTCTTTTTGATTGGCGATTTTATTTTCAAAATATGCAGCATCAATAATAGAGTGTACAAATATATTTCTGTTTAGTTGGTATCGGTATTCTGTATTGAGTACGCTGTATAGCGATGCTAACAAACTATTTTCTTCAAAACCTCTTATAGAGTTTATACCACCAAACCTAAATAATTCATTTTCTATATAAGTATCAGACATTAAAGTTGAGATGTTTACTTTTAAGTAAATACTATTTTTGTTATTGAAGTTAATAATTTTAAAAGTCTCAAAATTTATTTGTGATTGCTTTTCGGTATTAGAAGAACGTTTTCTGTTTCCAAAACTTGTTTCTAAATATATTTTTGAATTAACGGGAAAAAGTAAATTATTGAGCTGTGGTTTAAAATACTCGTATGCAAACGTATAATAGTTTGTTTTATAGTCTTTAAAGTTGCTACTAGAGGTGTCATTTAATAGGTTATTAGATTCTATTGTCGATATACCAGAATAAATCTTGTGCCTTGAGTTTAGTTGATAATGTAACTTTACAGATTGATTAACTGTTGTGAATGACGAATCTTTTTTAAAAATTTGTAATTGAAGATTAAGGCCAATTGGAGATTTAAATAAATAAGGAAGTGATAAGTCTGTTCTAAATGTTTTTTGATCGTTTTCGTCGCTTTTGTATAAAAGTCTGAATGATTCACCGAAGTTTAAATTATTAATGAGATTTAAATTTAAATACCCATCAAATTCTAGTTTGTTAGTTTCTTCGTTAGTGCCAAAACCTAAAAAACCATCAAAGGTGTTGCTTTGCGATTTTTTAATATACATATATAAGGTAGTAGAATCTTTTGAAAATAACACTTCAGGCGGTTTAATTTGAGCTGCAAATTTAAGGTCGTTAAGCAGTTTTGTTTTTTTATTTATTTCATTCAAGTTAAAAACTTGAGATCGTTTAATTTTTAAATAATGTTTTAGATACGATTTTGGGAATTTTTCATAACCTTTTAAAACAATGTTGCTAATGCTTCTTTTTTGTTCTTTTGAATCAATTATCAAATTAGCTTTTAAGTTTTTCTTGTTTTTAATTTCAATATTAGAAAGCTTTAATTTTGAAAACGGATACCCTTTTTTAGAAATTTCAGAATTAATGTAGTTTAAAGCAGTTTCAATTTTGCTAAAAGATAAAGTGAAATAATCATCAAATATTTTGTTTGAAACTAAATTCAAAATAGAGACATCAATATCTTTTTTATTATAGTATATATATATGGTATTATATTTCTTTTTTAAATGAATTTTTGCTGTAAATAACGAGTCGTTTGTTTTGCTTATTTCTTCTAGGTTGTTTTCAATATAACCCATTTTAAAAAGTGCATTTCGAATAGAATCAACTTCTAGGGTAATGGATTTATAGTCTGTATGAGTTTTGATGTAATTTAAAGTGTGTGCTATGTTAGATTCACTCTCATTATTCCCAACTATTTTTAATGTTAAATTTTGAGAATATAATCCTAAAGAAAATAGGTTATATATAATAAGGAGTAAAAAAGTAGTTTTCTGCACGTTAATAAATTAAATTTCAAAAGGTTTTTTGCAATGATTGGAAACTGCAAATTGAATACTGTCAACTTAATTTTGTGTAAATCTAACGGAAAAACTACAGTTATAATATAGCTTACTAACTTAAAATTAAATTCCATTGAAATCGTATTCAATTTTATCTTGAGATTATTCATCAAAAATACATGAATAATTAAGGTGTGAATTGTGTAATAACCTATTGAATTTAGCGATTACACAACACCTCTTAAAAAATATTGTCTATGTTATGAAAATTAATGAATTAGGGTTTGAATTATAAATTTTAATTTCTACCTTTGCAGCCCTCTTAAAAGAGGATTTTAAAATTTATATATAATATATATGCCAACAATTTCACAATTAGTAAGAACAGGAAGAGCCAAAATAACCAAGAAGAGTAAATCGGCTGCTTTAGATTCTTGTCCGCAAAGACGTGGTGTGTGTACTCGTGTTTACACGACGACTCCTAAAAAGCCTAACTCAGCAATGCGTAAGGTAGCAAGGGTTCGTTTAACAAACGGTAACGAGGTTAATGCATACATCGGTGGTGAAGGACATAATCTACAAGAGCACTCGATAGTATTGGTTAGAGGTGGAAGGGTAAAAGATTTACCAGGAGTTAGATATCACATCGTTCGTGGTGCCTTAGACACAGCAGGTGTTTCAGGTAGAACGCAACGTAGATCTAAGTATGGTGCAAAACGCCCTAAGAAGTAAAAACAAGTTAAAAGTTAAGAGTTGAAAAGTTAAAAGTTTTAAGGACTAATAACTAGCAACTAAAGACTAAGAACTAAAACTTAAACAGAAGACATGAGAAAAAGAGCAGCAAAAAAGAGACCGCTTTTACCGGATCCTCGTTTTAACGACCAGTTAGTAACTCGTTTCGTTAATATGATGATGTGGGATGGTAAAAAGTCTGTAGCTTTTAAAGTATTCTATGATGCGATTGATATTGTAGAAGAAAAGAAAACTGACGAAGAAAAAACAGCTTTAGAAATATGGAAAGATGCATTGTCTAACGTTATGCCTCACGTAGAAGTACGTAGTCGTAGAGTTGGTGGTGCTACATTCCAAATTCCAATGCAAATCCGTCCAGATCGTAAAGTTTCTACGGCAATGAAATGGTTAATTAGCTATTCACGTAAAAGAAACGAAAAATCTATGGCTAACCGTTTAGCAGCAGAAGTATTAGCTGCAGCTAAAGAAGAAGGAGCAGCAGTTAAGAAAAGAGTTGATACTCATAAAATGGCTGAAGCAAATAAAGCATTCTCTCACTTTAGATTTTAATACGACATGGCAAGAGATTTAAAATTCACTAGAAATATAGGTATTGCTGCACATATTGATGCAGGAAAGACTACTACTACAGAGCGTATTCTTTATTATACAGGTGTATCTCATAAAATTGGAGAAGTACATGATGGTGCTGCTACAATGGACTGGATGGAACAAGAGCAAGAAAGAGGTATTACAATTACTTCTGCGGCTACAACTTGTGAGTGGAAATTTCCAATTGAAAATGGAGAACCAACACCAGATACTAAAGGGTATCATTTTAATATAATTGACACACCGGGTCACGTAGATTTTACAGTTGAAGTAAATCGTTCATTACGTGTACTTGATGGATTAGTATTCTTATTTAGTGCGGTTGATGGTGTTGAGCCTCAATCTGAAACTAACTGGAGACTAGCGGATAACTATAAAGTGCCAAGAATTGGTTTCGTTAATAAAATGGACCGTCAAGGATCAGACTTTTTAGGTGTTTGTCAACAAGTAAAAGATATGTTGAAATCTAATGCGGTGCCAATTGTTTTAAACATTGGTGACGAAGAGGATTTTAAAGGCATTATCGATTTAGTAAAAAATCGTGCTATCGTATGGCATGATGAAACTCAAGGAGCAACTTTTGATGTGGTTGAGATTCCAGAAGAACTTAAAGAAGAAGCTCGTAAATACCGTGCGCTACTTATTGAAGAAGTTGCCGGTTATGACGAAGATCTTTTAGAAAAATTCATGGAAGATGAAGATTCTATTACAGAAGAAGAAGTGCATGCTGCACTTAGAGCTGCTGTAATGGATATGGCTATCATTCCAATGATTTGTGGTTCTGCATTTAAAAATAAAGGAGTACAGTTCTTATTAGATGCTGTATGTCGTTATTTACCTTCTCCAACAGATAAAGAAGGTATTGTAGGTGCAGATCCAGATTCTGGAGCAGAAATCTTACGTAAACCAGATGTAAAGGAGCCGTTTGCTGCTTTAGCATTTAAAATTGCAACCGATCCTTTTGTTGGTCGTTTGGCATTTTTTAGAGCATATTCTGGTCGTTTAGATGCAGGTTCTTATGTGTTAAATAACCGTTCTGGTAAAAAAGAGCGTATTTCACGTATTTACCAAATGCATGCTAACAAGCAAAATGCAATTGATTTTATTGAAGCAGGAGATATTGGAGCTGCTGTTGGATTTAAATCCATCAAAACAGGAGATACACTTTCATCTGAAAAACATCCAATAGTTTTAGAATCTATGGACTTCCCAGATCCAGTAATTGGTATTGCGGTTGAACCTAAGACTAAAGCTGATGTTGATAGATTAGGTATGGGCTTAGCTAAATTAGCTGAGGAAGATCCTACATTTACTGTACGTTCAGACGAAGCTTCAGGGCAAACTATTATTTCTGGAATGGGTGAACTTCACCTTGATGTTATTGTTGATCGTTTAAAACGTGAGTTTAAAGTTGAAGTAAATCAAGGTCAACCACAAGTTGAGTATAAAGAAGCTATTACAGCTGCAGCAGATCATAGAGAAGTTTATAAGAAACAATCTGGTGGTCGTGGTAAATTTGCAGATATTGTATTTACTGTTGAACCGGCGGATGAAGGAGCAGTAGGTCTTCAATTTGAATCTATAATTAAAGGTGGTAACGTTCCAAAAGAATTTATCCCTTCAATTGAAAAAGGATTTAAAATGGCGATGGTAAATGGTCCATTAGCAGGTTACGAAATTGATGCTATGAAAGTAACATTGAAAGATGGATCTTACCACGATGTGGATTCTGATCAATTATCATTCGAATTAGCAGCAAAATTAGGATTTAAAGCTTGTGCGAAAGCAGCAAAAGCTGTAATCATGGAACCTATTATGAAGCTAGAAGTTATTACTCCTGAAGAAAATATGGGTGATATTGTAGGTGACTTAAATAGAAGACGTGGTCAAGTAAGTGATATGGGCGATAGAGCTGGAGCAAAAACTGTAAAAGCAACTGTACCATTATCAGAAATGTTTGGATATGTAACCACATTAAGAACATTATCTTCAGGTCGTGCAACATCAACAATGGAATTTTCACACTATGCTGAAACACCTTCAAATATATCTGAAGAAGTTATTAAAGCAGCTAAAGGAGAACAATCTTAAAAGTTAAGAAAATGAGTCAAAAAATCAGAATAAAATTAAAGTCTTACGATCATAACTTAGTAGATAAGTCTGCTGATAAGATTGTAAAAACAGTAAAAAGTACTGGAGCTGTTGTAACGGGACCAATTCCTTTACCAACTCACAAGAAAATTTTCACTGTATTACGTTCTCCACACGTAAACAAGAAATCAAGAGAGCAATTTCAATTATCTTCTTATAAGAGATTACTTGATATTTACTCGTCGTCATCAAAAACAATTGATGCGTTAATGAAACTTGAATTACCAAGTGGTGTTGAAGTGGAAATAAAAGTATAATTATACTTTTATTGAACATTCCCACGAAGGTGGGAATCTCATAGAGTAATTACATGTCCTAAACGAGGGTTTAGGAAAAACGGTAAAAATACAATTCAAGGCTGAAACGTATTTTCAGCCTTGAATTTTAATAAATAGTAATAAATTAAATAAATAATTATGTCTGGGTTAATTGGAAAAAAAATCGGTATGACCAGCATCTTTGATGACAACGGAAAAAATATTCCTTGTACAGTTATCGAAGCTGGACCATGTATCGTTACCCAAGTCAGAACCGAAGAAGTTGATGGCTATGAAGCTGTTCAACTTGGTTTCGATGACGCGACAGAAAAAAGTGCTACTAAAGCTGACTTAGGTCATGCTAAAAAAGCAGGAACTTCTGTAAAACGCAAAATCGTTGAATTTAAAGGTTTTGATGAGGAGTACAAATTAGGAGATGCAATCACTGTTGAACATTTCACTGAAGGTGAATTTGTTGATGTAGCAGGAACATCTAAAGGTAAAGGATTTCAAGGGGTTGTAAAACGTCATGGTTTTGGTGGTGTAGGTCAAGCTACTCACGGTCAACATAACCGTTTAAGAGCGCCAGGATCTATTGGAGCGGCATCTTACCCTGCTCGTGTTTTTAAAGGCATGAAAATGGCAGGAAGAATGGGTGGAGACACAGTTAAAGTTCAAAATTTAAGAGTTTTAAAAGTAGTTGCTGAAAAGAACTTACTTGTTGTTAAAGGTTGTGTACCTGGACATAAAAACGCTTATGTAATTATTAGAAAATAATGAAAGTAGCAGTTTTAGATATAAACGGAAAAGACACAGGTAGAAAGGCAGACCTTTCTAAAGATGTGTTTGCTATTGAGCCTAATAATCATGCAGTATACTTGGATGTTAAACAATATTTAGCAAACCAACGTCAAGGAACTCACAAATCGAAAGAAAGAGGAGAGATTTCTGGAAGTACACGTAAGATTAAAAAGCAAAAAGGAACTGGTACAGCTCGTGCAGGTTCTATTAAGTCTGGTGTATTTAAAGGTGGTGGTCGTATGTTCGGTCCAAGACCTAGAAATTACAGCTTCAAACTTAATAAAAACTTAAAGCGTTTGGCACGTAAATCTGCCTTAAGTATTAAAGCAGGAGAGCAATCAATTACAGTATTAGAAGACTTTAATTTCGACACTGTAAAAACTAAAAACTTTACAGCGGTTTTAAAGGCTTTAAACTTAGAAAACAAAAAAACACTCTTTGTGTTGGGTGACTCAAATAATAATGTATATTTGTCATCGCGTAATTTAAAAAGCTCTGAAGTTGTAACTAATTCAGAATTAAGTACTTATAAGATTTTGAATGCGAATCAAATAGTGCTTTTAGAAGGAGCTTTAGCAGGAATTGAAACAAACTTAAGTAAATAAGAAACAGATGAGTATCTTAATTAAACCTATAATCACAGAAAAAGCAACAGCAGATAGCGAGTTAAGAAACTGCTATACTTTTGCAGTGAATACCAAGGCGAACAAGGTAGAAATTAAAAAAGCAGTGGAAGCTGCTTATGGTGTTTCTGTTGAAAAAGTTCGTACTATAAATGTCCGTCCAGATAGAAGAACACGTCATACAAAGACTGGGATTCAACATGGTAAAACAAATGCTGTTAAAAAAGCAATTGTACAACTGGCGGAAGGTGAAATGATTGATTTATACAGTAACATGTAATTAGACGAAAATGTCAGTAAGAAAATTAAAACCAATCACACCAGGACAGCGATTTAGAGTAGTAAACGGTTACGATGCCATTACTACTGATAAGCCGGAAAAGAGTTTACTCGTTCCGAATAAAAGGTCTGGTGGTAGAAACAATCGAGGAAAAATGACCATGCGCTACATAGGTGGAGGTCATAAGAAAAAGTATCGTATTATCGATTTTAAAAGAGACAAAGCAGGAATCCCTGCTGAAGTAGCTTCAATTCAATACGATCCAAACAGAACTGCTTTTATCGCATTATTGAATTATCAAGATGGTGAGAAAAGATACATTATTGCGCAAAATGGACTTCAAGTTGGGCAAAATGTAGTATCAGGAAAAGAAGGTGTTGCTCCAGAAATTGGAAACGCAATGCCACTTAGTGAAATTCCATTAGGAACCATTATTTCTTGTGTAGAGTTACGTCCAGGACAAGGTGCTATTATGGCACGTAGTGCTGGTGCTTTTGCTCAATTAATGGCAAGAGACGGTAAGTTTGCAACTATTAAATTACCATCTGGTGAAACAAGATTAATTCTTGCTAACTGTATGGCTACAATAGGGGTAGTATCTAACTCAGACCACCAATTATTAGTTGGCGGTAAAGCAGGTAGAACACGTTGGTTAGGTAGAAGACCACGTACTAGACCAGTAGTAATGAATCCTGTTGATCACCCAATGGGAGGTGGTGAAGGTAAATCTGCAGGTGGACACCCACGTTCTAGAAACGGTATACCAGCTAAAGGTTACAGAACCCGTTCTAAGACTAAAGCAAGTAATAAATATATTGTAGAACGTAGAAAGAAATAAGACATGGCAAGATCATTAAAAAAAGGACCTTACGTTCATTATAAATTAGAGAAAAAAGTAGCTGTTAATGTTGAATCTAACAAAAAAACAGTAATTAAAACTTGGTCTAGAGCCAGTATGATTACTCCAGATTTTGTTGGGCAAACAATTGCAGTACACAATGGCCGTCAATTTGTTCCAGTATATGTTACTGAGAATATGGTTGGGCATAAGTTAGGAGAATTTTCACCAACACGTTCATTCCGTGGACATGCAGGTGCTAAAAATAAAGGTAAAAAGTAGTAAGCTATGGGAAGTCGTAAAAAACAAATGGCAGACGCTATTAAGGAAGCAAAGAAAGATATTGCTTTTGCTAAACTTAATAATTGTCCTACATCACCGAGAAAAATGCGTTTAGTAGCCGATTTAGTAAGAGGCGAAAAAGTAGAACATGCACTTAATATCTTAAAATTCAACCAAAAAGAAGCATCTGGTCGTTTAGAGAAATTGTTATTGTCTGCAATTGCAAACTGGCAATCAAAAAACGAAGAAGCAGATATTGAAACGGCTGAATTAATAGTAAAAGAGATTAAGGTTGATAGCGGATCTATGTTAAAAAGATTGCGTCCAGCACCTCAAGGTCGTGCACACAGAATAAGAAAACGTTCAAACCACGTAACGATCGTAGTTGGAGCTAACAATAACACACAAAGCTAAGATAGACAATGGGACAAAAAACAAATCCAATCGGAAATCGCTTAGGTATTATCAGAGGATGGGAATCTAACTGGTATGGAGGTAATGATTATGGGGATAAGCTTGCCGAAGACGATAAAATTAGAAAATACGTTCACGCGCGTTTATTTAAAGCTAGTGTAAGTAGAGTAATTATCGAAAGAACTTTAAAACTTGTAACCGTTACTATCACAACGGCTCGTCCAGGTATCATTATTGGTAAAGGTGGTCAAGAGGTAGATAAGTTAAAAGAAGAGCTTAAGAAAATTACCGGAAAAGAAGTTCAGATTAACATCTTTGAAATTAAAAGACCTGAACTTGATGCATTTTTAGTAGGATCAAGCATCGCTCGTCAAATTGAAAATAGAATTTCATACAGACGTGCAATTAAGATGGCAATTGCTGCTACAATGCGTATGAATGCTGAAGGAATTAAAATCCAGATTAGTGGACGTTTAAATGGTGCTGAAATGGCACGATCTGAACACTACAAAGAAGGACGTATCCCTTTATCAACCTTTAGAGCCGATATTGATTATGCTTTAGTTGAGGCACACACTACTTATGGTAGATTGGGTGTTAAAGTATGGATCATGAAAGGTGAAGTATATGGTAAAAGAGAACTTTCTCCGCTTGTTGGTTTATCTAAGAAGCAAGGAAAAGGTGGAGCCGGAGGACGTGGTGGAAACAAAAACCAACGTCGTAGAAAGTAATTTTTTATAAAGTAAAGAAAAATGTTACAGCCTAAAAGAACAAAATTTCGTAAGCAACAAAAAGGACGTATGAAAGGGCTTTCTCAAAGAGGAAACCAACTTTCAAACGGAACTTTTGGAATAAAAGTATTAGATGCAACCTTTTTGACATCACGTCAAATTGAAGCAGCTCGTATCGCCGCTACACGTTACATGAAAAGAGAAGGTCAACTTTGGATTAAAGTATTTCCAGACAAGCCTATTACAAAAAAGCCTCTTGAAGTACGTATGGGTAAAGGTAAAGGTGGAGTAGAATACTGGGTAGCTGTGTGTAAACCAGGTAGAGTTATTTTTGAAATAGGAGGCGTGCCTCTAGATGTTGCAAAAGAAGCATTACGCTTAGCAGCTCAAAAATTACCAGTTAAAACTAAGTTTTTAATCGCAAGAGATTACGAAGCATAATTTATTTGATGTTATGAAACAATCAGAAATTAAAGAATTATCTACAGCTGAGTTACAAGAGAAACTTGGTGAAACTAAAAAGAGTTATTCAGACCTAAAATTGGCTCATGCAATATCTCCTTTAGAAAATCCAATTCAGTTAAGAGGTATAAGACGTACTGTAGCTAGAATTGCGACCGAATTAACTAAAAGAGAATTACAATAATTCTGCTGAAAGATGGAAACAAGAAATTTAAGAAAAGAACGTATAGGAGTTGTTACAAGTAACAAAATGCAAAAATCAATAGTTGTTGCAGAGGTTAAAAAAGTAAAACACCCTATGTATGGTAAGTTCGTGTTAAAAACTAAAAAATATGTTGCACACGACGAAACAAACGATTGTAATATTGGAGATACAGTAAAGATCATGGAAACACGACCTTTAAGTAAATCTAAATGTTGGAGATTAGTTGAAATAATAGAAAGAGCTAAGTAATTATGGTACAACAAGAATCAAGACTTAAAGTAGCAGATAACACTGGAGCAAAGGAAGTTTTAACTATCCGTGTTTTAGGTGGTACTAAAAGAAGATACGCCTCTGTAGGAGACAAAATTGTTGTTTCTGTAAAAGATGCAACTCCTAATGGAAACATAAAAAAAGGAGCTGTTTCTACTGCAGTTGTTGTACGTACTAAGAAAGAAGTAAGACGACCAGATGGATCTTATATAAGATTTGATGATAACGCTTGTGTTTTATTAAACCCAACGGGTGAGATGAGAGGAACACGTGTTTTTGGTCCTGTTGCAAGAGAGCTTCGTGATAAACAATTCATGAAGATTGTATCATTAGCACCAGAAGTGCTTTAATAATATAAGATGATAGTCTTTAGTTAATAGGCGTTAGAATTTTTTTCTACCAACAACTACCAACTACCGACTAAAAACTAAGAAAATGGGAAAGCTTAAAATAAAATCAGGAGATACTGTTAAAGTAATTGCTGGAGACCATAAAGGATCTGAAGGTAAAGTACAAAAGGTATTGATTGCTAAGAACAAAGCGATTGTTGAGGGTGTAAATATGGTAAAGAAACATACTAAACCAAGTGCACAAAATCCTCAAGGAGGAATCGTAGAAAAAGAAGCTGCTATTCATATTTCAAACTTATCGTTGTTAACCTCAAAAGGAGAAACAACACGAGTTGGTTATAAAATAGAAGGCGATAAAAAAGTAAGATTTTCAACAAAATCTAATGAAGTAATATAGTTATGGCATATTCACCTAGACTTAAAGAAGAGTATAAAAACAGAGTAATTGCAGCTCTTACAGAAGAATTTGGATATAATAATGTTATGCAAGTTCCTAAACTAACTAAGATAGTTATATCTAAAGGTGTTGGAGCAGCAGTAGCAGACAAAAAGTTAATTGACTACGCAGTAGAAGAATTAACTACTATATCTGGACAAAAAGCTATATCAACATTATCTAAAAAAGATGTTGCATCATTTAAATTACGTAAAGGGATGCCAATTGGGGCTAAAGTGACTTTACGTGGCGAAAGAATGTACGAGTTTTTAGATCGTTTAGTAACATCTGCCTTACCTCGCGTAAGAGATTTTAACGGTATAAAAGCTACTGGATTTGATGGAAGAGGTAACTACAATTTAGGAGTTACTGAACAAATTATATTCCCGGAGATTAATATCGATAAGGTCAATAAAATCTCTGGTATGGATATTACATTTGTAACTACCGCAGATACAGATAAAGAAGCAAAATCATTATTAACTGAATTAGGGTTACCTTTTAAAAAGAACTAAGTTATGGCTAAAGAATCAATGAAAGCCCGTGAGGTAAAAAGAGCTAAAACAGTAGCTAAATATGCTGAAAAACGTAAAGCTTTAAAAGAAGCTGGAGATTATGAAGCCTTGCAAAAGTTACCTAAAAATGCTTCTCCGATTAGAATGCATAACAGATGTAAACTTACTGGAAGACCTAAAGGGTATATGAGAACTTTCGGAATCTCTCGTGTAACATTCAGAGAAATGGCTAACCAAGGTTTAATACCAGGTGTTAGAAAAGCAAGTTGGTAAAAAAAAAGAATTATAAATTGGTTTTAGGTTCAACCTGAAGAGTTCGGGATTGAAAACCATTACCGCAAATTAATACATATGTATACAGATCCAGTATCGGATTATCTTACAAGAATTAGAAACGCAGTGCGTGCTAACCATAGAGTGGTTGAGATTCCTGCATCTAATTTAAAAAAGGACATCACTAAAATATTATTCGAACAAGGATATATTTTAAGTTATAAGTTTGATGATTCTTCAGTACAAGGTTCAATTAAAATTGCCCTTAAGTACAATCAAGACACAAAAGAGCCAGTAATTAAAAGATTACAACGTATTAGTAAACCGGGTTTACGTAAATACGCAGGTGCTAACGAGTTACCTAGAATCCTTAATGGACTTGGTGTTGCTATTGTTTCTACTTCTCATGGAGTAATGACAGGTAAACAAGCCAAAAGAGATAATGTAGGTGGCGAAGTTTTATGTTACGTTTACTAATTTTAAAGCCAGAAAGAAATGTCAAGAATAGGAAATAATCCAGTAGCCATTCCAGAAGGTGTAACAGTTGATGTTAAAGATAACGTTGTAACTGTAAAAGGAAAATTAGGAGAGTTAACACAAAATTTTGATTCTATCGAAATTAAAGTTAAAGACGGAAATGTTTTAGTAACACGTTCTTCTGATTCTAAAGATCAAAAAGCAAAACATGGTTTATACAGATCATTAATGTATAACATGATTGAAGGTGTATCAAAAGGATGGACTAAAGAATTAGAATTGGTTGGTGTAGGTTATAGAGCATCAAACCAAGGACAAAAATTAGATTTAGCTTTAGGTTTTTCTCATAATATTGTTTTAAATATTGCTCCAGAAGTAAAAGTGGAAACAATTTCAGAAAAAGGAAAAAACCCATTAGTTAAGTTAACATCATTTGATAAACAATTAGTTGGTCAAGTCGCAGCAAAAATTCGTGGTTTTAGAAGACCTGAACCTTACAAAGGAAAAGGAGTTAAGTTTGTTGGTGAGGAAATAAGAAGAAAAGCAGGTAAATCAGCTTAATAAATTAGTTATGGCATTAACAAAGAACCAAAGAAGATTAAGAATAAAAAACAGAATTCGTAAGATAGTTTCTGGTACAGAAGCTAGACCAAGATTAACTGTTTATAGAAGTAATAAAGAAATTTATGCTCAAATAGTTGATGATGTATCTGGTAAAACTATCAGTGCTGCATCTTCTAGAGATAAAGATATTAGTTCTGCAAAAGGAAACAAATCAGAAGTAGCAGCCTTAGTAGGTAAAGCTATTGCTGAAAAAGCTTTAAAGGCAGGTGTTGAGACAATTGCTTTCGATAGAGGTGGGTATTTATATCACGGTAGAGTAAAATCATTAGCTGAAGGTGCTAGAGAAGGCGGACTTAAATTCTAAGAAATTATGTTTAAAAAATATAAAAGTGCAGAGTTAGTAAAACCAGGTGGATTAGATCTTAAAGATCGTTTAGTTGGTGTGCAAAGAGTTACAAAAGTAACTAAAGGTGGTAGAGCATTCGGTTTTTCAGCTATTGTTGTAGTTGGTGATGAAGCTGGTGTTGTAGGACAAGGTTTAGGAAAATCTAAAGATGTTGCTAGTGCTATTGCAAAGGCCGTTGAAGATGCTAAGAAAAACCTAGTAAGAATTCCTATTATAAAAGGAACCTTACCACACGAACAAAAAGGGAAATATGGTGGAGCAAGAGTAAATATTATTCCTGCTGCTCCTGGTACAGGTGTAATTGCAGGTGGAGCTGTTAGAACCGTACTTGAGGCCGTTGGTGTACATGATGTATTATCAAAATCTCAAGGATCTTCTAATCCTCATAATGTAGTAAAAGCAACTTTTGATGCGTTATTACAATTAAGAGATGCTAATGCAATTGCTAGAGATAGAGGTATTTCACTTGAACAAGTTTTTAACGCTTAAAATAAGACATTAGTCTTTAGTAAGTTAGACGCTAGAATATTTAAGAGGATTATTAATTTAGAGTTCTAACGACTAACAGCTAACAACTAAAAACTGAAAAAAATGGCAAAAATTAAAGTAAAAAAAGTTAAAAGCGCAATCAATCGTACGCAAAGACAAAAAAGAACTTTAGAAGCTCTAGGTCTTAAAAAGATTGGTCAAGTAAAAGAGCACGAGGCTACACCTAATATTTTAGGTATGGTTGCTAAAGTTTCACATTTAGTTTCTGTAGAGGAAGCTTAAAAATATAAACTGAAAATGGATTTAAGTAATTTAAAACCTGCAGAAGGTTCAGTAAAAAACCAAGGAAAAAGAATAGGTAGAGGACAAGGTTCTGGAAAAGGTGGTACGGCAACTCGTGGTCACAAAGGAGCTAAATCGCGTTCTGGTTATTCTAAAAAGCTAGGATTTGAAGGTGGTCAAATGCCACTTCAAAGACGTGTGCCTAAGTTTGGTTTTACTAACATTAACCGTGTAGAGTATCAAGGTATTAATTTGGATACGTTGCAACAATTGGTTGATGATAAGAAAATTAAAGATACCGTAGATTTTGATACGTTATTATCTACCCGTTTAGCTGGAAAAAATGATTTAGTTAAAATTTTGGGTAGAGGTGAATTAAAAGCAAAATTAAAAGTATCTGCTCATAAGTTTACCGCTTCAGCAAAAGCTGCTATAGAAGCTGCAGGAGGAGAAGCTGTAACATTATAATTTGTAGTTATACCTATGAAATTTATAGAATCAATAAAAAATGTTTGGAAAATTGAGGAACTAAGAGATAGAATCTTACTTACGTTAAGTATACTATTAGTCTATCGTTTTGGAGCACAAGTTGTGCTGCCTCTTATAGATTTTGCTAAGTTAGACGGTCTTAAAGGTAATGCCGACGAAGGTGGTCTTATTTGGTTAATTAATGCTTTTACAGGTGGAGGATTTTCTAATGCTTCGGTATTTGCTTTAGGAATCATGCCTTACATTTCTGCTTCTATTGTGGTACAGTTAATGGGAATTGCTATTCCGTATTTGCAAAAACTGCAAAAAGAAGGTGCAAGTGGTCAAAAGAAAATCACACAAATAACACGTTGGTTAACTATTGCTATTTGTTTATTACAAGCTCCAGCTTATTTAGCGGGCTTACCTTCATTAACTGGCGCAGGGTCTTTAAGCGGTCTTTTGGTTGATGGTGCTTCTACAACAATATTTATGTTTTCTTCGGTTTCTATCCTAGTAACAGGGTGTATTTTCGCCATGTGGTTAGGAGAAAAGATTACCGATAGAGGTATAGGTAATGGTATATCATTATTAATTATGGTTGGTATTATTGCTACATTGCCACAGGCCTTTTTGCAAAATGCTGCAACACGTTTAGAAGGTAACAATGTGATGTTGATTCTTTTTGAATTGGTAATATGGTTTGTAATTATTTTATTGTCTATATTATTAGTAATGGCTGTTAGAAAAATTGCTGTGCAATATGCAAGAAGAACCGCTTCTGGTGGTTACGAAAAAAGCGCAGCAGGAGGATCTAGACAATATATTCCTTTAAAACTGAATGCATCTGGTGTAATGCCCATTATATTTGCACAAGCTATTATGTTTGTACCTAGCTTAATAGGTAGTAATTTATTAAAAGATACTGCTACAGGAGCTTGGATGCAAGCTCAGTTTTCAGACTTATTTGGTTTCTGGTACAATCTTGTATTTGCTTTATTAATTATAATATTTACATACTTTTATACGGCAATTACGGTACCAACTAATAAAATGGCAGACGATTTAAAGCGTAGTGGTGGTTTTATTCCTGGTATTCGCCCAGGGTCTGAAACGTCAGAATATTTAGATAAAATAATGTCTCAAATTACCTTGCCAGGCTCTATATTTTTAGCACTTATAGCTGTGTTTCCAGCGTTTATTGTTAAGCTTATGGATGTACAAGCAGGTTGGGCATTGTTTTTTGGTGGAACCTCACTATTAATTATGGTTGGCGTTGCTATTGATACAATGCAACAAGTAAACTCTTACTTGTTAAATAGACATTATGATGGCTTGATGAAAACAGGTAAAAATAGAAAAGCAGTACAGTAGCTTAATATATATACTATGGCAAAACAAGCAGCAATAGAACAAGACGGAACAATTATAGAAGCATTATCAAATGCCATGTTTCGTGTAGAATTAGAAAATGGTCACATTGTGACAGCACATATTTCTGGTAAAATGCGTATGCATTACATTAAATTATTACCAGGAGATAAAGTAAAATTAGAAATGAGTCCTTACGATTTAACGAAGGCTCGAATAACTTATAGATACTAATTAAGAAGTTAAAAGTTAAAAGTTAAAAGTTGTAAAGTAATTTGCTAAACTTTTAAACTTTCAAATTTTTAAACTTTCAAACTATTTAAAGATGAAAGTAAGAGCATCAGTTAAAAAAAGAAGTGCAGATTGTAAAATCGTGCGCAGAAAAGGTAGACTTTACGTAATAAACAAAAAGAATCCTAGATTCAAACAAAGACAAGGTTAATTTAGACATGAGTCATTAGTAATTTAGACGTTAGATGAATCTGTTCGAAATCGAGAGGTTTAGGATTCTAACAACTAAAAACTAACACTAGAAACTAAAAAAAATATGGCAAGAATTGCAGGTGTAGACATACCAAAACAAAAAAGGGGAGTTATCTCTTTAACTTATATCTACGGAGTAGGTAGAAGTAGAGCTCAAGAAATTTTAGCAACAGCTAAAGTTGATGAAAGTATTAAAGTTCAAGATTGGACTGATGATCAAATAGCTGGCATTCGTGAAGCTGTTGGTTCATTCACAATCGAAGGTGAATTACGTTCTGAAACACAATTAAACATTAAGCGATTAATGGATATTGGATGTTACAGAGGTATTCGTCACAGATCTGGTCTTCCATTAAGAGGACAACGTACTAAGAACAACTCTAGAACGAGAAAAGGTAGAAGAAAAACTGTTGCAAACAAGAAAAAAGCAACTAAGTAATAATTAGAAATATTTAGTCTTTAGTCTTTAGACGTTGGAAAGAATCTGTTTGAAATTATAAAGGTTTAGGATTCTAGCGACTATCAACTAAACAACTAAGCACTAGAAAATATGGCAAAAACAAGCACAAAAAAACGTAAAGTTATAGTAGACGCTGTTGGTGAAGCACACGTTACAGCTTCTTTTAATAACATTATTATTTCACTTACCAACAAAAAAGGAGACGTTATTTCATGGTCTTCGGCTGGTAAAATGGGATTTAGAGGATCTAAGAAAAATACACCTTACGCTGCTCAATTAGCTGCTGAAGATGCTGCAAAAGTAGCACAAGAAGCAGGTTTAAAGAAAGTAAAAGTTTACGTAAAAGGACCAGGAAATGGTAGAGAATCTGCTATTCGTTCTATTCATAATTCAGGTATTGAAGTAACAGAAATTATTGATGTTACACCATTACCACATAATGGATGTCGTCCTCCAAAACGTAGAAGAGTATAATAATTCAGAATTCGGAATTTTGAATTTAAAAATTAATACCATTAGAAACTCTAATGGTGTTAATTTTTTGCATAAATTTGCAAACCGAAAAATAATAATAACAAGTATCAACAAGAGATTTAATGATTATCGAAGGATAAGATTAAGACCTTAATTCATAATCACTCTTAAAAACAATTAAAATGGCAAGATATACTGGTCCTAAAACTAAAATAGCTCGTAAATTTGGCGAAGCTATTTTTGGAGAAGATAAATCTTTCGAGAAAAGAAATTATCCTCCAGGTCAACACGGAAACGCAAGACGTCGTGGAAAAAAATCTGAATATGCTATACAATTAGCAGAAAAGCAAAAAGCAAAATACTCTTATGGTATTTTGGAAAAGCAATTCAGAAATATGTTTAAAAAAGCAACAGCTTCTAGAGGAATTACAGGTGAGGTTTTATTACAACTTTGTGAATCTAGATTAGATAATGTTGTTTTTAGAATGGGTATTGCTCCTTCAAGAAGCGGTGCAAGACAATTAGTATCTCACAGACACATTACAGTAAACGGCGAGTTGGTAAACATACCATCTTACCAATTAAAAGCTGGAGATGTTGTTGCTGTAAGAGAAAAATCTAAATCGCTTGAAGCTATCGAAAGATCACTTTCAAATTCAAGTACAGTATACGAATGGATTACATGGAATAACGATACTAAATCTGGAACATATGTTTCTGTTCCTGCAAGAATTCAAATTCCAGAAAACATCAACGAGCAATTCATCGTCGAATTATACTCTAAATAATAAATTAATCATATTGGTATTTAGCCAAAGGGTTTATTAGTCTTCTTCAAACTTATAAACCGCGCAACTAAATAACAATTAAAACGAAGAAAAATATGGCAATATTTAATTTTCAGAAGCCCGACAAAGTAATCATGATCGATTCAACAGATTTTGAAGGCAAATTCGAATTTCGCCCTTTAGAACCTGGTTACGGATTAACTGTAGGTAATGCACTAAGAAGAGTTTTATTATCTTCTTTAGAAGGATTTGCAATTACATCGGTTAGAATTGAAGGTGTAGATCATGAGTTTTCTGCAATTGCAGGCGTTGTTGAAGATGTTACAGAAATTATTTTAAATTTAAAACAAGCACGTTTTAAAAGACAAATAGAAGATATAGATAACGAGTCTATTTCTATTTCAATTTCTGGGCAAGAACAGATTACAGCTGGTGATTTTCAAAAATTTATTTCAGGGTTTCAAGTATTAAATTCAGAATTAGTAATCTGTAACTTAGATCCTAAAGTGAATTTCAATATGGAAATTACTATTGAAAAAGGTAGAGGTTATGTACCTGCAGAAGAAAACAAAAAAGCTGCTGCACCTATTGGTACAATCTTTACAGATTCAATATATACACCAATAAAAAATGTTAAATATAGCATTGAGAACTATCGTGTTGAACAAAAAACGGATTACGAAAAGTTAGTTTTTGAAATTCAAACAGACGGTTCAATTACACCTCAAGATGCTTTAACAGAAGCTGCTAAAACGTTAATTCACCACTTCATGTTATTCTCTGATGAGCGTATTACATTAGAAGCTGATGAGATTGCACAAACTGAAACGTATGATGAGGAATCATTACATATGCGCCAGTTGCTTAAAACTAAGTTAATTGATATGGACTTGTCTGTTCGTGCACTTAACTGTTTAAAAGCTGCAGAAGTTGATACTTTAGGAGACTTAGTATCATTTAATAAAAATGACTTAATGAAATTCAGAAACTTTGGTAAAAAATCGTTAACAGAGCTTGAAGAGCTTGTAAATGTTAAAGGTTTAAACTTTGGTATGGATTTAAGTAAATATAAATTAGATAAAGATTAATTAATCATATTTTGCTCCTCGCAAGTCGAGTTTAGTAGCAAGATGATAAAACAAATGTCATGAGACACGGAAAAAAAATCAATCACTTAGGTAGAAAAACTGCTCACAGAAAATCAATGTTGGCTAATATGGCTTGTTCTTTAATAGAGCACAAACGTATTAATACAACTGTTGCTAAAGCGAAAGCTTTAAAGCAATTTGTTGAACCAATGATTACAAAATCTAAAGAAGACACAACGCATAACAGACGTATTGTTATGGCGCGTTTAAGACAAAAAGATGCTGTAACAGAATTGTTTAGAGATGTAGCAACTAAAATAGGTGATAGACCAGGAGGTTATACAAGAATTATTAAACTTGGTAATCGTTTAGGTGATAATGCAGATATGGCAATGATAGAGCTTGTAGATTACAACGAGCTTTACAATGCTGGTAAAAAAGAGAAGAAAACAACTAGAAGAAGTAGAAGAGGAGGATCAAAACCTGCCGCTGCTGTTCCAGTTGAAACTCAAGCATCAAACGAAGAAGAATAAATGTTAATAATCATTTAATATATAAAGGATAAACTATTTTAGTTTATCTTTTTTTTTGTGCAATTTTGCGAAACTTTCATTCCTGCGCAGGCAGGGATCTTTTGAATATAAGAAAACACATGAAATATCAAAAAAGACAAAAAGCCATCATTTTATTAGCAGATGGTACTATTTTTTACGGTAAAGCAGTAGGTAATAAACAAGGTTCAGCTTTTGGCGAGGTTTGTTTTAATACAGGAATGACGGGGTATCAAGAAATTTTTACAGACCCTTCGTATTACGGTCAATTAATGGTTGCTACTAATGCACACATTGGAAATTACGGAACAAATAAAGATGAAGTAGAATCAGATTCAATAAAAATTGCTGGACTTATTGTTAAAAACTTTAGCTATGAATATTCTAGAGAAGATGCAGACAAATCGTTAGAAGACTTTTTAGAAGACAATAATTTATTAGCAATTTCTGATGTTGATACAAGAGCACTTGTAAGCTATATTAGAGATAACGGAGCAATGAACGCAGTTATTTCGACAGAGGTTGATAATATTGAAGGGCTTAAAAAGCAGCTAGCCAAAGTACCACAAATGAATGGTTTGGAGCTAGCCTCAAAAGTATCTACTAAAGAACCGTATTATTTTGGAAATGAGAACGCAACATATAAGGTGTCTGCTTTAGATATTGGAATAAAAAAGAATATACTTAGAAACATAGCAAGTAGAGATGTTTATATAAAAGTGTTTCCATATAATGCAAAGTTTGAAGATTTGCAAGCCTTTAATCCAGATGGTTATTTCTTATCAAATGGCCCTGGAGATCCAGAACCTTTAGTAGAAGCGCAGGAAGTGGCTAAGGAGATTATAAAAAGAGATTTGCCATTATTTGGTATTTGTTTAGGGCATCAGGTTATTGCTTTAGCAAATGGCATTTCTACATATAAAATGCATAACGGACATAGAGGAATTAACCACCCTGTTAAGAATTTAAAAACAGGCAAAGGTGAAATCACTTCTCAAAATCACGGGTTTGCGGTTAATAGAGAAGAAGCCGAAGCGCATCCAGATTTAAAAATATCGCATGTGCATTTAAACGATCATACGGTAGCAGGTTTGAAAATGAAAAACAAAAACTGCTTTTCTGTGCAATACCATCCAGAAGCTAGCCCAGGACCACATGATTCGTCATACCTTTTCGATCAATTTATTGAAAACATTAAAAATAAATAATTATAAAACCTCAAATTTTTTTTGAGGTTTTTTTAAGCAATATTCTTCGATAGTTTTATTGAGGTTTCATTTAAAATTATCTTTTTCATGAAGGCGAGAATCTACTAAAACGTTATAGATAGCATTTTTAGATTTTCTTTAAAAACATATAAAATAAAAGAAGATTTAGCCGTAAATTTGAATAAATATAAGTGTAAAAAAACAGAAATTATGAGTGTAATAATTAATATCCACGCAAGACAAATTTTAGATTCTAGAGGTAATCCAACCGTAGAAGTTGATGTAGTAACAGAAAATAATGTTTTAGGTAGAGCAGCAGTACCATCTGGAGCTTCAACAGGAGAGCATGAAGCAGTAGAGTTACGTGATGGAGGCGATACATACATGGGTAAAGGTGTGTTAAAGGCTGTAGATAATGTAAATTCAATTATTGCTCAAGAGTTATTAGGCGTTTCAGTTTTTGAACAAAACTTAATCGATCAAATTATGATTGATTTAGACGGAACACCAAACAAATCAAAATTAGGAGCCAATGCTATTTTAGGTGTGTCTTTAGCAGTAGCTAAAGCAGCAGCAGCAGAGTTAGGCTTGCCATTATATCGTTATGTAGGTGGAGTGTCTGCAAATACATTGCCATTACCAATGATGAATATTATTAATGGAGGATCTCACAGTGATGCACCAATTGCATTTCAAGAGTTTATGGTTATGCCTGTAAAAGCAAAAAACTTTACACACGCTATGCAAATGGGAACAGAAATTTTTCATAACCTTAAAAAGGTATTGCACGATCGTGGTTTAAGTACAGCAGTTGGAGATGAAGGCGGGTTTGCGCCTAACTTAGAAGGCGGGACAGAAGATGCCTTAGAAACCATTGCAAAAGCAGTTAGTAATGCTGGATACAAATTTGGTGAAGAAGTAAAAATAGCTTTAGATTGTGCTTCTGCCGAGTTTTATGAAAACGGTAAGTACGATTATACTTTATTTGAAGGAGAAACTGGTAAAGTAAGATCTAGCAAAGAACAAGCCGATTACTTAGCAGAATTGGTTGAAAAATACCCCATAATTTCTATTGAAGATGGCATGGATGAAAACGATTGGGATGGATGGAAATACTTAACCGAATTAGTTGGCGATAAAGTACAATTAGTTGGTGATGATTTATTTGTAACAAATGTTGAGCGTTTATCTCGTGGTATTAAAGAAAAAATTGCAAATTCTATTTTAATTAAAGTTAACCAAATTGGTACATTAACAGAAACTATTGCAGCGGTTAATATGGCGCATAATGCAGGTTACACTTCTGTAATGTCTCACCGTTCTGGAGAAACAGAAGACAATACTATAGCAGATTTAGCGGTTGCTTTAAATACAGGGCAAATAAAAACAGGTTCTGCGTCTCGTAGCGACCGTATGGCAAAATACAATCAATTACTTCGTATTGAAGAAGAGTTAGGGCAAGTGGCTTATTTTCCACAAGAGAACGCATTCAAAATAAAGTAAGATAAAATTTATAATTTTGTAAAAAAGCGATTATTATTTTTAATAATCGCTTTTTTTATGGTATTAATTTTAGCTATGTAATTATTGTTGAATCCTTTGTTAGTTCGCTTCATAAATAGCGACATATTTTGTAAATTAGCACTTCTCAAAAATTTTAAAAAGTAATATAAATATGGCGAATACAGCGACCTTAGAAATAGATGGACAAAGACATGAATTTCCTTTAGTTAAAGGAACAGAAAATGAAGTAGCAATAGATATTAAAAGTCTAAGAAGTGTAACCAATGGCGTTACAACAATAGACCCTGGTTATAAAAATACAGGAGCTTGTGAAAGTGCTATTACGTTTTTAGATGGTGAAAAAGGAATTTTAAGGTATAGAGGCTATTCAATTGAAGAATTAGCAGAAAAAGCTGATTTCTTAGAAGTTGCTTATGCATTAATTTTTGGAGAATTACCTACTAAAGAAGAGTTGGATAAATTCCATACAGATATTAAATCTAAATCTGTTATTGATGAAGATTTAAAGAAAATTTTAGAGAGTTTTCCAAGATCAGCGCATCCAATGGGAGTTTTGTCTTCTTTAACGAGTGCCTTAACAGCGTTTAATCCTTCTTCTGTAGATGTCTCTTCGCCAGAGGCTATGTATAATGCTATTGTTAAGCTATTAGGTAAATTACCTATTTTGGTAGCTTGGACTATGCGTAGGCATATGGGCTTACCTTTAGAATATGGAGATAGTTCGTTAGGATATATTGAGAACCTTCTTAAAATGATGTTCCAAAAACCAAATGAAGAGTATGTTCAAAACCCTATACTTGTAAATGCATTAGATAAGTTATTAATTTTACACGCAGACCATGAACAAAACTGTTCTACATCAACAGTAAGAATTGTAGGCTCTTCTCATGCGGGCTTATTTGCTTCAATATCGGCAGGTATTTCTGCACTTTGGGGACCATTACACGGTGGTGCAAATCAAGCAGTTTTAGAAATGCTTGAAGCAATTAAAGAAGATGGTGGAGATACTAAAAAATATATGGCAAAAGCAAAGGATAAGGCAGACCCTTTCCGTTTAATGGGTTTTGGTCATCGTGTTTATAAAAACTTCGATCCTAGAGCAAAAATAATTAAAGTCGCTGCAGATGAAGTATTAGGCGATTTAGGTATTGATGATCCAATTTTAGATATCGCTAAAGGTTTAGAGCAAGAAGCATTAAACGATTCGTATTTTGTAGATAGAAAATTATACCCTAATGTAGATTTCTATTCTGGAATTATTTATAGAGGTATGGGGATTCCTACCAATATGTTTACGGTTATGTTCGCTTTAGGTCGTTTACCAGGATGGATTGCCCAATGGCGCGAAATGCGTTTACGTAAAGAACCAATTGGTCGTCCACGACAATTATATGTTGGTGAAACTCAAAGACCATTTAAAGATTTAGTAAACAGGTAATAAAAAAACTCTTTTTTACATTTACCAGTTTCGTAGTAATAAAAATCTAGATAAAACATATTATTAAGCCTCATAATTGTTATGAGGCTTTTTTATATGTTTTTGTTAATTCTGTAATAAATACTATCCAAAAAATATTTCTATTGAGAATTTCGAAAAAAAAGAATATATTTTTTAGGTTTGTTGCATGTTAAAATTAAATGTGAAAAACGAAACAGCTAGATTACGAGCTGTTATTTTGGGAACAGCTAAAAGTATTGGGGGAGTCCCAAAAGTTGAAGATTGTTACGACCCAAAAAGTATAGAACATGTTTTGGCAGGCACTTACCCCAAAGAAGAAGATATGATTCCAGAAATGGAAGCTGTTGCTGCCGTTTTTGAAAAATACGATGTAAAAGTATTTAGACCAGAAGTTATAAAAGATTGCAATCAGATTTTTTCAAGAGATATAGCTTTTGTTATTGAAGATAAAATTATTAGAGCAAATATTCTTCCCAATAGGGAGGAAGAGGTTGCAGCAATTAAATATGTTTGGAATCAAATTGAAAATAAAAATAGAATTATTCTTTCAGAGGAATGTCATGTTGAAGGCGGCGATGTTATGCCTTGGAACGATTATATTTTTATAGGAACCTATTCTGGTGCAGATTACCCAGAACTAATTACAGCCAGAACAAATACGGACGCCGTTATTGCCATACAAGAATTATTTCCGAATAAAACGGTGAAATCTTTTGAGCTTAGAAAATCTAATACCATAGCAAAAGATAACGCATTGCATTTAGATTGCTGCTTTCAGCCTATTGGTATAGATAAAGCGATTATTCATAAAAACGGATTTTTGATTGAAAAAGAATACCAATGGTTAATTGACTTTTTCGGAAAAGACAATGTATTCGAAATTACCAAAGACGAAATGTATAACATGAATAGTAATGTGTTTTCCATTTCTGAAGACGTGATAGTTTCTGAAAAAAACTTTACCCGACTAAATACATGGTTACGCCATCAAGGATTTACTGTTGAAGAAGTGCCTTATGCTGAAATAGCAAAACAAGAAGGTTTACTACGTTGTTCTACATTGCCTTTGATTAGGGATTAGTTTGAAAGGTTCGTTTAATGCAAAGATAAAGTTCCGTTTCAATGAATTTTATCGATTGTTAAACGAATTTATCGCTTTTTTCTGACAAAGTCAAGTGTTTTCGCATCATTATAAAATACTTATTAATTGTACTTTATAATTATAAAATAATTATACTTTTACAACGATTCTTTAAGCCTATGCAACAAACAACAAATACTATATTAATGATTCGCCCTATAAATTTTAGGATGAACGAACAAACGGCAGTAAACAATTATTATCAAAAATTTTTAGATAATGTATTGCCAGAAACTGTTAACAGTAAAGCGCAACAAGAGTTTGATGTTTATGCAGAAAAATTACGTGCTATAGGTGTGCACGTTGTGGTTGTTAACGATACCAACGCATTTGATACACCAGATTCTATTTTTCCAAACAATTGGATATCATTTCATGAAAATGGCAATGTGGGTATATACCCTATGTTCGCAGAAAACAGGCGTAATGAACGACGTGAAGATGTTTTAATTCAACTAGAAAATGAAGGCTTTATTATAAATGAAATAGTCGATTATACGAGTGCCGAAGAAGAACACCTTTTTTTAGAAGGCACCGGAAGCGTGTTGTTAGATCGTATTAATAGAAAAGCCTATTGTGCATTATCGCCCCGTGCCGATGAAGATTTATTTATAGAGTTTTGCGAAGATTTTGAGTATACACCAATAGTTTTTACAGCTAACCAAACTGTTAACGGCAAACGAAAAGCAATCTACCACACCAATGTTATGATGTGTTTAGGGGAAACCTTTGCTGTTATTTGTTTGGAGAGTATTGATGATAAAAAAGAACGCAAAAATGTTATAAGTCGTTTAAAAGAAGATAATAAAGATATTATTGCAATTACTGAAGCTCAGGTTAATAATTTTGCGGGTAATATGCTTCAAGTAAAAGGAAAGGATGACGAATTGTATTTGGTAATGAGTCAATCGGCATATAATTCGTTAACCACATCTCAAATAACTGCTTTAGAAAAACACACAAAAATTTTGTCAAGTTCTTTAAATACTATTGAAGCATGTGGAGGCGGTAGTGCGCGCTGTATGATGGTAGAAGTGTTTTTGCCAAAAGGGTAAAGGTAATTAGTCACCGTTAGGTCTAGATTTTGGAAGTTGTACATAAAATGTGCTACCAACATTTAATGTGCTTTCAACCCAAATTTTGCCGTTATTTAGTTCTACTAATTCTTTACAAATAGAAAGTCCTAAACCAGTACCTTTTTCATTATTAGTACCAGTAGTTGTAAACGAGGTGTTTTTAAAGAGTTTTTCTATATTGTGTTTAGATATACCAACACCAGTATCGGCAACACTAATAATACAGCTACCATTACTAATATGATTTGCTACAGTAATAGAATCTCCACTAGTACAGAACTTTAAAGCATTTGCAAGCAAGTTTTGAATAACAATTTCAAACATGCTTCTATCGGCATAAGCAAAATCGCGAAGCGAATGGTCAACTAAAGTAATCCCTTTGCTTTCCATACGTTGTTCTACAAGTTTTACTTTTTCTTCAAAAACTTCTTGTACATCAAATAAGCTAGGTTTAGCTTCTAAAGAATGCATTTGAGACTTAGACCAGTTTAGTAAATTGAATAACAGTAAAGAAGCATTGTTAGCATTCTCACTTAATTCGGGAATTAAATTATCAAATTCTTCTCTAGATAAAGAACCGTCTTTTAGTAAATCTATAAAGCCATTAATAGAGGAAAGTGAATCTTTTAAATCGTGAGAAACTATAGAGAACAATTTATCTTTTACACTAATTACATTTTCAAGGTGTTTTATTTGTTCATCAAACCCATCATTCTTTAATTCAATTTTTGTGTTTTTCTCTTCAAGTTCTTGAGTATACTTTATGTTGTTATTTCTTTTTAAATAAATAAGTATTAAAAAGGTAGAAACAATAGCTAAGGCTGCTAAAAGAGCATAAAATATTAACCTAAATTTAGGGTCAATTGTATTTTTATCATTTGAAACAGAATTATTGGTTACTGTTTCATTTGTTGTTGCAATAGCGTCTTCTTTATCAAAATTTGGATCTAATTCTAATACAGCTTGTGCCTTAGTCTCATCATCCAGATTAATTGAGTTTTCATTAATACTGTTTTTTAAGTCGTAATACTCGCGTTGCCAAACAAAAGCTCTATCAAATTTTCGCTTAGTGGAGTCTAGTGCTTTCATTAATTTATAATACCTAAGTAATTCAGGTTTATTATCAATTCTTTTTGCAATAGTTCCAGCTTCAAGAAGCTGTCTTTCAGCTAAAATCAATCTACTTTGTTGTAAATTTAAATCTCCAAGATTGTTTAATGCAGTTAGTAAACCAGATTCATCTTTAGATCGCCTATTCAAGCTTAAACCTTGAATTAAATAGTTGGATGCGTTTTGGTAATCGTTAAACTTTAAATACTCACCACCTAATTTAGGAAAAATACGTCCGCGAATAGAATCGTTATTAGCATCAATACCTTCTAAAACTTTTTCATAATATTCAATAGCTTTTCTATGTTCTTTTTTAATAGAATAAAGTTCGGCTAATTGACCGTTAGATTTATTAATACCACCTATATCGTTTAACTGTTCTTGTATTTGTAGTGCTTTTAAGTTAAACTCTATCGACTTATCAAAAGCTTTAATATTATAGTATGCATCAGCTAAGTTACTATAGGCTAATCGTAATTCGTTTTTAAGATTTCTACTTTCTAATACTTCAATAGCCGATAGTAAATATTGCAACCCTTTAGCATAATTACCTCTTTTAATTTCAATTAAACCAATACTGTTATTAACTTTAGCTACACCAAGTGTGTCATGTAATGTTTTAAATAAGGCTTTAGATTTTGTATAACCACTAACGGCATTTATATAATCGTTTTTTTGTGCATAAACCAAAGCTTTGTAGTAGGTGACTTCGGCAATACCTTTTCTGTAATTTAGTTTGGTCGAAAGTTTTTCGCTTAAAATAATATACTTTAAGGCTTTGTCGTAATCCTTATTAGTGTATAGTGCCTCAATAAATTTTAAAGAGGTTTCAACTTTTAAAGTGTCTTGATTTTGAAAAGCTAATTGTATGGAAAGACTATCTAACTCTTTGGTTTGAGAATAACCATAGAATACAGATAAAAATATAATTGTTAAAGTAATTATTCTCCTCATAAAATTATAAAAATTACACCACTAATAAGTGTATAATATATAGATGACTTATTTGAGGGCAATAAGATTACTCTATAGGTTGTAAAAATATATTTGTTAGTTTAATGAAAAACCCAATTGTTGGATATTAATAGCTTTACTTAGCAAAAGTTGGAAAAAGACCTAGTAAAAGCTAATTTCTGCGTTTTACTACCAAAAAATTAGATAAAAAGACGCCTTATTTTTTGCAAAAAATCGACGAATAGATTAACGGCAAATTTCATAGAAAAAGAACACTTTTATCGACGAACGGTAAGCTGTTTAAGTTCTTAATCACGTATTTTGTAATAAACTGTAAGTTAGCTAGTTGTGTTTTTGTGAATGAATAAAGCTAAACACCCATCTGCCTTCAGTTTTTTATAACTAATTTTTATAATGATGCTCTAATAAAAGTTTTATCTTTGCTCACCTAAAAAAGTGACTATTAATGAGCCTTCAACAAACACTATCTAATCAAGTAAAGCAAGCCGTTTCTGCAACTTATAATATTGAAATTAATACTGTAGAATTTCAAGCAACGCGTAAAGAATTTGCTGGCGATATTACAGTTGTAATTTTTCCTATGTTGCGTTTTATTAAAGGTAACCCTGTACAAATTGGTACTGTTATTGGAAATTATTTAGTTAAAAATGTAACTGATGTTAAAGCATTTAATGTTGTTAAAGGATTTTTGAATATCGAAATTAGCGACAGTTATTATTGTAATTTTTTCAACGAAATTATTAATAATGACACCTATGGTTTTGTTTCACCTAATACAGATGAAAAATCTATAATGGTAGAGTATTCTTCACCTAATACAAACAAACCGTTGCATTTAGGGCATGTTAGAAATAACCTTTTAGGGTATAGCGTTGCCGAAATTTTAAAGGCTTCAGGTAAAAAAGTTTACAAAACACAAATTATAAACGACAGAGGCATTCATATTTGTAAAAGTATGTTGGCATGGGAATTGTTTGGAAATAATGAAACTCCAGAAAATACAGGCTTAAAAGGCGATAAGTTAGTTGGTAATTATTATGTGAAGTTTGACCAAGAATATAAAAAGGAAATTCAAGATTTAATTTCTAAAGGTAAAACCGAAGCAGACGCAAAAAAGCAAGCACCAATTTTATTAGAAGCACAAAACATGCTTCAAAAATGGGAAGCTGGAGATGAAGATGTTGTTGAACTTTGGAAAAAAATGAATGGATGGGTTTATGATGGATTTAATATAACCTATAAAAATTTAGGAGTCGATTTTGATACCTTATATTACGAAAGTAATACCTATTTGTTAGGAAAAGAATTTGTTGCCGAAGGTTTAAAATCGGGTGTTTTTATAAAAGAAGAAGATGGTTCGGTTTGGTGTGATTTAACCGAAGACGGATTAGATAAAAAAATTGTACAACGTGCCGATGGTACAGCGGTTTACATGACCCAAGATATTGGAACGGCGATTCAGCGAATTAAAGATTTTCCAGATGTTGGCGGAATGGTTTATACTGTTGGTAACGAACAAGATTACCATTTTCAAGTACTGTTTTTAATACTTAAAAAATTAGGCTTCGAGTGGGCTAAAAACTTATACCATTTAAGTTATGGTATGGTAGATTTACCTAGCGGAAAAATGAAAAGTAGAGAAGGTACTGTTGTTGATGCCGACGATTTAGTTGATGAAATGTCAGCGACTGCTGGTGAGATTTCAGAAGAATTAGGTAAGCTTGATGGGTATTCAGATTCTGAAAAACAAGCGCTTTATAAAACCATTGGTCTAGGTGCTTTAAAGTACTATATTTTAAAAGTAGATCCTAAAAAGCGTATTCTTTTTGATCCTAAGGAGTCTATAGATTTTCAAGGTAATACAGGTCCTTTTATTCAATATACCTATGCTAGAATTCAAGCTATAATTAGAAAAGCAGATTTTGATTTTAGTGTCACCTTAAGCGCAGTAGAAAAGACTCTTCATCCAAAAGAGAAAGAACTGATAAAGCAATTGCAATTATTCCCAGAAGTCGTTCAAAATGCAGCAGCGCAACATAGTCCTGCGTTAATTGCAAATTATACTTACGATTTGGTAAAAGGGTTTAATTCGTTCTACCAAAACGTGTCTATATTAGGAGCAGATAGTGTTACCGATAAAATATTTAGAGTGCAACTTTCTAACAAAGTGGCTTTAACTATTAAGAATGCGTTTAGTACTTTGGGTATTCAAGTACCAGAAAGAATGTAAATCTTACTTCACTATATTTTAAAACTCTTAACTTATTTTTTAGATTTATAAAAATGGAATAGCTGTATATTTACATTATTTTTTAAATAAACTATCTCGGAGCAAGCTCACGAGGCATTCGTAAGGAAAGAACAAAACATTTCGAAGCATTTAAATCTCGATTATCGAGTAAAATATGAAGCAAGACTTTATTTCGTTTCAAGATACCGGATATTTTTCAAAATTAGTTTGTAATTATCTTAATGAAGATATAGAATTACAACAGTTTTATAATCGATTTCCAAAACTTGAAAATTTTCAAGATCAAATCAAAGAAAAAAGCGAATCTGTTCAAGCAGAATCGAGAACTGTTTTGGTTGAAGCTTTAAAGAAGCAATATCGAAATATTGATACTTCAAAGGTAACACTTCAAAATATAGAGGCTTTAAAAGCAGATAATGCATTTACAATTACCACGGGACATCAGTTAAATTTATTTACTGGGCCGCTATACTTTTTGTATAAAATTGTTTCTGTTATAAACCTTTCAATAGAATTAAAACAGCAATATCCCGATTATAATTTTGTGCCCGTTTATTGGATGGCAACAGAAGATCATGATTTCGAGGAAATTAATTATTTCAATTTCAAAGGCAAAAAAGTGACATGGCATCGAGATTCTAGCGGTGCTGTTGGCGAATTATCTAATGATGGATTAGAAGAGGTTTTTGAGTTATTTTCAAAAGAATTAGGCAATAGTAAAAATGCAGAATATTTAAAAACACTTTTTAAAAAATCGTATTTAGAACATGCAAATTTAGCAGATGCGACACGTTTTTTAGCAAACGAATTATTTAAAGATTACGGTTTGGTAATTGTTGATGCAAATGATTCCGATTTAAAAAAGCAATTTTCTCCTTTTATTGAAAATGAATTAATAAATAAAACATCCTTCAATTCGGTTTCTGAAACTAATAAAGCACTTTCAAAAGCTTATACTATTCAAGTAAATCCACGCGAAATTAATCTGTTTTATTTAAAAGAGAATATGCGGGAACGTATTGTTTTTGAAGACAATGTTTACAAAGTTAATAATACCAATATATCTTGGAGTAAGTATGAGGTCTTAAAACATCTTTATGAGGCGCCTGAAAGATTTTCGCCTAATGTGATTATGCGTCCATTATATCAAGAGGTTGTTTTACCAAATCTGTGTTATATTGGTGGTGGTGGCGAGTTGGCGTATTGGTTTCAGTTAAAAGATTTTTTTAGTAAAGTTGAAGTACCTTTTCCTATACTATTATTGCGAAATTCGGTTTTAATTGAAACGAAACAGCAAGCAGATAAGTTAAAAAAACTAAATATATCTAATAAAGATATTTTTTTAAAGCGCGATGCATTTATCAATAAAAAAGTATTAGAAATATCTGATGTTAATATTGATTTTTCCTCTCAAAAACATCATTTAAAACAACAGTTTGAAGACTTATATAAATTAGCAGAGCAAACAGATAAGTCGTTTTTAGGTGCTGTAAAAGCTCAAGAAGTAAAGCAGTTAAAAGGTATTGCTAATTTAGAAAAGCGTTTACTAAACGCTCAGAAAAAGAAATTAGCAGATCAAGTGTCTAGAATGACTGATATTCAAAACGAATTATTTCCAAATAAAAATTTACAAGAACGACAAGCTAATTTTTCAGAGCTTTATTTGGAGTATGGAGACCAATTAATTCAGCAGATAATATTAAATTTACAACCTCTAAAAGGTGAATTTTTAGTACTAAAAGCTTAAAAACAAATGCATAAAATAGATATTGATTTGGTTGAAATGACAATGGATGTCATGAAGTACACTATCGATAGAATTTCTTCAACAAAAAATAAAATAGGGAAACCTAAACAAGCAGGAGAGCTTAAAAACCTGAGTTCGACGTAAAAAAAGTGTTTTTTTAGTATAGAAAAAGTAGAATATTTAGTAAATTAAAGTGTTGAATT
>CANKVS010000016.1 GCA_947487155.1 uncultured Flaviramulus sp.
GCTACAATCATTGAAAAAAATGAGCTCTAGTATGAAAATGACCCTAAAATATTCATCAAGGAAAGTCCTAAAAACATCATGTTTCTAAAAATTAACCTTACTCCTGAAAGTGCCTATTTAAATAATATTCATTATAAGATAATACTATTTCTCCAAGTAAAACGCCTATAAATTGAGGGAGTTCTTCCAAGTTAATTTTTCTTGAAAACTATTTATTATATTTTAAAAAATCTTTATGTTCGCTTTTATAAAGCTCATTTTTATCAAGGCTTTTAAAGTAATTAAATGTAACCTTCATGCCTTCGGCTCTTTCTACTTTTGGTTCCCAATTTAAAAGCTTTTTAGCTAATGAAATATCTGGTTGACGCTGCAATGGATCATTTACGGGCAAATCTTTATAAATAACTTTTTGTTTTGTTCCTGTTAATTTAATTATTTCTTCAGCAAAATCTTTTATTGTAATCTCATTCGGATTTCCAATGTTTACAGGATATACATAATCACTTAATAATAATCTATAAATGCCTTCAACCTCATCATCAACATAACAAAAAGAACGTGTTTGAGTACCATCTCCAAAAACAGTTAAATCTTCTCCTCTTAGGGCTTGACCCATAAATGCAGGTATAACTCGACCATCATTCAGTCGCATTCTTGGTCCGTAAGTATTGAATATACGAACTATACGTGTTTCTACTCCATGAAACCTATGGTATGCCATGGTTATAGATTCTTGGAAGCGTTTTGCTTCATCATAAACGCCTCTTGGACCAATAGTATTTACATTGCCATAATAATCTTCAGTTTGAGGATGCACTAACGGATTTCCATATACCTCAGAGGTTGAAGCTATAAGTATTCTTGCTTTTTTGGCTTTGGCTAAACCTAATAGATTATGCGTCCCTAAGGAACCTACTTTTAACGTTTGAATTGGGATTTTTAAATAGTCTATAGGGCTAGCTGGTGATGCAAAATGAAGAATATAATCTAATTTTCCTTCAATTTTTACAAACTCTGTAACATCATGCTCTATAAATTTAAAACTTGAATGGTTTTCTAAATGCTTAAGGTTTTTTTTATCACCCGTAATATAGTTATCCATTCCGATGACAAAATATCCTTCTTTTATAAAACGGTCACATAAATGTGATCCTAGAAATCCTGCTGCTCCTGTTATTAATACTTTTTTCAATTCTATCCTTTATTTTTTCGTATTATATTTTTTCCTTTTTCTTTTGCATTATCAACTTTTCTTTTAAAACGAATTTTTCTTCTAACATTAGCAAAACTATAATCAAAACGATAAAAAAGATAACCCAATATAATGACAGTAACCACTAGAACAGTTGCTAGCCAAAAATTATAAGAAGCACTCCCTAAAATAATAAACAGATATACAAAGACTAAATTAAACCCACCAATAACTAAACTTGCCTTTCTGTGAGACATTTTAAAATAATCAATCAAGATATGATGAGTATGATTTCTATCAGCTGAAAACGGACTCTTTTTATTAGCTAGTCTTATGGTAAAAACTCTTGCGGTATCAAATAAAGGTACAATTAAAATACTAATTGCAATTAAAGGAATATTCTCTATTAAAAAAGGAAGACTATCGTACTTTTCAGGAGATAAAGCTAAAAACTTCAATGTTAACAGACTTATTATAAAACCAACAATTAATGATCCTGTATCACCCATAAAAATCTTTTCACTAGTAGTTGATAAATTATATTTCAAAAACGCAATCAAGCATCCGTTTAAGGTTAAACTAATTAAAAGAAAAAAATACTCTTTTGTCATATAAAATATTGTTGCATAAATAATAAGTATAACAATACCTACAATAGCTGCTAATCCGTCAATTCCATCAATTAAATTGTATGCATTAATAATAGTCAACATAATGAAACCTCCAATAGCGTAATATATATACAATGGGATTTCGTTTATACCCAAAAACCCATTTAATGAGTGTATCATAAAGCTCTCATTACTTAAAACAAAAATTATAGCAATAAATTGAGCTATAAGTTTGGTATAGGGAGAAAGTACTACTAAATCATCTTTTAAACCTATAATAAAAAGAATTGTCAACCCAGGTATTAAATAGATTGCCTCATCAAAATCACACCATGTTCTAAGAAAGAAAAGAGCAAAAATTAAGGTGTAAAAAAAAGCAACTCCTCCTAATGTTGGTGTTTTTTTTATGTGAGAACTTCTAGAATTAGGGTTATCCATTAAATTTTTATACTCCACTAACCCAATAATTTTAGGGATAGTAAAAAAAGTAAGAAGGTAAGCTCCAATAAAAAAAAGAAAGGGATAATATAATGGCATTGAACTTTATTTGATGACAAAAGTACAAAGAATAGTTCTAGTTTATTATAAATGCATTAAAACATCAATTAACTACTTATGAAATCAAGCATTTGTTTGGCAAGATTTTTCCTGTTAAAATCATTTCTTAAGCGATCAAAGTTATTATCACTAAATACTTTGCCTTGTATTTCTTTAAGTTTGTTAATAAAGTTTGTTTCATTTTCAGGTTCAAAAGCTATTCCTATCTTATAACTTTCAACTAATTTTTTAGCTTCTCCTTCAACCCCTAATAATATAGGTTTTTCCATTGCGCACAATTCAAATATTTTTGATGGTAACACAGACTTAAATGTTGTCGATTTTTTTAAATTTACTAAGGCAACATCTAAAACAGATATATAACTCGCTACTTCATTTTTTTTTACAGAGGGAATCATAGTAACATTTCCCAATTGTAATTCCTCCTTCAACATCAATAATTCTTCTCTCTTTGCCCCATCTCCTATAAACAAAAAATGAATATTCTCATCTGACATTTTTTTAATTGACTTAAGAATAAAGTCTAATCCATGAGCCATACCATGGGTGCCGATGTAGCCGACAACAAATTTATCATTAAGTTCTAAACTATTTAATAACCCAATATTTTTAATAGAAGGGGAAAATAAATCATTATTCATACCATTTTTAATAACTGCTATCTTCTCCTTATTAACATGATGTTTGGCAACTAAAGTCTCTTTAAAAGAATCTGTTACAACTACAATTTTACTGGCACTTTTGTACATACGCCTTTCTAAATATTCAAAAAACTCTATTGCCAAACCTTTTTTCATAGCTCCAACGGCCTTTATCGATTCGGGCCACAAGTCTCTTACCTCCATAATCCATTTTCTTCGCTTCCAAAAAGACAACCATCTTCCTGAAATTGCAGTAAAAAATTGCGGAGACGTCGCAATAATTACATCCGTTTTTATAAAAAGCCCAACTAAAAATGAAGATACCATAAAACTTAAATAGTCCAAAATTCTTTTTAGGAACCCCTTATTTGCAGAAATATAAGTCCACACCCTAATTACTTTTATACCCTCAACTATTTCCTTTTGATACAGTTTATTTTTATACCCTTCAAACACTTTTCCTTTTGGAAAATTAGGAGCACATGTAACCACCGTCACATCCATACCTTCTTTAACCCATTCTTTACAGTGTTCAAAGGTTCTTGTCGCTGGAGCATTTACTTCTGGCGGGAAATTATCTGTTAAGAAAAGTATTTTCATAAACTAATTTTGGTTTTCAGTATTCTATCAAAATCTATTTCAACCACCTCTGCTTTTACTGTTTTATTAAACCCCAATGCATAATCATATTCCGAAACATTTATATTCGTTGGTATTTCGGAAAAATGTATTAAAATGTTATACTCTTTAAGTCTTATAGAATCGCCTTCCTCAGAAATACTAATTCCTGGATAAAAATGAAGGTATGCTTTTGCAGTATTATTTGTGTCTTTTGAAAGTATATCTTCAATAATAATTTCTTTTTCCTTTGTAGTAAACTTTCGAGTATGTAATATTTTTAGATCCTTGTAGCCATCATGCGTTGCCTCAATAATATTATCTTTTTCTTTTAAATCTACTATTTTTGCTCTTTCTGCTACTCTAAAACCACTCCACACTTTTGATTGATTTAGATTTCCTATCTTAACTGTATTATGAGACTCTGTACTTCTTTGTAATTGCCTGAGAGCATTTTTCTCGTAAGTTGAAGTCCCAGTGTCAACAATAATAGGTTTTTCCTTAAAATAAAGTTCAAAATTAAATGTATCTGAATGCACATGAGCAGGTTGATAGGAGGCACCTATATGACCTACATCTAAAAACAATTCATAATTATTATTAGTTATTTTTCTGTATCCAGAATCTGAAAGCTCAGCCTTATCCCAAGACAAATCTAATGACTTCGCATAACCAAACAATTGTGTAGTTGTAGGAGCTATTCCATAGGCGCTGTCATTAACCATTGGAATATTACCATTCTTAAAGGTTATTTTATCAAGCCAAGATAACATCTGGATAGCTTTTTTTTCTAAATAGACTTCCAACTCATGATTTTTCCAATCATTTAATTTAACTAAATTATAACAATCCAAAACCCTATGAAGCATCGTCTGATGATACATAGGAGATAATTCAAAATGCGCCCCATCTTTTAAAGTTTCTTCCTCAAGCTCCTGTTTTAATATTTTTTTGGCAGCTTTATATAACTTTTCGTTTTGAAAATAATAGGCTCCGAATAAAAGGGAAAAACCATTTTCCAAATAGTGATTTCCTAAAAAGTGCAATTCTTGATTATAAAGAAGACGTTGATAATGGTTATACAGTGCCTGGTTAATTGATAGATCTTTAACATCGTGTTTAGTTAAAAATTTTACCCAATTAATTCCTCTTAATGAAATAGTGTAAGATTCTTTCCCTTCTATAAGTAATTTGTCACTGTCTATATAATCTTTAATAAGAATTATTCCTTCTTCAATAGTAATGTTGTTTTGATTAAGAAAATCAAAGTAATTTATATTAAATGTCCATAATTTGCCATAATTTGAATAATTCCAATCTATTTTATCATCAAAAACATGCCTAATATTCAAGAATAGAAATATATTATTTCCTAAAAATGAGTTTTGATATAAAAAGAACTCTTTCCATGTTATTCGGGAAAAATCATTTGAGATACTTTTGTTGTACTTTTGATTAAAGAATTTATTTTTTATCAAATAGTATAATCTATAAAAAGCCTGTTTAAACCTAAGATACTTTAATGTGTTAAACAATAATACTAGCTTACTTCTATCCATTTACCTTGTTTAAGGGATTCAATTGCTGCAAATGATGCTTTTGTGGTGTTTATTATTTCATCAAAAGGAATTATGGAAGTACCGCCTTTTTGTTGTTGTTCAATAAGTGCTTTAAATTGATTATAATGACCTTTATTCTGTTTTGATGAATTGTTTTTTGCTCTTTTAAAACCAAAGGTCTTAAGTTTTCTCCAATTATCCATAATCAAAGTGCGTTCCTGTGAATATACTTCAACGCGCTCTTTGGAGTAACCTTTACTACCATTGGCAAAGTAATTAATTACTGCGTTTGTTCCATTCTCATATTTTAAAAGAATACTTACGTTATCAGTATTCTCCTCAGGGTTCGTTCCCATAGCATTCATACATACTGATACTACTTTACTTCCTGAAAAATACGTGCATAAATCTATATAGTGACAAGCCTCTCCAATAATTCTACCTCCTCCAACTTCCATATCGTGCACCCAAACATCGGAAGGAATAAAACCTGCATTCATAGTAGCAACTATATTAATTGGAGTGTTATTATTGCCTAAAAGTTTTTTCATTCTTTCAGCTAAAGGAGCAAAACGTCTATTGAACCCAACTGAAACATTTACATTTTGATTATTATATTCTATGATTATCTCCTCAAGTTCCTTATTTGTAAGTGCCAATGGTTTTTCTACAAAAACGCTCTTACCTGCCTTTATAGTTTCAAGAACCATTGAAGCATGCATGTTATGTTTGGTCGTAATAAACACCAAATCAACCTCTTTATCTTCTAAGATCTCTTTATAATTGGAAGTAGAATTAGCAATATTATGACGTTTGGCCATTATTGTAGAAGACAATCCCCCTGAACTAGCAATATACTTTACATCCGCATTTATTTTTTTAAGATTAGGTAAAATAGTTGAACTAGTGAAATTACCAGATCCAATGATTCCTATAACTCCTTTTTTACCTTCAAATGATTTTTGCGAAATCTTGACGGTAGATTCCGGTTCTTCGGTGTTATTATATTCTAAAATAGAAGCAATGGATTTAGATTTTTTCATATCTCCATATACCGTCTGATATTCTGACAAAGGAATTCGCTCTGTAATCAGTGGTTTTACATCAAGCGTTCCTTTTGAAATGGCAGTTAATATAGCTTCAAAATTTCTTTTTTCTGTCCAGCGCACATAACCTATAGGGTAATCATTACCTTTCTGTTCATATTCTTCATCATATCTCCCAGGACCATAAGAACAAGATACCTGAAAAGAAATTTCTTTTTCATAAAAATCAGCTCTACTTATATCTAATCCTATAACCCCTACAAGTACCACTCGACCTCGCTTTCTAGACATATTTGCAGATTGAGAAATAATCTCATTACTCTTATTAGATGCAGTAATAATCACTCCATCCGCACCAACTCCATTTGTGTAAGATTCTACAAATTTTACCTGATCAGTCCCTTCTGCTGGATTTATAGCAATAACGCCTTTTTCTTCAGCAATTCTTACTTTTTCTGGATCAAAATCAAAACCAATGACATTGCAACCATTTGCCATCAACAACTCTGCTGTTACTAAGCCTATCAAACCTAAACCTACAACAACAATAGTTTCTCCGAATGTAGGGTTTAGCAGTCGTATACCTTGTAAGCCTATAGAACCTATAACAGTAAAAGTAGCTTCTTCATAAGAGACGTTATCTGGAATTTTGGCAACCAAATTTTTCGGAATATTTATAAATTCTGCATGATTGCCATTAGAAGCTACACGGTCGCCTACTTTGAATTCGGCTACTCCTTTACCCACCGCTACTACTTCACCAACATTGCAATATCCCAAAGGAAGCGGTTGATTAAGTTTATTAAAAACAGCATCCATAGTTGGTTTAAGACCGTCAGTTTTTACTTTATCCAAAACCATTTTCACTTTATCTGGTTGCTGTCTTGCTTTTTGAATAAAGTTGGCTTTTCCAAACTCTACCAACATACGTTCCGTACCTAATGAAACTAGGGACTTAGTCGTTTTAATAAGTACATGCCCAGATTTTATCATTGGAACAGGGACTTCTTCTAAAATGGTTTCTCCGTTTTTAAGGTCTTGTATGATTTGTTTCATTATTTATTTTATCAATTTCTTTTTTTCGGAGCTATTTGGATAGTTAATCAAAACCGCTTTATATTTCCCTTTAAAAACAAAAAGACTACCTGCAGCTACTCCTATTATTCTATATTTTTTTATCACCTCTTTAATATCTTCTAATGTACCTGCTCCCCCTAAAATGGTCATAGGTATATTGATTGACTCTCGTACTAAATCCATCAATTTTAGGTCATACCCTTTCATCATACCATCATTATCAATAGAATTTATCACAATCTCTCCTACTCCTAATCTTTCAAATTGCTTTGCTAATTCTTTGGGGTCTTTCCCTGTTGCCTTAGTACCGTTATGTGTATATACTTGATATTTCCCGAAAAACCCTTTCCTTTTTATATCTAAAACGACTATCACGCTTTGTACTCCAACGGCTTCAGCTATTACCTTAACTAAATTAGGGTTTTCAATAACGGCAGAACTTAAAGCTACTTTTTCAGCGCCTAAATGAATAATTTGTTTAGCATGCTCTGCAGTTTTTACACCTCCACCATAACAAAGAGGCATTCTAGATTCATTTGCTAAATTTTCTATCATTTTAAAATCTGGTTCCCTACCCTCTTTTGTAGCATCAATATCTAAAACAATTAATTCATCTACTTCCTTTTCATTAAAAATCTTAACCGCATTTATAGGGTCTCCCACATATTTACCGCTTTTAAACTGAACTGTTTTTACTAAACCTTTATTTCTAACTAATAAGCATGGAATTATTCTGGGTCTTAACATGAATTATAGTTTAGCAAAATTTTCAAATAGCTTAACACCATTGCTATGGCTTTTTTCTGGATGAAACTGCATACCAAATACATTCTCATGATTTACTGCAGACGAGTATTTACCTCCATAATCAGTACTTGCTAATCTATCCTCTATAGAGTTACAAGAAAAATAGTAAGTGTGTAAAAAATAAAAACCTTTCTCTATATCTATATTTTCAAAAATTTTGTGAGGTTTCGTTGGTTCAATACTATTCCAGCCCATATGTGGTAAGTGAGGTTTTTTGGTGAATTTAGTACTATCAAATTTTTTCACCTCAGCATTAATATAACCAAGACCATTTAATTCACCTTCATCACTTCTTTTTGCTAATATTTGCATCCCAACACAAATACCTATCACTGGAATTTTTTTTTCTAAAACCAAAAAATCCAATTCCTTTTTAAAACCAGATTTAATTAATTGCTCCATAGTTTCATCAAAAGCACCTACTCCAGGTAAAATTAACTTAGTAACTCCTAAGAGTTCTTCGGGCGTACTAGCTACCAAACATTCAATATTTAACTGCTTGTATATATTTAATATGGCTTGAATATTTCCAGAACCGTAATTAACTATTTTAATCATCGCTTTCCTCCTCTTTCTAATCCTATTAAGCGCATCATTTTTGCTCCAATGTTATATATATTGTCTTGTGATTTATAATCTTTGTAGGTTTTATTCGGTGCATCCATATAACTTTGTAGCTCTTCTACTGACACTCCTAGCTTGTTAGCTATAAATTCAAAATCCTGCTTAATTGTCTCTGGATCGTATGCTGGTTTCTTTAATTGTTCTAAAGCATCTTCTCTTGTCATTTGTCCCGTTAGAATTAAACTTGAATATTGCACTTTTCTTGTATCATACCCAAATTTTTCAGGTAACCAGTATGCTTCATAAAAACGGGTAAAACGGGATTCGAAATGTTTTTGAGGATATTTTTGATAACCATATTTATCCACTAACAGTTGCATAGCCTCATCTTTATGGTACGGAATATAATCTAAGGGTCTAATTAATTTAATACCTTTTAAGTATGGTAAATACACCTTATGCCATAAAATATTTGTTACTGGATAATCTTTCAATTTCCCAGTACCATGCTTTTTATATATATCTTTTAATTGAATAGAGTCTGATTGATAATACATCCACTCAAGAGGGTTTCTAACACATTCGGTCGAATAATTCCCGCCCGTAAGGATATGTTTAATTTTATGCTTAGAAGCAAATTTATACATCGTTGCAAAAAAAGCATGATCTTGAGGCGTGTCGATATGCGGAACACCAGATTTAAAGTAAGCCAGTTGTAAATCCTTAATTTCTTCCCAGTTTATAACCTCTGTATATAAATCTAGTTCTAACCCATCTATTAAACGTTCTATGTTATTAACAGCTATTTGTGAATTCCATCCTGCATCCACATGAAACACCAATGGGCGCAACCCATATTTTTCTTTCATCATATACAACAAATAAGAGCTATCAATACCCCCACTCATTCCCATCAAACAATCAAAATCCTTACCTTCTCCTTCTTTTTTTATTTTTTTAACAATGTCCTTAAGAGCGTGATCACCTCTCTCGTCCGTATGCCAATTAGGTAAGATATCTTTATGATAAGTATTACAATGATCACATACACCATTTTCATCAAACACGATTTTTGAATCTGTAGTATCCATCACACAATTAGTACAAATTCGTTGTTCAATATTACTCATTTTAAACTCTTAAATTTTTGTTGTTCAAATTAATTAGAAACAATATAAGTCAATATTATTTTTATGCAAAGATATTTTTTCTTTTCTAAATTAAGTATATTCTTTACTATTTATACATTGGAAAACAACATAAAAAAATATCATACTAGTAACACTAATAAATAATGCTCCTGAAAAAAAACTAGATATTAAAATACATAAAAATAAACATCTTGATATCATGCTCGTTTTGTTATAAAAATATTTTTTTAATAAATAAATGAATACAATAATTCCTGTTATTCCAAAAAACAGAAATACATCCACAAATTCAAACTCCACTTTATATTTTTCATACTCTCCTGTACCAAAAAAATAATTAACTGCATTCCAATTTGCGGAAGCATGTTCAATAAAATCAACGAATAATTTACTTCTAATTGAAGTCAAGGTTCCTATTAGCCCATAATTTTGATAGACACCTTCCCAGAAGGGAGATATTTTAAAAATAGTTGCAGTAATTACTTCCCTATAAAAACCAAGCCCCATCATTACAATTAATAGCCCTAAACCCAGCTCTTTCGTTTTACGCAAAACAAAAGCTATATGTCCTACTAATAATAAAAACAAAAATAGTAATATGATTTTTTTTCCTAACAAAAGGGAAACGATACTTATAGCAATAACTTTCATCAAGCTTTTTACTTTTTTATCAAGAAAATATTCATTATATAAAATTGAAATAAAAAACATATAATAATAGGCAGCTTCTCCATTTTTAGAAAAAACACCATCATACCCAAAACGAAGAGAAAAGGGGAAAGATCTAAACAACTCTATCTTAAATAAAAACGCTATTATTATTATTATAGAATTTATGTTTAATACTAGCTTGAATAATTCAATAAAACTATCTTTAACTGAAAATTCAACTTCATATAATTTTAAAAAAGCTATAAATATAAAAATGTACAAATACCTATTTGCGTAATAGACGTTTTGAATTAAAGTATTATGATTTATAGGAGTTGGGCTAGCTAATACTTCATTAATGTTACTAATCAAAAAAGCAAAAACGAGAATTCCTCCTAAAACTAATCCTTGAGTTATTTTTTTTTTTTTCAGAAGAAGTATAATCATTAAAAATTCAAAAATTAGTTTTATAACACCTGCTAATCTACTAAATGATGAATCTCCATAGGTAATAGATATTTTGGTTAAAAAATCTGACACAAAACATAATGCTACAAAAACAACAAAGATTCTTTTTATAATATTCTTATCTTCAAAAATTCGCCTTACTATTCTTAAATTTTGTTCCATAAACCACCTGTTTCAAGATTATATTACTAAAACCATTTAATTTTGAAGAAGAATTATTGATATTCAATTATAATAAAAAAACAACTCTTCTTTAGTCATAAAACCCAATGAATCAAAACATTAAGTATCTCAAAAAGCTGGCTAAAGAGCTTTTATTTAAATTTTGCTTTTATAACAGATTTCCATAGAAAAGATATTCCCCTTAATAATTCTCCATTATATGTTCTTCCAACAAAAGTCGTCATAGCTCCCCAAAAAACCGCTAAAACTTTTGGCCACTTCAATGTTGGAGCCAACCAGACTTTGAACAATAAGCTATTATGAAATACTTTGAAATATTTAATTGTTTCTTTACCTTCCTGATTGTTAGACATTCTTTCTTTTAAAGCGTAGTAGGGATAATAGGTAAACAACATATCGTTTTGCATTTTTTTTATTGTTTCTTTTTTAAGCCCTTTGGGAATGTAACTATCTAACAAGCTCCAATATTCTACAACAAAAATCTCATAAAAATCATAGTTAGAGGAATTATTCCGCATTGTTGCCACTAAAAACTTATCCAAAAACAAATTTTCTTTAGCTTTCAATAATGCAGTAAAAATTAAATGTAAATGGGCAAAGTTTCCAGGGTTAATTTTTGTTGTATCAAAATCATTAATTATTTCCTTATTAATTATACTGGAAGAAATCATTCTCATAATAGAGTTAATATCCAATAAAAACTTAGAATCATCTTTATATACTTTTTCTCTGCTTTTTGATCTTCCTGGATATTCTAATCTAAAGTCATCATTAAAACCATAAGGTCTAATGGAAACTACCCCATAATTTGTATTTAATAGTTTTTCAACCAAATAGCCTAATGCATCATCGTACAGTAAATCATCATCACCGAGAATTAGAACGTATTTTCCTTTTGAAAAGTTAAAGCATTGAAAAAAATTTAACCCCCAACCTAAGTTTTTCTCATTTTTAATATACTTTAAAGGTAAGGAGTGCTTATTTTTTATTTTCTGTACAGAGCTTTCAGTGCCATCTGTACTAAAATTATCTGACACTAAAATTTCCACAAGCCCTTCTTTAATATTCTTTAATTCAGAAGATAATTGTATTAGATTCTTTTCTAGATATGCCGCTCGATTCCACGTAGGAATTGCAATAGTTAGTATTGGTTTCATCAAAAACAAGTGTTTTTTGCCTTTAAAATAGGTTTTTAATTCCTTCTTTAAGATTATATGAAGGCCTCCAACCTATAAGGCATAAATCTTTATTATTAGCTTTAGATTTCATAATTTCATTATCCCTATATGGTATTGATCCAAAGTTTAATTCTATTTTCTCGTTTTTAGAAACTTCCTTCATTAATAAAACAAAATCTTTTATTGATGTTTCTATTCCTGTTCCCACTTCAAATTGAGAAATCAAATCAATTCTATCAATTCTATCTAAAACTATCTCATAAGCAGAAACAACATCTCTTATGTAAATAAAATCTCTGGTTTGCTCACCTTTGGTCAGTTTTATGGAAGTTTCTCCAGCCTTTATCTTCGAAACTATTTGAGAAACAAATTTACTATTATTATCATTTTCCCCATACATATGATACAACTTTAAATTAGCAAATTTACATGTTCCGTTATTAGTGCAAATTAATTTTAACCATTCTAATACCTGCTTTTTAGAAAGAGTGTAACCTTGAAGATATGAATATTTCGATTTGCTATTATTAAAAAAGCTGTCTGTATTAATAAAAAGTTTTACATTGTATCGATTTGCTAACTCAAAAAGTTTAATTGGTAATAAAACATTAGTTTCTAATAAAGATTCTAATGATTCATCATTACTTCTGTATACCGTCGCAGCATGAATAATTGAAATTATTGAATGTTCCTTGAAAATGGTTTCTAAATCTTCTTTAGATGAATAAATTTTATAAGATTGTTCTTTAACACGAAACAAGTTGTTTAAATCATATTCTAACCCTATTATCTCATATTTTTGACTTAAAGATTTAGACAAATGACTTCCTAGAAAACCATTAATGCCTGTAATTAAAATCTTTTTTTTATTACCATTCATCCCAATAAACATTTGTTGCACCCTTCTTTTCCAATTCTTCTTTAAAATATTTCGAAAATTCTTCCCCTCCACAGATATAAAAGTGTTCTTCTTTGATATCTAAAACTTTAGCTAAAACATCATCCAATGAAATTCTTTTATTTATAGCTCCTTTTACTTCTTGCTTCGTACAATAAAATTCAACATTTTCATTTGGTAACATCTTTTTCAACGTCTCATAATGAACAAAATCATTCCTTTTAGACACAGAATAATAGACATTTAACTTATTAATATCATCTTCCTCAGACATATATTCTACAAAGCCCAAAAAAGGAGCTATGCCTGTCCCTCCAGCTATACAATGTATAGGGTTTTCATCAAACATAGGTAATAAAAAATCACCATAGGCGTATTTAACATAACAAAAACTGTCTTTTACAAGTTTTTGAAAAATTTGACTTGTATAACTACCTTTTTTCTTAATTATTAAACGTATTGTTTGCGCCTCATTTAAGTAAGAGGCAATACTGAAAGACCTTGATTCGGGCCAATTATCAGAAGCTGTAACTTCATCTAAAGTTAATTGTAAAAATTGACCTGGTTCAAAAGTATCATAATCTTCCAGCTTGAGAATATATTCTTTCACCTCATCGCCATAAGATATAACATCTATTACTTGAGCTTTTGTAACTGTAGACATACTCCCTTCCTATAAAGAATTAAAAAAATTATCAAAAACACTTAAAATAAAATCATTCCTTTCTTGATCAATACCAGGGTATACACCAATGAATAACGTATTATTCATTATGTAATTTGTGTTTTTTAAGTCACCTATCACTCTGTATTCTATATCTTTATACATGGGCTGTTTAAGCATATTTCCCGCAAATAATTGTCTTGTTAAAATTTTTGATGATTCTAAATGATCTACCAATTGAATTTTAGAAAATTTATCATTTTCTATCACAGAAATTGGAAAGCCAAACCAAGAAGGGTCTGAATTTACCGTTGCTTCAGGTAATACTAAATAGTCTTCATATTTTTTTAACCCCTCTTTCAGTGTTATAAAATTGTCTTTTCTCTTTTGAATAAAACCTTGTAACTTATCTAGCTGTGCTACTCCAACTGCAGCTTGCATATCTGTAACTTTTAGATTATAACCTATATGTCCGTAAACATATTTATGGTCGTAGCCGTAAGGTAAGTCTCCATGTTGTTGAGTAAACCTTTTTCCGCAAGTATTATCTGCCCCTGGTTCACAATAACAGTCTCTCCCCCAATCCCTGAAAGAGGTCGCAATTCTATTAAGAAGAGGGTTTGAAGTAAGCACTGCCCCTCCTTCTCCCATTGTTATATGATGTGCTGGATAAAAACTAACAGTAGCCAAATCTCCATAAGTACCAACAGACTTCCCATCATATGTAGAACCTACAGCATCACAACAATCTTCAATCAAAAACAATTTATTTTTTTTACAAAATTCTGAAACCGCTTTTAAATCAAATGTATTCCCCAAGGTATGGGCAATCATGACAGCTTTAGTCTTTTCAGTTAATGCTTTTTCCAATTCAGAAACTTTGATATTGTAAGTATCTACTTCAACATCCACGAAAACGGGAACTAAATTATTTTGAATAATAGGATTAACGGTTGTAGGGAATCCAGCAGCAACAGTTATTACTTCATCTCCTTTTTTCAATTGGCGCTTTTTTAAAAGAGGGGACGTTAATGTTGAAAATGCTACTAAATTAGCCGAAGAACCGGAATTTACCAACAAACAATATTTTTGTTCCATAATTTTAGCAAAAGCGCTTTCAAATTTTTGCGCATATCTGCCTGCAGTTAACCAAAAGTCTAACGACGAATCTACTAGATTAACCATTTCTTTTTCATCATATATTCGTCCGGCAAACGGAATTTTTGTCTCACCAGGGACAAATTCTGATTTAGCTACCTGTGATTCATTGTAATATGATTTTACTTTATCTAAAATTTCTGCTCTTATTTTTTCTAAGTTTGTCATTTAATTTTTGTTTTGTTTTAAAAAATAATCATCTATTTGTTTCTGGCATAATTCTCTTGCGTTTTCATTATAAATGAATGACTTATTCCAATCAACCGTCTTTTCTAACGTTGTCTCTATATCCCATCTAGGGTGCCAATTTAACTCTTTTTTAGCCTTTGAACAATCCAATTTTAAATAATTAGCTTCATGATATTCCTTATCTGATTCTATAGAATAGGAAGCCTTGTCTCCCCACATTTCACAAAGATTACTAACAATCCATTCTACATCTTTCACATTAGATTCCTCTGGACCGAAATTCCAGGCATCACAAAACTTTTTGTCACCTCCCGATGCTTTTTCAATTAACGTCAAATAGCCTGACAAACACTCTAAAACATGTTGCCAAGGTCTTATAGCTTTAGGGCTTCTAATTTCAATTCTTGTGTTTGATGAAATAGATCGTATGAAATCTGGAATTAATCTGTCGTCAGACCAATCTCCTCCTCCAATAACATTTCCTGCCCTAGCTGAAGCAAGTACTGTTTTATGGGTTTCATAAATTTTAGGGTTAAAAAAAGAATTTCTATACGATGAAGTTACTAATTCTGAACAGGCTTTACTATTAGAATAAGGGTCAAGCCCACCCATGGTCTCATTTTCTCTATAGCCCCAGTACCATTCCTTATTTTCGTAGCACTTATCGGTAGTTACATTAAGTACTACACTTACTCCTCCTATATTTCTCACGCACTCAAGCAAGTTAACCGTTCCCATTATATTTACTTCATAAGTCTCTAAAGGTGTTCTATATGATTCTCTCACTAAAGGCTGGGCAGCCATATGTATCACAATGTCTGGCTTTATTTTATTTATTACTTCAAACAAATTTGAATAATCTCTTATATCTCCTATAAATGAAGTTATTAATTTATCTATTTGAGCGCTCTCAAATAGATTAGGACTTGTATAAGGTTTTAGAGCGTACCCATACACATCAGCCCCCAAACGACTAATTATCAGGCTTATCCATGAACCTTTAAACCCTGTATGCCCTGTAACAAGAACCTTCTTATCTTTATAATAGCCATTAAAAATATTTTGATATGTTACCAGGTTTTCCATAAAGCCTTATTAGTTAAGTACATTTCTTCTAATTGATTTTTGTCTCTTAGGGTATCCATTGGTTTCCAAAACCCTTTATGTTTATAAGCAAATAACTCTCCATCTTTTGCCATGTTTTCTAATGGGTCCTTTTCAAAAATAGTTTCGTCTCCTTCAATATATTCTAAAACCTTGGGGTTACAAACGAAAAAACCTCCATTTATCCATGCTCCATCACCTTTTGGTTTTTCCATAAAGCTTGTAACTTCATTATTATTATTAATAATTAAAGCTCCAAATCTACCTTCTGGCTGAACTGAAGTCATCGTTATACATCCCGAATGGGATTTATGATAAGAAACCAATTCTTCAATATTTACATTAGAAACTCCATCTCCATATGTTAACATAAATGGTTCATTTCCAATATAATCTTTAGCTCTTAAAACCCGTCCTCCAGTCAAAGTGTTTACACCAGTATCCAACAAGGTTATTTTCCATGGTTCTGCACTAATTTTGTGTATTGTGGTTTTGTTTTCTGACAAATCAACTGTAATATCAGATTGGTGTAAAAAATAGTTTTTAAAATATTCTTTAACCACGTAGCCTTTATAACCTAATAAAATAACAAAATCATTATACCCATAATGAGAATACATTTTCATAATATGCCATAATATTGGTTTACCTCCAATTTCAACCATTGGTTTCGGTTTAAGGTGGGTTTCTTCAGAAATTCTTGTTCCTAAGCCTCCTGCTAATATTAATACTTTCATTTTAAATATGTTTTATTTCAAGGTTTTTATAAGTTTATTGTCATTATACTTCAATAGCTTTTGCAATATTTTTTGACATATTCTCAATAGTACAAAAATTTGTATAGTATTCAAATGCAAATTCACCAAGTTTTCTTGACCGCTCAATGTTATTGCTCATTTTTATTAAAATTTGTTCCAATGATGTGATATTATCTTCACAAAAAAAACCATTTTCCCCGTGCATAATATTTGTTTTCTCTCCACCACTTATAGCATTTATCTTTGTAACAAAAGGGACTCCAAAACCAAAACTTTGAAGTACTGAAAGACCTGCTTGTCCATAAGACACGGAAGCAATTGCTGTTTTATAAATATCACGTAACTCTTTGGGATTTGTTATTTTACCCAAAAAAAACACCCTATCATCTAGCTTTAAGCTATTCACTAGTTTTTCAAGATTTTGCCTTAATTCCCCGCCTCCTACAATTCGTAAATTTATATGTTTGGGGATACTATTTTTTATATTAGCAAAAGCATTAATTAGTACATCTAGCTGTTTTCGTTTATCTAGACTTCCCACAAAAATAATATCTTTTTTAGCTTTATACTCAAAACTCTTTATTCTAGGACCAACATCAAAAGTATTATTAGCAGCAAACAATTTATCTCCAGAAATTCCCTTATCAATAAATTCACTTTTTGCAGCTTCTGTATAAAAAATACTAGCATCTCCTTTATGGGTTAAATATACTCTAATTTTATTGCTCAATTTATTTTTAGTAAACCAAGCACCCCACCAAATAAACTTTATTCGTTTCTTAAACAAAAAAAATGTCAAAATATTATTTAGCCATCGCAAATCCATCATCGCTATGACAGTATCATACTTTTTAGTGTTTATTTCTGAATAAACATTTTTTTGTATAAAAAAAGGACCTATTTTAATGTTTCTAACTATTATTTCTTTATAATCATCTAAATCAGTAACACTTACTTTTCCAGAATGTAATACCGTAACATCATAAGTTTTAGAAAGCTCATTGTATAAAGCTTTCCTATAGTGTAAAACCACATTTTGTAGAATTAATACTTTTTTAGTTTTCATCTAGCTATAATTATCCTTTTTATAATAAAATATTCTTTTTTATGTGTTTCTCATCAATGAATACCTTAAACCATATTTTTGCTGATAAAATCCTAAACAATATTGTTGTAAAGTTTTTATTTTTATTTCTGTTCATCGATAGCATTTTTCCAATATTGTCGTTATTAAAAAAATTATTATAATTATAATTCAATAAAATGTCTTCTATTTCAGTTGACGTATTAATAATATTATCCATAGGTGTTGCAAACCCAATTTTTATTAATGCTTTGGAAATATAATCTGGAATATAATTGTTTAAAGCCTCTCTTTGGATCAGCTTTCCTTTCATTTTGTTGAACTTAAAGCTATAAGGAGTGCTAAAAGCAAATTCGACCAATCTATAATCCATAAATGGCAAACGGCTTTCAATACCTTGGGACATCGATAAGGCATCTCCATAATGCAATAAATTTACTAACCCCCCTGTATGTTGTGAAAATAAAATTTTATTAATATTGTCATCAAAATTCTTAGACTTAAATGGAGTGTCTTTAACATAAGAAAATGAAAACTGTTTTTTATTTAAAAACTCTAAACCTAAAAACCTGTTTTTTAAAAAATTTAGAATTTTATTGTCAAATGATCTTAAAAATAATAATATAAAATGCTTTATAGAATATGTTCTATTAAAAGTTTTAAACTCTTTTATAGCAGTTATAATTTTCCCTTTTTTAATTAATTCAATCATGTGATAAGAAGCCATGTCAGACACATAACCTGCCAAAAGTTCATCCGCTCCCTGTCCCTCCATTAGTACTTTTATTTTTCCTTTAGCTTTTTTATAAACTTGATGAATAGGAACTGTTGCAGGCGACGAATGTCCAGATTCCAGATGATAAATTACATTTGATAATTTTTCTACATAATTTAAAAAAGATACATTTATTAAATTTGGTGTAGTTTCAAAATAATTATTCAAATTCTTAACTACTTTCGACTCATCTAAATCAACACTTTTTTTATACGCCAACTTATCGTTATCTGTGAAATCATCTGTTTTACTGTAGGCAGTAAATGTATTTAATCCTTTATAACCCATCTTTCTAAGAACACCCACAATAGAAGATGAGTCTAAGCCTGATGTTAGAGTACTACCAACCTCGACATCGCTTCGCATTCTTAACTTAACAGCATCAGAAAACAGATGTTCAAATTCAATTTTAGCATCTGCATAACTTAAATTTTTATTAATTTTCTTGGGGTATTCCCAATACTTATATGTTCTAATCTTACCCTTTTCCCATATTAAATTATGAGCAGGAAGTAGTCTCTTAATGTCCAAAAACCAAGTCTCTTCTGATTGAGCCCCTAAACTTTTATAACAATAATTAGCTATTATATTGAGGTTTGGTTGTTTTAAACTAGGCTTATAATTTATAATAGGTTTTATTTCAGAAGAAAAAACAAATTCATCCTTGGATGAAAAATAAGAAAATGGCTTTATACCAAACCTGTCTCTTGAACAAAAAAGTTTATTGATAGTTTTATCATAAATAGCAAAAGCCCACATGCCATTAAACTTGTTAACACACTCTTCTCCCCAATTAATATATGCTTGAAGGACAACCTCTGTATCACCGGTAGTTGTAAAAAGAACTCCTAGCTTTTTTAGCTCTTCTTTAATTTCTAAATAATTAAAAATTTCTCCATTAAAAGTGAGTGTATACCTATCATCAACCGAAAATGGTTGATGATTAGATTCAGATAAATCGATAATAGAAAGCCTTGTGTGCCCTAGTATAATATAATCGTCTATCTTTTTGGCTTGATCAAAATCTGGCCCCCTATGTTTAATAAGTTGTAACGATTCTTTAAAGAGATTATAGTTTGTTTGTTTGTTTGAATTATATGCTCCAAAAATACCACACATTTATATATACATTTAAATTTATTGAAAAAGAGACTTTAACACGTAATAATTTTTTGCTTTTTTAAATACAAATACATTACCACGGCAAAAATGCTATACCCTATTAAATAAGAATAAGCTAATGACGTTGCTTTTTCGATAAATGTAAATAAAATAATTGCTGAAACTATAATTAAAACTTGTCCTAAAAAAGTAAATAATGTAACTACTTTTGTTTTTGACGAAGATATACAAACTTGTTCAAATACACTTATTATAGACATAGGAATTGTTGTGAAAATCAAGATATATAATACTACTTGACCCCCATCGTATGATGCTCCATAAAAATCATAAATAAGACTTGAAAAAATCGCCATGCCACTACCAATCAAAACAACCACAATACAGTTAAGCTGCAAGCTCTTTTTTATTAAAGCATTGTAATTCTCTTTATGATCAATATAATTAGACAATAAAGATAAAGAAACACCCAGCATAGCCGCAGGTAAAAATAATATTATTTGTGATAATTGATTTGCCGAGTTAAAAACACCTACCTCACCAAAACTTGACTTCTGCAATAGAATATAATATGTTATCCAATTTCCAGAAGAATAAATTATTTCTTTTAAGGCTAAAGGAAAAGAAAATCTTAAAATTCTTTTCACACTCTTTTTCAAATTTCGATAAAAAATTATAACACCTAAATTTTTAAGGCTTCTTTTTATTAATATATAATTTAGAAAACACCCAATACTCATATTTAATATCATTGCCCCTATTGTACCTTTTAAGCCAAAGAAATAGGTTAACAAGAGAATTGTAGGAAATGAAATAGCACCTAATATCATATTAATCCTAGCAAGACCTTTGAACAATTGGAAACCAGATATTAATCCTAATTGGTAAATGTTAACTGCGTTAAAAAAAAGAAAGACCCCAGCAAACCTTAAGGGGAGTGTTATAGTATCATTTTCAAAAACAGAAACCGCAATATAAGGTGCAGAAACAAACAGGACTAAACTAAAAAATATGGCTGAAAAAAAAACAATAAGGTTTGTTGCAGAAATAATTTCTCCTACTTCATCAATATTTTTCTTTATATTTTCTCCTACTAATTTAGTAATTGTAAATCCTAATCCAAATGATGCTAATAAACCAAATACAGATATTGTAGATTTTATAATTGATAGTTCTCCAAAACTTATACTGCCCAAAAACTTAGCAACAAACAACCCTGCAATTAAAGAAAGCCCTTTAACAATAACATTACCAAGAACCGACCAAAATGCTCCACTAATGAATTTCTTTAAAAGATCATCTGAAAGTATTTTAGCGGCAATAATTTTTTTGATTTTAACTATCATTCAAGGTTTTATTTTTATTGATATCAATTCCCCGTTTCTTTTTGAAAACATAAGCCTGTTATTGTTAATCGCTATTTTAATAATATAAGATTTGTTAGAATATAACTCCTCAGCATAAAAACTTGGTAAACTAACCTTTTTTACTGTCCCATCAAAGCTACCTGTTATAAATATGCTTTCAGATAAGGGACAAATTGATGTGATTAAATTATCATGTATTTTTAGCTTCTTTTTCAAGTTTAATTTATCATCAAACCACAGCAATGTACCCTCAGTGCTACCAACCAATAAAGTATTTGAATTGGGTATGAATTTAACAGAAGAAGGTGTTATATCGGGAATTATAACAGATTTTATTCTTTTAAACTCTTTTAAACTCCATAGAACTAATTTATCATCGCTTCCTATTGAAACTAGCAAATTCTCTTTATCCGATAAATCAAAATCTCTTACAATTCCATCATGACTACCTATGATTTTTGATTTTTGTGATTCTTTATAATCAACCAAAAATATTTTGCCATCATTGCCTGCACTTATAAAAGAACTCTTTCCCGATAAAACATTCACCTTATTGATTTCTTTGTTATGAAGGCTGATAGATTTAAATAAAGTACGTTTATCAATATCCCAAACCTCCAAGTTTCCTGAATTAGTTCCAGCAATTAAAAACCTTTCATCACTACTGAAGTCAAACGTTTTAACACCTTTGTTTGTATTTGAAAAAATAATCATGCTTTTGTTGGGGTGTAGCATGTTTATTGTATAGATAGTTTGATTATTGTAACTCAATCTCCCAAAATAATGTTGCTTACTAAATGCAAAAGCTCTAACTACAAAGTTTTCCTTATAATAATTTTTTACAATATTATTTTCTTGAGAGAATAATATAAAGTGAAATAAAAAGAATATTAAAAACTTTGTATTAATCCTCATTTAGGTTGGTATAAAAAAAAACATAAAAAAAACTAAAAAAGACAATCCCATGTTGTCTGACTAAAATAGACTCTGTCATCATAACTATTAACAACAATATAAAAAAACTTAAAACTGGTTTTTTTTTATTCTTAATAAAAAAAACTAACAGGTTAAATAACATTAGTAATAAAATTGCTAAACCCAAAACACCTCCAATCATTAATGTTTCAATAAATTGATTATGCGAATTGTAATTTTTATCAATCCCAATGTCATATCCATTAATATAAAAATACTTATCTCTGATTTTTCCACTATCGTATAAGCCATTCCCTAAAAAAGGAGCTTCAGAAAAGGCATCTAAAGAAGCCTTCCAATTTTTTAACCTATTATCGACTGCAGCATGAGTATCTCTTTTAAAATATTCTTTTCCATAATCATTCACCTTTCCTTTAATCGTCAGAAACATTAAAAAAGTTACAAAACTCGCAAAAACCAACCAAAATACTATTTTATTTACCTTGGCATATTTTTTGAAAAAAAGAGAAAAGAATAAAACAACTTCTATAAGAACTAAGGCTAGTATTCCACTTCTACTTCTTAAATGTACAATTGAAACACAAATAAAAACAATCAAAATTATAAGGATTGCCTTAAAAACTGGCTTTATCTTTGTTTTATTCTCATTTATATAAGTTCTTATAAAAGAGATACAAAGGATTAAATACATTGAAAAATATGTCGGATGAAAATCCAATAAATCAGTAAAATAAAACGACCCTTTAAATAAAGGGTCTGTATTTGATTCTAGATCAAATATATAAACTGCATAAAACAAGCAAATGAATAATGCTATTATATTCCCTAAAACAAATGAAAAAACAACTCTTCCCTTTGTCTTTTTAGTAAAATGTCCATTTAATTCATAAAATATTACTGGAAATAATAAAAATGAAAGGTTTTTTTCCAGTTGTTTAATACTTTCAGTAAGGTTTTCAGAATATATTAAAGTAAACACTAAGAAGAAAAAGAAAATTAAAGGTAATACACTTAACTTTGTAATTTCAATAGATTTAAATGACTTACTCCTATTTTTAATACTTAAAAACATTGTAAAAACAGTCAAAAGAATTATTGATATTGGATTTATATTATGAATAAGACCAAAGGGCATTGTAAATGCAAAAACAGATATTAAAATATCGACTAGTGCTTTATCTTTCTTTAATAATATCATATATTAATCTTAAACAAAATTTAAGTGTAATAAATATACCCGTAGAAATAATCATAAAAATTAAAAACATATCAATTCCTGACCCTCTAAATAATATCAATAAAGCTTCATAAAAATACAACAAAGGTATAAAGTTAATTATATTGTTAATATTAATTAACTCAATAACATGCCTATAAATTACATTGAAAACATAAAAAAAGAAAGCTCCAATTAGTACTCCAAAAAAAGAAAAATTCCAAAACATCTCTGATTGTATTGATATTGTCCAAGAACCTCCTTTCTCTCTATATTCTTTAGAAAACCCATATGTATAGTGGTGTATTATACTTTGTGGTTTATTTTTCATAATACTCCGTGGAATAAACATAAATATGGGCTTAATAATAGTTTCACCGTAGGTTTTTAACTCAGGATGTTCAATAATTTTTTCAATTGCATTATTAGAATGCAAATAGGTATATGATATCTCTAAATTATTCATAAAAGCAGGTATAAAAAAACTAGATGTAATATAATCCGTAACATAACCGCTGGCCTCAATAAAATCATTAGCTTTATACCCCCCATATCCTCTGGTTATTGACATAACTATTATTAAATAAAATATAAGAAATACTGAAACTGTAGTTAAAATGATTTTTTTGAAATTAATTTTCAATTTAAATTTTGTAGATTCTAAAAGAATAATAGGCAATAATAGAAATATCGCATCTCTTTTATCTTCCCATGATATTACTGAAAAACAAAACAAAAGGAGAAAATAAAGGGGTATTCTTTTTTTTACATTTGGGTTTTTGAAAATATTAACAATAAGTAAAATAGCGCCTATTGTTTTAGGTACTTCAGAAAAAGACCCATCTCCTCCAAGAAACCCCAGTTTAAGATCGAAAATAGAGAAAAAAACTATAAAAAAAATGCCCGTAAAGTAAATAAATCCAGATGAAAACTTTCTTAAATCGCAAATTGATTTTAATTTAGATTTAAAAGAAATTTTCGATACTAAAAAAAAACTTAAGATAATAACGAAATTAGCCACGTTAAAATAAGCCATAACAAGATTGGAGTGATTCCAGTCACGATAGGGTATTAATAAGCTTTTAAAAACCAACCCCTTTTGAAAAACTATACTACCTATAAGAAAATTTAAATTTATATAAGTAACGGCAATAAATGAGGGTGAAAAAATAAATACATTTTTATAAAACCCCTTTAAAGAATAGACAATTGAAAATAATAGTAATTGATAAATTGTATAATTATAACAAGAAAAGCTGATCGCATTATCGTGACTTAAAAAAAAAGGAACAAAACTATATAAAAATAGAATCCCTAGTAATTTTAAAGTCGTTTTTTCTATCATGCTACTCTTTCTACATGTAATTACTTATTTATACCACAAAAATCTAACACAACCTTATTTTTGTTAAGTTCCAGTGTTTTAAATTCTTTATGAGCAACTAGGTATACAATAATATCGGCTTTTTCAGAAGCTTCTTTATAATTGGTAAGTTTAAATACTTTGTGTGTGTCTATATTGGGCTCTACTATAAAATACTCTTCATTATTTGCATTTTGCAAAACTTTCTGTGCAATATATTTTGCCGGCGATTCCCGCAAGTCATCAATATCAGGCTTAAACGCCAACCCCATTAGAGCTATACTAGGTTTTCTGCCATGTTTTAATTCAAACTCCAATTTGGCTGTTTGTACTTTCTCAGCACACCAAAAAGATTTATAGTTGTTTATTTCCCTTGCTTTACCAATGATTTTTGATTCCATAGGATAATCAGCAACTATAAAATACGGGTCCACCGCAATACAATGACCACCAACACCACATCCAGGTTGCAAAATATTTACTCTTGGATGCTTGTTTGCTAATACTATTAGTTCCCAAACATTAATATCAGCTTTGTCACATATTAATGACAATTCATTTGCAAATGCAATTTGAACATCTCTTGATGAGTTTTCTACCAATTTACACATTTCTGCTGTTCTTGCATTGGTCTTATGTAAATCTCCTTTAATAAACTGGCGATAAAAAGCAACGGCTTTATCTGTAGATTCATCATTTACACCACCAATAACCCTATCATTATGTACCAATTCATACATCACATTACCTGGTAGTACACGTTCTGGACAATAAGCTATATAAAGTTTGTTTTCTAATTCTGGTCTTTCAGAATAAATTAAATGCATCATTTTTTCAGTAGTCCCAATAGGAGATGTTGATTCTATAATGTATAAATCGTTTTCCTTCAACAAAGGGATAATAGCTTTGGTCGCTGATTCTACAAATGAAATATCCGGCTCATTTTTTCCTTTAAATGGCGTAGGTACAACAATAAGATAAGTGTTTGATTCTACTGCGGTCGTCGAAGCTCTCAGATAGCCTTTTTTGACTGCATTAGCCACAGTAATATCCAACTCTGGTTCAACAATATGTATTTTGCCTTCATTGATTGTTTCAACCACTTCAGGGTTTATATCCACGCCGTGAACATATACTTCGTGTTTTGCAATTAATGCTGCTGTTGGAAGTCCTATATAGCCTAACCCAACCATAACAACACTCGGTTTGTTATCCATAATCTATACTTTAGAAATAAAATTTACTATTTTTTTGCAAGCAGTGCCATCTCCATAAGGGTTATGTAAATGACTCATTGCGTTATATAATTCTTCGTTTTTTAAAAGTTTGTTAGCTTCATCTATAATTTTTTCTTTATTCGTGCCTACTAACGAAACGGTCCCAGCCTCAACAGCTTCTGGTCTTTCAGTAGTGTTTCTCATCACTAGGACTGGTTTACCCAAACTGGGAGCTTCTTCCTGAACGCCACCACTGTCTGTTATAATTAAATACGATTGATTCATTAACCATACAAAAGAAGGGTATGAAAGTGGTGCTATTAATTGGATATTTCGAACATTTTCTAAAAGTTCGTATACTGGTTTTTGAACATTTGGATTCAAATGCACTGGATAAATAATCTGAGTATCGGGGTTATTCATTGCGATTTGCTTTAAAGCTTCACAAATATTTATAAATCCTTGTCCATGATTCTCTCTACGGTGCCCTGTTACTAAAATCAGCTTCTGCCCTTCTTGTATTTGGGTTTTTAATTTTTCTATCTCTTCGTCAACAAAATTTTCAGCTTGTACTTTTTTTGTACTAAAATGAAGAGCGTCTATAACCGTGTTTCCTGTAATTAATATATTCTTATCACTAACATTTTCATTCAGCAAATTTTCTTTGGATGTTTTTGTGGGTGAAAAATGAAAATCTGAAATTCGTCCAGTAACGCTCCTGTTTATTTCCTCTGGAAAAGGAGACCTTTTATTAAATGTTCTTAGACCCGCTTCTACATGACACACCTTAGCTCCTGAATAAAATGCTGCAATACTTGCCGCCATAGTTGTCGTGGTATCTCCGTGTACATAAACAAAATCTGGCTTAAAACTTTCTAAAACAGGTTTTAGGTTTGTTATAATATCTGATGTTAAAGTATATAAATTCTGATTAGGTTTCATTAAATCCAAGTCATAATCGGGAGTGATTTCAAAAAAGTCAAGTACCTGATCTAACATTTCTCTGTGCTGAGCTGTAATACAAACTTTTGTTTCAAATGTCTCTTGATGTTTTAAAAACTCCTTAACTAGAGGTGCCATTTTTATGGCTTCTGGTCTGGTTCCAAACACAATTAGATTTTTCTTTTTCATTTTATAGATTTGGTTAAGATACTATTCTTAGGTCGTGCCGCAAAAGTACGATAATTCTTTACCTTAACAAGTTTTACGTTATCAGTTAATTTGTTTTGTTTTAAAATTTGTTTTGCAAAATCATACCAAGTCATGCAAGCGTCATCTCGAAAATGGTAAATACCAAAATTGTTGTTTTTTGTAATTATTAAACTAACCAAAAACTGAGACAGGTTTACTGTATCTGTAGGGCATCCTATTTGTTCGTCTGTTACAGAAAGTTGTTTTGTTTGTTTAGCTTTATCAACAATGGTTCTATAAAAATTTTGTCCATATTTTTTACTATACAACCAAGATGTTCTAATAATAAAATATTCATTCGAAATTTCTTGAATATATTGTTCGCCTAATAATTTGGATTTTCCATATTCGTTGATTGGATTTGGAATATCGTTTACCGCGTAAGACCCTTCTTTTTCGCCATCGAACACATAATCGGTAGAGATATGGATTAAAATAGTATTGTTTTCCTTACAAGCTTCAGCTAAGTTTTTAACTCCTTCAGCATTTACCTGAAAAGCAATCTTTGGAGTTTTTTCAGCTTGTTCTACATTAGTATATGCAGCACAATTAATACAATAATCAAAACGGTTTAGTTTAAAATATTGCTTTAATTCATCTTCTTTTGTAATATCTATATCAGATTTAGTAACAAAGACAAAATCAATAATTTTATCATTAACTTTATACAATTCTTTAAAAGTCAATCCTAATTGTCCATTAACTCCTGTTACTAAAACCTTTTTATTCATTTAAAAATGTTTTAAATGTTGGCAATGCTCTATCTTTTTCTGAAAGGATTAAATTCTCTTTTGAAAATTTCCAGTCAATATTTAAAGTTTCGTCATTATAAATGATGCCTTTTTCCGAAGCTTTGTTATAATAATTATCACATTTATATGAAAAAATCGTGTTGTCTTCTAAAACCAAAAAGCCGTGGGCAAACCCACGTGGAATAAATAGTTGCTTTTTCTCAACAACATCTAAAATTATTGAAAAATGTTTGCCAAAAGTTGGAGAATCTTTTCTTAAATCAACACAAAAATCTAGTACAGAGCCTTTTATAACTCTAACTAATTTAGCTTGCTCAAACTTTCCTGATTGAAAGTGAAGCCCTCTTAAAACACCTTTTGACGATAGTGACTGGTTATCTTGAACAAAATCAATTACAACTCCTGTTTCTTTTTCAAAAATCTTCTTATTAAAGTTTTCAAAGAAATACCCTCTTTCGTCTTCAAAAACCTTAGGTGTTATTACAAAACACCCTTTTAAATATGTTTCTTCAACTATCATTTAACTTAAACCTATTAATTGTTGAAGATATTCGCCATAACCACTTTTAAGTAATGGTTCTGCTAATTTATTTAATTGATCTTTATTAATATATCCCATTTTATAAGCTACTTCTTCGATACAGCCTATTTTTTTTCCTTGTCGTTCTTCTATAACTTGAACAAATTGAGATGCTTGCATTAAAGATTGAAATGTTCCTGTATCTAACCACGCAATACCTTTATCTAAAATTTGAACATTTAATAGTTTTCTTTCTAAATAGACTTTATTAATATCGGTTATTTCTAACTCTCCTCTATTACTAGGTTTTATATTTTTGGCTATATCAACAACTGAATTATCATAAAAATAAATACCAGGAACAGCAAAATTAGATTTAGGCTTTTTAGGTTTTTCTTCTATTGAAATCGCTTTATTACATTTATCAAATTCAACAACTCCATAACGTTTTGGGTCTTGTACGTGGTATGCAAAAATAACACCACCTTTAGGGTTAATATTGGTTTGCAATGTTTCTTTTAAACCCGATCCGTAAAAAATATTATCTCCTAAAATAAGTGCAACACTATCGTTACCTATAAATCGTTCTCCAATAATAAAGGCGTCAGCTAATCCATTAGGTTGTTCTTGTATCGCATATTCAAACTTACATCCATAATCACTTCCATCTCCTAAAAGCTCCTTAAATTTTGAAATATCATTAGATGTTGATATAACAAGAACTTCATTAATACCAGAATACATTAAAGTAGTTAACGGATAATAAATCATGGGCTTATCATAAACAGGCATAAGCTGTTTGCTTACCACTTTTGTAAGCGGGTATAATCGTGTTCCAGAACCTCCAGCTAAAATAATGCCTTTCATTGTATGGGGTTATAAGGTTAAAAAAGTTATATAGTTAAATAATTCCATTTAAACTTTTTATCAGATTAGCCAACATTTTTCTAATAAAGTAAATACTTTTATTTGTGTCTTCTAAATTTTCAATATATTTCAATCTATAGGCAATCTCTAATTGAGTTTCAATTTCTGAAAGTGAACCCAAAGCTATATATAAAAACCTAATAAATTCTTTTTCTCCCTTTCTTCCAGCACCTTCTGCAATATTTGAAGGAATTGAAACTGCCGCTCTCCTCATTTGGTATACAAGTCCATATAATTCACTTTTAGGAAAAGTCTCTGAGGTTTTATAGATTTCTATAACTAAACTCATAGATTCCTGCCATACTTTTAAATCTTTATGAGATTTTATTTGATTCATAAATATTCTACTCTTACTATATCTTTTACAGCCCTATAACTTTAGAATCATTTAACCGATTAACTTTTATACTTATTTATATACCAATCAATCGTTTTTCTTATTCCTGTTTCAAAATTCTCTTGAGCTTCCCAACCTAAATCATGTTCAATTTTTGAGGCATTAATAGCATACCTAAAATCATGTCCTGGTCTATCCTTAACAAAGGAAATTTGTTCTTTATATGACGATGACTTAGGTAACAGTTCATCTAAAACTTCACAAATAGTATTAGCAATATATAAATTATTCCTTTCGTTTTTACCTCCAATATTATAGGTTTCACCTGAAACACCTTTATTAAAAGCTAAATCGATGCCTTTACAATGATCTACAACATATAACCAATCACGAATATTTTGCCCATCACCATAAATAGGAATGCTTTCACCTTCTATAGCTTTTCTTATAATAGTTGGAATTAATTTTTCATCATGCTGCTTAGGTCCATAATTATTAGAGCAATTTGTAGTCACCACATTCATTCCGTAAGTATGAAAATAACTCCTCACAATAAAATCTGATGATGCCTTAGACGCACTATAAGGACTATTTGGGGCATAAGATGTAGTTTCCGAGAACAACCCTGTTTTCCCTAAAGTCCCATAAACCTCATCGGTAGAAATATGATGAAATCGGGCTTTTTTAAATTTCTCTTTTACCTCGAAAGGAGTTTTCATCCAATGATTTTTAGCAACATCTAACACATTGAAAGTTCCTAAAACATTAGTGTTTATAAACTCACTTGGCTTTTCAATTGAATTATCAACATGAGATTCGGCTGCAAAATGAATAACGCCTTGAAAATTGTGTTCTTTAAACAAACCTTCTATTAAATTCCTATCACAAATATCTCCTTTTATAAATGAATAGCGATTATCATTTTCAACCGCTTTTAAATTAGAAAGATTCCCTGCATAAGTGAGTTTGTCAATAGTTACTATTTTAACACCTAGATTTTGATTTAAAAACAAAGGAATAAAATTAGACCCTATAAACCCTGCTCCTCCAGTTATTAAAATAGTTTTATTCACTACACTTTATCTTTAAAACGTTCTAAGTATTTTATGAGTTGTAACCCTAATAAAACTAAAAATGTTAGCATAGTTAAGATTAGTCCATAAAATATTTTAACGCTTAACACCTTACCTAAAATCTCCTTTTTATTATCTATAGAACCACTATCTTGCTTACTAGATATTGTTTCAATAATATGTTTTTTATTTGCTATTTCTCTCTCTATTTCAACTAACTTTTCTCTTAATTCTAAGTCATTTTTATAAAGATCAAATTCCCTAGTTTTATTCTCTTCCTCAGAATTTTTAATTGTCACACTTGTTTGTGATCCGCTATTATCTTGAAATGCTTTTGTAAGTACTTCTTTGTAGGTTTCTTGCAAAGATTTTGAATCTGCTAAAGCATTCTCCAAAGATTGTTTTTTACGCTCTAACTCAAACAAATCTTTTTGTTGCTCTCTTTTAAAGTACTCATTAGTATTTACATCGTCCTTAATCTTCTCAAAAACAGCTTTAAAATTATCTCGTTTTTTTGATTTAATAGTTATCTGTTGATATTTATGGGTATAGTCTTTTGAATTCTCTATATAGGTTTCATACTCAATTGTTTTTGCCAAAGTCGTATCAAGTGTTTTAAGATAAGTATCAAACTCTTTAATTTTTTGATTCTCTGTAATAACAGATTCTATATCAAAATGTAAAATTGACTCAACATCAATCGAATCACCTAAAACACGTTTTAATGTAACATCATCACCTTGCTTAACTAAATCATTATAATAACTAATAGTATTATATAAGTTTTCTCCTGTATTATAATTTTGCTTAACTGTGATGTATGATTTATAAACAGGATCGGATGTTTTTTCTAATAAAAATCCTAAACCAATTCCAATTAAACCCGCAATTACTAGCTTTATAAAATGCTTTTTTACAAAGAACACACACCAGACAAAAGCTAAAAAAAGCTTATTGAATATTCCTCCAATAAACTTAAATAGCCTATCAAACATATTGCCAATAAGCTTGAATAACTGTCCTAAATCGACTTCTTCAGATTGCTGTGGCTGTTGCGAATCTTTACTCATAATTATAGTGTATTAAATAGTTGTTCTAATATTTTTCTTGTTATTAAATAGGTAGGCTTTACACCACTTGTTCCTAAACCACCAGAAGCTAATGTGCTTCCCGTTTCTAAAGGATTATCACTTGCATAATACGCATATCTTACTTTTACATTAGAGCTTATACTCCCTCTAACCTTTGATGCCGCTTGAATTGCCTTTTGGTAATGCGCGCCTTCCATTTCCAGTCCTATAACACTCCAAGTTGAATTGTAAAAGAATTTTAAAATGTCCTTGTTTTGTAACGATGTTCCCAAAACTGTAATCATAGACCCTTCAAAAACATTGACGCCCTGACATTCCAAATATTCTTTTTTCAACTCATTTTCAAAAGGATAATTATCTGCTGTACCTTCAAAAATATGGGCAGAAGGAATCATAATATCACCTTTACCGCCTTCTAAAATTCCAGCTTTTCCCATTATGGAAACCGACTCCACATTTAAATGAACCTTCTTGTTATTAACGGTGTATGGCTTTAACAATTCATCAATCGTTTCATAAGCCTGCTCACCAAAAGCATAATCCATGACAAATATAACAGGTTTTGTAGATTTTAAAACCTCATTGTTTGCTTTTATATCAATTTTTGAAACATCAATTTTAGCTGTATCAAAAATTTGAACATCAATATTTGTACCTGATGTATCTTTAATGTAAATCATTCCTTTTTGAATAGCCTCTTTTTTTACTTTATCTCTAAGGTTATTATTTTCGTTGTCACTTAACAATTCATAAACATCGAATATTTCTTTTTTAGAAACTAGCGTTTTTAAAGCATTGGGCGCAAAAAGCGTATTCATAACACTATGCATATTAGCACTTATAATATGAATTGGCCTATTAAGAATTCCATTTTTATGTAATGTTTCTTTAATTGTATTCGCCCAAATTTCACCATGTATATGATGCCCTAATCGCTCTCGCAACACAGGGCTAAACGTTACCGAACGTTTGTTATTATTAACCTGTTCTTCTATTGCTAATTTTCCAAGCCAATACACAATATGTAATAAGCGTTCTGGTTGTAATTTTGTTGCAAATTTAGAATACACACCTGTCAACTCATTAAACGTTCTTCCAAGAATATTTGCTGTGTGCGTAATGGCTATTTCACGCGCTTCTTGAGTGAGTTTCTTTTTAGCTAAAACCGCTTTTTCTAATTTTATCCAATCTCTTGTTGTGGTCCCTTTTTCGTCTATAAGAACACGTTTACTAATTTTGTGAGACTCCACAAAAAGAAATGTAAGGTGTGTTAGAATATCATAAATTTCAGATCGCCCTCGGGTAATCTCAATATTCATTTGTTCGGCATCAATCCTATAGCAATTACGTCGTCTCTTTTCAGGAATAATGGGTTTAAAATGCGAATTTGAATACCCTTCGTCGCTCGTTAAATTAATAAATGTACATTCTTCAATACCAATAGGAAGTCTATCAATCACATAAAGCAAACCTTCTAATTCTGCTTTTTCGTCGCCAATAGATCCATAGATTTCTGGTCTTAATAATAACAAAGCCTGACGCAATGTTTCTCCCGAAACCCCCATAGGTTTATAAAACCCTCTATTAAACAAATGGCGCATAGTAACATACATCCGTTCAATAGCATTAGAGCTTTCTTGCGCTCTGGTTCTTTCGTGGTGTTTTATGTTACTCATTAGGGGTTTTAATAGCGATAAAGATAATACTATTTGATTTAACTAATATGAGAAAACCCGTCCACAATCTTTCTGTCGTTCGATAAACGTGGTATTTTATTTTGTCCACCTAATTTACCAATAGATTTCATGTAATTTTGAAATCCACCTGTTTTCACTTTCGTAATTTTAAGAGGCTGGAGCACTTTCCCTTCAATTAAATCGAAATAGTAACTATTTTGTTTTTGAAGCGATTCATCAATTTTTTTCGCTAAAGCTGACAGGTTTTCGGGTTCATTTTCAAACTCAACAAACCATTCATGATATGGCAAGCCTTCTTCAGGGCTAATTTGAGGCGCTACAGTAAATTCTGAAACTCTTACGTTTGTATTATTCGTTGCCTCTTGCATAGCTTGTTCTACCTCTTTACCAATAACATGCTCACCAAATGCCGAAATAAAATGTTTTATCCTGCCAGAAACAATTACGCGATAGGGTTTAGTAGAAGTAAACTGAACGGTATCTCCAATATTATATGCCCAAAGCCCTGCGTTTGTTGAAATAATCATGACATAATTTACACCAATAACAACATCTTTTATTGTGATACGCTTTGGGTTTTCATTAAAAAATTCATCTGTTTTGATGAACTCATAAAAAATACCAGAATTAAGCTGAAGTAACATGCCTTTTTCATTTTGCTTATCTTGAAATGCAAAAAAGCCTTCGCTAGCAGGGTATAACTCAATACTATCTACTTGTCGCCCAATAAGGTTTTCAAACTTGGCACGATACGGCTCGTAATTAACACCTCCAAAAATGAATAAATTGAAATTCTTAAAAACATCACCTATCTTTTTTCCTGTTTTTTGTTGAAGTTTTTCAAAATACATTTGAACCCAAGATGGAATACCAGAAATAATGGTCATGTTTTCTGGTAAGGTTTCCTCAACAATAGCATCTACTTTTGTTTCCCAATCTTCAATACAATTTGTTTGCCATGAGGGTAATCTGTTTTTTTGAAGATATTTAGGTACATAGTGTGCTACAATGCCCGATAATCTGCCTAATTGGATTCCATTTTGCTCATTAAGAACAGGACTTCCTTGTAAAAAAATCATTTTGCCATCTACAAATTTGCTATTCCCTGTTTCGTTAATATATAATAGAATGGCATTTCTAGCCGCTTCTACATGACTGGGCATACTTTCCTTTGTAATTGGAATGTACTTTGATCCTGATGTTGTTCCAGAGGTTTTAGCAAAATAAAGCGGTTTTCCTTTCCAAAGTACATTGTCTTCACCTGCAACAACACGTTCTACATAGGGTTTAAGTGCTTCGTAATCTCTAATTGACACACGTTTAACAAAATCATCATGATTATTTATACTTATAAAATCATGATCAATTCCAAATTGTGTAGATGTTGCTTTGGTTATTAAGCCCTGAAACACTTTTTGTTGTGTTTCAATGGGTTTGTTTGCCCATTTTTGGATATTCTTATATACGCGTTTTGCAAACGGTTTTGCTAAGGTAGATTTTATTGAAAGCATTATTTAAAATCTATAAAATTTGTTGGATTAATGGGGTAACCATCGTTCCAAAGTTCAAAATGTAAATGAGGTCCTGTAGACAAATCGCCTGTGTTTCCTGCTGTTGCAATAACCTCTCCTGCTTTTACCAAATCACCTTGTGTTTTTGTTAAAGCGGCATTGTGTTTATAAACAGATATTAAGCCTTGACTATGTTCTATAATAATAACGTATCCTGTACTAGCGGTCCATTCTGCAAAAATAACAGTGCCATCTGCTGCAGATTTTATAGGGGTGTCTTTGGCAACCACAATATCTATAGCGTAGTGTTTTTCTTTTAAATTGTATGGCTCACTAATTGTACCATGAACAGGTGGAAACAACACAAAATTTGTCGCTGATGTTGCCGATTCAAACAAATTATATTTATCTTCTTTATCTACTTTTTCTCGTAATAACGAATCTGCTGCTGTTGGGTTTAAATCGACATCGCTAACTTCAAGTTTAACCGCTTCTATAATAGAATCTTTATTAAAATCGGAAGCACTTAAATCGCCTTGAAGCATTTTTTTAATCGATTCATAATAACGTTGATTAATATCTACTTTTCGCTGCAAAGAATCGGCTCTATAATTTAACTCTGTTGCTCTTTTCTTTAAAGCTGTAGACGAATATCCAGGAATATACTCTCTAAGTGGTGTAAATGCTATTAATACATAGGTCGCTAAAATTAAAGTAATAGCAGAAATTGATGCTAATACAAAAACATTTAAGCGTGTTAATTTAAAAGATAGGCGTTCTTCAAAAGTATCTTCGTTTAATATAACCAGCCTATACTTGTCAAGTAACTTTTTCTTTATTTTTTTAGGCTTTTTCTTTTTATCGCTCATGCTAAAACAAAATTAAATAAAATTATTGCAAGACCTATTTTAGTTTAACTAAAGTTTCACTTTAAACGTCATTATTAAACTTTAATTATTAACTTTGTTTTTTAAATTTATTTATTATGAACTTATATATGTTACCGTTAGTAATTGGAGCTCCACAAATTATTCTTATTGTGGTTGTAGTTTTATTATTATTTGGAGGAAAAAAGATTCCAGAATTAATGCGAGGTTTAGGTAGCGGCATTAAAGAATTTAAAGACGCTAGCAAGGAGGAAGATGCTAAAAAAGATAAAGTAGAAGAGTAATTATACTTATTCTAAAAACAAAAAAACCAATACTTATTGTATTGGTTTTTTTGTTTTTAATATTATGTACTAGTTCTAATTGATTTTTATAGATTTGATAATAGCCTCTAGTTCAAAGATATAATTTCGCTTTTCTACAGAAGGAGCAAAAGCAAACCCTTCAACTACAATCCAACGCTTATTAATTTTATCTTCAATAGCATAGTTAATAAATGGTCCAGACATAAAGGCGTTTTTAACGTCCCAAATTCCTTTGGTTTCTAATGTAGGTTTATTGTCTATAATGGTTTCTGAATGGAAAGGCGTATACGCATTTTCTGTAGCCATATATGAGCCTTCTACAGGACCTTCTATAAATTTTTTACCAATAGAATCTCTTATCTTGATTATTTGACTAACCATACTGTCATTCCTTATTAAGGCTTCATTAGGTAATTCATATAACAAAATATTTACATAGCCAGTAGGAATATCTCTTTTTAACCAATAAAACTTATCTTCCTTTTTTCCAATAGTCTTACCTATTCTATACGCTGTAGGGAATTGAATACTCAAACCCAAATTTTCTTGAATCACCTTATCATTATATAACGACTTTCTAGTAATGCGCTGTTTTTCAAGTATCTCAATGCCTTTAAATGTTTCAACAATTTTAGATGCATTTTCATCTAATTGATTAATAACATCTTGTTTTGTCTTACCAGAAACAACAACAACTCTTTGTGGTTTTGCATAAACATTATTTACAAACTTTGTTCCTGTTTCTTTGCCAACTTCAATTTTTAAAATGGTTCTGTTTCTGGTTATAAAATCTGAAAAAACATGTGGAGGAATTTGATTAATGGTAAAAATAGGTTCTTCCTGAGGCAATCCATAAACAGGTTGTGCCAAAACACTTCTTACTGATTCGCCAACACCACCTTCCCACATATCATTACTTAAAACAACTGAAACTGTATTAACCGTTCCTTTATTTGAGTCCAATAATATTTTTTGATTTGAGGATTTATCTCCACAAGACACAATGAGCAAAAAGGACACTAAGGTTACAATAATATGACGCATAATTATGTTGGTTTTTAAAGAACTTAGCCTTTTGAAATTTTGAGCTTCATTCCTGGTTTTAGTTTTGTACCACTAATATCGTTCCAATCTTTAATATTTTGAACAGAAACTCCAGGAAATTTTTGCGAAATGCTCCAAAGTGAGTCTCCACCTTGCACTATATAGGTTGTAAAGTTTCCTAAAAGTGGTTTTGATACACTTGCTTTTTTTGTTGATGTTGGCGGCGCTACATACGGTTTTCTAGGGTATATGGTTAATCGTTGCCCTATTCTTAGGTTATTACTTCGTAAGCCATTCCATTGTTTTATTTGACTCACCCTAACCCCATATTGTCTTGATATTTTTCCTAAATAATCACCAGATCGTACCTTATATCTAATTCTACTATCTGCATTAAAAAACTGTGGTAGTGGTTTTTCTCTTTTATCAAACTCTTCTTTTGCAAAAGCATAAATTTTCTCTTCATTATTTACAAATGTTCCTATTGCGCTATTAGGTAATCTTAAAACATAGTTCTTATCTTTTATAAAGGGAATAATATCCAATTTATATGATGGGTTTAAAAACTGAAGTTCTTCAATTGGTGTTCCGGTAACTTCGGATACTTGATCTAAAGTTATCATTTGCTTTACTTTAATTGTGTCTGTTTCAAAATAAGCAAATTGGGGTTTTATTTTTTTAAAACCATGCTCTTCGGCATATTCAAAAATATACATAGTTGCTAAAAATGCTGGTAAATAGCCTGCCGTTTCGCGTGGTAGGTTATGGCGAATATTCCAGTAGTTTTCATAACCACCAGATCTACGAATTGCTTTTGTAACATTTCCAGGACCTGAGTTATAGGCGGCAAGCGCTAAATCCCAATCGCCAAATATTCTATATAACCTAGCTAGATATTTTGATGCAGCTTTTGTAGATTTCATAGGGTCGCTACGCTCATCAACATAACTGCTTACATCCAAACCGTATTCTTTACCTGTTCCAAACATAAACTGCCATAAACCCGTAGCACCAACTCTAGATTTTGCTCTAGGTTTTAAAGCTGACTCTACGATGGACAAATATTTAATTTCTAAAGGAATATTTTGATTATCTAACTCGCCTTCAAACATGGGAAAATAAAAAGCACTTAAAGACATCAGTTTTTGTAAATGTTTTCGTCTTCTTTTTAAATAGGACTTTATAACACTTTCGAGCGCAGGATTATATTCTACATTAAAAGGCGTTCTTGCATCAAGTTTTTTTAAGCGCGCTTTAAGAGTATCTGTTGGTAATTCAGGAAAATCAACGTCTTCAAAAGTCAATTCTGTTACCGATTTATAAATGGTGTCGAATAGGGAATTGTTATATAAGTCTTCTCGCCACTTTTTATCGAACGCTACAGCTATTTGATTATCCTCTAATTTTTTTACTGAAGTTGTGTCTGTTTCAGCTTTAATGGTTTTATTGAAGTGTGATTTTCCATCAATTAAAGAATCTTTTATTGTTTCTTTTTGTACCTGAATTGTGTCCTGTGTTTGCGAAAAACAAATTTCAGCAGTAACAACGAGGAGTATTATAAAAAAACGAAAAGCCATAAAATCTATTCAGTTGGTTATTGAACGATACTATGGCTAAAATCGTATTTTTTCAGGGAATTTGAAAACTTAATCTGCTTTATTCCAAAATAGCTGCAATTCCTGGTAATGTTTTTCCTTCTAAACTCTCTAACATAGCTCCTCCTCCTGTGCTTACATAACTTACTTTGTCTTCGAAACCAAACTGCTTTACAGCCGCCACAGAATCGCCGCCGCCAACTAATGAAAATGCACCATTTTTAGTAGCCTCAGCAATAGAGTTTCCTAAAGCTATAGTGCCTCCCGAGAAACTTTCCATTTCAAAAACACCTAAAGGTCCATTCCAAAGAATTGTTTTAGAGTCCATAACCACATCGTGAAAATGTAATCTTGATTTTGGTCCCGCATCAACACCTTCCCAACCATCTGGAATTTTGTTTATATCTAACACTTGAGTATTTGCATCGTTACTAAAATCGTCGGCAGCAATAACATCAACAGGAATATGTACTTGAACATTTTTCTCTTTAGCTTGTTTTAAAATGTCTAATGCTAATTCCTTTTTATCATCTTCACATATAGAGTTTCCTATTTTTCCGCCTTGAGCTTTTATAAAAGTAAACGCCATACCACCTCCTATAATTAAGTGATCTACTTTATCTAATATATTTTCGATAATAGTAATTTTTGAAGACACTTTGGCTCCTCCAAGAACTGCTAAAACAGGTTTTTCTCCTGTTTTCATAACCTTACCAATACTTTCAATTTCTTGAGCTAATAAATTTCCAAAACATTTTTTATCTTGAAAAAACTGAGCAACAATGGTTGTTGATGCATGCGCTCTGTGTGCTGTACCAAAAGCATCGTTTACATAAATATCGCCTAAATTAGAAAGCTGTTTTGCAAAAGCAACATTGCCAGCAGTTTCTTCTTTATGAAACCTTAAGTTTTCTAATAATAATACCTGCCCTGGTTGTAAATTTGTAGCAGCGGTTTCTGCCTTTTCACCAACACATTGGTCTACAAAATTAACTTCTACTCCTAATATATCAGCAACTTTACCTGCAATATGTTTTAACGAAAATTCATCCTGAACACCCTTTGGTCGGCCTAAATGCGACATTAAAATACAACTACCACCATCTTCTAAAATTTTAATAATAGTTGGTTTTGCCGATACAATTCTTGTAGCATCAGTAACCTCGAAATTCTCATTTAAAGGCACATTAAAATCTACGCGTATTAAAGCTTTTTTGTTTTCGAAATTAAAATCGTTAAGCGTTTTCATTTGGTTGTTTTTTAGTTATAAAATGCAACATTCATTTAAACTTTACAAGACTTTTTCAAGGTTATAATTATAAATGTTTCATCTTTATATAATGTTATTATTTTTAGCTATTTAAAACACAAATGTAGCTAATTAAATAGTGCGAAAAAATGTGTTTTTTAACGAAAACGATGTAGGTGAAAAAGATTTTTTAGAAAACGATTAAGTAATCGCCTTTTTTGTTGAAAAACCAGAATCTATAAGAGAAACAAGTTCGGCTATATTTTTAGAAATAATTTTGTTGAGGTTTTTCTTTAATAAAGGTTTCATAAATATTCCGAAAGGTTTAAAATCGGCATACACCTCAATCTGTAGCTTTGTATAACCTGCTTCTGTTTCTTCTATAACAAAATAATTATTCATTCGTTTCATAAATGGCATTTCAGTGGTAGATTCACCATAAACCAACTGGTTTTTATCAACCGTTTTTGTAATTGTTTTTTGTTCTACTTCCTTATTATTAATCAAACATTTATGCTTTAATCCAGCTCTATTAACTCTACTCTTTTCATATTCCAATTCATCTACACCTTTAACCCAAAGTAGCCTGTAATCAAAATTACTTATCACCTCGTATAGGTTTAAAGCTGGGGTTTTTACTTCTATAATTTTATCAAATAACTTATGTTTTGGTACATTGTCTGGTATTAAATTAATCTCTGGAAGTTTTTCTTTTAAATGAGATAACACATTATAACTAAATGTAATGTTGCCAAAATCGTATGCCGCAACAAGCGTATTATTATGTTTGTTAATGGGTTGCACGTTTTCGGTTAATATGGCATATTCTTTTAATGGTACATCATTTTTTAATAACCTATGTGCTTGAATAACATGACTGCCATAAGGTTTTTTGGATTCTTTTATTTTTATAAACTCAATTTCTCCATAATGAACAACAAACTTTAAACTTAAATTATAGGCAGAAGAACAAGCTCCACAATGGCAAATACGCTAATATTCGTACCTTTTTATGTGGGTGTGAAAAGCCAAATACATTTTTTCTATCTGCTTATTAATGCTGTTTACATCCACACCATCAATTAACTTATATAGAAATAATGCATCGCCTTCAATTTCAGCTAATTCCAACCCCATAATGTTGCTGTCGATAAGTAACTCTAATAATTCGGAAATGATATGACGGCTATGACTAATGTCTGTATGATGAACAAACTCTGTAAAGCCCGAAATATCTGGAATAAAAAGAACAGCGTTTTGAGTCATTTTTTATTAATTAAAGCATCCTCGAATATATTATGAAAAATCAATCTTAGACTTATAAAAATAAGTCGATTAATCTTTAAATTATTACAAGGTAATGTTAAACTTATACTAAGCGCAACCTAAGTAAGCCAAAATGTTTAAGTTTTTTTGTAAAAACAATGCTTTATATTGGTTCTGTAGCCGTTATATTAATCAATAATTTTTTTCGTTTAGTTTTTTGAATTTCAAAATAAAAAATCAGTTACTTTTGTTTTATGCTATTTGAAGACGTATTAGGACAAGAACACATAAAAAAACACTTAACCACTAGTGTTGATAATGGCAGAATTCCTCATGCACAATTATTTGTAGGTCCAGAAGGTTCTGGTACGCTTCCTATGGCTATTGCTTACGCACAATACATGCTTTGTAATAATTCTAATGGCGAAAACACTTCTGGGAATGAGGCTTGTAACTTAAAGTTTAAAAACATTTCGCACCCCGATTTGCATTTTGCTTTTCCTGTAACAACAACTAGTAAAGTTAAAAGTCATCCCGTTTCAAATCATTATATGGAAGAGTGGCGTAAGCTACTAAACGAGCAGCCTTATGGCAATTTGTTTGATTGGTATAAATTACTTGGGGTCGATAACAAACAAGGGCAAATTGGTGTAGACGAAGCTCAAGATATTGTAAAATCTTTATCATTAAAATCTTACGAAGGTGGTTATAAGGTGATGTTAATTTGGATGGCAGAAAAAATGAATATTGCAAGTGCCAACAAATTACTAAAGCTTATTGAAGAACCACCAAATAAAACGGTTTTTATTCTTATTGCAGAAGATGAAGAACAGATAATTAATACTATTAAATCGCGTTGTCAAGTTTTACATTTTCCGCCTTTGGCAGAAGATGTTATTAAACAAGCTTTAGTTAAAAATTATGGTTTAGAGCTTACGGTAGCTACAAAAATTGCGCATCAGGCCAACGGAAATTATAATAAGGCTTGTGATTTAGTATATCAAGATTCCGAAGATATTCAATTTGAAACTTGGTTTGTTTTTTGGATTCGTAGTGCTTTTAAGGCTAAAGGCAATAAAACAGCAATCCACGATCTAATTACTTGGAGTGAAGATATTGCAAAAACAGGACGAGAAACTCAAAAGCAGTTTTTACATTTTTGTTTGGACTTTTTTCGTCAAGCTTTACTGTTAAATTATAATGCTACAGACCTTGTTTATTTAGAGCCAAAAACAGAAAAATTTAAACTAGAAAATTTTGCGCCTTTTATTCACGGCAATAATATTATGGACATTAGTAACGAATTGCAAGATGCTATTTACCATATTGAACGCAATGGGAATTCTAAAATTATTTTAACCGATTTATCTATAAAACTTACGCGGTTGCTTCATAAAAAATCGATGTGAAAATTTTAACTTAATTCTTTTTTAAAGAAATAATAGTTATTCTATCTGATGCACTACAGTCTTCATCAACAGGGGTGAGTTTCCATTGTACAGTTACTTCCATAGGAAGGTTTTCTCTAGATAAATCTACTCCAAACTCATTATTACTAGGAGGAAATCCTTGATTAAACCTATAAGTATTATCGTCTATTTCAATAAAATACCCTCCGCAATAACACAAACAAAATCTATAGTCAATACCTGTAATTATAGCATTTGAAGAGGTTGTAAAGGCGTCATCCTTTGAACAACCTAAAAATAAAAGGGAACTAAGTGTTATTGTATATAGTATTTTCATAAGGTTTAATCTTTAGTTAGTTCAATAAAAGCTTTCTATTATCAGTTATAGGTATATTTAAACATTTTATAAGAAGTATAATCTCTTTAATTTTCATAAGCTTTTATAAAATGAGCTTTTCCGTTAGCAACTATAAATTCCCAAAACTTTGCATGAATACACCCAGAAAAACAATCTCCCCATTTGACACTAAATGTAATGCGTGCCATATTAGCATCTCTTTCTAGAGTAATGGTATTGCCATCTCCTATACAAAGCTTGTTAGATTCTGTATCTATAACAGAAATGAGCGATTTTATTTCTTCTTCAACTGGTAGCATATTATATTCTTTTGATGTTTTTATACCAATCCAATTCGTGTTGGGATAATTATAACCCATATTATCTAATTCAAATTCATAGCTGTTTAAGATATTATCAAACGTTGTATTACCAGTAGGAATAATACCAGCAATAAAATTTATAACTTCAGGAGCTTCCGTTTCTACTTTTAAGTTTAATTTATTAAAAGAATAACAATAGCGTGCTCCAATTGAGTTATTTACAAAAACATCATCTCGTTCCTTAGAGTCTAAATCATAAACTGCCTGAATAATTTTAAGAATTTTTTCAATCTCGGTATTATCTAAAATAGGGTCATCATAATTTTTATGTAAAGGATTTGTAATAATTTCATGGAAATACAAGAGTTTAGCACTAAAAGAAAATTGATCTCGTATAAAATCACTAACTATTATGTTTTCATAACCTACAGACTTAGGATTAATCTCGTCTGATTGGCAACAAAAAAGGGATAAAACAATTAATAAAAATACAAAGCTTTTCACCTAAGACAAGTTTTTTAGTTTCTTATTTTAAAAGATGCAAGACTTTTCAAAAGGTTGCGTAATCAAGTCCTATTTTTCATACCTCTATATTTATAAAAGTTTTAGTTTATTGCATAAAAAACCCGTTTAAACTACAGTTTAAACGGGTTAAATAATTGATTATTAATGATTTATTCTTTTTTATAATCTGCATTTAAAGCATCTAAAATAGTTTGTGTTAAATCGTTCTCGTCTGTTCCGTACATAACGGTTGCAGCAGCTTCGCTAGTTCCTAAAATATATGTGTAGCCGCTAGTTTTTCCATAATCCTTAACAAAGTCTTTTACTTTTACAATTACAGAATCTATTTCTGCTTGAAAAGCCAATTGTAATTGTTGTTGCTCAAATTGTACTTGCTGTGTTAACTGTTGGTTTTTTTGTTGCAAACCCGCCATTAATTCTTCAGCTTTCTTTCTATTATTTCTTTGAGCCAATCGCTGTGCTTCAGATTGCGTACTTTGAGCTTCTGCTTGAAAAGCTTGACTAATACTATCTGTTCTTTTTCTAAAAGCCTCGTTTTTTATTTCAAACTTAGCTTCTACATCTTTCTTTTCTTGGTAATCATTAATTACTGTTCCGTTATCTACAAAAGCTATTTTTTGTTTTTGGCATGAAGAAAACATTAAAACAGTTAAAGCGATATAAAATAAATTTTTCATCTGTAAGTTTTTTTAGTACGCACAAATGTAATAAAGTAAAGCAAAAAATAAAGGAGAATTATTTTGAATTTAACATATAACGAAAACTTATTGGTTAAATAGTGTTTAATAATTAATACTTATTAAAAATAGCGTTGTTTAAGAGCCTCTAAGCACATTAAAAAAAATTGACTAGTATTTTGTTGTTTCCAAATCTAAACAATTAAAGAGTGTTTTAGAAACGTTTTTTAACTGTTTTTAACAACATAAATCAACGAAGAAGCTTCTTTTGATTTTAGAGCCTTTAAATTTGAAACGAATCCAATCCAAAAACTTTTAATAGGATTCATTTTTCCAGACTTATATTTTTCAGAAAGAAGACTTACATAGAACGCATCAAAAAGCATGGGCTTTATTTTTATAACCCGCATTGATTTTTTTGAAACTAATTTTGAAATAGACTCTTTTGAAAAATGCCAAAGATGTCGTGGCACATCAAAAGCAGCCCAATACTGTTTATAATATGTGGCATCATAACTTTTATAATTAGGAACCGCAATTATTAAAGTCCCATTTGGTTTTAATAGTTTTTGAAAAACAGCAATATGTTCATCTAAATTTGGTAAGTGCTCTAAAACATGCCAAAGCGTAATCACATCAAATGTGTTTGGTTCAAATTTTAAAAGTTGTTCAATTTCATATACGGAATTATCTGTTTTTTTATTAGCAATAGTTCGCGCTTGCTCGTTTGGCTCAATACCAGAAACTATCCATTTATTTTGCTTTGCAGTTTGTAAAAAATCACCCGTTCCGCACCCAACGTCTAGTAATTTTTTTTCTTTTGATGAAAACGAATTAATAAGTTTTAATTTCTTTTTAAGTGAAATATGCCTAACTAAATGATATGCTTTTTCAAAAAGGTTACGCTTTGAATTGGTATGCGAAATGTAATCTTCACTCTCATAATATTCAGGTAATTTATCTGAGGATGGTTGTGGCGAAGTTTCTAAAAAACCGTATTCTGAATTCTGAATTAATTCAAATGCTTCTCCAGAAACCGAATGGTCTTTAACTGTTAAATAAATTGGGTTTTGCGTTTTATTTGCCACGAATTCACGAATATTTTGCTATAAATTTATAGCGGTTCTTTTAGATAATTGAAAATCTATTTGTCAGTCTAAGCCTATCAAAGACTATTTATGTTTATCCTTTTTGTTCATTTACAGAGATACTTCAATAAGCTCAGTGTAACATAAAGGTTTCTTTAGTCTTAACTTTTTTTAACGACACCACGAGCAAAAACTAAACATGTTCCACGTGGAACGTTTGGTGAAAATTAGTTAAAAAATGAAAATAGATTCCAGTTTTCACAGGAATTTATCGTCCCATATAAACTAACAATACAGAAATATCATTAGGTGAAACACCACTAATTCTTGATGCCTGAGATACTGTTGCAGGCTGAATATTTTTAAGCTTTTCTCGCGCTTCAAAACTCATAGACTTTATTTGAGAATAGTCAAAATCTTTTGGGATTTTCACATACTCTAATCGGCTAAGTTTATCTGCATTGTTTTTTTCTTTTGCTATATATCCAGAATATTTAACTTGAATTTCGGTTTGCTCTATAACCTCATTGTCTAAGCTATTGTCTACTATATATTGCTCTACGGCTTTAAATTTTCTAACATCATCTATAGTAATATTTGGTCTAGAAAATATTTTAAACATCTTATCAGATTGCTTAACTAACGATGATCCTTTAGACTCTAAAACAGGATTTGCCTCCTCTGGCTTAACACTTGTTTTAGCAAAAAAGTCTACAAATTTTTCTGCTGCATCGTGCTTCTCCTCCATTCTTTTTAAGCGTTTTTCACTTGCTAAACCTAACTCAAAACCTTTTGGTGTTAATCTTAAATCAGCATTATCTTGACGCAACAACGTTCTGTATTCTGCTCTCGATGTAAACATTCTATAAGGTTCTTCGGTTCCCTTGGTAATTAAATCGTCAATTAAAACACCTATATAAGCCTCATCCCTTTTAAGCGTAAAAACATCTTTGTCTTGCGTTTTTAAACTTGCATTTATTCCCGCCATTAAACCTTGAGACGCTGCTTCTTCATAACCTGTTGTGCCATTAATTTGTCCTGCAAAATACAAGCCATCAACAAGCTTAGTTTCTAATGTATGTTTTAATTGTGTTGGCGGAAAATAATCATATTCTATAGCGTAACCTGGTCTAAAAAATTTCACATTTTCAAAACCAACAACAGAACGTAATGCTTTAAACTGAACATCTTCTGGTAGCGAAGTAGAAAATCCATTTACGTAGACTTCACAGGTATTCCACCCTTCTGGTTCAATAAACAATTGGTGCCTATCCTTATCTGCAAATCGATTAATTTTATCTTCTATAGATGGACAATATCGTGGGCCTAAACTTTTAATTCTACCGTTAAACATTGGTGAACGATCAAAGCCTTCACGAAGCAAATCGTGCACCTCAAGACTCGTATAAGTCATGTAACACGATCTTTGTTTTTCCAAAGGTTTGGTAATATCTAAATACGAGAATTTTTCTGGATTACCATCTCCTGGTTGCTCAAGCATTTTAGAATAATCTAAACTACGTCCATCAACTCTTGGTGGCGTTCCTGTTTTCATTCTACCCGATTCAAAACCCAAATCAACCAATTGTTCAGTAATACCAGTTGCTGCTTTTTCTCCTGCTCTACCTCCTCCAAAATTCTTATCACCAATATGAATCAATCCATTTAAAAAAGTCCCATTTGTTAACACAACTGTTTTACCTTTTATCTCAACTCCTAATGATGTTTTAACGCCAACTATTTTATCTTTTTCAATCAATAAACCAGAAACCATTTCTTGATAAAAATCAAGATTGGGTGTACCTTCTAAAAGTAACCTCCAGTCTTCAGCAAAACGCATACGATCGCTTTGAACTCTCGGACTCCACATAGCAGGTCCCTTAGATTTATTTAGCATTTTAAATTGAATAGCAGATGTATCAGACACAATACCACTATAACCTCCAAGCGCATCAATCTCTCTAACAATTTGCCCTTTTGCAATACCGCCCATAGCAGGGTTGCAAGACATTTGCGCAATGTTCTGCAGGTTCATGGTAATAAGCAAGGTTTTGCTTCCCATATTGGCAGCTGCCGCAGCGGCTTCACTTCCAGCATGACCAGCACCAACAACTATAACATCATAAATCTCGTTAAACATAATTGTTAAAATATTTATCTAAAACGTTTTGACCACGCGCTACGTGATATTTAATAATTAAAGTGTTCCACGTGGAACAATGAAAATATTTAAGTCTGCAAATATACGCTGAATTCTTTAATACTAACTTACTTGCTTTAGGTAGAAGTTTTCTTTGCTTCTCATTACCTCAGCATCAGACTCAGTCTTGTCTTTATACCCACAATAATGAAGCACGCCATGAACAATAACACGATTGAGTTCCTCATTAAAAGATACACCAAAATGGTTGGCGTTTTCTACAACACGCTCAATAGAAATAAAAATATCGCCCTGTATTATTTTTCCGACTGAATAATCAAAACTTATAATATCTGTAAGCGTATCATGATTTAGAAATTCAACATTCAATTTATGCAAGTACTCATCGTTACAAAACACGTAATTAACTTCTTCTAGTTTAAAACCTTCTGAAGAAATAACGTTTAAAATCCAATTGGATATCTGTTTTTCTGAATCTAAATAAAAATCTGTTTCGTAGTTAAAATTAATCATTACCTGCCTTAAAATATGCTTGCACTTTCTTTTTATAAATTTGGTGCAAAGGTAGTGTTTGCCTATTCAATATTTCAGTAGTTTTAAAATATTGTTTAGCCTTAGGAATTTGATTATTGGTCGTGTTATTAAATTGGTTATTATTGGTTTCAGATTCTCTTTTATTATCCTTTCCTTGCTGAAAAGTAGCGTTTTCCAGTTTTAATAACTGATGCTGTAATTCCTTCATTTTTTGCAACGTTTGGTTGGTAAATCCTTTGTTTAATAAATCTAATTCAACATCTTCCATTTTCTTTAACAGTTTATCTCCAGCACTTCCTGTGCCTTGTTTGTCTTTCAGTAACTGTTCTTCTAATGCTCTTCTTAATTCTTGCTGTTGCTGATAGATTTTAAATAAGTCTCCATTAATATCTTCACTAAATCCATTGCCTCCATTTTGTTTGCCTTTGCCACTTTGTTCCCCAGGTTTCCCTTCGTTTCCTTCTTTTCCGTTTTTACCTTTACCTTTTTGATTTCCGTTTTCGTCAGGCTTCTTTCCTTCACCATCTTTTGGTTTACCGCTTTCACTTTTTTTCATACCCTCTTCCATCATTTTATTAAGTTGCTCTTGACTCATAATAATATCTGGAAGTTGCATATCACCTTCGCCACTACCTTTGCTAGGGGACATACTTAAATTCTCTTGCATATTATCTAAAACATCGCTTAGCATATTTGCCAAATTATTAGCTGCTGTAATTGTGAATTGTTGGTTTGCAATACCTTGGTATAATTGATTTTGTGCAAACTGATCTAAGGCTTTGTCTATATTGTAAAACACCTCTGTTATTTCTTTGTTGATACTTTCTGAAATTTTAGGGTTTCGTAACGACAATGCAAACAAACTATCGTCTACATGTTCAAAATGCTCTTTTAAATTATGCTGCTTGCGCAAATAAGATGCGTATTTATTATTGTCGCCTTCAATAGATTTAAAGTGCTCCATTAGTAATTCCTCATCAAAAGAAAACAGCACTAAATTATCTAAAATTTGCCTTAGCGTTTCCACATCTTCTTGCATTTGGTCTCCGCCACCACCTTGCATTACCTGTTGCATATTTTGACTCATTTGCATCATTTTTTTGGCGGCCTTCTTTTGGCTTTTTTGAGCGCTTTTAAGGTTTTGTTTTTCCTCCTCTGGAGTGTCTTTATTTTCATCAGAGGCTTTTTCACCTTCTTTCTTTTCTAGTTCTTCCTTAGCTTTTTCTTGTTCCTTTTGTATTTCGTTTTCTTCTAATTTATCTTGAGGAATATCTATAGGCTTTTTTAATGCTTTACTGTCTTTTTGTAGTTGTTCTAACTCCTTTTTAAAATCTTCAAATTCCTTATTAAGTTTATCTTGTTTTTCTGCAGTGTTATTTGCTTTAGTTTCGTTAGATAATTTTTCTTGATCGATAGCAAGCTTAGATAAATCTTCTTTTAACTTTTCAAGTTTCTTTTCAACATAAAATCGTTTTGTTAATTCTAACAATTGCTCTAAACTTCGCTTTTTATTTTTATTCTGTTTTGCTAACTCTTCAAGTTTTTGTGTTAGCTCTTCTTTATTTATTTGCTCCTGAAGTTTTTTTAGTTCATCAAGTAATTTTTCGTCTTTTTTTAATTGCTCTTCATTCTCGTTTAAACGTTTCTGTAAATCGTCTTTAAAAACATCTTCTTCAGGGTTTTCTTTTTGAAAATCTTCTAAGTTTTCTTTTAGTTTCTTGTTAAAGTTTTTCATCATCTCGTCTTGTTGTTTTTGACGCTTTAAAAATGATTCTAACTTTTTCTTATCATTAAAACTAAGGCTTGTTTTTTCTTTTTGAGTTTTAGATAAGGCTTCTAACTGTTTTTCTTGGTCGTTAAATTTCTCTAAAGATTTATTTAAATCTTGGATGGTTTCGTTTTGCTCCTCTAGTTTTCTTTTGTCTTCTTCAGCTTGCGTTCGTTTTCTATAAGTAAAAACAGAGCTCTTTGCGTTTTTATATGAGTTAACCACATCATTATCAAATACTTGAAAATATAATTCGTAAAAAACTCCTGCTTCAAGATCTAAATCGTTTGGAAATGCTGTAATAAATTCTGAAATGTTAGTATTAGCTAGCTCCATATTTTTAAACTGCTTATTACTTTCATCTCCTGTTTTATAATACACCATTTGCAACTTGGTAAAACCGTAATCGTCGCTTACCTGTCCATAAAAATAAAGCGTTTGTAAATCTAAACTATCGGTTTTTGTTTGTAGATCAATCGTTGGGTATTCATCTTTTATAACGTCAATTTTAAACGCTAAGTTTTCATAATCGATAAGCTTGTTATTACTTGTTGCAATGTTATAATTCAAATTATTATAAATCTTTTTTGAGGCTTTAAAAACACCCTCTTTATCAGAAGAAAAAGGCAGCGTGTCTTTTGAATACAACCGAACGTGTTCGGTAGATTTTGTTTTAAGTTGCCAAACAACATGTGTTCCTTCTGGTACAATGGCATTACCTGTGCTTTTTAAAATAGCGTCTTTCTTTTTAGTATAATTAGGATAATCTAAAACCATTTCGAAACTTAAAAGCAACGGTACTTCTATAACCCTCAAGGTATAGGGTTTTGAGGTTATCGAGTTTGCAAATAATTGAAATTCTATGTCGGTTTTAGGTTGCGAAAACACATACTCAAACTCGCCTACTCCTGTTTGCTGTAAAAAATATGTTTCGTTATTATAAACCACAGAAGCGTTTTCTGGTACAGCAGTACCCGCTGTTTTAACTATAAGCTTAAAATCTTTATTTTCTATAGCATTAAGGCTATCGTTTACAACAAAAAACTGAAATGGTGCTGGTGGTTCGTAAGCTGTTTTATAATGCACAACACGCTTATAACTATCGCTAAACAAATTAGAATTTCCAGAAATAAAAACGAATAAAATAATTACAACTGGAATAGCGGCATATTTTAAATACGGAATGTTTTTCTTAAAATTAACCGCCAATTTAAACGGAATGGGGTTAAGTTCTATAGATTTTTGTTCGATACTTGCTAAAAGCAATTCGGATTGTGATGCTTCTTGATGAAGCTGAAGTACATTTAAAAGTTTATCGTTAACCTCTGGAAAATGCTTGCCAATAATTTTTGAAGCTTCTAAATTATCTATCCCTTTTTGTAACTTAAACAGTTTAGCCAATGGAACTCCAATAAATTTAATAAATAAACCTATTTCAACTAAAACAAATAGCCAAAATAAAATGGTTCTTATTGTAGAGTTTAGCCATAAAATATGTTCAACAAATAGTGTGAACATAAAATACAATAGCCCAATGGCAAAAAACAAAATAGTGCCTTTTAATAACTCGTTCGTATAGTAACGCCTTATAAATTGCTCTAACTTAGCTTGTATGTTTTTAAAATTGTTCATCTTTAAACAAATTTCTGCTTTCGCGGAAATAAAAAAAGGATTTAAAGACTAAACTACAATTTTATTTTTTACAAGGTTTATAATTAAGTGTTAATTGTAATAAATGATAAGGCAGGAATATCCCGCTTAAAAACCTATGCTATATTATAAAACGTAATACGTTATTTAACAATCAGTTTTAATATTGTTGTTCTGTTTTCTGTTTTAACGTGTGCAAAATACGTTCCTATAGTATAATTTTGAGTACTTAACGCTATTTTATTCATGTTTTGATAGGTTTTATTCAAAACGTTTTTTCCTAAAACATCAAATATTTTTAATTCAATGTCCTCATATACCTTACCTAAAACAATAGCTGTTATCCCGTTACTGGGATTAGGAAAAGCTTTTAAATTCGTTTCAAATTTTGAATCTTTATGACTTAACGTTATTGTAACATACTCATAAATTCTTGTATGTCCTGAATTTGTATCATTATCACTTAAACTCGTAGAATAATAAAAAACAAACGTTTCATAATTCTTTTACACGTATCTTTTAAGGAGGGTCTTAAAAATAAGAAACTCCCTCATAGCATATTGTAATGAGGGAGTTTATCTTTTATAAAAGGAAATATTTATTTCTAAATAACTCTCAACCTTATCTTTTATAAAATCAATTAATTCAAAGTAAAATTAGCATGTTTTATCGCTACCAATCTTCGTTTTTGTCTAAGAACACATAAAAGCCCTTTGAAAGTCTATAAAACCTTATTGAATTTATAAAAGACAACTAATGGGTATATTTAGCATCTCTGAATCTAAAAAAACTGTTATTTTCTTATAAAAATCTTTAACATTAGTGCTTTTCTTTTATCTCTTATCACAGTATCTTTGCCCAAAAATCATAAAGCATGACTAAAAATGTTCGTGTGCGTTTTGCACCAAGCCCAACGGGACCTTTACATATTGGCGGAGTTCGTACTGCTTTATTTAATTATTTATTCGCTAAAAAGCATAACGGAACTTTTGTTTTAAGAATAGAAGATACCGACCAAAACAGATATGTTGAAGGTGCAGAACAATACATTATTGATGCTTTAAACTGGTGTAGGTTAAAATTTGATGAAGGTCCTCAAATTTCCGCCTCCGCAGAAACGAAAAAAGAGTCATATCGTCAAAGTGAGCGTAAGCATTTATACAAACAATATGCAGATGCCTTAATTGCTTCTGGCAACGCTTATTATGCTTTTGATAGTGCAGAATCGTTAGATTTTCATAGAAAAGACCATGAAACAAAAGGAAAAACCTTTATATATAATTGGCATAACAGATTAAAACTAAGTAATTCTTTATCGCTTAGCGCGGAAGAAACTCAGACTAAACTAGATGCTGGTGATAATTATGTGATTCGATTTAAATCACCACAAGATGAAACACTGCATTTAAAAGATATTATTCGTGGAGATATTAGAATTGACACCAATGTTTTAGATGATAAAGTTTTGTTTAAAAGTGATGGTATGCCAACCTACCATTTAGCCAATATTGTAGACGACCATTTAATGGACATATCACACGTTATTCGTGGCGAAGAATGGTTGCCTTCTTTAGCTTTACACTATCAATTATACAAAGCTTTTGGTTGGGATGCACCAGAATTTGCACATTTACCACTAATATTAAAACCAACAGGTAAAGGTAAATTGAGTAAACGTGATGGCGACAAATTGGGGTTTCCTGTTTTCCCATTGCAATGGGAAGACCCTAAAACAAAAGACATATCTAGAGGTTATAAAGAAGATGGGTATTTCCCAGACGCCATGATAAACTTTTTAGCCTTTTTAGGTTGGAACCCAGGAACAGAACAGGAAATTTTTTCTTTAGATGAGCTTATTGCTGCATTTGATTTAACAAGCGTTAATAAAGCTGGCGCACGTTTTGATCCTGATAAAACAAAATGGTTTAACCATCATTATATGCAAGAGCAAGATAATAATGTCTTAGCTAAATCCTTTAAAGCACAACATTCTGAATTAGCAGATATAGATACCAACTACATTTCTATGGTGATTGGGCTAATTAAAGAACGGGCAACTTTTATTAACGATTTTTGGAGCTTAAGCTATTTCTTTTTTGTTTCTCCAGAATCTTACGATGACAAAGCATCAAAAAAAGCATTTAAAGACGGCACAAAAGAACTAATGCAAGAGCTGTTATCTGTTATACATGCTATTGAAAATTTTGAAGTAGAAACCATTCAAACACAAGTAAAAGGTTGGATTACATCAAAAGACATTGGTTTTGGTAAAGTTATGATGCCGCTACGCTTAGCTTTAGTTGGTGCTTTACAAGGTCCTGATGTGTTTGATATTATGTTTATGATTGGACAAGCAGAAACCATTAAACGAATTGAGAACGTGATTAACGTACTGTAATATTGTACTTAATTACTCCAGACCATAATCTTGATTTTATCAGAAAAAATGATAATTTCGTTTAATATCTGGTAAGGTTTATTGAAACGAAGCTTTATCTATAGATTAGAAACAAGCAGAAAACATGAACATGGAAGAAAAAGAGAAACCAAGACTTTCAAGATTAACTGCTATTCTTACTCAACTACAATCTAAAAGAATAATTACGGCAAAACAGCTTGCCGAAAAACACGATGTTAGTGTACGAACCATTTATCGGGATATCCGCACACTAGAAAAATCAGGAATACCTATTATAACTGAAGAAGGGAAAGGCTATTCTATTATGGAAGGCTATCACCTTCCTCCTGTTCTTTTTACAGAAGAAGAAGCTAATGCCCTAATAACAATAGAACAATTAGCAATTAAAAACAAAGACTTATCGCTTGTTAAAAACACCACTAGTGCTATAGAAAAAATAAAAGCCATCTTACGATACGCTCAAAAAGGAAACGCAGATTTGTTGGCAGATAGAATTTATTTTAGTGGGAATAATAATGAAGAGAAAACAAGTAGTAACCTAATGCAAATACAATCTGCTATAACCCAATATAAAATCTTAACAGTCAATTATCTTTCTTCTAAAAATAGACCAACCAACCGTAACATTGAACCTTTTGCTATCTACAGCATTCACGGAGATTTTTTATTAATAGCTTTTTGTCGATTGCGAAATGATTTTAGGCACTTTAGAATAGATTTTATTGAAAGCCTTGTTACTAAAAACGAAACGTTTAGCCCTCATAATATGACTATAAAAGAGTATTTTGAAAAATATGTAAAGAATCAAAAACACCCCTGACACACCTTTGTCACAAACCCAGTTTACATTTGTAGAAATAATAATTTAAAAAACTAGAAATGGAAATTATCAAAATCACAATCTTGTCATTATCAGCTTTAATGCTTGTCTTTGTAGGTGCAATGAGGTTAAGCAACCCCATAAAAGCCTATTTAAAAAATTCAGGAATCAAACTAGAAAATGATGCTAGCCTATTAAATGAAATCAGAGGAGTAAGTGCAGTAATGCTTTCAGCAGGAATCATTATTGCGCTCGGTATATTTATTGAAAAATTAACCTTTACTTCTCACTTTATTGCATTACTAATTTTTGCAGGTTTCGCAATTGGTAGATTAATCAGTTTAAAAGTTGATGGTAAACCAAGCAAACAAATTACTCAAGGAATTGTATTTGAACTTGTATTAGGTGCTGCAAATATTTTTTGTTTGATAACTATTTGAGAGATTAAACTTAAAATAAAGCCAGTGGCTAATAAAGGTGAATTAAAACGAAATCATCCCTCCAAAAAGAAGCATAGACATGTTTCCTTTAAAACGGGCATCACCACCAGAAGTATCTAAATCTTGACTTTCAAGTTTCTTTAATATGTTAGTAAACCCATAAACATAATGCGCTCTAAGCTTTATAAACTTAAACCCCGCGGTAATTCCAACGGCTCCATTTAAATTAAAATTAGAAATATAGCTAATTGCTTTAGCTGTTAAGTTACTGTAATTATTTATAAAATAATCTTCCTTATTGCTATCTTTTAACTCTAATCGTCCGTTATATTGAAGCATAGGTCCTACATCTAAAGTTACATAACTACCAGCTAATTTTATGTGCCCCATTAATGCTAATTGAGCAGCAAAAAGTTTATAATCAATTAAATCGTTCGGGTTACTATTTGCAAGCATTGTTGGTCGAGCAGAAATTTGAATGGTGCTTTCAGATAAATGTAAACCATAACTCATGTTGTACCAACGGTGAGGAATTTCAACGGTAGCACTTAGCCCTCCAATAAACCCATCGCTAGATTTAGTAATAAAATTGTTGGTCGTAATATCCGTTTTAGTAATACCACCAAAAATGCCAACACCATTTACAATATCGTAATTTCCTTTTTGAGAAAAACTTTTTGTAACAAAACATAGTAATAATGCTACTAATAAGACAGGCTGTTTAAATTTCATAGTTTGGCTTATAAACGACCAAATATAAGATATATTTTGTATCTTAATTTTTCTAATCATTTTTAATAAAATTTATTATGAATTTCTTCTACATTCCCATTATTGTCTTCGGATTAATCATATTAATCTCAGCATTTTTTATTGTAAAACAACAAACAGCCGTAATTATAGAGCGCTTTGGTAAATTTCAAAGTATTCGTCACTCAGGATTACAAATAAAAATTCCTTTAGTAGACAGGATTGCTGGACGTTTAAGCTTAAAAATTCAACAATTAGATGTTATTATTGAAACTAAAACTTTGGACGACGTATTCGTGAAACTAAAAGTATCTGTGCAATACAAAGTTATTCGTGATAAAGTGTATGATGCCTTTTATAAATTAGATTATCCACACGATCAAATTACCTCCTACGTATTTGATGTGGTTCGTGCCGAAGTACCAAAAATGAAACTTGATGACGTTTTTGTTAAAAAAGACGATATTGCTATTGCTGTAAAATCAGAATTAAACGAAGCCATGTCAGGTTATGGATACGATATTATTAAAACGCTTGTTACTGATATTGATCCTGATGGTCAAGTAAAAGAAGCCATGAATAGAATTAATGCTTCTGAACGTGAAAAAATTGCCGCACAGTTTGAAGGTGATGCACAACGTATTTTAATAGTTGAACGCGCTAAAGCCGAAGCCGAAAGTAAGCGTTTACAAGGCCAAGGTATTGCCGACCAACGTCGTGAAATTGCTCGTGGTTTAGAAGAATCTGTAGAAGTTTTAAATAAAGTTGGTATTAATAGTCAAGAAGCTTCTGCGCTTATTGTTGTTACCCAACATTACGATACACTACAGTCTATAGGGCAAGAAACCAATAGTAATTTAATATTGCTTCCTAATTCGCCACAAGCGGGCAGCCAAATGCTAAACGATATGGTTGCTAGTTTTACGGCAAGTAATCAAATTGGTGAAGCCATGAAAAACTCTAAAAAGAAAAACGACGAATAGTATAAACAGTCTTCTTAATATTTAAAACGAAACCCCAATATTTAAAAAATATTGGGGTTTCGTTTTAAACTTATAATTTATTAAACTTAGGAAGCGTTTTTTCCTCCTCCTTTTCAAGTTCTTGATTGTTTAAACGCCATGGAAACGCTAAAGATGTACTTGCAAAAGTTGTCCCAAAATTAATATTCGCATAATAAACTTGACTCACAGCACTTTTTACTTGATCGTCTGATAATTCTTTTAACGGATGGATAAAAACAGACCATAACACACCATCAGATACGGCATACTTAACATCTAAAGCCGTATGAAAATTAGCGACCAATGCCGCTTTAATTAATTCGTCATTTAACGTGTTAGAATCTGCTATTGGAGAAATAATTCGCATTCTGTTATGACTTTCATCTGTAATAGATATTAATCGGGTTTCTTTTATGAAAAATTGCCATGCTCCAGCATTACCTTGAATAGAATCGCTAACCGATGTGTAAATACTTTGAAGTTTATCGTTACTCATATCTTGCGAAAACACGCAAAACGGTAAGATTAATAAAAGGGATGCTAATTTTTTCATAAAGCTTATTTTATTTTTTAAGTCGGAAAAACAAGTGCATCCAAACAAAATATTTATGCTTTAATACCATTTCTTGTTTGAAATTACTGTAAAAGAAATTGATAATTTTTTTCTTTATAGAAAACATAAAAATAAAGCATAGCCTAAGTTACGGTTTCTTTTTATGTTGAAATAGAAAGGGAAAAAGGGCGATTTATTACGGTCATTTCAGATGAGAAACGGTATAATCTTTAAAAGGGTGGCGTTCTTGCCAAGTTTGAATAGGGTTCATGTATTTTACAATGCATTTTAAAACCGTATTAGCAATAACGTTATTGGTATGCTTTAAGTAAATATGCATGGTGTGCGCCTTAGCCCCTATTGAGCTTTTAATTTCCATAGCGGTTCTGGCATAAACAACCGTTTTAAAACCATGTTCTATACCAAAAAAAGCCATATTATATAGCATGTTTAAATACATTTGATGTTTCTGTTGAAACGCTTTATTGTAACCCAAAAAATACGTTTCTAATTCATTATTATTTAAAATTAATGAATAAAAGCCAACCAATTCTTCTTCTAAAAAATAACCAAAAAGCTTAAAATTTGATTTTAGGTTTAATTTTAAGCTTAAAAAATGATCTTCAGGAAGTTTAAATGAATTCACTCTGGCATTATCAGATACATTTTCATAAAGTTTGAAAATACTTTTTGAGTGGTTTTTAATAAAGTTTTTATCTAACTCTCTTAATTCTAAATTTGCGGCTTTTTTTAAGGCAATTCTATAACGTCTTTTATATTTTTTATTAAAGGAAGCAATATAATCTTCTTTAGATTTCCATTTGTTTAAAATGGAAAACATCATATTTGGTTGTACTTGAATTTTGTACAAATTATGCTGTTTAAAAAAACTTAAATTACTGTGAATGGTATCTTTTTCAAAATAATCTTTAAAAGCAATTATGCGAACCTTTTTATTAAATCGGGCTTTAATTTCAACTTCTAATTCTTTTATAGCTTTATAAACAGTATCTAAATAATCGCTTTGCGAAATAGTTTCTAGTTTAAATATACCATGTTGCCCCGTATGCATTAAATTACCAATAACTAAAGCATTACCTCTAACTATTTTTGAAATTACGTTTTTAGATATTTGTTTAACTCTTCGGTTGGAAGTTTTTCTAAATACATCGTCTAGATACATTTCTACACGCTGTATAATGGCGACTCCAACGAGTTCTTTATTTTTAAAAACACCTAAATAATACGACGATATATTACTAGGACATGACGATTCTAAACCTTTTAAAAACGTTGTTTTTAAAAAAATATCACCTGTAGGCAGTAAATCCCATGCTTCTGGAATTTCGTTTGTATTATGGTATATTTTATAATCTATCAATATGAAAAGAAAAAAGACCGAAGTTATAAGCTTCAGTCTTTATTTATGTTAAAAAATTACAAATTTTTATACCCAAGCACAAACAATGCCGCCCATAAGCATAAGGCAAAGTGTCCAATAGCCAACGTTTATAAACGTAAGTTTCCAACTTTTTCTTTCAAACATGCCATTGGTTGCCATTATAGGAAACACGAAAAATATACCAGCAACAGCACCATGAAGCACGCCGTGTTTAAAGGTTCTAAAATGACTTCCATAATCGTCCATAAAAGCTTGAAAGGACGGCAATATACCTTCTGCCGTTGGGTCTCCACCAATTAAACTTACTACACCTGTTTGGTGAATAGCAAGAAATTGAACAAAAAAAGCAAGTAATAAAGCTAATACAAACGAAAGTCCAAAAATAACCCCCATATTGCTTCCTTTCATTTTTTCTTCAGTCATTCCAGATTCTCGCATCCAAGCTTTTTGAAATAACATAGGTCCATACCAAATAAAACCAAGTACCATTGGTACTAATGCAGCAACTAAAATTGCTAAAAAGTTAAAATCCATATTTTTAAAATGTATTAGTTAGAAGTTAAATATAATTAAAAATACAATATGTTGTTGTTTTTAACACATACTACAAGTTTGATTATTGTCTTAATTTAAGCCCGTTAGGTGTTTACAACCTAAATTTAAATCATTAATGTGCGACAAAAGAATACAGGTCACTTCGCTTTTAAAACCAAGAGCAAAGATTTGATTGTAACTAATTGAAAAACAACACCCTTTTAACAAATGGCCTTTGCTTCAGCAACTAACAACTCATTTTTATCATCTAAAGCCTTAGAGATAAAACCTGTTATAGCATCATTTTTAGCTTGTCCATTGTCCAATAAAACCCCTAAAGTTAGCGCAGCAGCAATGCGTGTTCCCACTTTTTTAACTGCGGTTTTAAATAACGGTTCTAATTCTTCATACCTTACATTTTTAGCAAGTTCTTGAATTTCAGCTTTAACCTTTTCTTGCTTCGCTTCTGGTAAATTGGTGTATTTCTTTCCTAATTTCTGAATAATATCAATCGCTTTTCTTTGTGATTGCTGTTGCAGTTTTTGCTGATTATTATTCTGATTTGATTGTTGTTGGTTTTTCGGTTTTTGTTTTGCCCAAGAATCACGCAACCCTACTGTTTTATTAAACACTAATTTTTCTGAAGTAGAATCGCCGTCTACATTAAAATATCCTAAACGTTGAAACTGAAACCGATCTCCTATTTTAGATGTATTTAAACTTGGTTCAACAAAAGCTTCAATTGTTTTTAATGAATTTGGATTAATAAAGTCTGTAAAGCTTTTGTCTTGATGGCTATCTGGAGATTCATCAATAAATAATCTATCATATTCTCTAACCTCTGCTTTTACAGCGTGTTTTATAGACACCCAATGCAGTGTTCCTTTTACTTTTTTAGAAGTGTCTTCAGAATATGTACATTGTATTTCTGTAATGTTTCCGTCGCCATCTTTTACAACATTTTCTGCTTTAATGATATATGCATTTTTAAGACGTACTTCGCGACCTAATTTCAATCTAAAAAACTTGTTACCAGCTTCTTCTTTAAAATCCTCTTTTTCAATATATAATTCACGAGAAAAAGGAATTTTTCTAAACCCAGCAGATGCATCTTCTTGATTATTCTCTGCTTCCAACCATTCTTCTTTACCCTCAGGGTAATTAGTAATAACTAATTTAACAGGGTTTAAAACAGCCATAACACGCGATGCTGTTTTGTTTAAATCTTCGCGAATACAAAACTCTAAAAGCGATACATCAATTACATTATCGCGTTTTGCAACACCAACGGTTTCAACAAATTTTCTAATAGCATTTGGTGTGTAACCTCTTCGCCGCAAACCAGATATTGTTGGCATACGCGGATCGTCCCATCCGTTTACAATACCTTCATCTACCAATTGAAGCAGTTTGCGTTTACTCATAATGGTATAACTCAAGTTTAAACGTGCAAATTCACGTTGCTTTGGTCTTAAATTTTCATCTACCACAACTTGGTCTAAAAACCAATTGTAAAGTTCTCTATGGGGCTTAAATTCGAGCGAACATAAAGAGTGAGATATCTGTTCTATATAATCGCTTTCGCCATGTGTCCAATCGTACATGGGGTAAATACACCAATTGTTGGCTGTTCTATGATGATGCTTTTTTAAAATACGATACATAATAGGATCGCGCATTAACATATTGGTATGTTGCATGTTTATTTTTGCTCTAAGAATATGGGAGCCTTCGTCAAATTCTCCATTTTTCATGCGTTCAAACAATTCTAAATTTTCGGCAACGCTTCTATTTCTATAAGGACCATCTACTCCTGGTTGTGTTGGTGTACCCTTTTGTTCTGCCATAGCTTCAGAAGATTGCGAATCTACATAAGCTTTTCCTTCTTTTATAAGCACAACTGCCCAATCGTAAAGTTGTTGAAAATAGTCTGAAGAAAATAATTCTTTATCCCATATATAACCCAACCAAGCAATATCTTTTTTAATAGCATCTACATATTCTTGTTCTTCTTTTGCTGGGTTTGTATCATCAAAACGAAGGTTTACAGGTGCTTTATATTTTTCACCTAAACCAAAACTAATACCTATGGCTTTTGTGTGTCCAATATGCAAATATCCATTAGGTTCTGGAGGAAAACGAAAACGTAAATCGTTTTTAGATAACCCATTCGATAAATCTTCTTCTATAATTTGCTCTAAAAAATTAAGAGATTTTTTTTCTTCTAACATAGTTGTTTATAAATTATAAACCCGTAGTTATATAACTACCAACGTGAAACAAAATAATTGAACAAAATTAGGTATTTTTGATGACTTAAAATGGCATATAATGGGAATTATAAAAGTTGAAAATATACGTGTATTTGCCTATCATGGTTGTTTGCAGGAAGAAACCAAAATAGGTAGTGATTATCGGGTAGATTTAGAAATTGAGGCTAATTTACAGACATCTTCTAAAACAGATAATTTAAAGGATACTGTAGATTATGTTTTTTTAAATAAAGTGATTAAAGAAGAAATGCAAATAGCTTCTCACTTATTAGAAACAGTAGCAAAACGTATTTTAAATAGAATTTTTAAAGAAGATAAATTAGTTAAAAAAGCAACGGTTTGGGTTAGTAAATTAAACCCGCCTATTGGTGGCGATGTTGAAAAAGTAACCATAAAAATGACCGATAAGCGTAAAAAGTAATTTTTAGCAAGGATAAGTTCTATTTTTTTTTACATTTGCAGAAGATTTTCCGATTCCTTGGGAAAGGATAATTTTAAAAGGTTTATCAAAAACATGTTTGATAGATTTTTTTTATAATTGGCGTCGTGGCCGAGTGGCTAGGCAGAGGTCTGCAAAACCTTCTACAGCGGTTCGAATCCGCTCGACGCCTCTTTTAACCTTCAAGTTCTCTTGGAGGTTTTTTTTGTAAATTTTTATAAAGGCACTTTCAGGAGTAAGGTTAATTTTTAGAAACATAATGTTTTTAGGACTTTCCTTGATGAATATTTTAGGGTC
>CANKVS010000017.1 GCA_947487155.1 uncultured Flaviramulus sp.
TATTCGGGGTTTTGTTTTATCTAAAATACAAATTAAATAACTGAAAGTCAATAGGTTGAACTACTCCTGAAAGTGCCAAAATAGTTTTCATCTTAACAATAATAATCATTCTGATTGATTATGGTTTTCTGATAAAGTCAAACTATTTAAAATTGCCGTACCAAAAAATCCCAACAAAAAACTGTTAGGATTTTAATATCATCTGTCATTGCCAAGCTAACTTTTTGTTAGCTGTGGCAATCTGTTTATTGAAGGTTCTAGGTTTTAATTTAAAAGATTACCACGTCGTACCTCCTCGTAATGATGTATTTAATCTTCAACCAAAACCCATTCGCCTTTAGCAATTAAAGGTTCTGCTTGTTTATATTTTACGGTTTTGTTTTCGCCATTCATAACATGCTTAATGGTAACACGATCGTTACGTCCAATTTTTGGTCGGTCGCGTACAATAGTTTCCACAACTTCTGGTTGACGTTGTGTATTTCCTGCAGCTCTATTTTGTGCAGAACGTTCATCTAAATTAGGAATTTCGTCTTTTTGGATATTTAATTTTTCCTGTTTACGTGTTCTAGCTTCCTGAATAGTGTTTTGTGTTTCTTGTGGCAATTCGCCTTTAAATAAGAATGAAATTACATCTTTATTAACTTGGTCTATGGTGCTTTTAAATAACTCGAAAGCTTCAAATTTGTAAATTAATAACGGGTCTTTTTGTTCGTGTACTGCTAATTGTACCGATTGTTTTAACTCATCCATTTTACGCAAATGTGTTTTCCAAGCATCATCAATTATGGCCAATGTAATATTCTTTTCAAAATCAGTGATTAATTGCTTTCCACCAGATTCATAGGCTTTTTCAAGATCGGTAATAACATTTAAACTCTTAACGCCATCGGTAAATGGTACTACAATACGTTTAAATTTATCGCGCTGTGTTTCGTATACATTTTTAATAACAGGAAATGCGATATCTGCATTTTTAGCCATTTTATCTTTATAATGTTCGAAAGCTGCTTTGTAAATTTTACCAGTAATTTCTTGAGTCGATAAGTTTCCAAATTCGGCTTCAGTAACAGGAGAGCTCATTGAGAAATAGCGAATCAATTCAAATTCGAAATTCTTAAAATCGTTAGTTTCTTTATTCGTTTCAGCAATACCTTCCGATGTGTCAAAAATCATATTTGCTAAATCCACGCGGAGGCGTTCACCAAATAATGCATGATGACGACGTTTGTATACCACCTCACGTTGTGCATTCATAACATCATCATATTCTAATAAACGCTTTCTAACACCAAAGTTATTTTCTTCAACTTTTTTCTGCGCACGCTCAATGGATTTTGAAATCATAGAATGCTGAATCACTTCACCTTCTTTTAATCCCATTTTATCCATCATTTTCGCGATACGCTCACTACCAAATAAACGCATTAGATTATCGTCTAGCGACACATAAAATTGAGAACTACCAACATCTCCTTGACGACCAGCACGACCACGTAACTGCCTGTCAACACGACGTGAATCATGACGCTCGGTACCTACAATGGCTAACCCCCCAGCTGCTTTAACTTCTTCTGATAATTTAATATCGGTACCACGACCAGCCATATTAGTAGCGATAGTTACTTGCCCTGTTTTACCTGCTTGATCAACTATTTCAGCCTCTTTTTTATGCTGTTTTGCATTTAATACGTTGTGCGATATTTTACGAATACTAAGCATTTTACCAAGTAACTCACTAATTTCTACAGATGTTGTTCCAATTAAAACAGGTCGACCTGCTTTTGATAATTGTGTTACTTCATCAATAACCGCATTGTATTTTTCGCGCTTTGTTTTATAAACTAAATCTTCTCTATCATCACGTGCAATTGGTCTGTTAGTTGGAATTTCAACAACATCCAATTTATAGATTTCCCATAATTCGCCAGCTTCAGTCACCGCAGTACCTGTCATACCAGATAGTTTACGATACATTCTAAAGAAATTTTGAAGTGTTACGGTGGCAAAGGTTTGGGTCGCATCTTCAATTTTTACATTTTCTTTGGCTTCAATGGCTTGGTGTAAACCATCGCTATAACGACGCCCATCCATAATACGACCAGTTTGCTCATCAACAATCATTACTTTGTTATCCATCACCACATATTGGGTGTCTTTTTCAAATAAAGCATAAGCTTTTAAAAGTTGATTCAAAGTGTGAATACGTTCTGATTTTACGCCAAATTCTTTAAAAAGCTCTTCTTTAAGATTAGCTTCTTCTTCAGTAGGAAGACCTTGTTTTTCAATTTTTGCAATTTCCAATCCAATTTCTGGCATGACAAAGAAATCTGGATTGTCTTTCCCCGATAAGTACTCAATACCTTTATCGGTTAATTCAATTTGATTGTTTTTTTCTTCAATAACATAGTACAACTCCGCATCAATTTTTGGCATTTCACGATTGTTGTCTTGCATGTAAAAGTTTTCCGTTTTTTGAAGTAGCATTTTAACACCTTCTTCACTTAAAAACTTGATAAGTGCTTTGTTTTTTGGGATACCACGATATACACGAAGCAATTGAAAACCACCTTCTTTGGTGTCTCCTTCCTTAATTAATTTTTTAGCTTCAGCTAAAACACCTGTTAAATATTTGCGTTGCACATTAACAATATCATCAACTTTTGGTTTCAATTCGTTAAACTCATGACGATCTCCTTTAGGAATTGGACCAGAAATAATTAACGGTGTACGCGCATCATCAACTAAAACAGAATCTACCTCATCTACAATAGCGTAGTGATGTGGACGCTGAACCAAATCGTCTGGTGAATGTGCCATATTATCGCGCAAATAATCGAAACCAAATTCGTTATTTGTGCCGTAAGTAATATCAGCATTATAGGCTTTTTTACGAGCATCGGAGTTTGGCTGATGGTAATCTATACAATCAACACTCATGCCGTGAAACTCAAAAATTGGCGCCATCCACGCGCTATCACGTTTTGCTAAATAATCGTTTACCGTAACTAAATGCACGCCTTTTTCGGCTAATGCATTTAAGTAAACGGGCAGTGTAGCTACCAATGTTTTACCCTCACCTGTTTGCATTTCGGCAATTTTACCTTGGTGCATGGCAACACCACCTATTAGCTGAACATCGTAATGTATCATGTCCCATGTAATAGGTTTTCCGGCAGCGTCCCAAGAATTTGACCAAGAGGCATTATCTCCATCAAGTGTAATGTAATCTTTAGTTCCAGATAATTCTCTATCGAAGGTATTGGCAGTAACCGTTATAGAGGTGTTGTTTACAAAACGTTTAGCTGTTTCTTTTACCACGGCAAAAGCCTCTGGTAAAATGTCGTTTAAAACATCTTCGGTAACAGTATAAGCATCATCTTTTAGTTTATCAATGTCTTGATAAATATCTTCTCGTCTATCAATGTCTTCAGTGTTTTCGGCTTCTTCAAGAAGGTTTGAAATTTGCTCGTTAATAGCTTTAGTTGCATCGGCAATTTTAGCTTTAAATTCAACAGTTTTTCCTCTTAATTCATCGTGTGAAAGTGCTTCAATAGCCGATTCAAATGTTTTTATTTTATCTACAATAGGTGTGATGGTTTTTACATCTTGTTTCGATTTGTCTCCTACAAATACTTTAAGTACAGAATTTAAAAAACTCATGTGTATATTTTTATTTTATCTAGGGTTTCCTAGTTGTTTTTATTTATTTTTAAAAGGTTTCCGTTTTCACAAGAATGACAATTCTAATAGATACCTCAAAGCAAAACTTTTCGGAATTTTTGTCGACTCCAAAGATACATTTTGTTGTGGTGTTTTATAAAGATTAGGGCAAAAAAAAAGCCTCAATTCGAGACTTTTTAACTATTCTTTATGCTTTTTTATTAATATTCATCCTCATTCCAGAGGTAATCTTCGTCTGTTGGATAATCTGACCAAATTTCTTCAATTGAATCGTATGAATCGCCTTCATCTTCAATTGACTGTAAATTCTCTACAACTTCTAACGGTGCGCCAGTTCTAATAGCGTAATCTATCAATTCGTCTTTGGTTGCTGGCCAAGGTGCATCACTTAAATACGATGCTAATTCTAAAGTCCAATACATTTTTTATGCGTTTAAATTTTTGCAAAAATAAATTTTTAGTTTAAACAGACAAGAAAAAAATGAATTATTTAATCATTAATTTTAAGAACGTATTCTTTTGTACTCTAAACACTTGCAAATTTATTCTTGCGGTGTTAATAATATTAGCAAAATTAATTGGTTTTTTTGGCGTTCCCTTCGCTTAATACCTACAAGGTAAAAAAACCTTGCAGGAAATGCTTTGGTCTGGCTTGTAGCTTGTCTTGAGCGTAGCCGAAAGGCTATATCTTTTTAAAACATCATTGCGAGGACGAAGGACGTGGCAATCTGCCAAATTCAAGTTCTCAAGCAATTTTTTATTTCATTCAAGTTTTAAAAAGGATGCCGCTGCAATCCCTAACACAGGCTAGTCCGCAGTTTTCAGTCAACAGTAATTTGTTTTGTGCTAACTTCAAACTTCGGTCTTCCGTTTTCAAGCTCATCACTTTTTTTCAGGAATCCACTTAATTTCATTTGCTTGTAAGTCGTAAGTCAACTTTCGTGCCAACACAAAAAGGTAGTCAGAAAGACGGTTTAAGTACATTAAAGCATTAGGGTTTATGGCTTCAATATCATTTAGTGCAGTCACTAAACGTTCAGCTCTACGGCAAACACAACGCGCTATGTGACAGAATGACACGGTTTGATGCCCACCAGGTAACACAAAATGTGTCATAGGTGGTAGTGCAGTATTCATGGTGTCCATTTCATGTTCTAAACGCTCAATGTCTTCCGAAGAAATTTTAGGAATATTTAAGCGCTTTTTCCCATTTTTTAAAACTGCTTTTTTGGGGTCGGTTGCTAAAATAGCACCAACAGTAAATAACCTATCTTGAATATGAATCAATATATCTTTATAATTTTGATGAATATCTTGATCACGAATTAAACCCAAATACGAGTTTAACTCATCAACAGTTCCATAACTATCAATGCGAATATGGTGTTTTGGTACCCGTGTACCACCAAATAATGCTGTAGTGCCTTTGTCTCCTGTTTTGGTGTAGATTTTCATGCTACGCAAGTTAAAAGTTAAAAGTTAAAAGTTAAAAGTTTTTTGCCACGAATTCACGAATATTTTTGTTTTTGTTATTCCTGCGTAGGCAGGAATCCACAATTAAAGACACTATTTTATTGCCGAACAATTTCTTTTAATAAATTATTAGAATACAAGAACATTTGAAAGACTTCAAGACAGATTACTGCCAATGCAGGAATGAGAGTTTAACAACTTAACAAAAAAGAACTAAACTCTTACTAAGAAATGTTCTTTAACTTGCTCTTTTCTAAAAAACACAAATCCCCAGAAAAAGGTGTCAATAGTTACGGTTACTTTTGGATGTTTTTTTATAGCTTCCCAAGCTTCTGTCATGCCTTTGCTCCAATAAATATCATCAAAAATAAAAACAGAATCGTTATGTGCGGTTTCGAGCGAAGTCTCAAAATAATCTAATGTTGCTTCTTTTTGGTGGTTACCGTCAAAAAATATAAGGTCGTAGGTGTTTGGTTTTAGATTTTTTAAAGCATCAACAAAATTATCATTTATAACATTAATATTTTCTAATCGAGAAGCTTTAAAATTCTCTTTAGTAAATTCAGAAATATTTGGGCAACCTTCAATAGTTGTAATATTTGTTTTTGGGTTAGCTAAATGCATCGCATTAGTTGCAATGCCTAACGATGTGCCTAATTCTAAGATGGCTTCAAATTCAAAATAATTAACAATTCTATACAACAGTTTTGCCCTTTTATATGTTGAACCTGCATTTTTAGCCATTGCAGAAATGCTGCGTTCTTTTTGTTTCATTACATGAGAACCAACACCTAAATCGGTAACAGTAATTTTAGTTTTGTTTTTTAAAAGATCTTTTTTATAGTTTAAAATGCTTGAATAAGCAGCATATTTGGTTTTATCATAAAAACACTTAGTAACCAAATTATAAACAAAAGGGGAGTGCACGCCATGTTGGTTGGTAGATTTTAAAAGGAGTTTTATGTATTGTTTTATTTGGTAAAACATTTTTAATATTCAGTCGCAGTTTTTAGTTGTTTACTTTAAGATAATAACTCTTTGCTTTTTTTGTGCCTCTGATTTTTTGCGAGAAGAAAAATCATTCTTCTAATTTAGCCGATAATTCAAACCAACGTTCTTCTTTTGCCTCTATAGTGTCTATAATTTTTTGAAGTTCTTCTGATAGTTTAGTAATATCGTCTGGCGAAAGCTCTGGATTATTAAATTTGTTTTCTAATTCCTTTTTATCAAACGTTAATGATTTTAGTTTGCTTTCAATATTTTTAAGTTCTTTTTCTTCGTTATAAGATAATTTTGAAGTTTCATTTTGTTTCCAAGTTTTTTTCTCTTTTTTATCTTCAGAAGTATTAGAGGTTGCTGGTTGGCTGTCTTCGTAAATCCTATAATCAGTATAGTTTCCTGGGAAATCATCAATAATACCACCGCCTCTAAATACAAATAAATGATCGACTACTTTATCCATAAAATAGCGGTCGTGAGATACTACAATAACGCAGCCAGGGTAATCTAATAAAAAACTTTCTAATACATTTAGTGTTACAATATCTAAATCGTTTGTAGGTTCATCTAGAATTAAAAAGTTTGGATTCTGAATTAAAACAGTACATAAATACAAGCGTTTACGTTCGCCACCGCTTAGTTTTTCAACAAAATCGTATTGTTTTTTTCTGCTGAATAAAAAACGTTCTAGTAGTTGTTGTGCCGAAATTTGTCGTCCTTTTTTTAATGGAATATAGTCACCAAATTCCCTAACAACATCAATAACTTTTTGCTTGGGTTTAATGGTCATACCGTTTTGGGTATAATATCCAAATTTTACGGTGTCGCCTTTAATTACTTTTCCAGAATCTGGTATAGTAGTTTGTGTAAGGATGTTTAAGAATGTCGTTTTTCCAGTGCCGTTTTTTCCAATAATACCAGCACGTTCTCCTTTTTGAAACGTATAATCAAACTTGTTAAGTATCGTTTTATCTTTAAATGATTTTGATACTTTGTGGAATTCTAAAATTTTGCTTCCTAGACGTTCCATGTTTAATTCTAATTGGATTTCATGGTCATTTCTGCGTTGGTGCGCACGATGTTTAATATCTGCAAAATCGTCTATTCTTGACTTTGACTTTGTAGTTCTCGCTTTGGGCTGTCTGCGCATCCAAGCAAGTTCCTTTTTAAAAAGTTGTTTAGCTTTTCCTGTTTCAACAGCTTCACGTTCAATTCGAGCATCGCGTTTTTCTAGGTAATAAGAATAGTTGCCTTTGTAACTATATAGTTGACCTTCATCTAATTCTATAATTTCATTACACACACGTTCTAAAAAGTAGCGATCGTGTGTTACCATAAATAGAGTAATGTTTTCTTTCGCGAAAAAAGCTTCTAACCATTCAATCATTTCTAAATCTAAATGATTAGTGGGCTCATCAAGAATTAATAAATCTGGTTTGTTTATCAAAGCATTGGCAAGTGATAACCGTTTTTTTTGTCCGCCAGAAAGCGTACTCACTTTTTGAGATAAATTATCAAGCTTTAATTTGAAAAGTATTTGTTTGTAAAGGGTTTCAAAATCCCAAGCATGATGCTGTTCCATGGCTTCAAAAGCGCTTTGGTAAGCTTCAGTGTCTTCAGGATTTAAAAGCGATTTTTCGTAATTGGCTATGATTTTTAAAATCGGGTTGTCACTAGCAAAAATGGTTTCTTCAATAGTTAGGTTATCATCAAATTTAGGGTCTTGAGACAGAAAAGACACAGCAATTCCTTTTCTGTAAGTAATCAAGCCAGAATCAGCTTCATCATCACCAGAAATAATATTAAGGATTGATGTTTTTCCTGTGCCATTTTTAGCGACAAACGCTATTTTCTGATCTTTATGCACACTAAAAGAAATGTCTTTGAAAAGTGTTAATTCCCCGTAAGACTTTGATATGTTTTCAACTGTTAAATAGTTCAAAAGGATAGTTTTTTGCAAATAACGGATAAAAAACCAAAAATCCGATAAGAGTTTTATTATTCATGATGAAAAGCTATATTTGTGTTAAATCAATTTGCCTCAATATGAAGAGATGTTTTTTAGTTTTTGTGCTAGTCGTTAACGCAACGTTCATGTCTTGTATCACTAATAAGGATGTTGTTTATTTACAAGATAAAGGCACAGTAGTTAATGATTCCCTTTCAGTAAAAGAGCTATCAAAACCTTATAGAGTTCAGGTTAACGATATTTTAAGTATTAATGTAAAAGCATTAGACGAAGAGCTTGTAGCTATATTTAACCCTATAGAAGGAGCCGAATCTGGAGGAGGAGAAGGGAGTCTTTATTTTAGTGGTTTTACTGTTGATTTACATGGAAATATTAAATTCCCTGTTTTAGGAGAAATTAATGTCTTAGGATTTACTATTGATGAGATAGAACGTAGAGTGAAGAAAGAATTATTAAATCAATATTTTAAGGAAACGGCCGAACTATTTGTTAGAGTTAAGTTATCTGGGTTACGATACACTGTTACAGGCGAAGTAGGAGGTTCTGGTGTTTATACCTTATTTCAAGATAGAGTAAATATTATTGAAGCTTTAGCCAATGCAGGTGATATTGCGCAAACTGGAGATAGAAAAGATGTTTTAGTTGTTAGGCAATATCCAGACGGGCAAAAAATTCATCATATAGACCTAACAGATATTAGGGCTATGCAATCCCCATTTTATTATATTCAGCCCAATGACATTATTTTGGTTAAGCCTTTAAAACGTAAAGTAATTGGAGCAGGACAAACTGTTACGCAGAACTTAACAACTATAGCTTCCATTTTGTCAGTATTGGTATCCACGTATTTTTTAACAAAGAATCTTTAAATACTTTTTATTATGGAAGAAGAGTTCGATGTTTCAGAATCAAAATCGCTATCCTCATTCGATATTAAAGCTTTTTTAATTAGAGTTTTAAGTTATTGGAAACTATTTCTATTGTTTATTGGTTTAGGCGTTTTTATAGTATATCAGCAAAATATTCGGAAGCAACAATCTTATAGACTGAGTACACAAATTTCTGTTGAAGAAGAATCAAATCCATTATTTACATCAACAACTAGCTTAACGTTTAATTGGGGAGGGGTGTCTGGGAAAGTACAAACAATAATGACTTCTTTAAGATCGCGTTCAATACACGAAAAAGTAGTAAATAATCTTCAATTTTATAAAACATATTTAAGGCAATCAAGATTTAGAAAAGATGATATTTACACAAGTGCGCCGTTTGAAATTGATCTTGTTTTAAATACTAATCAAGTACTTAATCATCTTATAAAAATAACTTTTTTAAATACTAATACATATGAACTCTCCATTAATTTTGAATCTACTTTAGTAAATACCCAAAATTTTACTAATAAGAAAAAATCTAGTCTAAATGTTGATTTAGGTGAGTTAAAAAAACAATTTAATTTAAGTGACACCATAAACCTTCCTTATATTAATGGAGTTATAAAAATACCTGAAGGCAGAAATGTTATTGCAGGAGAAGAGTATTTTATAGAGTTTAATGATTTTGATGCAGTTGTTTCAAAATATAGAAATAAATTAAGCATAAGCAACCCTAAAAATTCTGCTATTTTAAATTTGAGTATGGCAGATGTAAATAAGGCTAAAATAGTTGATTACTTAAATGAGACCGTTAGGGTTTTAAGTGAAGATCAATTAAATAGAAAAAACCAATTTGTTACAAATACAATTAATTTTATTGATGCTCAATTAGATCGTGTAAAATCTCAACTTACGTTAAATGCAGATTCATTAAATAATTATAAACAAAAAAATAAGATATTTAATTTAAATGATGAAGGCGTTGCTATTAATGATAAGCTCACAGTGTTTGAATCAGAGAAAGATGATATAGAAAGAAAGTTGGCATATTATAATAGCTTAAAAAACTATTTAAAAACTAGTGATACTTTTACAGAATTACCTGCACCTTCTATTGCTGGAATTGAAGAAACTAATATACTTTCTAATATAAGTAGGATTAATGAATTGTCGGTGCAAAAATCTAAATACGAATCTACCGTTAGAAAAGGTGCCACTATTTTTGATGACCTAAATAGGCAAATAAATGGATTGAAAATGGTTCTTTTTGAAAATATTAGCTCAGCATCAAATGAGTTAAAAAGGGAGTTGAAAATTGCAAATACTAAGATAGCGATTGAAGATGCTAAAATAAGAAAGTTGCCTAAGTCTCAACAAAAATTATTTGATATTCAAAGGCAATATTCGTTAAGCGAACAAACATATAATGTGTTTTTAGCTAAACGTGGAGAGGCAGATATTATAAAATCTGCTAGTGTTTCAGATATTTTAATAATAGATGTAGCAAAAGATACAGGAGCTATACCAATAGATTTAAAGTTAAGTTCAAGATATTTGTTTGCAATTATAGGAGGGATTCTACCACCGTTATTACTAGCTTTTTTATTAACGTTTTTTGATACTAAATTGCACAACCCACAAGTTTTAGAAAATTTGTCTAAAATACCTTTACTAGGTGTTGTTGGGAAAAGTACTTTAGATAATAATTTAATAGTTCATTTAAAACCCAAATCAACTATAGCAGAAGCGTTTAGGTCCATTCGGTCTAGCTTGCAATATTTTTATAAAAAACACAATTTAGAAGGCACTAAAACTGTATTAGTAACATCTTCAGTTAGTGGAGAAGGTAAAACATTTTGTTCCATTAATATAGCTACGGTTTTTGCTATGAGTGGAAAAAAAACAATTCTGGTTGGTTTAGATTTAAGAAAGCCAAAGATATTTGGGGATTTTGAAATTGAAAATGATGTTGGTGTCGTTAATTATTTAATTGGACAGAAAAGTATAGAGGAGGTTTTACAACAAACAGGCGTATCTAATTTAGATGTTATTACATCTGGACCAATCCCACCAAATCCATCTGAGTTATTAATTGGAGAGAAAATGGACGATTTAATAATTGCTCTAAAAAAATCTTACGATTATATTGTTTTAGATACTCCTCCAATAGGACTTGTTGCTGATGCTTTAGAGCTTACCGAATATGCAGATGCTACAGTTTATGTTGTAAGACAAGATTATACGAAAAAAGGAATGATAAACCTTATAAATGATAAATATAACAAAGGGGAAATACAAAATATAAGCTTTATATACAATGGCTACAACCAGAAAGGAAAATATGGCTACGGTTACGGTTATGGCTATGGTTACGGCTATGGTTATGGCGGTTATGGTAATGGGTATAATGATGATAATTACACCAAAAAAACATTAATAGCTAAGATTAAATCTTTTTTCAAAATAGTTTGACGAATAAATTTTTTAGAAATAAAAATAAATTATAATTGTATTGAATAATAACAACGATAATTGGCTTTATACCATTTCGCCTAAACAAAAATTGATAAACTTAAACCTGAAAGAGATTTGGGATTATCGTGATTTACTTTTTTTGTTTGTAAAACGTAATATTATTACAGTATATAAGCAAACAATTCTAGGGCCATTATGGTATTTTATACAACCACTTTTTACTTCTGTAATTTTTACATTAATATTTAATAATATGGCAAATATACCAACGGGTGATGGTGTACCACCATTTTTGTTTAATCTAGCAGGAATTACAAGTTGGAACTATTTTAAAGAATGTTTAACAGGAACAAGTAATACATTTGCTCAAAATCAAGGCATATTTGGTAAAGTGTATTTTCCGCGAGTTATTGTGCCATTGTCAACGGTTATTACTAATTTATTTAAGTTTGGAATACAGTTGTTGGTGTTTGTTGGTTTTTATATGTATTATGTTTTCTTTTCAAATGTTGAATTAATCATAGAGCCTACTAAGGCTATAGTGGCCTTGCCAATTATTATAATTTTAATGGGACTTTTAGGTTTAGGTTTAGGCATGATAATATCTTCTATGACAACTAAATATCGCGATTTAAAAATTTTAGTTGCTTTTGGAGTACAGTTATTAATGTATGGTTCTGCAGTAATGTATCCGTTATCATATTTTAAACAAAAGCTTCCAGAAATATCTTGGGTAGTAGAATATAATCCAATGACTACAATTATTGAAGCATTTAGATATATGGCTTTAGGCGTTGGTGACTATTCATTATTAAAAATGATTTATGCTATTGTAATTTGTCTTGTACTGTTTTTATTTGGGCTTATTATGTTTAATAGAACAGAAAAAAGTTTTATAGATACTATTTAATGGAAAAAGAAATAATCTTAAAAGCAGAAAATGTGTCTAAACAATACCGTTTAGGGCTTGTTGGTACAGGTACTATTGGTCATGATTTAAATAGATGGTGGTATAAAATTAGAGGAAAAGAAGACCCATATTTAAAAGTTGGAGATAGTAACGACCGTAGTATTAAAGGGCAGTCAGAATATGTTTGGGCATTACAAGATGTAGATTTTGAAGTAAAACAAGGTGAGGTTTTAGGGATAATAGGGAAAAATGGTGCAGGAAAATCTACACTTTTAAAAATATTATCAAAGGTAACGGGACCAACAACAGGAGAAATTAAAACAAAAGGAAGAATTGCTTCGTTATTGGAAGTAGGTACTGGTTTTCATCCAGAAATGACGGGAAAAGAAAATATATTCTTGAATGGTGCTATTCTAGGGATGACCAAAAAAGAAATACAATCTAAGCTAGATGAAATAATAGCGTTTTCTGGTTGCGAACGCTATATTGATACACCTGTAAAACGATATTCTTCTGGGATGACAGTACGTTTGGCATTTGCCGTAGCTGCTCATTTAGACCCAGATATTTTAGTTATAGATGAGGTTTTAGCAGTAGGAGATGCCGAATTTCAAAACAAAGCCATAGGTAAAATGCAAGACATAAGTGGTAGTAACGGCAGAACGGTTTTATTTGTAAGCCATAACATGGCAGCTATAAAAACGTTATGTACAAAAGCTATTGTATTAGAGCATGGAAAAGTTAAATTTAGAGGAACTGCCGACCAAGCAGTTGATTTTTATTTAACAAATGATATTACCAGTAGTGGTGAACATTATGCCTATGAGGAATCAAAAAAGCCTTCAGATGTTTTAAGTGTTTCTGTTATAGACAATAAAGGCGAGTTATGTAGCATGTTTGCGTTTAACCATAAAATTAAGTTAAAAATTAAGGTTAGAGTTTCAGAAACGCATTTGCCTTTGGCTGTTTTAGGCTTTAGAGTTATTGATCAATTTGAAAGAGCTATTTTTACATCTGAGATAAACTTAAGAGATTTTATTGATTCTTCTGGAGTGTATAGTTTTAATATAAGTTTACCATTTAGTACGTTAGTACCAAATGATTATAGGGTTCATGTGGCCTTTCATATTCCTCACCAACAACTAATTAGTAATTTAGAAAGCGTGGTGAGTTTTAATATAGAAGAGACAGGTTCAGAATTTCATAAGTATGCAGGGTTAGATTATGGTTGTGTAGTTTTAGATAGTCAATGGTCTTTAGATTAAAAAAAAGAATCTAAATTTAGGTTGTAAAATAATACAATACAAATAAAACCCTCAAATAGTAGTTTAAAGTATTAAATTTTAATTGAAAAGACTTCTTTAAATTAATAAGTTATTATAATATAAGTATTTACTTGAAATATTATGTTTAAGAAAATAAAAAAAATAATTAATCCTGTTACTTTAACAAATGTAAATAATACTAGTAAGGCGGAAGTTTCGCTTGAAAATGTAATGTTACAAAATGGAAAAATGTTATCACATTTATTGTGTAAAAAAACAGATATTAATTCTTTAGAAGATGTAGAGTTTAAAGTGTTTTCTCAATGGGGAGATGATGGTATTATTCAATATCTAGTAAATATGTTGAATATAGAAACTAAAGTTTTTATTGAGTTTGGTGTAGAGGATTACTTAGAATCAAATACACGTTTTTTATTAATCAATAATAATTGGTCTGGATTAATAATGGATGGTAATGATGATCATATTTATAAAATAAAAAATAGCCATTATTATTGGAAATATGATTTAGTTGCCAAACCTGCATTTATATCGGCTGAAAATGTTAATGATTTAATAGAACTTGAAGATATTAAAGGAGAGATAGGACTTTTGCATATAGATATTGACGGTAATGATTATTGGGTTTGGAAATCTATAAAGGTTGTAAACCCAATAATTGTTATAGTTGAATATAATAGTGTTTTTGGTAAAAATAGAGCTATTACTGTGCCATATAATCCTAGTTTTGTTAGAACTAATGCTCATTATAGTGGTTTATATGCAGGAGCATCATTGATGGCTTTGTGTGACCTTGCCGAAGAGAAAGGATATGCATTTGTTGGATGTAATAGTGCAGGTAATAATGCCTATTTTGTTAAAAAGGAATCTTTAAAAAATATTAATATTAAAGCATTAACTTTGGATGAGGGTTTTGTAGATTCTAAATTTAGAGAATCTAGAAATGAACAAGGAGAATTAAATTATTTAAAAGGGAAAGAAAGAATAAAAGAGCTACAGGGATTACCTATATATAACACAAGGTTAAACAAAATAGAAAATTTATAATGACAGAAATTAAATACCCTGTTTATCAACCTAGTTTAAATGGAAATGAGAAGAAATATGTAAATGAATGTTTAGACTCTTCATGGATTTCTAGTAAAGGTAAATTTGTAAATCAATTTGAAACTAGTTTTGCAAAATATATAGGGGCTAATTTTAGTGCTTCAGTTTGTAATGGTACCGTTGCTTTACACTTAGCATTAGTGGCTTTAGGTATTGGCGAAGGTGATGAGGTTATTGTGCCTACGCTTACCTATATAGCTTCGGTTAATGCAATAACATACACAGGGGCTAAACCTATTTTTGTTGATTCGTTAGATGATACTTGGCAAATAGATCCAAAAGATGTTGAGAAGAAAATAACCCATGCTACAAAGGCTGTTATGTGTGTGCATTTATATGGACACCCTTGTGAAATGGATAGCTTGATTGATATTACTAGAAAAAATGGATTATTCTTAGTTGAAGATTGTGCTGAAGCTATTGGCTCAAAATACAAAGGAAAATATGTTGGTACATTTGGAGATATATCTACGTTTAGTTTTTATGGAAATAAAACCATTACAACAGGTGAAGGAGGTATGGTTGTTACTAATGATGCTACTCTGTATGATAGATTAGTTCATTTAAAAGGGCAGGGTTTAGCAAAATATAGAGAGTATTGGCATGATGCAATAGGATATAATTATAGAATGACCAATATATGTGCGGCTATAGGTTTAGCACAATTAGAACAGATTGAAGGCATAATTGCTAAGAAAATTCAGATAGCAGATTGGTATAGAGAAGGTTTTGAAAATTCGAAGTTTGAGTTACATAAAGAAAAAGAAAACACATTACATTCTTATTGGATGTGTACAGTACTTGTTCCAGAAACATTAGATAGAGAAGAATTAAAATTATATTTAGCCGAAAGAGGAATAGAAACACGGCCAATGTTTTATCCTATTCATACCATGCCAATATATTCTAAGAAATTTGTAAAACATCAAATAGCAGAAAGTTTAGCTAGAAAAGGTATTAATCTTCCAAGTTATCCAAGTTTAAGTAAAAGCAATGTTCTCGAAATAGTTAACTGCCTAAAGTCATTTCAAAAAATAGGATAGAATGAGTAATTCACTATATATATTTGGAGCAGGCGGACATACTAGATCTTTAATTTCGTTATTAAAAAAATGTAACTTTGATATTGCTGGTATTTATGATAAAACATATTCAAAGGATAATAAAGAAATAATTGGTGAAGTAGAATTAATTGGTAATTTGCCTCAATATATTCCAAATAATAATATAATTCTTTCTTATGGTGATAATAAAAAAAGAAAAGAACTTTTTATAAAATACTTCAAAGATGTTTTAAAAAAGAACATTTATCATTCAACTTGCTATATAGATGAAACAGTGGTATTGGGACAATCAAATTTTATTTTTTCAAAATCAGTAATAAACTCTAATGTATTTATAGGAGATAACAATATAATAAATACAGGGGCTATTATAGAACACGAAGTAGAAATAGGTTCTCATAATCACATTTCAGTTGGTTCAATTATTTGTGGTAGAGTTAAAATTGGGAATGAATGTTTTATAGGTGCTGGTGCTGTAATAAATGATAAAGTTTCGATTGGTAATGGTGTAACAATTGGATCAAATTCAACAGTTATAAAATCAATTTTCGAACCAGGCACTTATGTTGGATCTCCAGTAAAAAAAATTAAATGAATATTTTAATTAATATACCAAATATAAGCAAAGCTAATGGAGGTGTTTATCAATATTCTATTGCTTTGTTGCAAATTTTAGCAAAAGCAAAATTACCTTCTCATTTTTTTATTTTTTGTAATAACCCAGAGCAAGATGTTCTAACCATAATCAATTCAAATTCAAATTTCAATTTAGTTAATTGTAAGACGCCTAAATATTCGCGATTAAGTAATATTACTTTCAAAATATTAAATATTCTTTTTAATATTTTAAAAATAAAAAAGAGATTAAAAAGAAAAGATATATATGATATAATTATTAAGATTTATAAAATTGATATAATACATTCTCCTGTACAAGATATAGTTGTAAAAAACCATATTAAGAAAATATCGACATTGCACGATGTTCAAGAATTACATTTTCCTGAGTTTTTCACATCTGCAGAGAGAGCACATAGAGCATTTAACTATAAAAAAGCTATTGATTATGCTGATGCTGTATTAGTTAGTTATAATCATATTAAGAATGATATAATAAAATATTTTGATAAAGAGGAATCACAAATCCATACAATACTCTTAGATATGGAAGACTTATGGTTTAATCGCATAAATAAAAGAGATAAAAACATTTTATGTAAGTATGATTTACCTAAAGAGTTTTTGCTTTATCCTGCCTCTTCTTGGAAACATAAAAATCATTTAATATTACTTCAAGCTGTAAAAAATGTAGATGATGTAAAACTTATATGTACAGGACATAAAACAGATTACTATATTAATGAGATTGAACCTTACATAATATCTAATAAATTAGAAAATAGAATAAAATTTTTAGGCATTGTAAGTGATAATGAATTATTTGAATTATACAATACATGTAAAGCAGTTATTGTTCCCACATTATATGAAGCTGGTAGTTTTCCTTTGATGGAAAGTATTTTAATGAATATTCCTGTTATTTGTTCAAATGTAACATCTTTACCAGAAACAATTGGAGATAATCGTTTTGTTTTTAACCCCTTAGATGTTAATGATATAATCGATAAAATTAATAAAATTTGGTTTGATAAAGTTTTTATAAGAGATAATTTAGAATTATTGAAAATTCAATCAGAAAGACTTAAAAATAATAATGCAGCTTCAAAAATTTATAAAATTTATGAAGATATAATGAACTTTAACGATGACTTGGGAGAAAAATAATAAAACAGCATTAATAACAGGTATAACAGGGCAAGATGGTGCTTATTTAGCAGAATTACTTCTATCTAAAGGTTATATTGTACATGGTATAAAGCGTCGTGCCTCTCTTTTAAATACAGATAGGGTAGACCACTTATATCAAGACCCTCACGAGAAAAATATACGTTTTAAACTTCATTATGGAGATTTAAGCGATTCTATGAATATAACAAGAATTATTCAAGAAGTTCAACCAGATGAGGTATATAATTTAGGAGCAATGTCTCATGTAAAGGTAAGTTTCGATACACCTGAATATACAGCAAATATAGATGGTTTAGGGACATTACGTATTTTAGAGGCTGTTCGTTTACTTGGTTTAACAAAAACACGTATATACCAAGCTTCAACCTCAGAGTTATACGGTTTAGTACAAGAAGTTCCTCAAAAGGAAAGTACACCGTTTTACCCGCGAAGCCCTTATGGAGTAGCTAAATTATACGGGTATTGGATAACTGTAAATTATAGAGAAGCCTATGGTATGTATGCTTGTAACGGCATATTATTTAACCATGAATCTCCACTAAGAGGAGAAACTTTTGTAACTCGAAAAATAACCCGAGCGACTTCAAAAATTGTTTTAGGACTTCAAGATGTACTTTACATAGGAAACTTAGATGCTAAACGAGATTGGGGGCATGCCAAAGACTACGTTGAGGCTATGTGGTTAATGCTACAACAAGATAAGCCAGAAGATTATGTTATAGCAACAGGAATTACTACAAGTGTTAGAGATTTTATCAAAAAGGCATTTAATTATATTGGTGTTACTTTGACTTTTGAAGGTGAAGAAGAAAACGAAATTGGAAAAATAGCAAGTTGTTCACATTTAGATTATCAGCTTCCAATTGGAAAAATAGTTGTAAAAGTAGATAAAGAGTATTATAGACCAACTGAGGTTGATTTATTAATAGGAGATGCCACAAAATGTAAAGAACAATTACAATGGGAGCCTAGGCATACATTAAATGACTTAATAAAGGATATGATGGAATCAGATTTAAAATTATTCAAAAAAGAACAATATTTAAAAGCTGGTGGACACGATACGGTTAACTCTTGTGAAGAATAATATGAACTTGTTAGATAAAATATACATTGCTGGTCATAATGGTATGGTGGGGTCTGCAATTTATAGAAATTTAAAACAAAAAGGGTATAAAAATTTTGTATTAAGAAGCTCTTTAGAATTAGATTTAACAAATCAAGAGCAAGTTGCTCGTTTTTTTAAAGAAGAACAACCAGATTATGTGTTTTTAGCAGCAGCAAAAGTTGGAGGGATTGAAGCAAATAATACATTTAGAGGTCAGTTTTTGTACGAGAATTTAATGATTCAAAATAATGTGATTCATTTAAGCTATGTAAATAATGTAAAAAAATTATTGTTTTTTGCATCATCCTGTATTTATCCTAAGTTTTCAGAGCAACCTATAAAGGAAGACTATTTATTAACAGGAGGTTTAGAACCAACAAATGAACCTTATGCCATTGCAAAAATTGCAGGAGTAAAGCTATGTGAAAATTATAATAGGCAATATGGTTGTAATTTTATTTCGGTTATGCCAACCAATCTATATGGGCCTAACGATAATTATAATTTAAAACATTCGCATGTTTTACCTGCTTTATTGAGAAAATTTCACGAAGCTAAAGTTAATAATTTACCATCGGTAGAAGTCTGGGGAACAGGAACTCCAAAACGAGAATTTTTACACGTTGACGATTTAGCAAGTGCCAGTACTTACTTGATGCAAACTTATACAGGAAATGTTTCGGTAAACATAGGTACAGGAACAGATATTTCTATTAAAGCATTAGCAGAATTAATTAAAAACATTGTAGGATATAAAGGAACAATAACCTGGAATACTAATAAACCAGATGGTACACCTCGTAAATTGTTAGATGTGTCTTTAATGCATAGCTTAGGCTGGAAGCATGTTATAGATTTAGAAGCGGGAATTAAATCTGTTTACTTGAATAAATTTTTAGACTAGCATTAAAAAAGTATTATGCTAAATAATTTTCTAATTTCAATAATAACCATAAATTATAACGATGTAGAGGGGCTTAAAAGGACAATAAAAAGTGTTCAAAGTCAAGTGTATTCTAATTTTGAACATATTGTAATTGATGGCGGGTCTACAGATGGTAGTAAAGCGTTAATTGAAGCGAATAAAGATAGTTTTAGTTATTGGATAAGCGAGCCAGATACAGGTATTTACTATGCCATGAATAAAGGTATTAAAGTAGCAAAGGGTGAATACTTGTTTTTTTTGAATAGTGGTGATGATTTTATTGATTCTAAGGCTTTAAATAGAGTAGAGATGCACTTAAATACTTTTGATATTGTGTATTTTAATATTAACGTTATAGATTCAGAAAAAGTAAGTTTAAAAAGAAGTCCTAAAATATTAACCTTTGCCTATCTTCACCAAGACTTGCCTCCTCACCAATCTACATTTGTTAAGAAAAGTTTATTTGAAAAAAACGGATATTACGATGAGAAATTAACGATAGTATCGGATTGGAAATTTCTCATTTTAGCCCTATGCAAGTATAATGCTACATATAAATATGTAGATGATGTGTTTTCTAATTTCTATAGAGGAGGAATAAGCTCATTAGAAGAGAATTTTCATGTTATGAAAAAAGAAAGAGATTTGGTTTTGAATACCGAATTTTTAATACAAATGAACGACTTAAAGTATAAATTTAAATTAGAACGAATTTTAAGAAACTTAAGAAAATCAAAAACCATACAATTATTGATTAAATTACGGTTAATTAATAAATTTTAGTGTAGCCTAAATAACAAATTATGCAATTTTTGGTATCAGTAATTATTCCTGTTTTTAATGTGCAAGATTTTATTGAAAAAGCAGTAAGATCAGCATTACAGCAACCAGAAGTAGCAGAAGTAGTAGTAGTAAACGATGGGAGTACAGATAATTCACTTAAAATATTAGAAGCATTACAAGAGGAAGACGTAAGGGTTAAAATTCACCATCATAAAAATGGTATTAATAAAGGGCGTTCTGCCAGCAGGAATTTAGGGATAAGTAATGCTAAAAGTGATTATGTTGCATTTTTAGATGCGGATGATTTTTATTTAGAAAGCAGATTTGAAAATGATAAAGACATTTTTAAATCTGATAAAGATATTGATGGTGTTTATAATGCAATAGGCGCTCATTTTTATAGAAAAACTAATAAATTAGAAAAAGAGAAATTAAAATTAACTACTGTTAATAGAAGAATAAAACCCGAAACACTTTTTGACACTTTATTGTTTGGTACTAATGGCCATTTTTCAATAGATGGATTAACGGTGAAGAAAACAATTTTTGATACAGTAGGATATTTTACAGAGTCTTTGTTAATATCTGAAGATACAGAACTTATTTTTAAAATGGCTTTAAAAGCTCAGCTAAAATCAGGTATAATTAATAAGCCTGTGGCTATGAGAGGTGTTCATGATGTCAATATTTTTAATCGAGAAGATTTATATAAAAAGTATAGAGTAAAGATGTATGAATCCTTGTTTTCTTGGTGCAATAAAAATAATATATCAACGAAAAAAAGAGATAAATTATTAGATAAATTATGGGTTTTAAAGTACAGGCAGAAAAAGAATTTATTGCACTATATAATTTATTGGACAGATGTATTCTTTAGAAATCCCAAAAGTTTATTCTCAATATTAAGTATAAAATACTTCCCTATAATTAGGCTTAGACAAAAACTTTTTCCATTTTTATACAAACAAAAACAATTTAGCTAATGCTTGTAAACAAAAATCAATTGGAATACATTATTTTTATATAATATGAAGTTTGCACCTATAGTTTTGTTTACTTATAACCGCCCAATTCACACTCAAAAAACATTGGATGCATTGGCTATGAATCCAGAGGCTATAGAAAGTGAATTATATGTGTTTTGCGATGGCCCAAAATCAAGTACCGACGTTGACAATTTAAATCAAGTAAATAAAGTTATTGAAATTGTTAATAAAGAAAATAGGTTTAAAAAAGTAAATGTAACCATTAACCAAAAAAACAAAGGATTAGCCAATTCTATTATTTCAGGGGTTACTAAAGTTGTTGAAAAGCATGGGCGTATAATTGTATTAGAAGATGATTTAGAAACGTCTCCTGGGTTTCTAAAGTATATGAATGATGCATTGACACTTTATGAGCATGATGACGAAGTAATGCATATTTCCGCATACATGTATCCGCATAAAGAAGAGTTGCCAGAAACCTTTTTTTTTAACGTGCCTCTTTGTTGGGGATGGGCTACATGGAATTCTGCTTGGAAACACTTTAATAGCGATCCTTTACATTTGTTTAATGAGCTTAAAATCAAAAATTTATATACCACTTTTGATAAGTTTGGATATGATTATTTAAGTAGTCAATTAGCACATAATATTTCAGGAAAACTTAATACATGGTTTGTTAAATGGCATGCATCTGTATTGTTGCAGAATGGTTTTACATTATACCCTAAAAAATCTCTAGTAGAAAATATCGGTTTTGATAATTCTGGAGTTCATAACGGAATCCATACAGAATTTAAAAATAGTGTATTGGAAAGCAGTATTAATATTGAAAGAATTGAAATCCTAGAGCGTGAAGGTGCTAAAAATATCATTAAAAGTTTTTATAAAGCGCTAAAAGAAAAACCAATAAAACAAAAATTTAAAAAAGTATTAAAAGAGAAAGTTAGAAATTCTATTTTTTCGGTATTTCCAAACTTAAAAAAAGTAATACGATTAAATCATCAAATATTAAACGTTAGAAGTTATTTAGGTAAATCAACAAAAATATATTCACCCTCAAGATTATCAGATACTATAATTGGTAATTATACTTACATATCAGAAAAATCAATAATCAATAATGCCGTTATTGGTAAATTTTGTTCTATAGGAACCAATTTTATAGCAGGTCGCGGTGTTCATCCAACCAAAAGTATATCTACACATCCCATGTTTTATTCTACAGCAAATCAAAATGGAATGACATTGAGCAAAGATGATAAAATCAAAGAGTTTTTACCAATTACTATTGGTAATGATGTTTTTATAGGAATGAATGTAACAATTTTAGACGGTATTACAATTGGTGATGGCGCAATTATTGGGGCAGGAGCAGTTGTCTCAAAAAATATTCCTCCTTATGCCATTGCAGTTGGTAATCCTGCTACGGTTGTTAAGTATAGATTTGATGAAGAAACTATTAATAAATTATTAAAAATAAAATGGTGGAATTTTAAAGATGAAGACTTAAAACTCATTGAAAAGCATTTTTTTGAAGTTAAAGACTTTATCAAGTTAATTGAAGAAAATATTGAGTAACTAATAATACATTTTTTTTGAAACCAAAAGTATCCATAATTACTGTAGCCTATAATAACCTTGAAGGCTTAAAAAAAACATTGGACAGTGTGAAGACTCAAACATGGAATGAGTTTGAATATATTGTTATAGATGGTGGCTCAAAAGATGATACTGTTAGTTATTTAGAAAGTTTAGACAACCAAATAGATTATTGGGTTAGCGAGCCAGATAAAGGGGTTTATAATGCTATGAATAAAGGTATAAAAAAGGCTAAAGGAGAGTATTTGATTTTTTTAAATAGTGGAGACCATTTTTATAACAATAAAGTTCTAGAAGCTAATATTAAGTATCTAGAAATACATGATATTATATATTTTAATCTTCAGGTAAATGATAATGAAGAAACTTATATTAAAGAATATCCTGATGTATTGTCTTTTGCATATTTTGTAAAAGATACTTTACCACATCCTGCTACATTTATAAAAAAAAGTTTATTTGAAAAAGTTGATTATTACGATGAACGCTTAAAAATAGTATCTGACTGGAAATTTTTTATGGATAGTATATGTAAATATAATGCCAGTAGTAAAAGGGTAGACATACCATTATCAACTTTTTATTTAGATGGAATGAGTTCCAATCCAAAAAATAAAAGTACAATAATAAAGGAAAGACAAGATGTTTTAAATAGTGAGTATCCCCTTTTTGTTAGAGATATTGAAGATGTGATTAAAAATAAATCTAAAATTGAAGGATTAAGACAATCTAGAATAATAAGCATCTTAGTTAAATTAGGATTTTTAAACAAAATTTAATGAATGTAACTGTTTCCATAATTGTTCCTTGTTATAATCAAGCTCATTTTTTATCCGAAGCGTTACAATCTGTTTTAAATCAAACATACATAAATTGGGAATGTATTATAATTAATGATGGAAGCCCCGATAATACAAATGATATAGCTCAAGAATGGTGTAAAAAAGACAATAGATTTAGATACATAAAACAAGATAATGGAGGTTTGTCTAGTGCTAGAAATGCAGGAATAAAAGTGGCCAAGGGTGAGTATATTTTACCTTTAGATGCCGATGATATTATCGATATTAATTTTTTAACAAATTTAATTCCAGAATTAAATCAGGATAGCTCTTTGGCAATAGTATCATGTTATAGTAAGTTTTTTGTTAATTCAGTTTCAAATGTTGTTAATAAACTCAAACCTAAAGGGAGTACGTATCATTATCTGCTTTATGTAAATCAATTAGTTGCTACCTCTTTATACAGAAAGAAGTGTTGGGAAGAAGTGGGTGGTTACGATGAGCAAATGAAAAATGGTTTTGAAGATTGGGAATTCTGGATTTCTATCACCAAAAGAGGATGGGAATATAAGATAAAAGAAGAGTTTTTGTTCTACTACAGAAAAGCAAAAAAATCTATGCTGGTCGATACAATAAATAGTCATTTTGAATCCAATAAAGAATATATATTCAAAAAACATAGCGATATATATATAAAAGATTTTGAAAACTGTATGACGGTTTTATTTCATGATTTAAAAGTATATAGAAATAGCGAAGTAAAAATTAAACACTCTATAGAATATAAAATAGGAAAGGTGGTAACCAAACCTTTTAAGCTAATACGAAAGCTAATAAATTAAATTTAAAACTATGATTTCAGTCGTAATCAGAAGTAAAAATCAAGCAACAGCATTAGCTTTTTCGTTAAAAAACCTAACAGAAAGATATAGTGCTGATATTGATGAAATTATAGTTTTAGATAATTTATCTACAGATACTAGTGAGGCCGTGGCAAAACAATACGGTGCAAAATTTATAACCATTAAAAATTTTAGTTTTGGTGGAAGTGCCAATAGGTGTGCTAAAGAATCGAGTAATGAAATCATTGTTATTTTTAGTGCGCATTCATACCCTGTAAGTCACGATTTTTTTAAACTGATTAAAAAGAAATTTCAAGAAAATCAAAATTTAGCTGGTTTAAGGTGTTTACATGCTTCCAACGATTATAAAAATTTTATAAACAAAGTTTCGGCAAAAGTAGACCCTAATAAATCTGGATTAATATTTTCAGGATCAGCATTCAGTAAAAAAGTTTGGGAAAAACATGCTTTTAAAGAAGATGTACCAACCTTTGAAGATAAAGAATGGACCAAACGTGTTTTAAAAGCAGGTTACGACATTGAATTTGTAGAATCCATATTTAGCTACGAAATAAAAAGAACTCGGAAACAACTCTTTTTTAGGTTTAAAAATGATGTATTAGGAAACTACCAGATATGGCATGAAGATATTACAATTTTGAAGGCTATAAAAGGGTTTTTAATGTCTTTAGTTAATTTAATAAAGTATTTTTTTATTGATTTAAAGTATGTTTTTTTAAGGTTTATATACCTTGTAAAGTTTATTTTTAATAAACCTAAGAAGTTTTAAATGTATTGCTGCTATTAAGGATTTATAAAATCATAGCTATTGAAAACACATAAGAATAATAATTTTGATTTTTTAAGATTCCTATTTGCTATTTTTGTTGTTATTTCTCATGCTTATCCATTATCTGGAGGTACTGAAAAAACACAATGGATTTATGAAGTAACTAACGGGCAAGTCGCTTTAGCGAGTATAGGTTTACATGGTTTTTTTGTAATAAGTGGATTTTTTATTTTTCAAAGTCTACAACGTAGTACAAGTGTTGTAAATTATTTTAAGAAACGATTTTTAAGGCTATTCCCTGGGTTATTCATAGTATTGTTACTAACACTATTATTAGTTCCGTTTGTATATGAGGGACAAACTCCTCTTTACAGGAATATTAATTTCTATACATACTTACCAAATAATTTGTCATTATATAAATTCCAATCTAGTATAAAAGGGGTGTTTGATAATCATAATTACCATTCAATAAATGGTTCTTTATGGACACTTCGCTATGAGTTTTCGTTGTATATAGCTCTTGTGTTCTTGTTTTTTTTAAGAAAGCGAATAGCTATTGTTAAAGCTTGCCTTTTAATGTCGTTTATGCTTTTATTTGTACTGCATACTTTTTTTTTAGAACGATTTTCAGGAACTTCAATTTTAGGAATGAGAGGTTATGATATTATAAATTTCAGTGCTTTTTTTACTTTTGGAAGCTTGTTAGCTAGTTTTAATTTAGATAAGGTAAAAAATAAAAGTTATACGTTTCTTATCTCTACTATATTACTTTTGTTAATTCTCTTAATTGTATCAATTTACTTTAATTTTTATATGCTTATTAAACATTTAGTGTTTACACCATTTATACTACTTATAGGATTTTTGTCGTTACCTTTTTTTAGTACTTTTGGTAAAATAGGAGACATGTCTTACGGTGTTTACATTTATAGTTTTCCTGTACAACAAGCACTTGTTTATTATTATAAATTAAATGTATATCAACTCATGGTTTGGTCTATAATTATTTCAGTAGTTTTCGGTTATTTATCATGGCATTTTATTGAAAAACAAGCGTTGAAATATAAAAACAAGAAGGTTTCAAATTTAAAAGTATTTAACGTTTTTGAAAATTAAATGAGCTTAAAAAAGGTACTTATAGCAGGTCCAATTAGCGATTTTGGAGGAAGAGAAATTGAAGTTAAAAACATTGCTAATGCTTTAGCTGATGATTTTGATGTAGATTTATTATCTACAATTCCAATGACAAAAGATTCTGTTGTTTTAAAAGCAAGTAGATTTAATAAGTGGAGTACGATTGATAAAAAAATATATAGCTCTAATTTTTTTATAAGGCTTACAAGTATTACTTGCAAACTTTTTTATGGTCGAAAGGAACCTGCTTATAGATTAATTGGAAATAAAATTAATCATAGATTTTTTGTATTTAATCAAAAATATTTAGAAACTTTAAAGGCAGAAATAACAAAGTATGAAGCTGTAATATTTTGCTGTGAACTTACAACCAAATGGTTAGAAGAAGTTATTGAAATATGCAAGGCATATAATAAAACACTTATAGTAAGAACAACAGGAACTATAAAAAGCATTCCGAATACAATTAAAAGTTTATTAGTAGATATTGATAGTATTATAATTCATTCTACTAATAACTTAAACAAATTGTTAGAAATTTCAAAAAATGGTGCCAATACCATTTTAATAGATCAAACCACATTAATAGAGGAAGACTTAATTAATATTGAAATTAGTGAAAATAATAAACAATTAACTTATGGCTATCTAGGTAGATTTTCTAAGGAAAAGGGAATTATAGAGTTATTGAGGTCTTTTGAGAAACTAGATAAGAAATTAGTGCTAGCTGGTAGTGGTCCATTACTACATAAAGTAACCGAATTCTCTGAAAACAACGATAATATTAAGTATTTAGGTGAATTACAGTCTAAAGCACTAATAGACTTTTTTGTAAACATAGATGTTTTAGTTATTCCTTCTTTTGAAGAAGCTGGACCACTAGTTGGTATTGAGGCTATGGCAGCAGGAAAACTTATATTATCAACACGAGTTGGAGCTATGATGGATAGGCTTAAAAGAACTAAAAATCAGTTCTGGTTTGATATTAATAAAGACGAATCGTTGATGGATGTTATTTCTGAAATAGAATGTTTTAGTAGCGAAACTCGTATTGAAGCTAGAAGAGAATTGAGAAAGATTTACAAAGTCGAATATTCTAAAAATGTTATAAGTAATAAATATTTGAACCTTATAAAGAATACGATCAAAAATAAAAAACATCAAGTGTCTTAGATGAAAATATTAATGGTTGCCATACCAAATCATCATTTTTTTCAATGGGTAAACCAGTTGAAAAATTCTGGTTATGAGGTGTTTTGGTTTGATATTACTGACGGAGGACCAAAATCAAATAAAATAAATTGGGTAACACAGTTAAAAAACTGGAAACTAAAATGGGATTTTCCTCTTAGAAGTACAATAAAAAAACTAACTCCAAAATTATATAACTTTATACAGAGGTTTAATGATAACAATGTTTCTAATGCTTTTCAAAAAAAACTAGAATTGATTAAACCAGATATAGTGCATTGCTTTGAGATGAAATTATCAGGGTTGCCTATTCTAAATGTTATGAATAAAAATAAAATTCCTTTTGTATATTCATCTTGGGGAAGTGATGCGTTTTATTTTAAACAATTAGGCGTTACTAAAAAACAGTTAAAAAGATTCTATAAACGTGTGGATTTTTTAATCACAGATTGCAAACGCGACTATAAAATGGTATCTAATAACGGATTTGATAATACGTTCTTGGGAGTATTCCCAGGTAATGGAGGTTTAGAGGTTGACGCATCTAAAATTCTATCTATTTCAAAAAGAAATACTATTCTAATTAAAGGTTATGATGATGGTGTTGGTAAAGCTTCAAAAGTAATTGAAGCCTTATTGCTAGTGCCAAAAAAACTAATTCAAGATAAAAAAATTGTAATTTATAGTGCAGATAAGATTATTCAAACTCTAGTGAAAAATTCAAAACGTTTTTCAGAATTACCAATAACTATATATTCAAGATATAAATTTATTCAAAATAAAGAATTATTAACCATTATGGGTAAAAGTTGTATTCATATTGGTAATAGTATTTCTGATGGTATGCCAAATGCGTTGTTAGAAGCTATGGCTATGGGGACATTTCCTATTCAGTCTAATCCTGGAGGAGTTACAGAAGAGGTGATAAAACATGGCGAAAATGGGTTTTTAATAAATAATCCTTTAAACGAAAAAGAAATAGCTAACCATATTATAAGGGCACTAGAAGATGAAAATTTAATAAATTCTGCTAAGAAATTTAATGTCAATTTTATTAATAAACATTATAACCGGTTTACATTACAACCCAAAATTGAAGAGCTATACAAAACTGTAAAAAATAAGACTTTATAAATGCAAATTTCATTTTTAATAGTTACCAAAAATAGACTGGAAGATTTAGCTTTTACATTAAAAAAGTTGGAGTTATTGGTTGATTTGTCTATTCATGAGGTCTTGGTATTTGTAGATGGCTGCTCAGAAACCGAAACAATTATCAGTAATTTTAGTTGGGTGAAATGGACGGTTTCAAAAAAAAGTATTAGTGCTTCGCCAGCAAGAAATGTACTCTATAAAAAGGCAAAAGGTGATGTTTTTATTGGTTTAGATGATGATGCACATCCGTTGAGTTTAAATTTTATTAAAGAAGTTAAACGTGTTTTTAGCCAATACAATAATTTAGGTATTATTGCTTTTCAGGAAATTCGGGGGCTATTTACTTCAGATACTTTGGCATTGCAACAATCTAAACAAACAAAGTCATATTTTACTAATGATTTTGTAGGCTGTGGCTTTGCAATAAAAAAGGATGTTTATAATAAAACTAATGGTTTTCCTGTTTGGATGGATATTTATGGGGAAGAATCAGCTTTAGCTATTGAGGTGTTAGATCAAGGTTTTTCAATTTTATATTATCCAAATATAAAAGTGAATCATCGAGTAAATGTAAAAAAACGACAAATAGAAAGGAAAAACTATTTTAGATTTGAAAAACAATTAAAAAATACCATATGTTATTTTTTAGTATATTATCCTAATCCTATTTTAAAAATATTAAAAGCACTATGGCACAATTTTAAAAAGTATGCTTTAAAAGATAAGGTTTACTTTGTAGTTTTTATTAAGGTGTCTTTTTTAACATTTGCTGGTTTTTCAAAAATTTTAAAACACAGAAAACCAATAAAAAAAGAGACTTTAAAGATTAAACAAGATTTACAGCTTTTAAACTATTCTACTTAAATGCTATTTAATTCTCTAGATTTTGCCATTTTTTTACCAATAGTTTTCATTTTATATTGGTTTGTAGCTTATAAACATTTAAGGTTTCAAAATGCGTTGTTGGTTGTTGCTAGTTATATGTTTTATGGCTGGTGGGATTATAGGTTTTTAGCATTAATATTTTTTAGTTCTTTAGTAGATTATACCATAGGGTTACAGTTAAATGTTGAGCAAAACAAAGCAAAAAGGAAAATATTATTATGGCTAAGTATATTAGTTAACTTAGGATTTTTAGGCTTTTTTAAATATTATAATTTCTTTGTTGATAATTTTGTTGAAGCCTTTACTTTTTTCGGAACAAAAATACAACCTAATACTTTAGATATTATTTTGCCTGTAGGTATTAGCTTTTACACTTTTCAAACATTAAGTTATACTATAGATGTTTATAAACAAAAGTTAAAACCAACCAATGATATAATCTCTTTTTTAGCCTTTGTAAGTTTCTTTCCGCAGTTAGTAGCAGGTCCTATAGAACGAGCAACAAATTTATTGCCACAGTTTTATAAAAAAAGGAAATTTCATTACTCACAAGCAGTGGATGGTTGCCGACAAATATTATGGGGATTTTTTAAAAAAATGGTTATTGCAGATAATTGTGCGGAGTATGCGAATATAATTTTTAATAATTCTGAAAACTATTCAGGTAGCACATTAGCTATAGGTGCTATATTTTTTACGTTTCAAATATATGGTGATTTCTCTGGGTATTCTGATATAGCAATAGGTACATCTAGATTGTTTGGTTTTAATTTAAAACAAAATTTTGCATTTCCCTATTTCTCAAGAGATATAGCAGAGTTTTGGAGACGTTGGCATATATCATTATCCACTTGGTTTCGAGATTATTTATATATTCCACTTGGAGGAAGTAGAGGTGGAACATGGATAAAAATCCGTAATGTATTTATAATTTTTTTAGTTAGTGGGTTTTGGCATGGAGCAAATTGGACATTTATTGTTTGGGGCTTTTTAAATGCGCTGTATTTTTTACCGTTGTTACTTTTTAATAAAAACAGAGTAAACATGGTAATTGTAGCCCAAGAAAAAAAACTGCCTTCAATAATAGAGTTGTTTCAAATAGCTATAACCTTTGGATTAACAGTATTGGCATGGGTGTTTTTTAGGGCAGAAACCATTACTCACGCACTTAGTTTTATTAAAAACATGTTTACCGTTACGTTATTAAAATTGCCAGTAGTAAGACCAAGTTATTTAATAATTTTATTACTATTATTTATTTTGGTGGAGTGGTTGGGTAGAAATCAAAAATATGCTTTAGAGTGTTTATTCTTAAAAAGCAGTAGATTTATTAAGTGGGGATTCTATATGCTGATTATGGCATGTATATTTATTTTAAGAGGTAAAGAACAAGTATTTATATATTTTCAGTTTTAAAATGAAGCGATTTTTAAAAATAGGTATATTATTCTTCACTCTTTTTTTTATACTAGAAAAGGGAACGTATTACCTTTTAGATAAAGCACCTAAACGTGAATACGATAAACGCCTAGACTTAGTGCTTCGGGGGCAAATGAATAAAGACTTAATTGTATTGGGGTCTTCTAGGGGAGGAAGTAATATTATCGCAAAACAAATTCAAGAAAAAACAGGACTTGAGGCTTACAATTTATCATACCAAGGTGCAAATGTGATATTTCAAGATTTTGTTTTTAAAACACTATTAAAATTTAATAAACCGCCTAAAAAAGTTGTTCTGGCAATAGATAACCCTTACGAGTTTAAAAACGAACCTTCATTACAATTTAGGCTAGATCAATTACACCCTCTATCAAAATACAATTATATAAACAATGCATTAATAAATCATGGAGAGCAAAACATATTATCAAAACTATTTTGTTTAGCGAGGGTAAGTAAATTAACTTTTAATAAAGTTAAAGAGCCTTTGTTAAACCCTTTTGAATCTTGTGGCTCCAGACCAATAATTAAAAAAACAAAAAAAGATATTATTTATAAAGAAGGTTCTTTAAATTATTTAATAGAAGATGAGAGCCTAAAGCATCTTGCAGCTTTTAAAAATATTCAAACGTTATGTAAAGCAAATAATATTGAATTGATTTTTTTGTTTTCACCAAATTATCATGCTTTTAATTCAAAATTTAAAAATAGATTTAGTGAACTTCTGTTACCAGAAAATAAGATTTTAATTTATGATAGCCTAAATCCTATTTATAAAAACAAGGATTATTTTTACGATATATCGCATTTAAATAAAAAAGGAGCAAAAATTTTCACATTAGAAATAGCAGATTTCATTAATGCAAATTGAACATTTAATTTCTTTTTTTCTACTCGATAACATCTTATTTCAATCAAAAAAAAGCGTATTTTAGCGACTGTTACTAAGGTTTATACTACTAATTTTATGAAAAAAACAGGTTTCATTCCCTTAAGAAAAGGCTCAAAAGGTATCCCAAATAAAAATAAACGAAAAATGGTTGGAAGACCATTATTTACATGGGTTTTAGGTGAAGCTATTTTTTCAGATTTAGATGAAGTATATGTTGCTACAGACGATCAAGATATTATTGATTTTATAGAAAAAGAATACCATTGGACTAATAAAGTTAAAACCTTTTTAAGAAGTGAAGAAAGTGCTAGCGATACCGCATCAACAGAGTTTGCCATATTAGAATTTTCAGAAGCTATAAATTACAATTTTGATGGGTTTTGTTTACTTCAAGCTACATCGCCATTTACTAAAAAGGAAGATATTAATGCTTGTTTAGATAAAATAAGTAACAATTACGATTCTGCTTTAACAGTGGTAAATACACACAGATTTACGTGGAATGAAGATGGAACACCAGCCAATTATAATATTAATAGTCGCCCTAGAAGACAAGATTTTGAAGGCTTATTAATTGAAAACGGTGCGGTTTATGCAACAACCAAAGACGCTTTACAAGAAAGTAAAAATAGAATTAGTAATAATATTGCTCTAGTAAAAATGCCTGAAGAATCTTTGCATGAAATTGATTCTGAAAACGATTGGGTTGTCGTTGAACAGTTACTTATTAACAGACAAAAAAAAGAAAGAAAACCAAGTGAAATAACACATGTAGTACTAGATGTTGATGGTGTGTTTACAGACGGAAATATTACCTATACAAAAGAAGGCGAACACACTAAAAACTTTGATATGCGCGATGGTATGGGACTTGAAATTTTAAGAGAATTTGGGGTTGAGGTTATAGTTATGACTTCAGAAGCGTCCAAATTGGTGGCAAAACGTATGGATAAATTAAAAATTAAAAACCTTCATCTAGGAGTAAAAGATAAATATAGTTTGTTGCAAAGTATTACTAAAAAGGAAAACATATCAATTAATAATGTAGCATACTTGGGAGATGATGTTAACGATTTAACCAATATTTGTAGTGTAGGCTGGTCTTTAACACCAAATAATGCCACAGATATTGTTAAGCAACATGCCGATGTTGTACTATCTAAAAACTCTGGAGCTGGTGCAATACGTGAAGCATGCCAGTTTATAATAAATTATAATAAAAGATTTTAATTGCCCCAAAATTATGAACACATATAAAAAACCATATGTTATAGCCGAAATAGGATGTAACCATAAAGGCGATATTGAAATTGCAAAAGAACTTATTAAGGTCGCTAAAATATTTTGTAATGTTGACGCTGTAAAGTTTCAAAAACGTAATAATAAAGAGCTATTAACAAAAGAGCAGTACAATCAGCCACATCCAAATCCAATAAATTCTTATGGTGAGACCTACGGACAACATAGAGAGTATTTAGAATTTGATGTTAATCAGCATAAACTATTAAAATCATATTGTGAAGAAATTGGAATCACATATTCAACATCTGTTTGGGATTTAACGTCGGCAAAAGAAATCTCATCGTTACAACCTAAATTTATTAAAATTCCATCTGCTTGTAATAATAATAACCCTATGTTAGAATGGTTATGTAATAACTACCAAGGAGAACTACATATTTCTACAGGAATGACAACGAAAGATGAAATTGAAGATTTAGTCACCCTTTTTAAAGCACATAATAGAAATAAAGATTTAGTACTTTATAATTGTACTTCGGGGTATCCAGTACCATTTGAAGATGTATGCTTGTTAGATATTAATGTATTGATTGAAAAATACAAAAATGATGTGAAACATATTGGTTTCTCTGGTCATCATTTAGGAATAGCTGTTGATGTTGCAGCATATACTTTAGGAGCCAATATTATTGAAAGACACTATACTATAGATAGAACATGGAAGGGAACAGACCATGCAGCTTCACTAGAACCTATGGGTTTACGTAAGTTATCAAGAGATGTAAATGCTGTTTATAAAGCTTTAAAATATAAAAACCAAGATATTTTACCTATAGAGCAAATACAGCGCGATAAGTTAAAAAACCAAAAAGTTTAATATTAAGGTTGAAAATGAAGAAAAAAGTATTCGTTTTTTTTCCAGATGGTGTTGGTTTAAGAAATTTCGCTTTTACAAATTTTAAAAGTATTGGCGAAAAAATGGGATTTCATATCACGTATTGGAACAACACTATTTTTTCATTAAAAGATAATTTAGGCTTTAATGAAGTTAATATTGAAGACCATTCTGCACACCCATTATTACCAATTTATTCAAGAGCAAGAAAACGTGCTGAATTAAATGTGTCTAAAGATAAGTTTCAAGACGATGTGTATGCAACATATAAATTTCCCTTTAACTATAAAGGCTTAAAAAATATATTTAAAAGTTTATATGTTAAATGGCTAATTGGATTGTATTCTTCAGAAAAAGGAATTACTAAACTTAGAAATAAGATTAATAAATTAGAGCGTTCTACATCAAAATACAAATACTGTAAAGTACAATTAGAAGCACACAAACCAGATATGATTTTTTGCACCACACAGCGGGCAACACAGTCTATTAGTGCTCTTTTGGCAGCAAAAGATTTGGGAATACCAACGGTAGCCTTTGTGTATTCATGGGATAACGTACCCAAAGCAATGCAAGTTGTAGAAACCGATTTTTATTGTGTATGGAGTGACTTAATGAAAGCAGAAGTGCTCAAGTATTATCCGTTTATAAAAGAAAATCAAGTTTTTGTTACGGGTACACCGCAGTTTGAGCCCCATTATAATGAGTCTTTATTGCAAACAAGAGAAGCCTTTTTTAAAGCACATAATTTAGATGTTAATAAAAAATACATCTGTTATTCGGGTGATGACGAAACCACATCGCCTTTAGATCAATATTATTTAGAAGATTTAGCAAATGCTGTTAGAAGTTTAAATAAGAAAGGTGAAAATTTAGGTATTATTTATAGAAAGTGTCCTGTAGATTTTACTTCTAGATATAATGCAGTTATTGAAACAAATAAAGATATTATAGCAGTTTTAAACCCAATTTGGAGACAAGTAGGAAAACAATGGAACCAAGTGTTACCAACACCAGAAGATTTTAAAATGCTTTATAATGTTTGCGAGCATAGCGAGTTTGTAACCAATGTATGCTCATCTACCGTATTTGATTTTGTAGCACATAACAAACCCTGTATTTATTATAATTATGAGCAACCACAACTAAAAAAAGGCATTCGAGATATTGGTCAAAATTATAAATATGTTCATTTTAGAAGCATGCCAAGTAATAAAGCTGCTGTTTTTTGTACAGATAAAAATGATTTAGAAAGCTTGGTAAAACAAATTTTAGATGGGCAATTATCTAACGTTGAACAATGTAAAGCATGGTACAAAATAGTTGCAGGTAAAAAACCAACTCAAGCTTCTAAAACTATTTGGAAAATAATAGATGATATATTAAAATGAATGTAGGTTTTATAACATCAGAATATCCGCATCCTAAAGTAAAACAAGCTGCAGGAATAGCAACAAGCATTAAAAATTTGGCTATAGCTTTAGTGAATAAAGGTATAGGAGTTACTATTTTTGTTTATCATCAAAATGAATCCGAAATAGTTAACGATGAAGGAGTAGAAATTCATCTTATAAAAAAAGAAACGTATAAACTTTTTACTTGGTATTTTTATAGAAAGCACCTTCAAAAATATGTAAACAAGGTTGTAGATGAAAAAGGAATCAACATTTTAGAAGCCGCAGATTGGACAGGAATAATGGCTTTTATGACCCTTAAAGTACCTTTAGTAATTCGTTTTCATGGTAGCGATGCCTATTTCTGCAAATTAGAAAACAGAAAACAAAAGTTTAAAAATTTTATGTTCGAAAAGTTGTCATTAAAAAAGGCAACTGCTTTTATAGCGCCCACAACCTATGCAGGAACTGAAACTCGAAAAATATTTGGGATAAACAAAAAGAAGATAAAAACCATTCATTATGGTTTACAATTAGAGAATTTTAATAATAGTAATCCAGAAATTTATAATAGAAATACTATCCTTTATATTGGAACTATAATAAGAAAAAAAGGTGTTTTAGAACTTGCAGAAATTTTTAACAAAGTAATCTTAGAAAAACCAAATGCAGAATTGATTTTAATAGGAAGCGATTCTCCAGATATAAAAACAGGACAATCATCTACTTACCAATTAATGCAGCAAACTTTTTCTGCAGAAGCTAAAAAACAAGTTGATTATTTAGGAAAAACACCTTACGAAAAAGTTAAATCGCATATAAAAAATGCTCATGTTTGCACCTATCCTTCTTTTGCAGAAACATTAGGAATGGTAACCATAGAATCTATGGCTATGCAAAAACCGGTAGTAAATACTAGTATGGGGTGGGCTCAAGAATTAATAGACCATGGTATTAATGGTTATTTAGTTAATCCTTCAAATATTGATACTTATGCTGAGTCTGTAATTAAATTATTAAACGATGAAGCCTTATGTTTAAATATAGGGAAAGCTGCAAGACAAAAAGTAGAATTACTTTTTGATATTGAAAAGAATGCAGATATTAATATTGAATATTACAAATCGCTTCTAACATGATGTACTTGATTCATCAAAACAATAAGGTTTTAAAAATTTTTGATAATGATTTTAAAAAAATTGATTTTGAAGTTAAATCACCTATTTCCAATATCTTATTTGAATTAGCTAAACTATTTCCAGAAGAACTACTTATTTGGTGCCATGAAGCTTATGTTGATAAGATAGATAAAAACCAAATCCCCAATATTTTTCATCACAAACGTATTTTAGCCTCCTATTCAGTTGGTAATAAAAACTATATTTCTGAAAAAATTGGCTATGTAGATCAATCTATTTACATTAAAGTAAATAAAAAAGTATGTTATCCAACTTGGCTAATGAGTAGTGATATTGGTGGAATACATGCCGAACTATTAAACACTGTTTTTAAGGATTTTAAAACACATGCTAATTTTAATTATTTTATTAATTCTTTAGCAAAAATAGGGATGCCACAAGGTTTATTTTGTTACTCAGAGCCTAAATTGTTAGTAGATATTCCTCAAGCTGTAAGTGCTAACCAAATAGCAACAGGAGAATTATTCAAATTTGTTAAAACGCATTACAAATGGGTTTGGGTGTATGTATTGTTTTTATGTTTTGTAATTTATTTAAAGAAAGCGCCCGTTATTCCGTTTATAAAAAGTGTTTTTTTAAGAAAAGAAGAACTAGACTTAGACTTTAGTACAGTGGTATTAAAATCAAAAACACAAGTTGTAAACAAAAAAGAAATCGACGTTATAATTCCTACTATTGGTCGAAAAAACTATTTGTACGATGTTTTAAAGGATTTATCTAAACAAACTATTTTACCTAAAAATGTGATTATAGTTGAGCAAAATCCTAAAGAGCATTCAATTTCAGAATTAGACTATGTAACTAAAGAAACTTGGCCATTTAATATAAAGCATAAATTCATTCACCAAAGTGGTGTATGTAAAGCCAGAAATTTGGCTTTGAGTTTAGTGGAAAGTGAATGGACTTTTTTAGGGGATGATGATAATCGATTTGAGCCCAATCTTATTGAACAACTATTTTCCGAAATTGAAAAAACAGGAAATAAAGTAGGAACAACTGTTTATTTAAAGCCAGAAGAGAAACAAACATATTTAAAAACATCGCAAACCCCAGTTTTTGGTGGCGGAAATAGTTTTATAAAATCATCTTTAATTAAGCATGTGCAATTTAGTAAATTATACGAGCACAATTATGGTGAAGATATAGACTTTGGTATGCAATTACGTAATTTAGGCGCAGATATTATATATTATGCTAATATTAAAATTACCCACTTAAAAGCACCAATTGGAGGTTATAGAATTAAAGTTACGCATCCTTGGAGACATGAAAAATACCAGCCTAAACCGTCTCCAACAATTATGTTGTTTAACTTAACGCATTTAACAAAACAGCAAAATCAACTTTACAAGCTGTTACTTTTTATTAAATATTATAAATCGCAACCCATTAAAAATCCGTTTAAGTATATTGTAGATATGGAAAAAAGATGGCAATCAAGTCTTCTTTGGGCAGAAAGATTAAATTAAAAGTATATGCTTAAACTTTTTACAGATATTAGTGTGTTAACTGAACAAAATCGAAGATTAGTCTTCCCTTTATTATTCGATTTGTACTATACTAATAATACTTTTTTAAGCAATTATTATAAAATTGTTACAGATGTAAATGATTGTGATATTGCTGTAATCCCTTTAGAATATACTTATGCATTAAAACATTATAAATCTATAGTCAAAAATATTACAGGAAAATCTAAACAGGTAAACAAATCAATATGGGTGTACTCTGGAGGTGATTTTGGTTATACAATACAAGATGAAAATAGTTATAATTTTAGGTTAGGCGGGTTTAATAGCAAGCTAAACAAACGCACCATTATAATGCCTTCGTTTATAATCGATCCTTACGAAGGCGTAATACAAAAAAACAATATTCCTGTTGCTAAAAAAACATACCCAGAAATTGGTTTTGTTGGTCATGCAAAAGGGGGTTTTTCAAAATTTAATAAAGAACTTTTAAGTTTTTTAAAAATTAACCTCAAACGCTTTTTTTTAAGAGAAATTAAGGATTATCAAGCATTTTATCCTTCAGGGGTTAAACGAGCAAAATACCTTAATATGCTGAATAAAGAAAAGAGATTAACAACAAACTTTATTTTAAGAAGCGCCTATAGAGCTGGAGTAAAAACAAAAGAAGAAAGGGACCAAACAACAGCAGCGTTTTATCAAAATATTTATGATAACGCTTATACATTTTGCATGCGAGGTGCAGGTAATTTTTCTGTAAGATTTTATGAGACGTTAGCAGTAGGTAGAGTCCCTATTTTAATTGATACCGATTGTAAATTACCGTTGTCTCACAAAATAGAATGGAATAAACATTGCCTTATTATTAAAGAGAATAATAAAGAAGACATTGTAGAACAAATTTTAAAATTTCATGAAATTTTTAATGAAGACGCATTTTTAAAGCTTCAGGAAAGTAATCGAAATATATGGAAAGATTATTTAAGGCGAGATGTTTTTTTTAAAACCATTCATGATGATTTTATTGCTAAATTAGATGTTTATGAATGATTCTTTTTCATTAATAATATGCACGTATTTAAGACCCAAAGCATTAATAACTTTGTTGAATTCGGTGAGCAAACAAGCGTTATATCCTAATGAAATATTAATTATTGATGGTTCTCATAATGATGAAACAAAAATCATTTTAGAAAAAAATAAATTTAAGAATTTAAAATATTATAAAGTAGATGAAGCAAATCGTGGTTTAACAAAGCAACGTAATTTTGGTGTTAACTTAGTTTCTAAAGCATCTGAAATTGTTTGCTTTTTGGATGACGACATTGTTCTGACTCAAGACTATTTTAAAAATTTAATAAATACTTACAAGATTTACTCTAATGCCTTAGCAGTTGGTGGTTATATTGAAAATGAAGTTGTTTGGGAAAAAGCATCAGATTTAAAAAACGCAAATGTATTTTGTTTTGATGGATGGAGTCGTAAAGAATCTTCTAGATTTAAATTGAGAAAAAAGTTTGGGTTACAACCCGATACGCCTCCTGGTTTTTTGCCAACATTTGCACATGGCAGGTCTATTGGTTTTTTGCCTCCAACAGGTAAAAGTTATAAGGTTGAACAAATTATGGGCGGTGTTTCTAGTTATAAAAAAGAAGTTTTTAATACGCTAACCTTTTCCACATACTTTGAAGGTTATGGACTTTATGAAGATACAGATTTTTCTTTAAGAGTTGCAAAACTAGGTAGTTTGTATGTTAACACTAATGCACGATTATCTCATTTTCATGATGCTTCAGGGCGACCTAATAAGTTTAAATATGGGAAAATGGTTGTTAGGAATGGTTGGTATGTTTGGCGGGTTAAATATTCAAACCCAAATTTCAAATCGAAGTTTAAATGGAATGCAACGGTCTTATTATTAATAGCTATAAGATGTTCAAATGTATTTACAACAAATTCTAAAATGGAAGCCCTTACAGAATCTATGGGAAGACTAGTAGGATGGTTATCTTTACTTTTTAATAAGCCGAAAATTGAGTCATGAATTTTTTAATTATTACCCATGTAAAGCATAAAATAAATGGCGAAAATATTTCGGCCTATGGACCATATATCCGCGAAATGAATTTATGGTTAAAGCATGTAGACCATGTTACAATTGTTGCGCCTAAAATTAAAGCTAATAAAGCAATTATTGATTTAGATTATAAACATAACAACTTTCATTTTAATGCCATACCCGCAATAGAGTTTACAAGTGTAAAAAATGTATGTAAAGCACTTATTAAATTACCTTTTATATTAACTGCTATTTTTGCAGCCTGTAGAAAAGCAGATCATATTCATTTGCGTTGTCCTGGTAATATAGGTTTGTTGGGATGTCTCGTACAAATATTGTTTCCAAGAAAAATGAAAACCGCAAAATATGCAGGTAATTGGGATCCAAAAGCAAAACAACCAATAAGTTATACGTTTCAAAAATGGTTGTTATCTAACACCTTTTTAACTAGAAATATGACAGCTTTGGTTTATGGAAATTGGAACAAACAAACAAAGAACATAAAACCTTTTTTTACTGCAACATATAAAAATGATGAAAAGGAAACTTCAAGAATTCGAAATTATCAAGACGCCTTAAAATTTGTTTTTGTTGGAAGTTTGGTAGAAGGAAAACGCCCGTTATTAGCAATTAAAATTGTAGAAAAGTTAAACGAGTTGGGATTAAATGCGTCGTTAGATGTGTATGGAGAAGGTTGTTTAAAAGAAGAATTGCAAGACTATATAGTTAAAAATAATTTAGAAGCAAAAGTGTTACTATTAGGCAATAGAGCGAGTAAAGTAATAAAAGACACTTTTAAAGAAGCCCATTTTTTAATTTTACCGTCAAAATCTGAAGGGTGGCCAAAAGCCATTGCAGAGGCTATGTTTTTTGGAACCATTCCAATTGCGACTTCAATTTCATGTATTCCTTTTATGTTAGATTTTGGAAAAAGAGGTATTTTAATTGAATCTAATCTTGATATTGCGGTAAATACTATTAAAGAAAAATTGAATAATTTTAACGCATTAGCAACGATGTCTAAAAATGCTTCAAAATGGTCTCAAAACTACACTTTGGATACTTTTGAAACTGAAATTTCCAAATTATTAAAACTTTAAATGAAAGTATTGCAACTTATCGATTCTCTAGAAACAGGCGGAGCAGAACGTGTTGCTGTTAATTTGGCGAATGTGCTATCACGAAAAATTTCAGGGTCTTTTTTATGTGCAACAAGAAAGGAAGGTTTATTAAAAGAAAACCTTTCCAACACTGTTGGCTATTTTTTTTTAAACAAAACAAAACGTGTCGATTTTAAAGCTATAAATAAGTTAAGCACATTTATTAAAAGGCATGAGATACAGGTTATTCATGCACATTCTACATCTTTTTTTTTAGCGACGATAATTAAAATATTAAATCGAAATATTATAATTATTTGGCACGATCACTACGGTAATAGTGAGTATTTGGAAAATCGGAAATTTGGTGTTTTAAAGTTTTGTTCTAAATTTTTCACACATATTTTTAGTGTCAATAAAATGTTAGAAACTTGGGCGAAGTGTAAGCTTAAATTTAAGAACACCTCATATTTACCAAACTTTGCAAGTGTAAACAAAAGTTTAGCGGTTACAACTTTAAAAGGAGTTACGGGGAAGCGTATAGTTTGTTTGGCAAATTTAAGGGCACAAAAAGATCATTTCACTTTAATAGAAAGTTTTAATGAGGTTGTAAAGAAACATCCAGAGTGGACACTCCATTGCGTAGGGAAAGATTTTAATGATGATTATTCAAAAAACATTAAATCTAAAATTGAAACGTTGAATTTACAAAACTCCGTTTTATTGTATGATAGTAAACCAGATGTTTTTAATGTGTTGAAACAGTGTGAAATAGGTATTTTGTCTTCAAAGTCTGAAGGTTTGCCTTTAGCCATATTAGAATATGGATTATCAAATATAGCAGTAATAGCAACTAAAGTAGGAGAATGTGAAACCGTAATAGAGAATGATAAAACAGGTCTTTTAGTAAATCCTTCAAACCCAACAGCGTTGTTTAGCGCTATATCTTTGTATATTGAAAATAAGGAATTAAGAAAAACGCATGCTAGTCATTTTAATCAACATATTGTAAAACACTATTCAGAGGAAGCTCAGATAGAAACTATTTTAAAAATATATAGAAAACATATAACTCTAAATTGAATTTTTTAAATTACATAAAGGTAATTGTATTGCATATTCTTATAGGAATTGCGGTGTATGGTTTTAGAGTATTTTCTAAAATATACTTATTAGGGATTTTTATTTATTTTACAAGAAAAATAGTTTATTCAAAACCTTCGCAAAGAATTTTAATGGTTTTGTTTGCTTGTAGTTATGTTATAGGATCTGAAGTTTTTTTAAGAATGACAGGAGGTACTTTTTTGTATGAAACCTCAAAATATTTAGTTATTCTTTTTAGTTTGATGGGTATTTTTGCAAATAATCATAGTAAACAACCTATTCCGTATATTTTATATTTAGGCTTGTTAATTCCTGGGATTTTAGTTGCAGGATTTACGGTGTCTGAGTACACTAATATAAGAACTGCAATTGCTTTTAATTTAAGTGGGCCTGTATGCTTGGGAATTGTTGCAATACTTTGTTTTAAAAGAAAAATTTCTTATCAAAATATTCATAAAGTACTATTTATGTTGGCGTTGCCAATAATTACTATGGTTACATATCTGTTTTTATACACACCAGATATAAGGGAAACAATAACAGGAACGGGATCTAATTTTGCTGCATCAGGGGGGTTTGGACCTAATCAAGTATCTACAATTTTAGGTTTAGGAATGTTTGTATTTAGTATTAGATTTTTTATGTATTCTCCGTCATTATTATTTAAAGTCGTTAATGGTTTTCTTTTGGCTATTATTAGTTATAGAGGTATTGTTACATTTAGTAGGGGAGGAATTATTACTGCTATATTTATGATTGTTGCATTTATTTATTTTTATTTCATTAAAGTGAATATTAAGGCAAAATATAAAATTAGTAAAACGGTCTTCCTATTTATTGGTATGGGCATATTAATTTGGTTGTTTTCTTCTATTCAAACTAGTGGCTTAATAGATAAGCGATATGCTAACCAAGATGCTTTAGGAAGAGAGAAAGCCGATATTTCTACTGGACGAACCGAATTAATGTCTTTTGAAATAGACGAATTTTTGAAAAACCCTATACTAGGCGTTGGCGTAGGAAAAATTAAAGAATTAAGACAGCAACAAGAAGGCATTGAAGCAGCATCGCATAACGAAATGAGCCGTATTTTATCAGAGCATGGTTTATTTGGAGTTATAGCGTTATCAATTTTATTAATAGCACCTTTAGCGTTTCGTTTAAAGAACAAATCAAACGTTTTCTTTTATTCATGCTATTTGTTTTGGTTTTTAACTATTAACCATTCTTCAATGCGTATTGCAGCTCCAGCATTTATTTATGGCTTATGTTTGTTAGATATTCAGTATAAAAATAAAAGGATAAGAAAGCCCAAGCAGAATCAATTTAAAAAGCGATTAATAACCACATAATTATTGAAAAAACTAATTTATATAGGGAATAAATCTGGTATTAAAAAGAATGCCAATGTTTCTGCAATAGATTTGCTAGAACCTTTATTTACTACTATAGGTTATCAAGTTTTTTCTGCTTCTAACAAACCAAATAAATTTGTTAGAATGGTAGATATGCTTTGGGTTTGTTTTAAGTACAGAAAAAACACAGATTTTGTATTAATTGATACCTACAGCACATTAAACTTTTATTATGCATTTATAGTAAGTCAATTTTGTAGAATGCTTCGCTTAAAGTATATTCCTGTTTTGCACGGGGGGAATTTGCCAGACAGATTAAAATCTAATCCTAAAATGTCAAACGCTCTTTTTAATCATGCTTATACTAATGTCGCTCCTTCGGAGTATGTTAAATCCAATTTTGAAAATTTTGGGTATTCAAATTTAGTTTGCATTCCCAATGCTTTTAAAATTAAAAACTATCCATTTAAACCTAGGCAATTTGATAAAGTAAAATTATTATGGGTACGTGCTTTTTCAAAAATATACAATCCTCTTTTAGCGATAGACATATTAAAAAAAATGAAGGACGAAAACATTGAAGCATCACTTTGCATGGTTGGACCAGATAGTGATGGTTCTATGGAAAAAGTAAAAAAACATGCTGCTAAATTAGGTGTAGAAATTATGTTTACTGGTAAATTAGAAAAAGAAGAATGGGTAAATTTGTCAGAAGATTATAATATTTTTATTAATACAACCAATTTTGATAATATGCCAGTAAGCGTTATTGAAGCTATGGCATTGGGCTTACCAGTAGTTTCAACTAATGTAGGAGGTATGCCATTTTTAATTGAACATAATCAGGATGGTATTTTAGTAGCACCTAATAATGCAACTGCATTTGTAGATGAGATTAAACAAATTTGTAGGCAACCAGAATTTGCTAATTTATTAACATTAAAGGCACGAAAAAAAGTAGAACAGTTTAATTGGGAAACTGTTAAGCATAAGTGGATTGACTTGTTACAATAATTTAGGGCTTAGTTAAAAATTAACTTAGTATATTTATAACCTCTCATCATATTACTTTTTAAATGTCTAAAAAAGGGATTCATTTTAATATTTCTGAACGTAAAATATTGTTACGAATATTTGATATTCTTTCAATTCTTATGGTGCTGTATTTTGTGAGTAATACATTTAATTTTGATTACTTTACAATTACACAAGAACATTGGAAGTGGATATTAGTGTTGGTTTTATATATATCGATTTTCGGAACAATATTCGAGTTATATGATTTGCAAACATCAAGTAAGCTTGAAAAAGTTACAGGAAACATTGTTTTAACCGTATCAACAACTGTTTTATTCTATTTTTTAACGCCGTTTTTAACGCCAATTTTACCAGATAATAGATTACAGATATTGTACTTTTATTTTGCAATACTTTTTGCTCTTTTTATATGGAGACTTGCGTATATCACGTTTGTGGTTTCTCCAAGATTTTATAAAAAAGTATTGATTGTTGGTGAAACGTCAAGTATTAAATCTATAGTTGAAGCGTTTAATATTGCCGACCCTAATTATAAAATTGTTGGTTTTATTAATTGTGAAGTGAAAACAGCTGATAAAATAAAGTTTAATGGAATAATTGAATACAGTCCAAAGCAAATTTATCAGGTTATAAAAGATGAAAATATATCTGAAATTGTCATTGCAAGTTATAATTCTGAAACAATAACGCCCAATATCTATAAGGACCTTATAACTTTATTAGAAGGTGGTTTTCCAATAAAAGAATATACACAGGTTTATGAAGATATGATGCAGCGTATTCCTGTTCAATTTGTGGGAAAGGGTTTTTACAAGTACTTTCCTTTTAGTAGAAGTAATCAAAACAAAATGTATTTGTTTTTTCATCGTTTTTTTGATGTTGTTGTTTCTATTGTTGGAATTTTTATAGGTATTTTGTTATTACCACCCATTCTTATTGGAAATGGTATTGCTAACCGCGGGCCTCTTTTATATACGCAAGAGCGTATTGGTAAAAATGGCAGCTTATTTAACATTATTAAGTTTAGAACGATGATTAAAAATGCTGAAAAAGATGGTGCAGCATGGGCAAAAAAAGGAGATGAAAGAATTACACAATTTGGGAAGTTTTTACGAAATTCTAGGTTGGATGAAATTCCGCAGTTTTATAATATTATAAAAGGCAATATGAGCTTAATAGGCCCTAGGCCAGAGCGTCCATATTTTGTTAGAGAACTATCTCAACTGTTACCTTTTTATGAAACACGACATATTGTAAAACCAGGTTTAACAGGGTGGGCACAGGTAAAAACTAAATACGGGTCTTCAATAGATGATAGTTTGCTTAAACTTCAATACGATTTGTATTATATTAAACATCGAAGCTTTTTTTTAGATGTGAATATTTTAATAAAAACCTTAAGTACTGTAATATTTTTTAGAGGACAGTAATTTATTTTAACTAGCGTTATTAAAATATTTTATCAAAAATAAATACCTTAAAAATAGAGCTATTAAAAACGGAATTAATCCAATGGCGAATACTTGTACGCCAATAATCCAATGTAATGTTAAAAGACAAAGCAGAATTACTAATAGTTTTAAATATTTAATAAACCATAAGCTTGCCCTCTTTTTAAATAATTGCCCAATTACAAATAGGTTTAGTACAAAGGCCCAAAGCAAATTATAGTTTTGATGCGTGCCAGTATGGTCGGTAGCAAACCAAAGTAACAGAATAAAAATTCCAACAATTCCTGTAATACTAAATAGTGTAATATCTAGCCACTTACTTCTTTTAGTGTTTTTATAATCTTTATAGGTTATAAAAATGATTAATAATCCTAAAACTCCAAAAACAAATAAAGGGCTCGTTATAAAATTATATCGATTTCCATTTCCCTTTTTAGAATAAAGTATTTTGCTACTTTTAACTAAAGGTGTATTCGTGTTTTTTAAAGTAGCATTCTCGAAAAAAGTGAAAATGTTTTCAGGTAAAAACATGTGTTCTTCAGCTGTTGCAGTCCTGTCAATTACCGATCCTAAAGCAATATCAATTCCACAACTTCCCCAAGAATTCCTGTTTACGTTATTATGAATTAATTTTCTAAACTTTTCAGCTTTAAAATCTTTTGGATTATTAAATATTACATTATTATTTAAAGCTATTCGTGTTACATCTTTAATTTTTGTGGCACAATTATCAAAAAAGAATTCATATAAATAGTTCCTGTTTTCGGGTTTGTTGTTTTCTAATAAAAAGTCGTAAAGTTTTTGTTTTTCTTTTTGAGATAAGTTTAAAACTTGCTCTTTTACAGTTCTGTTTTGATAAATATAAAATTTTAAAAAATCGTAATAAATGGAATCTCCAATGGAATAATTTAATTTACCTCTAGCAAAATTTAAGTAAAAATTAGGAGCTTCAAAATCGAAGCGTCCGTAATCAAATGTTTTATCTAAATTATTAATAGGGTCATGTATTCTAAACGCACTATGCCCAAAAGCATCGTTTAACGATGTGCCAGAACCAATGGTAAGGATGCTAATTTCAGCATTATTCGATAATACTTTTTGTTGTCCAATTACAATTTGAGTAAATAAAGAAAGAAGTAAAAGAAGTAATATTTTTTTCATTTATTATAAAGTTTATAAACAATGGTATCTTAAAATTTAATTGTTTTTGGTTTATAGTATTTATTTACTAAGTGTCCATTATGGACATTATCTAAAGATACTAAAATCGAGTTTTAAAGAGAATACATTAGAATATAACGCGACACTTTGATCGCCTATATCTGTAAATGCATAATCTATTTGAACCCCATTGTATTTAAAACCAACACCAAAACTTGGTTGAAAGCTTAACTGTTCGGTATTATCAATTTGCAATTCATTTTGGAAGTTTCCCATACCTGCTCTTAAATAAACCATATCAATATATCCAAATTCAAAACCTAATGCAGGATTAATACTGGCAAAAGATGTTGAAATAATATCGTTGTTTTCTTCAAAGCGAACATTGAGATTGACTGATGTTAAAAGTGTATAATCAACATTAAAATCAACTAATTTTGAAATTCCGATTTGCAGTTTAGGAATCGTTATTTCGGTGGTTTCAGGTAATTCTTGGTTTTGTCCGGCTACAGCATCTCTTATCGTAGCAAACTCATTTTCATCAATAGCCCAAGCATTAAATGTTGTTGTAATATCGCGAGCCATAACACCAAACTTCCAGTTATTGTTGGTTTCAAATTGAATGCCAACATCTAAACCAAAACCCCATGATGAGGCAAAATCACCAATAATACGTCGTATAACTTTGGCATTAACCCCATAATTAAGTCCTTGTACCGGGAGTTTACGCGCATAAGAAAAGGTTAATCCATAATCGGCAGTTGAGAACAAACTAACGCGATCGTAATTGATGTTTCCTTGAGCATCTATAAGCTGCGTGGTGTTTAGAATATCGTCAACAGCAAATCGAATGAGGGAAATACCTACCGCACTTCTATCATCTAAAGGCATAGCATATGCTACGTAATCATAATTTGCAATATTGGCAAAGTAGCTGGAATGCATTAGAGAGAGCTGATTGTCTTCTAAAGCCAATAGTCCGGCAGGGTTCCAATAACCAGAATTGACATCTGCAGTGTGAGATGTCACGGCGCTACTCATTCCCAACGCAGCAGCATCAACACCTATATTCATAAATTCATTAGAATATTTCCTAACGGTTTGACTGGATAGGGCTAAAGTTGCAACACAAAATAATGTAGTTATATAAACTTTCAATCGCAATTTTTTTACAAATATGCACATAATTTATAACCTATAAACTTGAAATAATAAGAGATATTGTTTTTATATGAAATCTGCCATGAAAATATAAACTAGGTATAACATGTGCTCCCCCATTTTATATTCGATTAACAATTACTTGTTTTTGAAACCATTTGTTTGTTATTTTTACAAAATAGAAATCTGAAAAAAACTTGATGAGGAAGCATATACCGAATGCCTTAACACTTTTAAATTTACTTAGTGGAAGTATTGCTGTGATTTTTGCAGTTAACAATAACCTTATTGCATCTGCTCTATTTGTTTTCTTAGGCATCTTTTTCGATTTCTTCGATGGCTTTTTCGCTCGTAAGTTTAATGTTCAAGGAGCATTGGGGTTACAATTAGATTCATTGGCAGATATGGTAACCAGCGGCTTGGTGCCGGGAATTGTGATGTTTCAATTACTAAGTATGACCGATTCAAATTGGAATTATGTGGGAAATGATCCAACAACAGAATCTATCTTTGGATTTTCAGACATGGCAGTTTTTCCATTATTAGGGCTGTTAATCACATTAGCTTCAGCTTATCGTTTAGCAAAATTCAATATAGATACCGAACAACAAACGTATTTTAAAGGACTTCCTACACCAGCAAATACTTTATTAATAATTTCATTGCCTTTAATATTAGAATTTCAAAATAATGACTTCATAAATACCATCATTCTTAATCGTTGGTTTTTAATAGGACTTACCTTTTTTAGCTGTTATATTTTAAATGCTAAGATCAGATTATTTGCTTTAAAATTTAAAAATTACGGTTTTAAGGATAACACTACAAGATACATTTTTATGGTCTTATGCGCAGTGCTAATTATTGTGCTGCAGTTTGCGGCTATTCCAATAGTGATTTTATTATATATTATCATGTCGTTGTTGGATAATTTAACATCTAAATAAAAATAAATGGCATCAGGGTTTTTTGCGTTACTAGATGATATTGCTGTATTAATGGACGACGTCGTTGCAATGAGCAAGATTACCACTAAAAAAACTGCGGGTATTTTAGGGGATGATTTAGCCGTCAACGCAGAAAAAGCGACGGGGTTTGTGTCGTCAAGGGAGTTACCGGTATTATGGGCCATTACTAAGGGCTCTATGTTTAATAAGATGATTATTTTGCCTATTGCTTTTTTGTTAAGTGCATTTGCCTCATGGGCGGTAACATTAGCCTTAGTATTGGGAGGTGTTTATTTGGCGTATGAAGGTGCCGAGAAAATATATGAATATTTTTTTCATCGAAATCACAAAAATGCCAATGTAGCGGTAGAAGAAGTTGAAAATCCGGACATTTCCGACTTGGAAAAGAAGAAGATAAAGTCGGCGATATTTACAGATTTTATTTTGTCCGTAGAGATTGTAATTATTGCTTTAGGCACCGTATTGGGCAGACCAATTTTGTTCCAGATATTGGTCGTTTCCATTGTGGCCGTTATTGCCACAGTTGGAGTTTATGGTGTTGTAGCACTTATTGTTAGAATGGATGATTTGGGGTATAAACTTGTTAAGTTTAGTAAAAAAGAGAAAAGCATATCAAAATTTATTGGAAACGTTTTAATAAATGCGCTTCCTATTGTAATAAAGAGTTTGTCGGTAATTGGAACCATTGCCTTGATTTTGGTTGCGGGAGGTATATTTGCGCATAATATTGAATTTCTGCATCATTTTTTAGAAGCATGGCCATCCTTGATTAGAGATTTTATCGTTGGTTTAATCGTTGGTTTTTTAGCTGTTATACTCGTTAATCTATTCAAAGCTATTAAGAAGAAGCTGTTAGGGCGTTGAAGTTTGGTAATAGTAAGTTTATCTTAGCTTGAATCTTTTTTAGGGTTGCGTTTAGCTTTTTTTAAACTGTCGTTAAGCATCCATTCTATTTGACCATTGGTGCTACGAAATTCGTCTGCAGCCCATTTTTCAATAGCCTTCAGCATATTTTCATTTACACGTAATGCAAAAGCCTTTTTTTTGGACATAATTAATTTTTATGTAAATATTTACTTAAAATAATATCAACATCATCTTTCCTTTGTGTGCCTATTAATATTTTTTTATTGTTTATAAGTGTTAATTGGACACCTATATTTCCTTTTACATTAATAGCAATACCATTTTTTTATTAAAAGGCCATCCACCTTTTAAACCCCAACCTCCATATTCAGATAATGCGTTGTAAGTTCTAGTTTTTGCGTGTTTTATATTTTTCCAAAATATGGTTTTCATTTTAAAATGAAAAGGAAAAAACTGATAATGTATACCAATTTCATCAATTCTAGTTTTTAAATTAAAAATGAATATGATTCCTGTTGCAAATAAAACCAGACAGATAACATATAAATACTCAAGTAGTTTTATATCACCTTTTATAAAAAAAGAAGTTGTTATTATTATTGGGAAAATACTAGTTATTCCCAATAATACAATTAACCACTTTTGTGTAAATCGCTGCTTTTCTATAAAAACCCTCATAATTTAATGATTTAAAGTACCTGTATTTAATACAGGAGATGCTTCTTTATCGCCGCATAAAATTACCATAAGATTGCTTACCATAGCAGCTTTCCGTTCGTCATCTAAATCTACAATATTTTTCTTTCCCAATTCCTCTAAAGCCATTTCTACCATACTTACAGCACCTTCAACAATTTTATGTCTAGCTGCTACAATTGCTGTGGCTTGCTGGCGTTTTAACATGGCGTTTGCAATTTCTTGAGCATAAGCCAAGTAGCCTATTCTTGCTTCTAAGACTTCAATACCAGCAATAGATAAACGTTCGTCTATCTCTTTTTCTAACGCCTCACTTACTTCGTTAACGCTAGACCGTAAGGTGATGTCTTCTGTATGTCCTTCATCTGCAAAATTATCATAAGGATACATACTTGCTAGTTTACGTACAGCGGCATCGGTTTGTACGCGAACAAAGTTTTCATAATTATCAACATCAAAAGCTGCTTTATAAGTGTTTTGAACTCGCCAAACAAGAATGGTGCTAATCATAATTGGGTTACCTAGTTTGTCGTTAACTTTTAAGCGTTCACTATCAAAATTACTAGCACGCAAAGAAATTTTCTTTTTCGTATAAAAAGGATTTACCCAATAAAACCCATTTTTGTTGATAGTTCCAACATACTTTCCAAAAAGCAATAATACTCTAGAATTGTTTGGTTGAACCATTATAAAACCTGGTGCAATAAATAATATAGAAAATACTGTCAATATAATAAATGCTGGATTTTTAAAAATAAAACTTGCAATGATACTTCCAAAAAATAATGTTAGGAAAACAAACAACATAAGGTAGCCATTGGCTGGAACAATAATTTTTTCTTCTTTCATAATATGTGATTTTAATATGATATTATTTTAATATCATAAAGATATAATAAATTTTATTATAATCAAGAATTATTGAAATAATTTATATTTTGAAAATATAATAACCTGTGATGTAAATGTTTAGCGAAAATGTAAAAGAAAATGTAAAAGGTAGGGGTGGGTATTAGAAGACTCTTGTGTAATTACTGTGCAAAGTCGTAGTGTAAAACAGGGCTAATCTAATAATCATTTTTATAAAAAGAAACAAATAGAAACTTTCAGAATAAAGAAAATTTTTAGTTTTATAAAGAGAAATTTTGTGTAAATATTAAAGGAAACGATAACAGACTTAATCTCTAATCTTCTTTTTACGTAACTCAAAATTCTGTCCTAAATACACTTTACGCACCATCTCGTCGCTAGCCAGTTCTTCAGGAATTCCAGCTTTTAAAATACCACCTTCAAACATTAAATACGTTCTATCGGTAATAGCTAAAGTTTCTTGTACGTTATGGTCGGTAATTAAAATGCCAATATTTTTTTTGGTAAGTTGTGCTACGATACGTTGAATATCTTCAACCGCTACAGGATCTACTCCAGCAAAAGGTTCATCTAATAAAATGAAATTTGGATCGGTAGCAAGTGCACGAGCAATTTCGGTACGACGACGCTCACCACCCGATAATAAATCGCCTCTACTTTTACGTATATGCCCTAAGCTAAATTCTTCAATAAGCGATTCCATTTTAAGATGCTGCTCTTTTTTACTAAGCTTTGTAAGTTGTAATACACTTAAAATATTATCTTCAATACTCAATTTTCTAAAAACAGAAGCTTCTTGTGCCAAATAGCCAATACCATTTTGTGCACGTTTATACATTGGGTATTTGGTAATTTCAGTATTATCAAGAAAAATATGACCACCATTAGGTTTTATTAAACCAACTATCATGTAGAAAGAGGTTGTTTTACCAGCTCCATTAGGTCCTAATAAACCAACAATTTCACCTTGGTCTACCTCAAGTGAAACATCTTTTACTACTTTTCGTCCGCTATAGGACTTCATTAAATTTTCGGCTCTTAAAATCATATGTTATATACTGAACGCTAAAAATAGTAAAATCATATAGACTATTATAGCTAAGATGACATTTATGTTTAACTCTGTTGCTCTAAAGCATCCCAAAACTCGTATGCGCGACGTAAATGCGGTATAACAATAGTGCCACCAATTAAATTTGCAATGCTTAAAGATTCAATAACTTCGTCTTTAGAAATACCTTCATTATAGCATGCTTCTAAATGGTATTTTACACAATCGTCGCATCTTAAAACCATAGAGGCTACTAAACCAAGTAATTCTTTAGTTTTAACATCTAATACACCTGCTTTAAAAGCATTGGTGTCTAAATTAAAGATGCGTTTAATAACTTTGTTGTTATCGGCTAAAATTTTATCGTTCATTTTAGACCGATACACATTAAATTCATTAACAATATTAGACATGTTGTTTTTCTCTTCTTTTTTGGTTTCTAATAACAATTTTAGAAATATAAATACTTACTTGATATAATATAATGATTGGAATAGCAACAATAACTTGACTTGCAATATCTGGAGGTGTAATGATTGCTGATAAAATAAGTACACCTACTAATGCGAATTTTCGGTATTTACGTAAAATTTCGGGAGTCACTAAGCCTATTTTAGTTAGAAAATAGATGATAATTGGTAATTCGAAAATTAAACCAGAGGCTAATACGGATGCTCTAATTAATCCTATATATGAGTTTAAATCGAAATCGTTATGAACTTTTTCGGCAACCGAATACGTTCCTAAAAAGTTAATAGATAGCGGGCAAATAATATAATACCCAAAAAGAACCCCAATAAAAAATAAAAGCGATGAAATAATAATGAATCCTCTTGAATGTTTTCGCTCGTTTGAGTGTAATCCTGGGCTAATAAATTTCCATAACTGGTATATAACATATGGGAACGCTATAATAAAACCGAAAGTTATAGCTGTCCATATATGTGCAGAAAACTGTCCTGCCATTGTTCTACTTTGAATTTCAAAATCGAAATCAGTGCTACAAAAACTATCAAACCCTAGCAGTTGGGATGCTTTACATAAAATATCATATGTTAAAAAGTCTGTTTTTGAAGGGCCAAAAATAAGCGTATCAAAAATGAAACTCTTCATTAAAAAAGCGACTGTTGCTGCAATTAATATGGCAACTACCGATCTAATTAAATGCCACCGTAATTCTTCAAGATGATCTAGAAACGACATCTCATTTACTTCTTTTTTTGCCATTATATAATACCTTCTTTAATTAAATCGTGTAAGTGCACCACACCTGCATAATTACCATTATTGTCTTGAACAAGTAATTGAGAAATACCATTAGTATCCATAATTTCTAGAGCATCAACAGCCATGGCGTTTGCATTAATGTACTTTGGGTTAGTACTCATAATGTCTTTGGCGGTTAACGAAGAGAAATCATCAACTTTAGTTAACATTCTACGTAAATCTCCATCAGTAATAATTCCGATAATTTTATGATTTTCAACAACAGCAGTGACTCCTAATCTTTTTTCAGTAATCTCAATAATAATATTTTTAATACTTGTGTCTAAATTAACTTTTGGTTTTTCATTTACCGATGATATATCATTAACACGCAAGTATAATTTTTTCCCTAAAGCACCTCCTGGATGGTATTTAGCAAAATCGTTACTTGTAAATTCACGTAATTCTAATAAACAAACCGCAAGTGCATCACCAATAACTAATTGCGCCGTTGTGCTTGTTGTAGGGGCAAGGTTATTTGGGCAAGCTTCTTTTTCAATGTAAGCATTTAATATATGGTTGGCTTGTTGCGCTAAAAATGATTCTGTATTACCCGTTATGGCAATTATTTTATTTTTAGCACTTTGAATTAATGGCACTAATACCTTAATTTCTGGTGTGTTTCCGCTTTTAGAAATACAAATAACCACATCGTCCTTAAGTATTAACCCTAAATCGCCATGAATGGCATCGGCTGCATGCATAAAAACCGAAGGGGTGCCTGTAGAATTTAATGTAGCAACAATTTTATTTGCTATAATGGCACTTTTACCTATGCCTGTAATAATTACACGCCCTTTAGAGTTGTATATAAGGTTAACGGCTTCTGCAAAATCGTTAGTAACAAGATTAGATAAGTTTGAAATAGCTTTACTTTCCATCTCAATAGTTTGTTTCGCTATATCGATAATAGAATTTTTACTGTTCAAAATTTATTGTTTTTTTTTGTTGATGCTTTAAAGATTTTATTATCTTTAATCTAAAACAAATTTCAGATAAGAATTTGTTTTAAATTTTCGTTACAAAACTAACGAAAAAAAAGATGAGGGTTCTCTAAATGTATTACTAAATTAATTAATAGTAATTTATAAATTTAGTATGCATATAAATAAGTAAATTAATTTTTCATAATTCATGTTAATAGCAAAAGGTGACTTGCATTCTGCACTAAAAAAATATTTCGGATTTAGTAAATTCAAAGGATTACAAGAAGGCGTAGTAGAGAGTATTTTATCAGGAAATCATTCGTTTGTAATTATGCCAACAGGAGGCGGTAAATCTCTTTGTTATCAGTTACCAGCATTAATGCAAGATGGGACAGCTATAGTGGTATCTCCACTAATTGCATTAATGAAAAATCAGGTTGATGCTATTAGGGGTATTTCAAATGAAAATGGTATTGCGCATGTTTTAAATTCATCATTAAATAAAACAGAAGTAAAGCAAGTTAAAGAAGATATTGTTAACGGTATTACAAAACTACTTTATGTAGCGCCAGAATCGTTAACCAAAGAAGAAAACGTTGAGTTTTTACGTTCTGTAAAAGTCTCTTTTATGGCTATTGATGAAGCGCATTGTATTAGTGAATGGGGACACGATTTTAGACCAGAATACCGCAATTTAAGACATATAATAAAACGTATTGGAGATAATATTCCTATTATTGGTTTAACAGCAACGGCAACACCTAAAGTACAGGAAGATATTATAAAGAATTTAGGAATTAGTGGTGCAAAAACGTTTAAGGCATCATTTAACAGACCTAACTTATATTATGAAGTTCGCCCAAAAACTAAAAATGTAGATGCCGATATTATTAGATTTGTAAAGCAAAACGAAGGAAAATCAGGTATTGTTTACTGTTTAAGTAGAAAACGTGTTGAAGAACTTGCTCAAGTATTGCAAGTAAATGGTGTTAAAGCGGTGCCGTATCATGCTGGGCTAGATGCTAAATCTAGATCGAGTCATCAAGATATGTTTCTTATGGAAGATGTAGATGTTGTTGTAGCAACCATTGCATTTGGTATGGGTATAGATAAACCCGATGTGCGTTTTGTAATTCATCACGATATTCCAAAAAGTATAGAGAGCTATTATCAAGAAACAGGTAGAGCCGGAAGAGATGGTGGTGAAGGGCATTGTTTGGCTTTTTATGCTTATAAAGACATTGAGAAATTAGAAAAATTCATGTCTGGAAAACCTGTTGCAGAACAAGAAATTGGGCAAGCCTTATTACAGGAAGTTGTTGCTTTTGCTGAAACGTCAATCTCTAGGCGAAAGTTTATTTTGCATTATTTTGGTGAAGAATTTGATACAGAAACTGGAGAGGGTGGAGATATGGATGATAATGTACGTCATCCCAAAAAACAAAGTCAAGCTAAAGATGAGGTAAAACTTCTTTTGGAAACCATTAAAAATACTAATGAAAAATACAAATCTAAAGATTTAGTAAGTGTTATTATAGGTAAAGAAAATGCGCTTATAAAATCTCATAAAACTCACGAACAGCCATTTTTTGGAAAAGGAAAGCATCACGATAATAAATACTGGATGGCTTTATTGCGACAGGCTTTAGTGGCAGGTTATCTAAGGAAAGATATAGAAACATATGGTGTTATTAAGTTGGTAGATAAAGGAAAGTTTTTTATAGAAAGTCCAGTATCTTTTATGATGACCGAAGATCATATTTTTGTAGGCGAGCAAGAAGATGGTAGCATAATAACCGCTGCAAAAGGCGGTGGCGCTGTTGCCGATAATGTTTTAATGGGAATGCTTAAGGATTTACGTAAAAAAAATGCTAAAAAATTAGGAGTCCCTCCATTTGTAATTTTTCAAGACCCATCGCTTGAAGATATGGCTTTAAAATATCCGATATCGATGTCTGAACTTGGAAACGTTCATGGTGTTGGCGATGGAAAAGCAAAGAAATACGGGAAAGATTTTATCGCCCTAATTTCTAAATATGTCGATGAAAATGATATTATTAGACCAGATGATTTAGTTGTAAAATCTACAGGGAGTAATTCGGCACTTAAATTATATATAATCCAAAATATAGATAGAAAATTACCACTTGATGATATTGCGTCTTCCAAAGGCATGTCTATGGAAGATTTTATTAAAGAGATGGAAGTTATTGTATATTCTGGAACTAAACTAAATATAGATTATTGGATTCATGATATTTTAGATGAAGATCAGCAAGAAGAAATTCATGAATACTTTATAGAATCTGAAACAGATGAAATTAACGATGCCATTGAAGAATTTGATGGCGATTATGATGATGAAGAATTACGTTTGTATCGCATTAAGTTTATTAGTGAGGTTGCAAATTAATAATTTTGTCTACAGTCTGTCTACAGTCTACAGTCTACAGTCTACAGTCTACAGTCTACAGTCGTCTTTATTTAAGAAAATAATCTTTAATATGGTACTTCTAATATCATTGTGTATCTTTGCTGCTTCTTAAAAATTAGAACAATGCAAGACGGATTATACGCAAAATTTAACACAACAAAAGGAGAAATTCTTGTTGCTTTAGAATACCAAAAAACACCAGGAACAGTAGGTAACTTTGTAGCTTTAGCTGAAGGTAATTTAGAAAACTCGGTAAAACCTCAAGGAACGCCATATTATAATGGTTTAAAATTTCATAGAGTTATACCAGATTTTATGATTCAAGGCGGATGCCCGCAAGGATCTGGAGCAGGAAACCCTGGATATAAATTTGATGATGAATTTCATCCTGATTTAAAACATGATGGACCAGGTGTTTTGTCAATGGCAAATGCAGGACCTGGCACTAACGGAAGTCAGTTTTTTATAACACACGTTGAAACAGCTTGGTTAGATAATAAACATACCGTTTTTGGTAAAGTTGTAGAAGGACAAAATATTGTTGATGCTGTAGCCCAAGGTGATACTATCGAGAGTTTAGATATTGTTAGAGTAGGAGCAGATGCCGAAGCATATAATGCTGTTGAAGCGTTTAGAACTTTTGAAGGCTCAAGAGAAAAACGATTAGCAGAAGAAAAAGTGGCAGCCGATGCTGTACTAGATAAAATTGCTGCTGGTTTTAATAAAACCGATAGTGGTTTACGCTACCAAATTATTCAAGAAGGACAGGGGGCAAATGCAGAAAAAGGAAAAACCGTTTCTGTACATTATAAAGGTCAATTAGCTGATGGAACCGTTTTTGATTCGTCATACAAACGTAATGAACCCATCGATTTTCCATTAGGAATGGGACAAGTTATTTCTGGATGGGATGAAGGTATTCAATTATTAAAAGTTGGAGATAAAGCACGTTTTGTAATACCAAGTCATTTAGGATACGGTAGTGCAGGTGCTGGAGGTGTTATTCCGGCAAATGCAACATTGGTTTTTGATGTAGAGCTTATGGATGTGAAATAAGAATTCACATAAATAAAATATAAAAAAGAGCACTTAAATAATTAGGTGCTCTTTTGCATTAAAGTAAAGTGTTTTAGTTTGTTATAGTCCATAATTGGTATGTTGTCTTAAATTTTTGTGCAGATTAGTTTAAAATTTTACTTTTCAAAAACAAAAATTTATACAAATGAATTTTAAAACTGTTTTACTTATATTTATTTGCCTTATAACGTCATTAAGTTTTTCTCAAGCGTGGAAAACAGATCCATATGAACCTGTTGGAGAAATTGCTTTCCCATTAGATGAGGGTAGACATGCTACTGAGTCTGTAGAATGGTGGTATACATCTGGTCATTTTACAGGAGATACTTCTACAAAAGAATATAGCTTTATGTTAACCTATTTTTATTACCCACAAACTTTTGGAATTTTTAGTTTTGATGGTTTTAGAATATTAAACATTACGGACGAAGCGACAGGAACATTCTATCAAGATACACAGCCTGTAAATTACTCTACAATGTCTGAAATAGATTTAAACATTGAAACAACATTAGTTTCGGGAACTGAATTTTTAAGAAATAAATTGGACGTTAGTAATGATCGTTTGCCTTTTCAATATGAATTATCAGCCTCTAGTTTAATATCTAATATTAGTTTCGATTTAGAAACAATTAAGCGTCCTTTAATTGTAGGAGGTGATGGACTCTTCGACCAAGGTTTGGCTAACTACACATATTATTATTCGCAGACAAAAAATACACTTACAGGATCTTTTACATTAAATGGAAATACCGAAAATGTGACAGGAACAGCATGGATAGATAGACAATATGGTAATTTTAACCCTTTTAGTGGAGAAAAGTATGAGTGGTTTAGTCTTCAGTTAGATAATGGCACAGATTTAAATCTTTGGAATATTTTTACAGCTAATAGGGAAATACCAAATAATGCAAAGTATAAGATTCTTTCAGCTTATGTTGATGAAGCACAAAACACTCAATATACTATCAACGACTTTGAAATTGAACGTTTAGAGTATTTTTTTACTCCCGATAACCTTAAAAGTTATTCAAAAAAGTGGAGGCTTACATCGGTTTCAAAAAATATAGATTTAGTTATAACAGCAAGGCACGAAAGTACAGAAGTTAATATAACACAATTATCTTTTCGCTTTTTTGAAGGCTCTTTAGATGTTACAGGGACAATTAATGGTATTTCAGTTACAGGAGTTGGGTTTGGTGAGTTATTACATAATTATGAGCATCCAGATGTAGACATGGCAAACCCTACAGGGGGATTTTATAATACTTCAACCCCAATTACATGGACACTTAATAATCCAGATGACGGAAGACCTTTAAAATACGATTTAGAGTATAGTATAGATAATAAATCAACCTTTTTGCCAATAGCAACAGGATTAACTACACCGTCATACACTTGGGATGGTTCAGGAATTAATAATGGTAATGATGTTTGGTTTAAAGTGAAAGCGTATTCTGTTGATAATACTTTAAGTAGTGAAATTATTAGTTCGTCATCATCTTCAGTAACCTTATCAAAATTAGATTTTAAAGATAAAATGGTTATGTTTTATCCAAATCCCGTAGAAGAAGAATTAACCGTTGTGTTACAAGAATCATTGATAGATGGAGTCATTGAAATTATTGATATAAATGGAAGAACAATATTAAAAACAAAAGTAGGTTCTAATAATATTTATAAAATTGATACTCAGCTTTTAATTCAAGGGGTTTATTTTTTTAAAATCAGTTCTAATGGTGTTACTAGCGTTGAAAAGATTATAAAAAAGTAGAAACAAATTAATAATGTCTACTATATTTAATTTATTTATATTTATTGTATGACAGATCAAGAACTACAAAAACTAAGATACCCAATAGGGGAATTTGATTGTCCAAAAACGATTACTCAAGACCATATTAAAAACTGGATTGCTGTTTTAGAAACATTTCCAATTCGTTTTGAAGCCTTAGTTAAGCATCTTACCAAAGAGCAGTTAGATACACCATACAGACCAAATGGTTGGACGGTAAGGCAATTGGTGCATCATTTATCAGATAGTCATCACCATAGTTACATACGTTTTAAGTGGGCTTTAACCGAAAACAACCCCGTTATAAAGGCTTACAATGAAAAACTTTGGGCAGAATTAAACGATAGTAAATACTCGCCAATACAAATGTCTTTAGAGCATTTAAAAGCAGTTCATTATAAACTGGTGTATTTGTTAAAATCGTTATCAGAAACCAATCTTAATAAACATTTCATTCATCCAGAAACTAATAGTGACGTATTGTTAAAGAAAAACATCGGTATTTACGCATGGCATAGTAATCATCATTATGCGCATATCGAGAATTTATTAAAACGCAATAATTGGCTGTAATTTTTAACATATGATTCGAAAAGTTAAAATTGAAGATGCGCAACAACTTTTAGATATCTACAATTATTATGTCGAAAATTCAATAGTAACTTTCGATCTAGAACCTTTGTCTTTAAATACTTTTCAAGAGAAAATGACTCGTATTTGTAAAGCATACCCTTTTATTGTTTTTGAAGAAAATAATGAGATTTTAGGATATGCTTATGGTAGCAAATTTCGCCCAAAACCAGCCTACAAATATACTGTAGAATCTACTGTTTATGTAAAACATAATAAACACGGAAAGCATATAGGAACGAAACTTTATACCGAATTATTGAAATTACTAAAACAAGAAAAATTCCATATAGTTTTAGGAGTTTTAACCTTACCTAATGATACAAGCATTAAATTGCATGAAAAATTTGGATTTATACAAATTGCTTATTTTAATGAGGTAGGGTTAAAATTTGAGAAATGGCAAGATGTAGGGATTTGGCAATTAAAACTGGCTTAATTTTTCCATTTAATGTTGCAACCAATACTAGGTTTTTGTAATGCCGTATTCTCTGTGTTTTCTATTAAACAATTTAAAGCATGTTTTAAATCATTTCCAGTAACAGGAAGTCCATTTTCAGGTCTTGAGTCATCTAATTGCCCTCTATAAGTTAATTTTAAATTAGCATCAAACACATAAAAATCTGGAGTGCAAGCTGCATCATAAGCTTTTGCTACGTTTTGCGATTCATCATACAAATAAGGGAACGGATAATTTACAGTTTTGGCGTGAATCGTCATTTTTTCTGGAGCATCTTGCGGATAATTTATAGCGTCATTACTAGAAATAGCAATAAACGCTATGCCTTTTTCCGCGTAAGTGTTAGCTATAGAAACTATTTTGGGATTTACATGAATTACAAACGGACAATGATTGCAAATAAACATGATAACAGTGCCTCTATTTCCTTTTAAATTCTGAAGAGATAGTTGATTAGCAGAAACGGTATCTAGTAAATTAAAATCTGGAGCTTCAGTACCCAAAGGCAGCATATTTGATGGAGTTCTTGCCATAATGCATTAAGTTTCTTCAAAGTTCGTGATAATTTGTATTTTTAAAAAATGAACGACATAATAACTTTCGAAGATTTTTCTAAAGTAGATTTGCGAGTAGGAACAATTATAGAAGTTAACGATTTTCCTGAAGCCAAAAATCCTGCATATCAATTAACTATAGATTTTGGCGATTTAGGCGTTAAAAAATCTTCTGCACAAATTACAACCTTGTACACTAAAGAAGACTTGTTAAACAGGCAAATAGTAGCTGTTGTAAATTTTCCTGAAAAGCAAATTGCAAAATTTATGAGCGCGTGTTTAGTACTTGGTGCTGTAAATAAAGGCGATGTTATTTTACTTAATTCAGAAGTTAAAGTTAAAAATGGCTCAACAGTAGCCTAATCTGTATAAGATTTAGACGGTGTAGAACAATCGAACTTTAACTTATATAGCTAAACCATTATAATTTGTCATAATCTATAATGAAATTAAAGAGACCTATCAGGTTTTAAAAACATAAGTGTTCGGAAGAGTTCTAAGCAGAACTAAATAGTTGTGATTTGCTA
>CANKVS010000018.1 GCA_947487155.1 uncultured Flaviramulus sp.
TGACCTTATTTCTTACTCTAGGTTCTGTCATCTATTCAAGCTCTGGAACCGCAAACAGAGTCCAGTCATGCGTTTTACATTTTCTTTCACATCCTAACACAAAAGTTAAATCACACTGAAAGCTTGGCTTTCATTAGAAAAGATAAGAAAAAAAAGTTAATGAACTGTCTCCGTTCTGTTCCCGATTTGTTCCCTTTTTATTTGATTTTAAAACTAACTAAATGAAATCAAATTTCATTAAACCTTTGAATTTCATTTAGTTAGATATTATTTGAAATCATTTAAAATGATTTTGTCGGGGTGGCAGAACTAATTGCCATTCCCTAATATTTTCAATATCAGATAGTTATTTTTATTTTTCAAAACAGGTAACCGAATAGGTCACTTTTGCTTTGATATAACTTACATAAATATGGCACAAATATAATTTAAAAATTCAATAAAGAAAAACAAATAAGAGCAATATTTATGATAATATTTTAAGAAAGATATTAAAAAAACCCAGCTAGTAAACTTGGTTTTTATTATACAGTTGACTATTAGTTAATTCAGAGCTTTGTTTCCAAAATTACCTTCCTATTCCCTTTAAACTCTTTTAGTTCAATCATTAATTCTTCATTATCTCCTAAAACAATCTTCGGTAGTAGATATACAAACCGTTCAGATAGCTTATCCTTGAAAACCGAAGGCATTTTATGCTTATAAAGAACTTTAAATTGTAACTTTTGATAAGAAGCTTTCCTCCTTTTGTTGCCATTGGTTCTATAAATATTAAGAAAATCTACTTCAAAATCGATTCCAGATTTATTCTCAACTTCTAAAACCAAATAAACTTCTAAAGCACTATAAACTATTTTTTGCAAACGCAGCTTGATTCCTTTTTTATGTTTGGTTTTAATATGGTCCGATTTTGAATGCAACAGGTATTCACTAAACTTTTGAAAATGCTTAGTTCTTTTTATTGGTTTTTTTATAGGTTTAATAATTAATTTTTCTTTAATCACTTCAGGTTTCTCATTCCCAATACTTTCATCTTTAGCAACAAAATAATTAAGCTTTGAAAGTTTATTAGAATACTTTAAAATATAAGTATACACTTGCCCATCATTAGTAATAGCTAATAAATTACTTTCTATTCCAGGTTGGGCTTGCAGCAAGCCAAAGTATTGCTGTTTTTCACGGTTATAAGTAAACACAAAATGTGATGACCCAGTAATTCCTTGTCGTATTGGATTGGGGAAAAACAAAGCAACGTTCTTTTGTTCGTTAGCATAAATGGTGTCTAATGACTTTTGAGCGGTTATTAAGTTTGTGCAAATACTGATTATAATTAAAATGTATGTTTTCATATCTATAGGGTTTTTAAATTATTGTCGATTATCGACTTTTAAAATGAGTTTATAATTATTAGTAATCGTGACTTTTACATTTTTGTAGTTACGCTGAAAAATTTTCTTAATGACACTTACTTGTGGTACTCCAGCTATATTGATATCATCAACGACATCACCTACGACCTCCTGTCTAGCTTCTGCCCTAAAACTATTTTCAACGTAAATACCTTCGCTCCCATCTTGCAAATCGTAAGCTTTTAGCTTTAATGGTTTGTGATTAATATGTTCAATATTTATCATAGTGCGGTTGGGTTTAAAGTTGACAAATCCATAAATAGATGTGTTTTTAGGAACAACGACATTATTAATTAGAGCGTCTTGTGTGAGGCGCATTTGTAATCGAAAATTCTTTTTGACAATTTGTGTACCATCTACTTCAACATAAATAATAGCATCTGTATTTTGAGAACCTGTTATTGAATTCTCTAATGGATTAGAAACAAAAAAGAGGTGATGCTCTAACCCTAATTCTTTGGCATCAATAGTTGTTATTGTTTCTTCAATAATTGAAAGAGTGTCTTTTTTAATAACGTTTGGGGAAATCTTGACTTTTGGCTTTCTGTAACTTCTATCTGAATAACTAATACGTCCTTCATTGTATATACTATCTACAATTCGCATCTTTTCCTTATCTAATAAATCTGGATCATAAACGCCGGTAGAGTCTAACAAACGTTCATCGTAAATACTTGGCGCATTAGTTTGTCTTACTTCCTTTAAGTCATCTAGTGCTTCTAATTTGGATTCGTACTCTTTTTGCGAATCTTCTAGTTCTGGTACAGGAATCTGATTGTTCTCAATAGTTGAATCTTCCTTCTCTCCTAGCATTATAGCTGCGTATGAACCTATAAAAAGTGCCACGCATAAAATAATAACTGTGAACACGATTTTATTCTTTTCAATTTTCATTTTCTATTCGTTTTAATTTATTTTCAAAAAAGTTGGTAATTAATAATCCATGGGTGTTATTTGGAAAGTTTCTATCAACATGAATCAGGTTTCCTGTTGTGGTCAATTCATAAGTATCGACTATCGATCCGCGATTGATTTCAAAAATTGTTTTTGTTTCAAAGCGATATGGTTCATTTTGTATATCAATTTTAGATTCTACACTTATCACTTTCTGTACTAGGGAATATTGCAGTAAACGATTGTAAACACCATCAGCCTTCTTCTGTCTATACAAAGCATCTACAGAACTATTGCCTAACCATAAGGCTTTCTCCAAATGCCTTTCATAATTACTTGCATCAATATGATAGAAGTAAGTATGAAACAGATCCAAATGAGCTAAAGCTTCTACTTCTAGGTTTTCTTGTTGCGATACTAATTTCAATGGAATGATACTTCCATCGGTATTGACTACAAAGGCATTATTGACGGTTTCTTTATGGAGTTTCATTACCAATAGTACCGAAACAATACAGGTTAATACTGCGCCAATAACGACTACTAAAACTATAAAGCGATTTAGCTTCAGAACATTGTAAATATTTTTATAAGGTGTTTTCATCTGTTTTTTAAATATCAATTATTGATTATCATTATTAATTGTCAAATCAGCTTTAAGCTGTGAAAAGTTTAAAAACAAAAGTGGTAGCACGTCGATACAATTTGAATTTTAGTAATACAATGAACCCTATAGACGCAAATTGTAATAGTGGGGCAAAAAAATCACTTCCCCAATCTGTACCAAATAGGCTTCCCCAGAAATTGGTGTTTATTTCGGTATAGAGGTTATTGACAAAAACATTGACCAAGAAAAAAGCTGGTACTAGCATATAAACTCCAGCATAGAGTTTAAAAAAATTGTATGCCAATGTTCGGAACTTTTCAAATACTGCCAAACTTATCACAAGTGGAAAAAAGGCTTGCATGATTCCTAACAAAAAATAACGCTCAGCTAAGAATAAAGGATAGATAAACAAGTCCAACAACCACAAGAACATACCAATAATAAATGCTAACATCTTTAGTCCATACAACGGGGTTACTAAAGCTTCATATAATATAGCAAAGGCTTTTTTGGCGGCTTCCAATGCGCCCACATCCTGTTCCAAATCAATATCTTGTAATTGTAACGGGAGAAGCGCTGGAGCCGTGTCCCTATATTGGCTTTCGATAGCAACCAATAGCGTATCAAAGACACTTAATACTTGTGTGGAAAATATGACTAGGATAATGACTGCAAAATTCTTTGCCAATTCTGAAGGGGTTAATCCCCAGGTATATCCCTCATTATTGGCTACACCTTCATTATACTTTTTCAGAATATTGATTAGAAAGAATAGAATGGCCAGTGTCTTCATACCTACAATCGTGTACTGAGAAAAGTCACTATTCTTAATGGTGATAAAAACGGCATCTACATATTCTAATCCTATACCTAAAAAAAATCCAGCCATTAGTAATTGGTTTCTCTATTATTGATTTTGTCCTGCATTTCTCTAAAAGCAATAATCTCACGGTAGCGCCTTGTTTTTGCTTCTATTTCTGCAACCATTTCTTTGGATTGTAGTTCCATTTCTTTAAGAACTTCTGTACGTTCGGCATCTGTCATCTTTAGATTATCACTTGATAATATCTGGTCTATATATTCCAAACCATCCAATGAATTTTCAACGATTGCGTTAAAGGAATCCGATATACGACTAACTTCATAGGGTTTTATATAAGGTGAATTAAGAATGGTTCTTAAATCATCTTGCACCAAATCAAATAGACGCTGATTGTTTTTAGCCAATTCTTTGACAGCTTTAAGCTGTTTTATCACATTATTGACTTTATCAATATTATCTTTTTGCGTTTTTAAGAATTGAACGGTCTTTAATAATTGAGAGGTTTGTTTTGCTGATTCCACCAAAGATTTGGCAAAACTGATAAAGTTGGTATTGTCATAAACCGGCATCCCCTGGGCCACAATGTGGCCAGATGTAAAAAGGATTAAGGTCAGTGATAAGGCTAATGTTTTAATTGTGTTTTTCATAATTGTTGTTTTTAAAAGGTTAATAATTGTAATACTAAATGCAGTCTATGACTGCTTGATAAAGGTTTTAATAGCTGCTTCCATATCATTGGTTTTTTCATAAATGGTCATTATGGCCTCGCTTTCTTTTCCGTCTGTGAGGTATGCTGCGTAGACTTCTTTGGGAACTTCCAGTCTAAAAATGTTGCTTTCCTTGCCTATTTTGATAAACATTTCGGTATACTTTCTTGCTCCTGTTAAGTTATTTCTGATAGATTTTAATTGGTTTAGATCGTGGCTAGATAGGTTCAATCGTTTTTGTAATTCGACATATCCTTTTTCATTTCTAAGACTATACACCACTTGCGTATTTTCTAGAATACTCGCTGATGTAGAATTGTTAGGTAGTTGATTTATGGATTGTAGAATGATACCTATAGCTCCGTTTTGTTTTCTAATGGCCTGGTAATAGAATTCCACACTTTCCAATACATTATCAAATTTCAGTTGTTTAGCAAACTCATCAAAGAGAATGATACCACGTTCTGAACGATTACGCCAAATGGTACGTTGGATGGCTGACTTGATGAGCTTCAGCATTACTGATAAAATTTCTTTATTGTCTTTGACTTCATCAAGTTCAAAAACAATCATACGCTTATCTTCTATTTTATAGGTCTGGTCTTCACTGACATTGAATAAGAAACTATAAAGACCATCATCTACATATTCCGAAAGAATGTGTAAAAAATTATAAACACTGAAATAAGTTTCTTGAATTTTAAGTTCTTGGATGAGTGTCTCTTTTTTATCATCCACAAACTGGTACAAAGATTCTAAAGAATGATTATCTTCAACTGAAGTATAATAATAGCGAAGCACTTTTTTAATGGCTACTTCTTCTGCTTTGGTGGCTTCTTTTCCTGAAGCTAATAACTCTAACAAAAAAATAGATAGATCTTCCAATCGCTCAGGGGTTAAATCTTCTATTGAGGAAATGTAAAATGGATTGATGCCTAAATTCTTTCCCTGCTCATAGCGTAATATGATATGGTCATCTGGATAGAGCTTCGCAAATTTCGAATACGAACCTCCTAAATCAATAATGACCAGCCGGACGCCGGCCTCGAAGTATTGCCGAAGGATATTATTCGCTAAAAAGGATTTGCCTTCACCTGTTGGTGCGAAAATGGCAAAGTTTCGGGCTTTGATACGTTTCTTTTGCTCGTCCCAAACATCTTTTAAAACAGGAATATTGTGTTGTCTGTCATTAAATATAATTCCTGTTTCATCAGATTTATAATTGGTGTTATTGATGTATAAGCAGAGTGCGTGTTTTAAATCGGTGACATACAAATCTTCATTTGAAAAGTTCGATGAAAAACAACAATAGGAATTCAGGAAATAGTTTTTCCGTTCTTCTCCCTTTGGATAATATGGAACAATATCGAGTTCTTTAAACTCAGTATTTATCTTAGAAGCAATATTTTTAAGCCTCTCTGGCTCGCAATGCCAAAAAACAATATTGAGATGACCTCGAATAATCCGTGAAGCATCATCTTCATTGATTTTACGGGTAATGTCTTCAATCTTTTTTAAGATGACTTTGTTTTGCGTTCCGAAGTTGGAACTTTTATTAAGTTCTTCAATTTTCTTGTCGAGTAGTTTTCGCCATTTGTGTTTATCATCCAAATAGATCATTTGATTGACGATGTGGTTTTCATTTAGATTCAATCCTAATCCATCTATAAAGCCTTGATGGAATACAAAATCATCTGATGTAAATTTGTCGTTGGTCTTGCTACTCTGTACCACATCACCAAAACAGAGTTCACTATTTATTGCCAACACATCAAAATGATTTTCACCAATTTCAATATCTTTTTTATTCAATTGAATATCGGTATCAAAACCTTCATTAAAACCATTGAAATATGCACTGGTGAGTTCCAAGATCTCGTCTGGATTCATTGGCATCATGGACACTTTCCTACTATTATTTATAAAAGAAATGGCATCATTTACCGATGTGATAAACTCGGTAACATTATGGTCCATTTTTTTATGAATCCCTTTTTCAATTTTCCTAAAGGGATTGGTAAACTTGGAAGCATTCAACGCTTTGTTAAATGGTAATATGAAAAACAAATAACAACGGTGTTCTATGTATTCGCGTCCTTTAAAATAGTTATGCGTGGCTTTTTCTAGAAAACTGTTATTTGGTAATTGTGAAGCCGCATATTCCTTCTTTTCATAAATATCCTGCTTATGAATTACCGTACTCGTCGGCAAAGATTTAAAAGCTTGAAACCATGAACCGTGAATATCTTCAAAGTCCTTTTCTGACAAGGAATAGATTTCTGGTAAATCGCCTTTATAGCACAACACCACATTGCCATTATTGGCAAACACGATGTGTTCTTCTATACTTAAAATAGGATGGTATGCTGCTAGATTAATTTTCTTCATAGCGTAATTGGCTGAGTTTTTTATTGCTGACGGTTAGCGGAAATACTTTTTTAAAATACAGTAAAGCTGGATTCTTGGTGATATGTGTTAAAGCAACATATAATGTGGCATTGATGACAAATACCGAAATAATGACTGCAAAACTGAACGAAAAAATGATAAACAGTAATGAGCCGATAACTGTGGTCATCATTAGAGCAAACAGCGATATGGGCAAACCCATAATCACAGCTCGCTTTCTAATATTTTTATAGACTTCAAATTTTTTCATAGTCATTCTTTTTTACTAAGTGCCTCTCTGAGGCCTAGACTACGATGCTAATTAAATAAGTAAAGATGCCCACAACTGCCCCTGCTATAAGTACAAATACTAGTACGCGTGTGATACCCTTTTTTAAATCGGCATTTTCACCAAAGAAGTGTCCTGCATTAAATAAGAAACCTATTAGAAAGATAACTCCTAATATTATTGGAAAAATGCTGCGAATAGTATCAGAAACATCGTTGACGGAATCTTCAATACCTCCAATTTGAGCAAATATGCTATTTGAAATAAGCAGTAATAATACAGTTGAATAAAGTGACTTTTTCATGTCTTAATGATTTTAAATTTTACTTGACTTTCGATATATGAAAAATACATTATATTTGAATATAAATAACTGAACATCAATATATTATGTAAATAATATTTTTTAATATCATTTGATTTAAATTGAGATTAAAACGTATTAAATCTTATGAAAATTGAAGAATAAAAACTGTTCGATTATGAAAATAGACTGTAAAAAAACGCTTAAAAACGTCAGTTTTATAATTTTGTCCCTAAAAATGTGTGTGGTTTTGGGTCAGAAAAAAGTGATTATAATCGACCCTGGACACGGTGGAAAAGATTCAGGAGCCATTGGGATATATGACATCAAAGAAAAAGAGGTCGTTTTAAATGTTTCCAAACAAATTTTGGAGCTTAACAAAACAATTTTAAATGATGAATTCGACATCTATTTAACTAGATATAATGACTCGTTGATTCATTTATCGGATAGAAGCCGATTGGCTAAAAGTTTTAAAGCAGATGTCTTTGTATCGTTACATTGTAACTCCTCTCAAAATTTTTCTAAAGGAATAGAAGTGTATGGACATAATAGCGATCATTTGAAAAGCAAAGCTTCTATTTCACTTGGAGTATCTATTCTAAATGAAAGCACTCAAAAATTAGGTTTTAAAAAACGAGGTGTCAAGTTTGCTAATTTTCAGGTATTGCGAGAAACTACTTTTTGCCCTGCTGTTCTTGTTGAAATGGGGTTTGTGACCAATACCGATGAAGCAGATTATTTCTTGAAGCCAAAAAATATTAAAGCTATGGCGTTGGCTATTTTACTAGGAATTACTAATTATTTAAATTATGGATTATGAAAACGTTCTTTATTCAGATTGTGAAACGTATGAGAGATGTGATTTATATTATCTTAAAAGAGATTGCTATTTATGCTAAAACATTTAAAAAGAAATAGTTATTTTCTTTTATCCATACTACTGTTATCAAACCCAATCAAATTAAATAGTTCACGCATTCGAGAGCGAACACGGTTTCCATAACGTTCTTCTAACTCTTCAGCGTTTAAATTTGTGGTAACGTGTGTTTTAAATTTATATTTCTGGAATAATTCATAACGAGAAAGTATAATTTCTCCCATCACATTGCAGTCTTTACCAAAGTAGCGTCCTATGGGTTCAATACCTAAATCATCAAAACAGTAAAACCTATTATCACCATAATCTTCTATAATTTTATAACCAATATGATTGAAAGTAAAGGTGATATTCCGAGTTGGTATCATTTCATAAGACGGATAATGTGGTGTGATATGTCGGATTAATTTCACCAAAGACGTTTTGCCACAGCCCACAGGACCAGACAACAAAATGCCCTTATTGATGTCAATATTTAGTTTTCTGCATGTTGTCCAATCTCTAATCTGGTAGTTACAAAGTTTGTAGAGTACATTTCTATCTTCATCATAAATCTTGAACCTATCGCCAAACAATGATTTTCCTTTGGCATCCAGATAAATTAAAATCTTTTCAAAATCGTAGAGAATCTGGTTTCCTTTAAGTTCTCCCAATTGATATTGCACACTGCCTTCAGCGATGATATGTGGTTTTCGTAATTTCATAAAGGCTCGTTGTAATTTTTATCTGAACTTGTCTTTAAGTTGTCCTGATATTGGTCAACTGTTTTTTGTTTGTCTGATTTTTCAAAATTCTTTTTTATATTATTTTTTTGTTTTGAGTTGTTTGTATTGTTTATTCCTGTTTTGATATGTTTATCTTTAGATACCAGCACTTGTTCATAAGTTGTCTCGATATTGGTATAGGAACTGTCCACTAGTGGTTCATCTGTTGTCCCAAAATTGAACATCTTAATTTTACTCCCCCGAAATGGATTATGAGAAGGTTCATACAGGATATATTTCCAATGACTCAGCTCCTTAATACATCGATGATAGGTCGTTTTCGAACCTAGTTTAGATAAATCCATGACTTCAGCACGATTGATATAAAAAGAAGCTTTAAAATGGTACTCATTCCAAATTTGAAACAATGCCAGATACAGGCTAATGTGGGTTGGGTTCAAACGATTATCTTTTGAAAATTGACTCATAACACCATTAAGATGTTTGATGTAATTAATAGCTTCCAAAATTTATTTAATCTTGTTATGAATTTTATTGACCTCCATCACCTGTAATATCTCTTGATAGTCATAATAAATAACACCTCCAATTTTGGTGTATGGTAATGTCCCATTGATTCTAAAGTTTTGTAATGTTCCTGAGGATATACTTAATAATTCCCTGACTTCGGGAGATTTCATCCATTTTTTAGTAATGTTTCCAGACTGATTATTCAGTAATTGTTTAATGTCATCGATTAATTCCATTTTGAATTCTCGAAGATCTTCGGTAGTAATAATTGTTGCACTCATTTGTAAACGTTTTTTAAAACAAAGCCGCCAAATAGTTCTAATTTTAAAATGACGACTTTGAATTGATTTGACTTTCGTTTGGCAAAATTGAGCAGACATATTGTAATTTATTCCATCCTTGCACCCAAGTTGGGTGTTTTTATTTATTCATTTTTAATAGGTTAAATTGATTTAGTTTGGTTTGTAGACAAAAAATGAATATATCAATTAGAAACAAAAAAAATGAATTGGATCAAAATTTTGGTTGTACCCAACTTGGGTACAACTATGGTTATTACGCATCAGATTCTTGATAGCGCTTGAGTAAAGCTTCCTTTAATATATCTATAAATTTAGTGTTGTTGGATTTTCTAGACCGAATATCAACAAAAGTGTGATAGTAATTTCCTAGATTGACATTAAATAAGCGTTCAGCAGCAACCGCCAATTCTTTTATACCAGCGGTACCACTATTAATTACACCACAACTATGTAGGGCATAAATAAGTTCTATTAAATCCGTTTTGTTACCTGTCCAAAAAAGCTTTGATTTTTTTCTGAATGGTTGATTAATCGCATCTACTCCATTGCTTTTCTCCAATATATCTATTTCGGACTTTAAATGTACTATAAGCATATCATAAGCTAAAATCGTAGCTACCGTGCTATCATGACTGGTTGAAAATTGTTCATCCGTAAAAAAATGAAAAGTATCAGAATACAAACGTATGTCAGCTTTTCCTCTTAAAAAATATTGTTCATCTAGTGAGATTGCATTTCTGCGGTAGTACTGATAAAACTCTAAATTATCATTAAAATAATTTTGAAGCCTATCTATATGCTTATTAAAATACTTGATTTGAGACTTGCTACTACTTCTAGGTCTTTTACTTTCAATATTGAACAGTTTCACATAATAAATAAGCTTGCTGAATAGCCTTGGTTTCGTTTTTTTAAAGAACGTTATTTCACTTTTTACGGTTTTAAACTCACAAACGGTAACCAAATCTCGAATATCTTTTAAAGCTAGTTTGGTAAGTTTAATTCCCTTCTCTGCTTTTACTAAAATATCTTCTGTTTCTGTTTCCAGTATATCTAGTTCAACTTCTAGCTTTCTTAGTATTTCTTTATAATTTTTCATGAAGTACTTCTATTATAATAGAATAACAAAGTACTTTTAAAAAAGCATTAAAAAACTACACTTTTTGGTAGATTTTAATAGGCATATGTGGTTTACCTTTGTGGAAAACTACAAATAATGAGGGATCGATATAGTAGAAATAGAATATATCTTACAAAAGAAGAACAAGAAATAATTAAAGACTACCCTATACTCTTAGGAGGCAGTGGTATTGGAAGTGTTATTGCTGAGTGTGCCTTAAGGTTAGGTTTTGAAAACATAACAATTATTGATGGCGATCAGGTTGAACTGTCTAACTTAAACAGACAAAATTATACTGAAAATGATGTTTCTGTAGATAAGGCAGAAGCCTTAATAAAAAGATTAAAATCAATTAATAGCAATGCAGAAATAACAGTTCATAATTACTTTTTAACTTCTGAAAATGTGGAGAGCTTTATAAAAGGACATAAAATAGCTATTAATGCGTTAGACTTTTCTTCGGAAGTCCCTTTGTTATTTGATGAAATCTGCCAAAAACAAAATATTCCAGTTTTGCATCCATACAATTTGGGCTGGGGAGGTCTAGTAGCAGTAATTACTCCTTTGGGTTTTTCTTTTAATACTATCGCAAAGCCTAATCAAAAATTTAATGAAGTGAATATGGTGGAATATGCCTCTAGTTATATGACGTTTTGGGGAAACCCTCAAAAATGGATAGATGATATCATAGAAGCATACAAAAATGAAAAAGAAGATTTACCGCCGCCTCAATTATCTATAGGTTCATGGATGGTGGCAGCCATGTGTACACATATACTTTTTAATATTGCTACGAAAAAAGAAATAAAAAAGTTTCCTGAATTTTATTTGTCATCAATAAATACCATGTAAATAAAGAATTTCTTGAAACTAACTAACTAACTAACTAACTAACTAACTAACTAACTAACTAACTAACTAACTAACTAACTAACTAACTAACTAACATTGAGGTAGTTTCGAAGCTATCCAGAACTAGGAGAATTCTTTTCGATTAAATAAGCTTGTTATTTGTTGCATAAGCAATGGCTTCAGAAATGTTTGTTACTTCTAATTTTTCGAATAACTTTCTTCTATGAAATTTCACAGTATCAGGAGACACATAAATAGTTTCAGCAATTTCATTTATGGTAAATCCTCTAGTTGAAAAATGAAGTACCTCCTTTTCTCTGTTAGAAAGTTTTATTCTTTCTTCTTCTTTCCATAAATCGTCCTGTAAATCATAATTTAATATTTTAGTACTTCCTTGTTTGTGAACTTTTATATTTCCAGAATTTTGTTCATTAGAAAGTGATATAATACAAATAGCTTTCCATATTTTCCCATCATCGGTTAAAAACAAAGGGGTCAATTTTTGATTGATTAAAATAGTCTTTCCCTCTTGATTCTTTAAATGAAAATCATACGATATGGTATGGTATTTTCGTTCTTCCAAAGGAATTATATCATAAAATTCAAATCCAACGGTATTTATTTTTAAAAGTAAATCAAGGTCAGGCTTTGTCACATATTTAAAATAAAATGCATACCCCAATGCTTGCACTTCTTTAGCCGAATGCCCACATAAAAATAATGAATTTTCAGAAACATATTCAAACCCTTTTTTTTGATAATCAATAATGTAAATGCTTTTGTAAGTCGTTCTTGCAAAAGCCTCTATAGCTTCTAAATAATTAGCAGTTTGTTTCTGCTCATTATCAGAGATGCTGTTAACTGTATTTCTAAAAGAGAAAAAATCGTTTATATCTGCCATCTATTTATTGGTAATAATAATAATAATAATAATAATAATCGTACAATTTAATGAATAAATATGACATAATCATGTATAAATTTCAACAAAACACGATACTTATTTTGTCTTTTAAATAATTTAAAAACTACAATTTAGTGTAATGATAATCCTATACAGGCTAGATAGTTTTACGAGTAAAATATATTACTATGATACTCACACAAAACTATTTAGAAAAACTTGGATCAAATCAACTATTTGATTTAGCAAAATTTATTGTTTCAGAAAATTTCAAACATCATTCAAATAATGTTTTACCAGAAGACTACAAAAAGGATATTAATTCTATTTATAATGAAGAATTAAATTATTATAAAGATTCTGAAGTTTTTGTTGCTAAAGATTATTTAGGAATTATGGTGGGTGCTATTCGTGTTCTAAAATGGAATTACATAGATGTCTTACCGCTTCAAAAAATATTTGGAATTAATCCGCTACTAAATAGTAAAAATACTAACATAAACAATATTTACCACATTGGGCGGTTTGCAATAAAAAAAGAAGTTGGTGATATTAATTTGTTTAAGCAATTAATGGTTTGTGCCATAGCCCCAGTTTGCTTGCATAAAGGCAATATTGCTTTTGCCGAATGTGATAGTAAATTAGTACGAATATTGTCTCTATTGGGAATAAAAACTACTATTATTGGTGAATCTATAAATTATTTAGGTTCTGAAACTATTCCAATCTCAATGGATTATAATGGGCTAATTGGATTTTATAATAAAAATAAAGCATTAGCATATAAAAGTGTTGCAAACCAAGCAAATGCATTTCGTGGATTATCAAAAATGGCTGTTTCAGAAATTAGATAATAGAACTACACTTTAGTGTAGTGGTTATTATAATATTACTTACTAGCTTTGACTTTACACATAAATGAAGATTAGTTTCAATCAATGTCGTTAACAAAAGCCCCTTATTATGTTTTAATGCTTACCATTGGTTTGCTATTGGTGGTATTACCCCAAATTAATATTACAGATTATGTGCAATCTACCATTACTAGCAAATTTATAGTGTTTGCTCTTAGCTGTTTGATGATTGTAGGGGCCTTTATTGCGATGTTTCTTTTTTATAAGCCAAAAGCAATACAAGTTTCCAAGTTAGATATCATTCTTTTATTACTTGTTGGGTATATTACTATAAATAGATATCTCATTCAACCAGATTATGGTTTTTCCATTCGGTATATGGAGTTATTAGGATTAGGAGTATTATACATTATATTACGAGATATATCATATAAAAATTATGTTTGGCTGTTATTAGCCATTGTTATTTCAGGAATCATTCAAGCTATTTATGGAAACTTACAACTACTTGGATATTATTCCTCCAATCATTCTGGGTTTAAATTAACAGGAAGTTTTTTTAATCCAGGGCCTTATGCTGGGTTTCTTGTTGCTGTTTGGCCAATAGCTTTAAGCATGTATCTATTTAAAGAAAAACTAATAGAACAACTACAGGCTCAAACTAACGGTAATTCTAAATTGGCAAATACTATATTAGGGTATGTGTTTGAATATATACCTCTTTTAGGAGTAATAAGTATCATTTTGGTAATTCCAGCAACCCATTCTAGAGGCGCTTGGTTGGCAGTATTATTAAGTAGCTTTGTCTTATTAGAATTTAAATACCATTTTGTAAAAAATACGCTTAATAGAATAAATATAACAAAAAAGATAGCTTTAATAATTTTCACCCTAAGTATCTTTTTTACAGGATTGCTTGGAATATACCATTTCAAAAAAGGATCGGCAGATGGCAGACTATTTATTTGGAAGGTGACTACAGAAATTATTAAAGATTACCCCATTGCGGGAGTAGGTTTTGATAGATTCAAAACGCATTATATGAATTATCAAGCTGACTATTTTCTTAAACATGGCGAAACTTCAGAAGCTTTAGTAGCAGATAATACATATTATGCTTTTAATGAATGGTTACAATTTATTGTAGAAAATGGACTTATGGGATTTTTGCTGTTGGCTATCGGTGTATATATGCTATTTAAAATAAAAGTAAGAGATAAAAATAGTTACTACTTTTTAATAACCAAGTCAACATTTCTGTCTATAGGTGTATTTGCATTGTTTTCATACCCCATGCAGATACTTCCAATTAAACTTATCTTGCTAGTGCTACTTGCTTTATTAGGAAGCTTAGATATACAAAAGCATACAGTTTTTAATATTGATAAAAATACTAAGTCTTATGCGATCTGGAGTTTAAAAACAATGGTTTTTGTATTAGGTTTAGCTGGGTTATCTATTGGTGTTAGTTATACCCAAACCCTAGACTCAGGTTTTAAAACTTGGAAAAGTGCCTTGAACATTTATAAATATGGAGATTATGAAGGAGCAATAGATGAATATGCGAAAGCTTATCCAATACTAAAAAAAGAAGGAGAGTTTTTAATGAATTATGGAAAAACTTTATCAATGGCTAAACAAAACAAACGGGCTATACAGATTTTAGAAAAATCTAAACAGCATTTAAACACCACCATTATAGAGACTGCATTAGGCGACGCCTATAGGGGAGTAAAAGAATATAATAAAGCAGAAACAGCTTATCAATATGCTGGTAATATGATCCCTGTTCGATTTTACCCGTTGTATTTACAGGCAAAATTATATGAAGAAAGTGACCAAAAAGACAAAGCGATTACTATGGCTAAAGTTATATTAAATAAAGAGATAAAAGTACCGTCTACGGCTATTAAAGAAATAAAGGCTGAGATGAAAAGGATAGTAACAAAAAAACCTCTGGGTTTAAAAGATTAAAATAATCATAATGTTTAACCTTAAAAATATAAAACTATGACTTAGCTTCACAATATCCCAGAGGAAATCTTTATTATTTTAAAGATATTATCACTTAAAATTTACGTGATTTTGGTGTTTGGCAAAAGTAGTACCTTCCTTTAGACTTTGCAAAATAAATAATATTATATATACAAGGATAAGCTATTCTTGTTAACAATTTTAAATAGAACAAAATGAGAAAAATAATAGGATTTTTAAGTATTACAGTTTTTGCTGTAGCGATGTTATTTAACGCTAATGGATTCAGTGATGCTAATAATGATACTAGTTTGGCTAGTTTGATAGTGATGAATACTGCAAATGCAGAATGGGGTAATGATACAGATTGTGATAAAGACCCTAATGATACTTGTTGGAATGCTGAGACTGGTGTATCAATTCCAAATTGTGATCCATCAAGTTTCTGGGATACTTGTGGAGATATTTAATACTAAACTAAATAGTTTATATTTCTGAAGGTAAGTTAGTTGGTTTAAGATAAAAATTAAACCAACTTCTTATATTGAATAACTGAAACTACTATGACTCAATAAAAAGAGACTACCAAATAATTACTCTAGAAAGAAGTTTCCTATGAAGGGTATCAAAAGCCTTTAAGTAGCCTTAAAAATAAAGTGTTTTTCGGGTAATTGAATTTTTAATTAAATAAAAAGTATAATTATGAGTATTTATAACAAAGGCATAAAAAATAGTAGACTAGCAATGTTAAGTATAGTCGCGTTTATATTTATGACAGCCTGTAAAGACAAAGACAAAGATGAAATTGTTATACATGACGATATTATTTCGTTTTCAAAATTTCCTAAGGAAACCAAAATCTCTTTTAATGACATCTATGAATACAAAAAAGGAATTCCTATGTCCCTACATTTTGTTGATTCAACTTTAATAATTTTTAACCTTAGCCATGAAATTGAATCTTTTTTTTATAATTATTCTTTAAAAAGTGGCCAACTTTCTAAGGGATACTTAAAAAAAGGTAGAGGTCCTAGTGAGGCTATTGGTGCATTTTGTTCAGGTTTAAGTGGTAATAGTTTATGGGCATATGATATAACTTTAAAAAAAATATTTATGACAGACATAACAAAAGCTATAGATAACAATATTCCAACGTTCAATTCATACCCTTTAAAATCAAATTTTTATCAAATAGCACTTATAGATAGTAGTCGTTTTTTGTCCAGTGGATTAAGAGATTCAAAATATAAAATTCAAGAAATGGATTTTTCAGAAAAAAAAATAAACGAATTTGGGGAGTTTAAACATATTCCTAAGAATTTGCCTCTTGATGCATTAAAAGATGCTTGTCATTCCTTTTTCTTCTTGAAACCATCTGGAGGGAAAGTAGTAATGTCATATTTGCACACAGATTTACTAGAAATTTATGAAACGAATAAGCCTTTTAAAAGTAAAGCGGTGCAGGGGCCAGTAGGTTTTAATTTAGATATTAAAGTTGGGAAACGAGGAATGTTTAATTATATGAAAAAAACTGATGAGACAAAAAAAGCCTTTATAGGGGGGGCGGTTACGGACAAATATATTTATTTATTATATTCAGGTTTGAGTTATGCTGAAAAGGCTGATTGGAGCTATGGCAAATTTGTCTATGTGTATGATTGGAATGGTGCCCCTATTAAAAAACTAAATTTAGACAGACGCACAACGGGGCTAGCTATTTCTAAAGATGACAAGACAATGTACTCATATGATGTCGATAAAGGATTTATAATCAAAGCTGAAATAAAATAATATGAAAATAAATTATGTCATAAAGTGTATATTACTGTTTGTATGCACTTGCTCCATCTCATCTTGTAGAGATAAGGAAGATGTAGACAAAATATCATCTTTAAAAGAAGTTGTTGAAAACACTCTAGGAAAAAAACTAATCCTTCCAGATAGTTTGAAAACGTATTCCCCTTTTATAAATTATATTGCAGATAGCACTGTTGCTTTTAATTCAAAATACAAAATTTATTCTAAAGTTAAGGCATCATGTGGGACATGTATTTCGCATATTGATAAATGGAACGATTTAGTTCCTGAATTTAGTAAATATAAGGTTCCCATAATTTTAATCTGCAATTCAGACGACCAATTTGAATTAATTCAATATTTCTGTGAATCGGGCAAGATTAAAAATTTCTTTTACCCCTTCTTTTTTGATAAGAAAAATGAATTTGCTAAAAAGAATAAATTCATGGAGGCGTCTAGAGATTTTGAAACGGTCTTAACAGATAAAGACAATAATATCCTTTTATTAGGAAACCCAGTTCATTCAAAAAGCATCCTAGATTTATACCTTAAAGAGATAAAAAAAGAATGAGATGAATCAAAAAAAGAATATCTTTTTCATAGTTACTTTTATTATTATATCTGTTTCTTGTAACACTAAGCTAGAAAATAATAAAAATCTATCAAATGGAAATCTATCGAGTCTTTTATTTATTAAAGAACTTCATGATTTTGGAGAAATTCCTGCAAACAAAAATGCAACTGCTATTTTTAATTTTTCAAATTCAGGAGAACGCCCGCTAGTCATTTCAGAGGTAAAAACCAGTTGTGGCTGTACCGTACCAGAATATCCTAAAGATATTATAAAGTCTGGTAAAAGTGGGCAAATTAAAGTAATTTACGATGCCAAATACCCAGGGCGTTTTAAAAAAACCATTACGTTGTTTTACAATGGTAAAGATTCCCCAAAAACATTAACTATAAAAGGAGAAGTGCCATACCCAAAAGAAACAGATAGTATTATAAAGTGAAAATTATTAACTCATTGTGCATTTTGATATAATTCTGTCATTTCGAGTGAGTTTTGTGTCATGAATAAGAGTTTTAAGCTCTAAATTAGTTCTCGATACGATTTTTTATGAAAAAATTACTCGAACTGACATTTTGGAAGCTATTTAACTCAAAGCACACAATGGGTATTATTAAATTAAAACTATGCATATAAAAACCAAATCATCTATTCAAGTAAAAGGAGTACTAATCCTTTTGGCACTAGTTCTGTTTTCCTGTAAAAGAGAGCAAGCCAAAGCCGATGTTAAAAAGGAAGACGGATTAGAAAAAAAACAATATCTCCCCGAAAAGAACGAGGTCGATGCCATGGTTTTAAAACAAGAAACCTTTAAAAAAGAAATTGTTAGTAATGGTAAACTAATCGCTTTGCAAAAAAACCAATTAAAGTTTGATGCTAGTGAAAACCTTGAAAGGCTACTTGTTAAAAACGGTGATTATGTAAAAAAAGGACAAACCTTGGCCGTTTTAAAAAACTTCACCTATGAGCAGTCCTATACCAAAGCAAAAATTAACCTAAAAAAAGCAGAATTAGAATTTCAAGATAAGTTAGTGGGTCGTGGTTACGAGAGCTTTAATAAAGACAGTATCCCCGAGCAAGAATACGAAATGCTAGCCATCCGTTCAGGTTATAAAGATGCCTTACACGAATTAAAAAATGCAGAATTCAGATTAAAAGGCACCAAACTTACAGCCCCTTTTAATGGTAAAATAGCCACTATTAAAAATAAGTTGCATGAACAAATAAATGCAAGGACAGAAGTGATGACTCTAATAAACGATAACGTTTTTGAAGTTGAGTTTTACCTTATAGAATCAGAAGTTTCAGAAATAGCTGTAAACGGACAAATTCAAATAGAACCCTTTGCCTTAAAGAAAACCTACAAGGGAAAAATAACCACGATTAACCCTCAAGTAGAAGAAGATGGTACCATTTTAGTAAAAGCCAAAATTAAAAACGACGGACAATTATTAGAAGGCATGAATGTAAAAGTTTTTATACAAAAAGATATCCCCAATCAGTTTGTAGTCCCAAAAGCATCGGTAGTCTTACGACAGAATCAAGAAGTCTTATTTACCGTAAAATCAGGAAAAACCTATTGGACTTATGTCCAAACTACTAATGAAAACAGTAAGCAATATACCGTGATTCCCCACCCAGATAAAAGTAGTGCGAAATTAACCCCAGGCGATACCATTGTTGTAGCTGGAAATTTAAATTTAGCCCATGATACAGAGGTTGTTATTAAATCATTAAAAACAAACGATTAATAAAGCGATAACCCTCTTATTTAATCAATCAAAATAAATCATGGTAAAATTTATAATCCATAAACCCATAGCCGTTTTAATGACCTCCTTAGGCATCCTTATTTTAGGGTTTTATGCCTTTGGATTTATTCCGGTGTCCTTAATGCCCGATATCGATATCCCAGAGATTACGGTACAAGTATCCGCAGAGAATATGTCGGCAAGACAACTGGAAGATGCTGTGGTAAAACCACTGCGCAGAAACCTGATGCAACTCAGTCACTTAAAAGACATAAAAAGCGAGACCAATAACGAAACAGGCGTTATACGATTACGTTTTAATCACGGTACCAAAATAGACTATTCGTTTATAGAAGTCAACGAAAAAATAGACCGAGCCATGGGTAGTTTCCCAAAAACCATGAAACGCCCTAAAGTTATTAAAGCCAGTGCCACCGATATCCCCGTTTTTTATTTAAGTATGACCTTAAAGGAAGAGAAAATCCAAACGGCATCTAATAAAAATCTATACCCCGTATCCCAAGACTTTGTAGATTTTAATCGTTTTGCAAATCAAGTCATTAGAAAACGCATCGAGCAAGTCAACGAAGTGGCTATGGTAGATGTGAGTGGTTTGGTAGCGCCCGAAATCTTAATCATTCCAGATAACAATAAGCTTACCGCCTTAGGGATTAGTTTAGATGAATTAGAATCAAACATTAAAAAATACAATATACAAATTGGAAGCCTACTCATAAAAGACAGTCAATATCAATACGATGTCCGCTTAGGAAACACTCTAAACAACATTCAAGAAATAAAAGACATCTACATTCATAAAAACAATCGCGTTTATCAATTAAAAGAATTAGCAGAAGTTTTAGAACACCCACAAAAACGTACAGGCTTGGTGTTGTCTGACGGTAAAGAAGCCATTACCATGGCGATTATCAAACAAAGTGATGCCCGTATGGGCGATTTAAAAGCAGCATTAAACCATTTAATGGGTTCTTTTAAAACCGATTATCCCAATATTGATTTCACCATAACCAGAGACCAAACCAAACTATTGGATTATGCCATAAACAATCTGTTTCAAAGTTTACTATGGGGGATGCTTCTAGCTTTCGGAATTATGTTTTTCTTTTTAAAAAATGTAAAATCACCGCTTCTTATAGGTATTACTATTCCAACCTCTATTATAGTATGCCTGTCTTTCTTTCAAATTCTTGAAATTTCTATAAATATCATTTCCCTCTCAGGATTAGTTTTAGGCATCGGACTCATGATAGACAACTCCATTATAGTTATCGATAACATTGCCCAGTACAGAGAACGCGGGCATAAACTTTTCAAAGCCTGTATATTAGGAACTAACGAAGTTATAAAACCCCTATTAAGTTCTGCGCTAACCACCTGTGGTGTATTTTTACCTTTGGTGTTTTTAAGCGGTGTTAGTGGTGCTTTATTTTACGACCAGGCAATGGCAATAAGCATCGGTTTATTCGTGTCCTTTTTTGTATCAATAACCCTATTGCCCGTATTATACCGTTTATTTCATATAAAAGACAGCAATAAAGAAGGACGCATTACCCGCTTTCTTAGCAAAACGAATACCTTAGATTATGCCGCTTTATATGAAAAAGGATTTCGATGGGTGATGCGGAAACAAAAACTATCCTGGGGGATCTGTGTGTTGTTACTCCTATTCGCTTTTGGATTGTTTACAATGCTACCAAAAACTCAAATGCCACATTTTACCAAAACAGAAGCCATTTTAAAGATCGATTGGAATGAACAAATTCATGTAGAAGAAAATAAAAGGAGAGTACTAAGCCTTATAAGCCCTATAAAAGAAAGTTTAATCAATCAAACCGCTTTAGTAGGAAACCAGCAATTTATACTGGATGAAACCACCGAAGCCAAAGCCTCAGAAACCACTTTATACTTTCAATGTAAAACACCAGAAGATTTAGAAAGTGTCAAAGATGTATTAAGTAAGCATATTAAAAACGAGTACGTGTCAGCATTATATGAGTATAAAGACGTAGATAATATCTTTAATCTTATTTTCTCTGATGAAGAAGCGCCTTTAGTAGCCCGTTTAAGAGATGTTGAAAATTTAGGAAGCAGTCAAAATACAGAACTTAAAAACGTATGGTATCAAGTACAACAAAGTTTAGGCGGCTTAGAATTGAAACCCATCGTTTGGCAGGATTATATGACGTTGGTAGCAGATCAAGAAAAACTCATGACCTATGGTGTGAGTGCTAGTACCATATTCAGTACTTTAAAAAGTGCCTTTAACGAACGAGAAATACTATCCATCGTCGATAATCAAAATTTTGTTCCTGTAATATTAGGAGGTGCTTCAAAACAAATCAATAGCATTTTAAATGAAACGACAGTCATATCACAAGACAAAGCAGAATTCCATATAAAAGACTTTATTAAAGTCGTCTCAGCTACAGATTTAAAAACCTTAAAAGGCGGTATGGAAGGTGCATATTATCCCTTAGAGTTACAAATAGAAGACGACCAAGTAGATAAAACCATGGCCGACATTAAAGACGTTGTCAGTAAAAACCCTTGGTACGATGTGAGTTTTTCGGGAAGCTATTTTTCCAATCAAGAATTGATGGGCGAATTAAAAATAGTATTACTAATCTCTTTAGTGCTGCTCTATTTTATTTTAGCCTCACAATTTGAGTCTTTCACGTTACCACTAATCATATTATTAGAAGTTCCATTAGATTTAGCAGGTGCTTTTCTATTCTTGAAACTATTTGGAATGAGTATTAACCTCATGTCCATGATTGGTATTGTCGTTATGAGTGGTATTATCATTAACGACTCTATTTTAAAAGTAGATACCATCATTCAGTTACAGCGACAAGGCTATTCCCTAATAAAAGCCTTATTAGTAGCAGGACAACGCCGTTTAAAACCGATACTTATGACGAGCTTAACTACCATACTAGCATTAGTACCCTTATTGTTTTCAAGTGGTTTGGGAGCAGAACTACAAGCCCCTTTAGCCATTGCCATAATAGGCGGTATGCTGTTAGGAACATTAGTCAGTCTATATTTTATCCCACTCTGTTATTATTACCTCGCAAAAATTAAAATCCATGTTAAAAATTAAAGCCTTCAACAGAGATAGAATGTCAGTTCGAGTGATTCCGATAGTTATCGGAATCATATCGAGAACATTTTTAAACGTAAAATTTTATTCTCGATACAAATTTAGCAGGTTTTCAACCGCTAAATTCACTCGAATTGACAAATTTTACTCAAAGTGTACAACGAGACTATTACATGAATTTAATTTTGTGTTTTCCTTCCGCTTTATTGAAAGTTTAAAGACAGACTTTGTCGAAGTGTCTAAACTTAATAGGAATAAAATGCTAAATAGTAAAAGTATGTCAGTTCGAGTGTCCCGATTTTGCATCGGGATGTATCGAGAACAAGCTTTGTTGAAACCAAGAAACAACAGTAATATATTAAGAACAGTAATGATACTTTGTTGTACTCTAAGTTGTTCTTTGACATCTGCTCAACAACCCACAGAGGCTTCAATTCTAAAACAAACTATAAGCCTTAACGATATACTAACCCTAGCCAGTAAAAACTCTTTAGATGCTTTTAAAGCGAAACGCAAATATGGGGTGAACTATTGGCAATTTAAATCCTTTAAATCTAGTTTACTGCCAAAAATTAATTTTGAAGCACGCCCATTCACCTTTAATCGTGCCTTGGTTGAACGTTACGACTCCCAGCAAAACATAGATGTATTTAGGCAACAGCAAAACTTAAATTCTTTTGCCAATGTCTCCCTAACTCAAAATATCAGAGCTACAGGAACCAGCTTGTTTGTAAACTCTAGTTTTAACCGGTTAAAAAATTCAGGAGATTTTGATACCGAAAGCTATAATGCCACCCCAGTGCGTATAGGGTTGATACAACCCATAATGGCGTTTAACCGTTTTAAATGGGAACATAAAACCGCACCCTTACAATATCAAAAAGCCAAACAAGAGTTTATCCAAGAACAGCAAAGTATTAACCTTAAAACCCTTGGTTTATTTTTTAACTGGGCATTGGCCAATAAAAGAGTAGCCATTGCAAAGGAGAATAAAACATCTGCAGAAAAATTATTTAAAATAGGAAAAAAGCGTTACACCCTGGGGTCTATAGAACGTGACGATGTCTTGAATTTAGAACTCAGCGTCTATAATGCCAAAACCAATTTAACGCAGAACGTACAAACCTTAGATAAAGCTGAAGCCGCCTTAAAACTGTTTTTAAGGGATGAATTACCTGATAATACCATCCCAGAATTACCAGAGCTCATTTCAGATTTACAAATAGATATTAATGACGCCATAACCTTAGCCAATACCAACAACCCAGAGATCATAAGCTTAAAGTTACGAAAGGTTAAAGCTTTAAGAGATTTAGATAGAGCCATTAAACAAAACCGGTTCGATCTATCGGTAACCGCAAGTTATGGGTTAAACCAACAAGCCAATACTTTTAGAGATGCTTATGGTAATTTACTGGATCAACAAATGGTTTCTGTTAATTTTAGCATCCCCATTTTAGATTGGGGGGAACGTAAAGGCAGAATAAAAACTGCCAGAATGAATAAAGATGTCGCAGATATAGAATTACAACAAGATGAAGATAAATTTAAACAAGACATTACCCAAAAAGTGATTGATTTTAATATCCAGAAAGAATTGGTTGAGGGTGCATTAAAAACTAGCGAAATAGCAAGACAATCTTATAAAATAACTGAAAAACGGTTTTTATCGGCACGGATAGATTTATTGAACTTAACCAGTTCAAGACAAGCATGGCAATCGGCAACCGAACGATATATACAAAGTTTATTAAGTTATTGGAGATTGTATTATGAGGTGCAACAGCTTACGCTTTATGATTTTATAAATAATGCAGCTGTAGAACAGGATTTTGATACGGTTTTGGATTAATTGAAAATAAAATAATTAAGAAACCACACTTTTGCGTAAAATACATTATTAATCAATTTATTAGTTTTGAAATAGAAAATGACTAAAAAGAAAAGAAACTATATTTTACTCATAATAATTTTTGTCTTAATATGGAAAGAGTTATGGTGGTTAGCTCTATTATTAGTAAGCCTAATAACATTGTATTTATTTTCTTTAAAGCTAGTAAGTGTTATAAAGTTTTCTTTTTTTAAAAAAGGAATAAGAGGTTTGTTTATATTTCTTTTTATATTCTCTATAGCCATCAGCATAAAACTATTTCTAGGAGACATTTATAAAATACCAAGTTCTTCCATGGAAGACACCTTATTTACAAACGATATTATTCTAGTAAACAAGTTAAAATATGGACCTAAATTACCACAGTCACCATTTGAAATTCCTTGGGTAAATATTGCTTTTTATTTTAATGATAAAGCCAAAGCAAGAATACATGAGAATTGGTGGGAACATAAACGATTGTCTGGTTATTCTAAAGTTAAAAATGGAGATATTTTAGTTTATGAGTATTTTAAAAAGAATAGCTTTTTTGTAAAGCGTTGTGTAGGTATTGCTGGAGATACCTTAACACTTAAAGCCACTAACATTTATATAAATAAAGTTAAACATCTATTTGCAAAAACAGTAAGAAAAGAATATCAGTTTAAAGTAAGCGATAATAAACTGTTTTATAAAAAAACAGACTCTTTACAAATTAATGAATATATACAACGAGGTACGGGTAATCCTAATTATAGAACAGCAAGTTTACTATTAAAAGATAAAGAAAAAATAGAAAAACTTTCTATGGTAGATTCTCTGCAACCAGCTGTTAAAAAATACAATCCAAGTGATGAACTATTTGCAAGACCACGAAATACTAAGTGGACAGCTTATGATTTAGGCCCTATAATTATCCCTAAAAAAGGCATGCCAATAACTTTAAATGAAGCTAATTATGCTATATATAGAACTGCCATAAACTTGCATGAAAGTGTATATATAGAAAAAAAAGAATCAGATTATTTTATAAATGGAGAGCAAGTAAAGTCTTATGTCTTTAAACAAGATTATTATTTTATGATGGGAGACCATAGAAATGGTTCTTACGATTCCAGATTTATAGGGTTTATCCCAGAAGAGAAAATTGTTGGAAAAGTACAATGTATCTTATGGTCTAATTACCAAAATGAATTTCAATGGAGTCGGTTTTTAAAAAAAATTGAATAATTTGGTATGAAACGAAAACTATCATCTTTTACGATTCTAACCGTATTTATTTGCCTATCCATTATAGGGGCAAGCTTAATACCGCTATTAAGCGTGCAGCTTACCCCAACCCGAACCAATAATTCTTTAAGAGTAGGGTATAGTTGGCATGGAGCCTCTGCAAAAGTGGTGGAACAAGAAGTCACCTCTAAACTAGAAGGGGTTTTTAATACCGTTAGAGGGATTAATAGTATTAGTTCATCATCTTATAAAGGTGGTGGCTCTATATCTATGGGCTTTAAAAAAGATGTCGATATGGATGCCATTCGTTTTGAAATAGCTAGTTTAATACGTCAAAGTTATTCAGAGCTTCCAGAGGGCGTAAGCTACCCAGGTTTATCAACAAGTACGAGAAACGAAAGTAGCTCACCTATCCTATCTTATAGTATCAATGCCAATGAAAGCCCCCATTATATTAAGAAATTTGCAGAGAAGTATATACAGCCTCCGCTAGCCAACATAAAAGGCGTTAATAAAGTAGAAGTTTATGGAGCAACTCCTTATGAATGGGTTATAGAATATGATTCTGATAAGCTATTACAACTAGGGATTTCGGCTTACGAAATACAAGGCGCAGTAAATACCTATTTTCAAAAGCAAAACTTAGGAAATGGTCTTATTGCTGCTAAAAATAATGCGGCGAATCATGAAATGTCTCTGGTTTTAGCACACAAACAAGAAGACGATTTATTTTGGAATAAAATTCCCATAAAAAAAATAAAAAATAGAATCATCTATTTAGAAAATATAGCAGACGTAAAGTATAAAAAAAGTCATGTAAATTCCTATTATAGAATTAATGGACAAAATACCGTAAGTATGGTAGTATATGCTGAAAAATCTGTAAATAACATAGAGTTAGCAAAAACCATAAAAGCGACCGTTGAAACGATAAAAAGGGACATTCCCAAAGGCTACACCTTAAAAATGACCCAAGATACTACCGAATTCATTTCTGAGGAGTTACAAAAAATACAGCGACGTACCCTATTTTCATTTTTAATCTTATTAGTATTAATCGTACTCATAAATAGAAATATAAAATACTTAGCCGTTTTATTTTTAAGTATAGTAACCAATCTATTAATAGCCGTCATTTTTTATTATCTATTCAATGTAGAGTTACAGCTATATTCGTTTGCAGGTATTACTATTTCCTTTGGAATCATTATAGACAATAGCATTATAATGATAGATCATTTACTAAATAAAGGCAATAAAAAAGCCTTTTTAGCCATTTTAGCAGCGACTTTAACTACTATAGGCGCCCTTATGGTGATATTCCTTTTAGAAGAAAACCAACGACTTAATTTATGGGATTTTGCCTTAGTAATAGCCATTAATATTGGGGTGTCTTTATTAATCTCTTTGTATTATGTGCCAGCATTATTAGAAAAAATGAAACTGGAGAAAAAGCGAACCCGCTTTTCCAGAAAACGAAAACGTCGTGTCTTTAGATTTACGAAACGTTATATGAACACCATTAACTGGATGCATAAGCCTAAGTTTAAATGGGCATTTCTTCTGCTATTCATACTAGGATTTGGTCTTCCTATACAATATTTACCTGAAGAATTAAAGGGTGATGATATATGGGCTACCATGTATAATAACACCATAGGCACAGAGTGGTTTAAAACAGATGCCCGCCCCATTTTAGAAAAAACCTTAGGCGGCACTTTACGGTTATTTACCGAAGACGTATTTGAAAATTCGTATTATAGCGAACCCCAACGTACTACCCTTAGAGTAAGAGGAAGCATGCCAGATGGCTGTACGATTGAACAGCTTAATGACGTGATCTTAAAAATGGAAAATTATATCGGGCAATTTGATGAAATTTCATTGTATGAAACCCGAATTAATAATCATAAAAGCTCCAGTATAGTCATTTATTTTAAAGATGAATTTGAATTTGGTTCTTTTCCATACACTTTAAAAAGTATGTTAGAATCTAAATCGATAAGTTTAGGCGGTTTGGATTGGTCAGTTAGCGGTGTAGGGCGTGGGTTTTCTAATTCCTTAGGCAGTGGGTATAAAAGCAACCGTATACCTATAGAAGGCTATAATTATGATAATTTATATGGTTATGCCGAATTACTCAAAAAACAATTAGAGGATAACTCTAATGGGCGCGTAAAAGACGTAGAAATAATCAGTGGTAGACGGAATAATTCATTAAATGAATATTATCTTGATTTTGATAATGAACAATTGGCCATGGCAAATATCTCACAAGGTCAGTTATATGGACATTTAAAAAACCAAATGTATTCTGGAAGCCTAGGGCATATTATTCAAAATCAAGAACAGCAACAAGTAAAACTCGTATCTAATAATTACGGCAAGTTTAATGTTTGGGATTTAAAAAACAGACCTATTGCCATTAATGACAAACAGTATAAACTAAATCAATTAGCCTCTGTAGAAAAACGAAAATCAGGAAATAGGATACAAAAAAATAATCAACAATATAGTTTAACCGTAGCTTACGATTTTTTAGGTACCTACCCACTAGCAAAAAAAGTTAGAGAACATAATATAGAAACTTTAGAAGAGATCTTGCCAATAGGCTACCGTACTTCGCCACAAAATAATTCTAGATGGTGGAACAAAAGTGAGAAAAAACAGTACTATTATATCTTTATAGTCATTTTTATTATTTTCTTTATTTGTAGCATTTTATTAGAATCTTTAAAGCAGCCATTTGCTATTATTAGCATGATTCCTATTTCTTTTATAGGCGTGTTTTTAACCTTTTACCTGTTTGGGTTTAATTTTGATCAAGGAGGGTATGCTTCGTTTATATTGCTATGCGGTATCAGTGTGAATTCTGCACTGTTTATTATCAACGATTATAACAATCTAAAAAAACAATACCCCAAAAGAAATACACAATACCTGTATTATAAAGCCTTTAATTATAAAATAATTCCTGTTATATTAACGATAGTCTCAACTATTGTTGGTTTAGTTCCTTTTGTTTGGAGCGGACAGAATGAAGCCTTCTGGTTTTCGTTTGCCGTTGGATCTATTGGAGGCTTACTATTTTCCTTAATAGGGATTTACTTTTATTTACCGATGTTTAGTACTAAAAAAATAAAAAGATGAGAAAAATAATATTATTACTTTTTACTATATGTGTTTCATGTAGTAAATATTCTTCGGAAGTCTCTGAAGCTCTAAAATTAGCAGGTGAAAATGGAAAGGAGCTAGAAAAAGTTTTTAAACATTATGAAAAAACTGAAGATAGTTTAAAGCTAAAATCTGCTTATTTTTTGGTCGAAAATATGACGCATCATTATTATTATGAAGTAAACCCGATTGAAGAATGGAAAAAAGTATTAAAGTATTCAGATAAGTTGAAAAAAGATAGCGTGTTTATAAAGAATAAATGGAAGTATGCAAATAAGGTAAAAGATGCATATAAAAACAAGATGAAATACGCTAATTATGCGCCTCGTTTTGATATTCAAGAAATGAAATCATCAGAAATGATTGAAAACATTGAATTAGCATTTAAAGTATGGCCAAAGCCTTGGAATGATTTTTTAGATTTTGAAGGGTTTTGCAACTATATTTTGCCATATCGAATAAGTCATGAACCCTATGATGTTAATTTTAGAAAAGAATATTTTAATAGAAAAGATTCTCTTGTAAATGAAAAATTCAAAAATTCATCGAATATTATTGAATTTGAAAGAAAGTTTGATGTTTTTGAAAATGGATGGTTGTATTATGGTTTGATTAATAAAGATATTCGAGTTGCGGATACCAAAAAATTAAAATTAGCTGATTGTGTTGGACATTCTATTCTTCAAGGCTCTGAGAGATTAGCAGTTGGAATACCTTCTGTCTTTGATTACACTTATTGGCCTAATGGAAATGGAGCTCATTATTGGACAGCGGTTATGTTTCATAAAGATTCTTCAATAGTACAAAGCGATTTTTTTAAAGGAAAGCCTGGAAGGTATTCGATAACTGGTAGGCCTTCAAATATATTTCGCCAAATGTTTGCGAAACAAAAAAAATCGTTAGCAATGGTTGAAAAAGATGTTTCCAAAATTCCAGCATTTTTTAAAAACCCTTATGTTAAAGATGTTACTAATGAGTATCTACCAACACAAAAAGTAACAATAAAATTAAAACCACAAAATGATGAAATTTTAAAATATGCATTTTTATGTATTAGAAACGATAGAAAATGGAAACCAGTGGAATGGCGAGCAACAAAAGGAAATAGTACAGTCAATTTTGATTTGGTGCCTGAAAATATATATGTCGTTTTATATTATGAAAATGGAAAATGGTTAGGAGCTTCGGATCCAATTATTTATAATAAGAATAAAGAACAAATTATTTTGAAACCTTCAGAATCAGAATTTGAAAGTTATAAAATAGCTAGAAAAAGTAGAATGAGGGATGATTTAAGAGGGTATGCGGAGAGACTTATAGGTTCTAAAATTGAATTAGCAAACAATGCTAAATTTAAAAATGCAAAGGTGATTTATGAAATTAAAAAAGAAGATTGCTATTTACCAGAAATAAAAGTGATAAAAATTGAAAATAAATATAGATATGCCAGATTGAAAAGTACTAAGGATGGAATGTGTGATATAGGTGAATTGGCTTGGTGGTCAGGAGAAACAAAGTTAGAAGGAACTGTTATCGGTACAGAAGAAAAACAAGAACGTTATAAAAAGGAAAAAGCTTTTGATAATGATTTTTTAAGTTTTTACGCCCCAAAAATAATTAAAGGCGGGTATTCATGGGTAGGTTTGGATTTTGGACAGAAAGAAAAAATCACACAATTGAAATTCGGTGCTAGAAGTGATGTGAATTATATAAAACCAGGAGATTGGTACGAGCTTTTTTATTGGAATGATGAATGGGTTTCGTTGGGTCAACAGAGAGCAATTTCATACAGTATAGTATATGAGAGTATTCCAAAGAATGCATTACTATGGATTCGTAATTTGAGCGAAGGTAAAGAGGAAAAATTATTTATGATTAAAGATGGCAAACGAGTTTGGTTGTAAAAAAATAGTTTAAAAATTATGATAGAAGCAGTTGTTGTTTAGTTCTTGAATAGAGAATAAACTGCTTAATACACTTAATTGAACATAGGTTTTAATCCCTATGAATTATAATTATTTCTCAAAGTTTTTTCGGGAATATCTTATATTTTTAATATTGATTTTATGTCTCGATAGATTTTTTCAAAATTCAATTCTAATTCATTTTCATTAAAATTCTGATTTTGTTTAGGCTTTTCTTTTTTAATCTTTTGCAATTTAAATTGTACTTTTTTATCTTTTCCATCAGCAAAAGCTATAAAGTCACCTTGTTTTAATCTAAAAAACAGATCTGCTCTACGTTTAGACACTTCTTTTTCTCCTTTGGTAATTCGAGTGTCGAAATTAAGATTAAAACCCTTATTAACACTTGTGGTTTGCATTTTTACTAATTCAAAAAAGCGTTCATAATATTTAGCTGTGTCTGGGTCGTTTACTTTTCCAAAAAACTGATACGAGAGGTTACTTAAAATCGCTTTACTTGCTTTTTCTCCGTAGAGCATATCGTTTTGAATCTTGTCTTGCATTACGTAAATTGTAGCAATATCATAGCTTCTAAGTGTTGCTGGAACACGATGCATATTCAATAGTTTTATAGTGGGTGCTTCTTCCATTAATATAAATGATGATTGTTGCCCCCTAACACTCATTTGCTTAATAACTGTATGCATTATCATAGCAATAACAGGAGAGTAAGCAGATTCATATTGCGGATTGTTTACTATAGAAATAACCGCAAGGTTTTCATTATTATTGATATTTAATGGCACTTCATCTTTAGACAACACCATAAACAATTTTTGGGAACTTATTTTTTTAAAAGCATTGGCCAAAGTGCTTTTAACACCTGCTGTTTGTTTGTCAGATTCAATACCATTTATAAAAGCATTAGCCATACTTTTTGAGGTTAAATTCGAACTTAAAAAAGCAACTAATTTCTTGGTATTCATGAATTGGAATACCGCTATCAAGTGTGGTAATGTGCAATATTTAGGGTAGCTTGTTTTAAGTTTCCAAATCAACCCACTTAAAAGGCCCTCTACGGCATCTGCAAAAAATTTACTGCTTCCTGTTGCTTCGGATAGATTTTGTTCCAACAAATTCTCAATAAGCACTTTAGAGAGCTCATTCACACTTTCTTCATTAGGAAGGTATCTTGGAGCAATAGGGTTTACACGATAATGAATGGTGTCAAATGAAATGGTATAGAATTTTATACTCTTCTCTTTAAATAACGGATAGGCAATTTCAGTGAGTTCAAAATCTTTGTAATCGTGTAAGATGCCACAAAATTGATGTTCGCTTAAATGTTGCAAAAAATTATAAATGACACTTTCAGTTTTTCCACTTCCTGCTGCTCCGATAATAGACACGCCTCTTTTAATATTATCTATTTTGAATCTTCCTTTTTTTAATTTAAAACGTACTCGATACTTTTTATTTGCTTTTTGAGATGCTTCTTCATAAAAGAACACATATATAATGATGCCAATAAACAATAATGGAATAACTATAAAAAGAATGATATATGCCAGAGACCAATTCATATTCCTATTGAGCTTGATTGAATGGCTTTATCTAAACCTTGTTTTAATTTCTTAACTGCTTTTAAGACCAGTTGTACTTTATTTGTTGGAATATTTAGAAGCGATGTATTCATACCTGTTTTACCTAATAGTTTAAATGCAACAGCTCGTTGGTTGGTTGGTTGGTAATTCCATAATACTAGCAAAATATTTTTCAGGATTTTTAATGAACGCTTTTCGGGCTGTGTAGGTTTCTACATAATTGCGTTTGTACCCAAAAAGTTTGTCAAACGTTTTTTCGGATGCAGAAAAGAATCTATCTCTATCAAAACCACGTTTTACTGTTTTACCGTTCATAATGACTTCGGATGCTTTATACTTACTTCCTGGAGATAGACTATGTTTGTTTGTCATGTCTTTTCTGCTTACAATAATATGAATATGACTCTGTGAACCTTCTTTGGGCATTCCTCTAACTATACGCTTACCATTTTTCTGATGTGGAGCTTCTTTCTCTAATCTTACCATTTGATTTTTTATTTTTTTGATATTGCCTTCTAATTCTCCCCGTTCCATTTTCCGGATATCATTTTTAAATTGTAATATTTTAGTAGCAAAGGGTTGGTTTTCTTTAATTTGTTTGTCTGTTCCTTTAAAGGTTCTTTGATGTTCAATTTTTGCGTAGTATTTTATATCATCTACAGTTATAGAGCGACCGTTGATTTCTCTATTAAAAGCGGCGGCATAATCTTTCATTATTTCTCGTGTGTATTTTTTCAGTTCTTCGGAATGGTTTTGTAATCGTTTCAATTCATATTGGCTTGGGTTAACGGTGATGGAATAAAACTTGGGTTCGGTCTTTTTGAGTTTTGCCGTGTTTTTATCAATTCCATTAATAACTTCTTTGCTAGATATTTCTTCACCATATTGATTAAAAAAATGTTCCATATCATCAACTGCTTTTTCGTCATTTTCTTTTTCTAAGTAGGAAACAAAATCGCTTGAACTTTGAGTGAAATTACCTCCTAGTTTTTGTGCTGTTATGGTTACGTACATCTTATAATTTTTCTTTTAATTGTTCAAATTCTTCTTTAGTAATATCCAATCGAAAGTACCCCATACCAAAATTACTTTTTACATGCTTTGTTTTTTTGAGTATTGTTTCAACCTCATATTTTAAAGCATTATAATTTTCTTGATTTGTATAATAGCCGTTTCGGTAATAAGTGAGTTCTTCATTTTCAGTAATTAAGTTTGGTGTTTCAAAATTGTATGTTTCTTCTTCTTTTTCTTCATTTGAAACTTCTTCAAATAGTTTTTGGAGCATCACCGTTGTTGGCTTCGTCTGATGCTTTTCAATATTTTTCAGAATGGCTATTACTGCATTTATTCGTTTATTTGTTCGTTCATTTTTAACGCCCAGATTATCATTTGGAGAAAGGTCATTCCAATCAAAAAAATTGAGCATAGCTTCCATTGCTTCAGTATTGGATTTTGAAATCTGTTTGGAGAATTTTCGAAACCTTAAAGCCACATCTTTTTTGATATTGATTCCTGAAAAATTATATTTCGAAAATTTCTCCATATTTGCTGCAAAAAAGTACCTGTTTATAAGTGGTTTGAGACGATTTGCGGCAAACCTTTAAATTATTAAAATATTTATAATTTTTATATTACTGATTATCAGTTAACTACAATCAAAAAATCATTGTAACACCGCATCGCGTGTTACCCTCTTGCTTCTCCTTTTTCGTCATGCTTCAGCATGACAAAATTTTCAACAACCTGACTAAAAAAGTCAGTTGCTTCTTTACGGAATTTACATTCCGTTATATATTTATCGATATGTACAACTATTAGCGAAAGTCAAATAATAATGAATAGTTATACTTTTAAATATGCTGATTGACAGCTTTATAAATATATTATATTTATTCATATAATGAAAGTGGAAAAGCGTATCAAATAGCGTGTTTTAAAACTAAAAATTATGAAAATGAGAATATGAACGTCAGATTTTGGAATATTGACACTTAACTATTCATATAAATGAAAAAAGACCCTTGAAAAATTAAAACTTCAAAGGTCTTGGTTATTGCTAATTTATATGCTAATCATATATTAAATACATATTGATAGTTATATAAATTCCGTGTCGCTTCTTCTTCCAATAGAACATCATAATCCAAATAATGTGCTTTGGCATAAGCTTTAAGGTTCTCCCCAAACTTGCTTTCAATATCTTCTTTAGAAGCCGATAATAAACGCTGTTGAGTTTCTGCATCCAGATTATTATAATTTAAATAGACCATGATAATTGTTTTAAATTATAGTAAACCATTATCAGCGAAACTAAAATACTCACCATCTGGTATAATAATTAAATGGTCTAGGACATTCACGTCAAACAATTTAGCTGCTTTTTTTATCTTATAGGTAAGCTGTTTATCCGCTTCGCTTGGTTTTAAATTACTTGATGGGTGGTTATGACAAATCAAACATCCAGTAGCGAGTGTTTTTAATATCACTGCAAATAAAATCCGCATATCTACCAATGTGCCTGTAATACTTCCTGTTGAGAGTTGGTAAATCCCTTTGACCTTATTTGAGTTGTTTAATAACAGTACCTTAAAAGATTCATGCAAGCCAATGGTATTTTTATCCCATGTTTCAAAAAGTAGCTTTCCAGCATCGGCTGAACTTTTGATGGACACCGCTTTGGACGTACTTATTTTTTCTCGGTAACTAATTCTTATTTCGTTAACTTTGCTTTTCATTGTTTCTCTGTTTTAAGACGAATGATGAAAAGAGGGTGTTAATTAAAAGGGACACCCTCTTTATTTTTATAGATTAATTATTGCTTCCTAGTAATAATACTTCTGATACTACCACTTCGGTTACATAGCGTTTTACTCCCTCTTTGTCCTCGTAAGACCGTGAAGATAATTTTCCTTCAACCGCAATTTCTTTCCCTTTGCTTACATACTTTTCAATGATGTCTGCCGTTTTTCCCCAAGCGATAACCGTATGCCAATTGGTATCTGTTTGCTTTTCGCCTTTTGAGTTTTTGTAGTTCTCATTGGTTACCAATGATAAACGGACTACTTTTTTACCGCTTTCTAGTGTTGTAATGGTTGGTTCTTGTCCAACGTTTCCGATTAACTGTACTTTGTTTTTTAATGTACTCATGATTTAAAAATTAAAAGATTAATATTTCCCTTTTTAGATTTAAACTGTATTAAATTTTAAGGGGTGTTTGTATGATTTCTTTCGTGCACAGCACAATAGATAAAGTGGGTTTTGTCAAGACTTTTAGAACACAAATCAGGAGTGTCTGCGACGTAGCAAAATCTTTAGATTTTCAAGAAAGTAGAAACCTTATTTTTTTCTAAAACTTGTATAGTCTTGACAAGTTCCATAATGGGATTAGCAATTCTTTTAAATCCATATATGGAGGGAGCGTACGGGAAGTTAAGCTCGTGTAATAGATGTATTTAAATTAGAAGTGCTTATGCCATACCTGTTTTTCGTTGTCCCGAAAAACAACAAAGGCTTTATCTATTATAAACCCCTTAAAATGATTAAGTCAACCCTTGAATTTTTAAGTATTATCGAGCAAAGTCCCAAGAAGGACTTGCCGATAATTCGGTTAAGAAAATTTAAGGTTTGGCTTTCCGATTAAAAATCTAATGCTTAATGATCAAAAAGATGATTCTGTTTGATTATAATCCCATTAGACTTTACTTGTTTCTCACTTTTCAATGATTCTTTTAATGCTTTTCGTCTTTTCACGTAAATCCAACATCTTAGGTGTTTTAACAAGCCTTGTTCGTATTCGGAAAGGATTTCTGGGGCAATGCCTTCCATAGCTTTCATCATTTCTTTTCTTTGGTTTCTATCTTTAAACATTTTAGCATATTGAAGTCCCGACCATGTATAGATATTGACCCATTCTGATGGCATTGGGGATTCGAACGTTCTGGGCATCATATAAGCCACAACCTCGGTAATTGATGCCATCTGTTCACCAGATATTAAAGTCATCATTCTACTTATGGTAACATTCTTTAGAATATCGATTGGTATAGTGTCCTGCCATGCGGATTTAAAGACTATGACTGGACTTGTTAGGCAGTCCATTGTGTCGAAAACAAAATCTGAACATTGTTTTTTGTTTGACTTTGTATTAGGTTTTTGATTTATTATCGGTTTGCAATCAAAACCAAAATCTAGTTGTAATTTAGAATGATTCATTGTGATTTATTTTTTGAGTTAAAACAAGAAAACCTACTCTTGTGAGTAGGCTTTTGTTAAAAGATTAAACATTTAGTTATAGTTCAAATTCTACAATTTGAGCTTCGATTTCATATTTACGTTGTTCTAATGTGGATTGTAAATGTGTCGTTACTAACTTGATTAGATTCGTGTTAGTGGTTTTGAACTCTAAATTGTGTGAATCTCTAATGTGAAACGAAGCCGAATCGTCTTGATTGTAATTAAACTTAGTCAGCTCACTTAATGTCTGTGTCAATCGTTCTCTTTGAGTAGCCAATCCTCTTAGCTTTTCAAACTTTTGAATTCTGTCGTCCAAATTAATGGTAGCTTTTTCAGCTATTACTGTCTTTTCTGAAATAACCGTTTTCCCGACAGCTTGTTCGGTTAACTTTTTTTGAATGTCCTTTTTAACGGTCGCATTTTGTCTTTTTGCAGTTCCGTTTTGCTTCACTTTTGTTTCCATGATTTTTAAATTTTAGATTAAACAATATTTGAGCACACACCAAACGGAAGACAAAATTTTGGAGCAGAAAGGAAACGGAATAAATTAGAGACGTAGGAACGGCTTTATGCCGTCCCTTTTTCGAGAAATATTTTGCGACGTTTATCTTTCGGGAATATTGTATGAATATATATTATAATTACTTTTACTAATAATTTTTAGTTTAAACAGCAGAAACTTTCTGACTATTTAAATCTGATATATCATTAAATTTATTTTTTAAAATTCTAATATCACTACTAACTTTTTGTTCAATAACCCTTGCATATACTTGAGTGGTAGATATTTTAGTATGTCCCAAGAGTTTTGATACCGTTTCTATAGGCACTCCATTAGATAATGTTACTGTTGTAGCAAATGTATGTCTGGCAGAATGAAACGTTAATTGCTTGTTTATTTCTAATTCTAATGTAATCTCTTTAAGATAGGTATTTACTTTTTGATTGCTATAAACTGGTAACAATCTATCAGGAAGTGTTCCTTTATACTTGTTTATAATATCTTGTGCTTTATCCAAAATAGGAACTTTTACTGGTTCATCGGTTTTCACTCTTTTGGTAAATATCCAGTAATCACCATCTATTCCTCTTACAATATTGTCTTTACCTAATAATTTTACATCCATATAAGATAATCCCGTATAACAGGCAAAAACAAAAACATCTCTAGTTTTAATATGATTTTCATCTTTAAGAACACCAAGTTCCAATATTTGCAATTCTGATTTTGATAAAAAAGCGCGTTTGTATTTTTTGAACTTTAGCTTGTAACGTGCAAATGGGTTCTTTTCTATCCATTCTAGGTCAGTTGCCAAATTGAGCAACTTTTTAAAACGTTCCAAATGTTTCATTATACCATTGTTGTTCAGCGATTGTGATTTGCTGATAGAGGGTGCATTACGCAAAAATTGCTCAAAATCAATGATAAAACTATAAGATAGTTGTTTTAAATAAATATCATTGGCTTTTATTTTTTCCTTTAAGAACTTTTTTAAATACTTTTCGGTAGTGTAATAGTTTTTTAGAGTTCCGAATTTAAGAACGAACTTCATACTGGTATTATGGAAGTCCACTAGCTCCAATAAAGTTTTATGTTGTTCATCTTCCCCTAAAAACCGAGACTTAATACTTTGTGAGGTAATGAGTTTAAATTCAGAGGTCAATTCCTTATGGCAAGTCAATAAATTGGTATAAACGTTATCCAAATAGGCATTGAGCATTTTGGCTCCTGGCGTCCTTGGTTTGGCTCTTTTGGATTTGCTATCCCAATAGGTAACCAAAATGGACCTTTTCAAACTGATTTCTGAACGTTTTCCATTTACGGTAATACGTACATAAATAGGGGCTAAATCCCCTTTACTCTTGGCCATTTTCAACCAAAAATGAATACTGAATGTCTTTGAAGTTTGCATAAACTCTCGCTTTAAATGAATAATCGATTTGTTTTACGAAAGTCAAATCGAAACGAAAGTCAAATGTTAATGGAGTACCAAGGTAGTGAAAAATTTGGTAACTATCTGGGTAACCGAATAGGTCACTTTTCAATTGATATTAAAACTAATCTTATGATTTCAATAAAAATGAAAATCACTGATTTTCATAAGATTAGCTGTTTTTTGGTATCATTTGATACTCTTTTTGTCGGGGTGGCAGGATTCGAACCTGCGACCTCCGCGTCCCAAACGCGGCGCGATAACCGGGCTACGCTACACCCCGAATATAAATAGAATTCAAAATATCATTTGATAATTTTTATTCCATTTTAATGTAACTTTCTCTGAGCGTAGTTTATGACGTACTTGATACGGTACTACACCCCGAAGTGGTTATCCATTTTAAGATTGCAAATATACTTTTTTTATTCAATCTGTAATTCTTTTAACAAAGAAATTTTAATTACTAATAAACGCATTGTCATCATATAAAAAATTAAATTAGCAATTCTAATTTTAACATGACATTTTAAGTGCAGCAATCAAAAATAACGACACTTATAATACTTGCTATTTGCAGTGTTTTTTCAAGCTTCAGTCAAACAGGAATAAAAGGAAAAGTTGTTGATAATAACAATAGTGAACTGCTATCAAATGTCATCATCACCAATTTGAGTAGTAAAAAAGAGGTTCTTTCAAATAACAATGGACTATTTGAGATTAGCAAAACAGGAACTTATTCATTTAAAAAAAATGGTTATTTAGAAAAAACTGTCACCATACAAAATAATGATTATCTAATCATTCAATTAAATATTAACCCTTCAGAATTAAATGAAATAATAATACACTCAAATCTGTTACCTAAAAAGTTAAAAACATCGTCTGCTACAATTAATATCTTATCAAAAAAGGACATTGCTCGCGGAAATAGTATTAATACAACATCCATTTTAAATAGAACTCCAGGTGTATTCATGCAAAGCGGTGCTCTAAACACGAACAGAATAACCATTAGAGGTGTGGGGTCTAGAAACTTATTTGGAACTGCTAAAATACGTGCTTATTTTAAAGATATTCCATTAACTACAGGAAGTGGAGAAACTACTATTGAAGATTTCGAATTAGCATCATTATCTCGCATTGAAATAACCAAAGGTGCTTCAAGCATATTTGGTGCAGGACTTGGCGGCACTATTCAATTAAAGCCTCAAAACAGTTATTTAAATGAAAGTCCTTTAAATACTGAATTCACTTTTGGATCTTTTGGGTTAACAAAAAAACTTATTAATTTTAACTACGGCAACACAAAAAATAGCATAAAAGCTATTTATAGTAATACCCATAGTGATGGGTATCGAGATAATAATGAATATAGCCGACAAACCTTCACCTTAAATTCAAATTATTTTCTTGGAGAAAAAGATGAATTATCTTTCTTAGCTAGTTATGTCGATTTAAAAGCTTTTATTCCAAGTTCACTTAACGAAAATACCTATTTAAATAACCCCACGTCGGCAGCTTTTACGTGGGGGCAATCAAAAGGATTTGAAGATTCTAAGCGTGGTATATTTGGACTATCTTGGAATCACACTTACAACAATAACGTAAAACAAGTTACAAGTATTTTTACATCTTTTAGAAAAGGATATGAACCAAGGCCTTTTAACATTTTAGATGAAAACACCCTTGCTTTAGGCATAAGAAGCCGTTTTATTGGTCGCTTAAAATTGTTTAATAACAACTTAAACTGGACTATTGGCGGCGAACTTTTTAAGGACAATTATAAATCGGGCACTTTTATAAATTTATATCAAGATTTTCCAGAAGGACATGGTAGTGTTAAAGGAAATCGTTTATCAGATTTTAAAGAAAAAAGAAAATATTCTAATATCTTTTTTGAAACCAATTATGCATTAACAAACAAAACGATAGTTTCAATTGGATTAAATTTTAATCACACATCCTACAATTTAGATGATAGGTTTATAGCCTCGATAGATAACCCCGACCAATCAGGAACTTTTAAATTTAAGAGTATCGTCTCTCCAAAATTTGGAATATCACATCAACTAACTAATCATATCGCTTTATATTCAAATATAAGCCATGGCTTCTCTCCTATTTCATTAGAAGAAACATTGCTCCCCGATGGTCAAATAAACACTGAATTAAAACCAGAAACAGGTTGGAATTACGAAATTGGTTCTCGTGGGGCTATTTTCAATAACAAACTTCAATTTAGTTTAGCTATATATCGTTTACATATTAAAAACCTTTTGGTTGCAAGACGAACAAGTCAAGATCAATTTATTGGCATTAATGCAGGCCAAACACAACATGATGGATTAGAATTAGAATTAAATTATATATGGCTAAAAAACGCTGCTATTTCATTAAGCACTTTTATTAATTATTCGCTAAACAATTATAAATTTAAAACCTTTATAGATGGTGATGATAACTTCTCTGGAAATGATTTAACTGGAGTTCCTTCAGAAGTATTTAATACAGGTATTGATATCGATTCAAAAATTGGTTTTTACGGAAACATTAACTTCCAGCATGTAGGACGTATGCCAATTACTGATGATAATAATTTGTATTCAGACAGTTACAATCTAGCTAATTTAAAATTTGGCTATAAGGTAAATGCTAATAAAAACTTAAAATTAAATCTCTTTTTAGGTATAAATAATATATTTGATGAAAATTATGCATCCCAAATTTTAATAAATGCTTCAGGTTTTGGAGGTAATGCACCTCGATATTATTACCCTGGAAATCCTGCTAATTATTATGCAGGGATAAACATAAATTATATTTTCTAATATAAAACCATTATATAATGAAACAAATTCATTCATTACTAGCAATTGTTTTCATAACATTTGTGGCATGTGCACAACAAACAGAATCTGAAATAAAAGCAGAAACACCTTCAAACTTAAATTACACTACTGAAATTGTAGTTTCAGATTTAAATATTCCTTGGGGTATGGCATTTTTACCAGATAACAGCATGCTTATTACTGAAAAATCTGGAGAACTTATTCATTTTAAAAATGGAAACAAAACACTAATAGAAGGTGTTCCTGAGGTTTATCCACGTGGTCAAGGTGGTTTGCTAGACATCGCATTGCATCCTAATTACAAAGAAAATGGTTGGATATATTTATCGCATTCATCTAAAGAAGGTGATGGTGATGGCGGTAATACAGCAATTACTAGAGCTAAACTAAATGGCAACACATTAGTTGACAAACAACTAATATATAAAGGTGCAGAGAACACTAAAAAAGGTCAACACTGGGGCTCTCGTATAGTGTTTGACGATACAGGGTATTTGTATTTTTCTATTGGAGATAGAGGTAACAGAGACGAAAACCCTCAAGACATTACTAAAGATGGTGGTAAAATTTACAGATTAAATGACGATGGTAGTATACCTAACGACAATCCGTTTATTAACAAAACCAATGCCAAAACAGGCATTTACAGTTACGGACACAGAAATCCACAAGGCATGACAAAAAACCCATTTACAGGAGCTATTTGGGTTAATGAGCACGGACCACAAGGTGGCGATGAAATTAATATAATTGAAATAGGAAAAAACTTTGGGTGGCCTATTATTTCTTACGGTATTAACTATAGCGGCACCTCTTTTACAGATATAACAGAAAAAGACGGTATGGAACAACCGCTTTTTTATTGGGTGCCATCTATAGCACCAAGCGGGATGGCTTTTGTTTCATCAGAAATATATCCAGAATGGAAAGGTAATGTGTTGGTAGGCTCATTAAAATTCAAATACTTAGAACGTTTAGTTTTAGAGAATAATAAAGTTGTTAACCGCGAAAAATTATTTGAAGATATAGGTCGTGTTAGAAATGTGCTTCAAGGGCCAGATGGTTATATTTATGTAGCTGTAGAAGGGAAAGGCATTGTTAAAATTATCTCAGAAGAATAAAAAAGAATACATGAAATTAATTATAATTTGCTTTTTATCCGCATCATCATTGGTTGTACTTAACTTAAACCAAAATTCATATTCACATCAAACAGATCCGCTAAAAGAAAGCATTGAAAGAGGTCGAGAAATTTACACCGACTTTTGTATTACTTGCCATTTACCTTCTGGCAAAGGCGTTGAAAATGTTTTTCCGCCACTTGCAAAATCTGATTATTTAATAAAAAACAGAGAAGCAAGTATTAAGGGGATAAAATTTGGACAGCAGGGAGAAATTACCGTTAATGGTAAAACATACAACGGTACCATGGCTCCCTTAGGGTTAGAAAATGATGAAATTGCAGATGTTATGAATTATATTACCAACAGTTGGGGTAATAAGAATGATAAAATTGTTACTGAAGAAGAAGTTTCAAACATCAAAAAATAAATATATTTTTTCTTTTGTCATTCAACATTTAACTAACTTTGTGTAGTTAATAAACATAAACAATCATGCTAATTATAGGAATTGCAGGAGGAACAGGCTGTGGCAAAACAACTGTTGTAAACCAAATACTTAACGAGCTTCCTAAAGGCGAAGTTGGTGTAATATCTCAAGATTCTTATTACAAGGGTACCACACACTTAACTTATGAAGAGCGTGTAAAAATAAATTTCGATCATCCAAGGTCTATAGATTTTAATCTTTTAGTTAATCATTTAAAAGCATTAAAAAACAGCACCGCAATACACCAACCTGTTTATTCGTTCGTTAAACATAATAGAACTGGCGATACTATTTTAACGCACCCAAGGAAAGTAATGATTGTTGAAGGCATTTTAATTTTAACAAATCCTGAATTAAGAGATATGTTTGATATTAAAATATTTGTTCATGCCGATAGTGATGAGCGTTTAATACGCAGGTTAAAGCGTGATATTTCTGAACGTGGCAGAGACATTAACGAAGTATTATTGCGTTATAAAAACACGTTAAAACCAATGCACGATCAGTTTATTGAGCCTATGAAAGAATATGCAGATATTATTATACCAAATAATAAATACAACACCGTAGCAGTAGATATTGTTCGCACAATTATAAATGAAAAATTGTAAATGGCAACCTTAAAAAATAAAAGCAAGTTTATAAAACCATTTAAAAATTGGTTTGTTATTATTCTAATTGTATTTGCAGTTTGGATGCTTTTTTTTGATACCAATTCTTGGTTTATTCATAATGAATTAAATAGCGATATTAAGGCTCTAGAAAATGAAAAAGAATACTATAAAAGAGAAATAGAAAAAGATAATAAAGCCATAAAAAAACTTAGTACAAAAGAAGGTTTAGAGAAATTTGCTCGTGAAGAATATTATATGAAACGAGACAATGAAGAAATTTTCATTATAGAATACGAAGATAGTTTAAAAACTAAATTAGATGAGTAATGCTTTATTTAACAAGTTCGATTCGGTTTCTTCAAAACAATGGAAACAAAAAATACAGTTCGATTTAAAAGGTGCTGATTATAATGACACGTTAATTTGGCAAAGCAACGAAGATATTTCTGTAAAACCCTTTTACCATAGTGATGATTTTAACGAACTTCCAGAAGTATCAAACACCAAAGCTACAAACTGGAATATCTGTCAATCTATATTTGTTGCAGATGCTCACAAATCGAATTTAAAAGCGATCGATGCCATTAAAAGAGGTGCAGAAAGCATTAAATTTATTATTCCAAACAAGAGCATTTCAATTAAAAATTTATTGCAAAATATTAATCTTGCTTCAACGCTCATTTATTTTGATTTGCATTTTTTAGATGAAAACTATGTTAAACAACTTGCTCTTATTTCTGCGAATGCAAAAACTCATATTCAAACCGATATTATTGGAAATTTAGCACGAAGCGGAAACTGGTTTACAAATTTAAAAAACGACCATAAACACTTTGAAGCTATTGTTAAAGCCACAAACACTTTTAGCGTTGATGCGTCTTTGTATGAAAATGCTGGAGCAAACATAGTACAACAATTAGCCTATGCCTTATCTCATGCTAACGAATACCTAAACCATATTAATAATAATGAGTCGCTTCGAGTAATTTTTGAAAATAGTAATAATAAATCTGTTGTAACATTTAACGTTTCAGTAGGCACAAATTATTTTTTTGAAATTGCAAAACTTAGAGCTTTACGTATTTTATGGCGTTCGTTAATTTCAGAATATAATTTTAATTCAGAGTGTCATATTATCGCAACACCAACAAAACGAAATAAAACACTTTACGATTATAACACCAACATGTTACGCACAACTACCGAATGTATGAGTGCTATTTTGGGAGGAGCAAATACCATTTGTTATTTACCTTACGACGCTATTTACCACAAAAACAATGAATTTGGAGCGCGTATTGCCCGCAATCAATTACTTGTTTTAAAACATGAAAGTTATTTTGACAAAGTTAATAATCCTGCAGATGGTGCTTATTACATAGAATCCATCACCAATCAAATGGCAGATAAAGCATTAAGCTTATTTAAGAATATTGAAACCAACGGTGGCTTTTTAAAACAGTTAAAAGATGGTACTATTCAACGCAAAATAAAAGAAAGTGACACCAAACAACAGCAACAAATAGATACTGGAAAAGATACATTATTAGGCACAAATAAACACCCAAACCCTAATGATATTATGAAACACGAATTAGAACACTATCCTTTTGTAAAAATTAATAAAAGAAAAACCTTAATCGCGCCTATAATTGAAAAGCGATTAGCCGAAAATCTAGAAAAAGAAAGACTAAAATTAGAATAACCCAAAATTTTATTATTAAAATGCAAACACAATTTTTAAAACTTTTTGTAATCGCCTTAGCTATTAATGCCCTTAGTTGCAAAAAAAACAACACACTATCTGAATATCAATTTGAAGAAAAAGGCATTGTATTAAACTGCGATAACACGAATTTAAAACTCTACAACGAAGCTTTATTTTCTTTTGAAAAAGACATTGAAACATACTACGGTAACGACAAGCCTAATTTAATAAGAGCTTATTCACAATTTATTAGAAGTGCTGTTGGTGGACATGCTAAATATGAAGATATTATTTCACAACACACACTAAATATATTTGAAGTTTTAAAAGATAAAAATAATTTATGGGATGCCAATAACCCTAAATCATACTTAAACTACAATAGCCCGCTAGTTAATTGTATAGCCAAAAACATTCAAAACAAGGATTTAAACACCACATTAAATGCGCTTATTTCTGCAAATAGCATGAGTCCTAAACTGTTTGGTTCACCACTAATGACGAATTATTCATCTGTTTCAAGAGACAAATATTTAGCAGCTTACGTGGCATTCGATTTATTTTATGCCAAACTATTTAATATAGATTTTTCTAAAATAAACCTAGATAGAACAGAAGCTAACACAACTTCAAATAAAAACATTACTCCTCCTGTAGATCCGCACGCAGGACATAACCACTAACTAATTTGCGAAAAAACCTTCAACATATAAAAATTAACACAAAAGCCAAAAGCCAAAAACCAAAGGCTAATAGCTATTTTAAAACTGCCGAGGATATTGATATTAAATCAACCTATTCTAAGGAAGATGTTAAGGGTTTAACGCACCTCAACTTTGTTGCTGGCATTGCACCAAATTTACGTGGACCATATAGCACTATGTATGTTAGAAGACCTTGGACCATTAGGCAATATGCAGGTTTTTCTACTGCCGAAGACAGTAATGCATTTTACAGACGAAATTTAGCCGCAGGTCAAAAAGGGCTATCTGTTGCTTTCGACTTAGCGACACATCGTGGTTATGATAGCGATCACAAACGGGTAGTTGGCGATGTTGGAAAAGCAGGAGTTGCCATTGATAGTGTTGAAGATATGAAAATACTCTTCGACCAAATTCCGCTAGATAAAATGTCGGTTTCAATGACTATGAATGGAGCCGTTTTACCCATTATGGCATTTTACATTGTTGCTGCCGAAGAACAAGGTGTTAAACCAGAACAACTTATTGGCACTATTCAAAATGATATTTTAAAAGAGTTTATGGTTAGAAACACATATATCTATCCGCCTAAGTCTTCAATGAAAATCATTTCCGACATTTTTAAGTTTACAAGTAAAAATATGCCCAAGTTTAATAGCATTAGTATTTCTGGTTATCACATGCAAGAAGCTGGTGCAACTTGCGATATTGAATTAGCTTACACTTTAGCAGATGGCTTAGAATATATAAGAAAAGGACTTAATTCAGGCATGGATATAGACACCTTTGCACCTCGCCTATCGTTCTTTTGGGCTATTGGCATGAATCATTTTATGGAAATTGCTAAAATGCGGGCTGCTCGAATATTATGGGCAAAATTGGTAAAACAATTCAATCCTAAAAATGAAAAATCTTTAGCATTACGCACCCATTGCCAAACAAGCGGTTGGAGTTTAACTGAACAAGACCCATTTAATAATGTAGCTCGAACTACCATTGAAGCTGCTGCTGCTGCTTTTGGAGGCACTCAATCTTTACACACAAATGCATTAGATGAAGCTATTGCATTACCAACCGATTTTTCGGCACGTATTGCCAGAAATACACAAATATTTTTACAAGAAGAAACCAAAATCACTAAAACGGTTGACCCTTGGGCAGGAAGCTATTATGTTGAAAAACTCACCCACGATATTGCTCAAAAAGCGTGGTCTTTGATTGAAGAAGTTGAAGCACTTGGAGGGATGACAAAAGCTATTGAAGCAGGCATTCCAAAAATTAGAATTGAAGAAGCTGCAGCACGTAAACAAGCACGTATAGATTCTGGGCAAGATATTATTGTTGGCGTTAACAAATATAAGTTAGAAAAAGAAGATCCTATTGCGACATTAGAAGTTGATAATGAAACTGTACGCAATCAACAAATAGAGCGATTAAGCACTATTAAAGCGAAACGGAATCCTGAAAAAGTTAAACAAGCTCTAACTAATTTAACTGAAGCTGCAAAAATTTCATTAAATTCGGATAATTCTAATTCCGAAAATAGTAAAGAACTAAAATCAAAAGACCCCCACGTCCGTGAGGATTATAACTTATTAGTTTTAGCTGTTGAAGCGGCACGCGAACGCGCCACTTTAGGTGAAATAAGTGATGCTTTAGAAGCTGTATTTGGTCGCTACAAGGCACAAATAAAATCATTTTCTGGTGTGTATAGTAAAGAAATAAAAGACGATAAATCCTTTAAAAAGGCTCAAGAATTAGCTGATATTTTTGCTGAGCAAGATGGTCGTAGACCAAGAATAATGATAGCAAAAATGGGGCAAGATGGTCATGATCGAGGCGCAAAAGTTGTTGCTACAGGGTATGCCGATGTTGGTTTTGATGTAGATATTGGTCCATTATTTCAAACGCCGCAAGAAGCTGCTAAACAAGCTGTTGAAAACGATGTGCATATTTTAGGCGTTTCATCTTTAGCTGCTGGACATAAAACTCTAGTTCCACAAGTTATTGAAGCTTTAAAAGATTATGGGCGCGATGATATTATGGTAATTGTTGGAGGTGTAATTCCAAAACAAGATTACCACTATTTATTTGATGCTGGTGCTATGGCTGTTTTTGGTCCAGGCACAAAAATTAGTGATGCAGCTATTAAAATTTTAGAGATTTTGATTGATTAATTATAAAATAGATTTCTATTAAATGGCCAATTTTAATCTTCTTGACATCATTAGCGTAATATCTTTGTTCATTGGGCTCATGTTTGCCGTATTTTTATTTTCAAACAGAGGAACAAACAAACTAAGCAATCGTATTTTTGCTTCCTTTTTATTTTTATTGGCAATCGATAATGTTTTCCTTTCAAAAATAATTGATCAAAATTCCTATAATATTAGTGCTGTAATTGCATTATTGGTATTTCTTCAATTACCTGCTTTTTACCTCTATATCATTTCTGTGTGTTATTCAGATTTTAAACTGAAAGTCATACATCTTATACATACCATTCCGTTTGTCGTTGTAAACCTTTTAATGCTAACCAGTTTTTATGGTTTCGATTCAAATTCTGTAATTATATTATTTTCTAATGTTTCTGACACCTTTAAAAATAATTTTATACATATATTAATTCATGCCCAAGTTATCTGTTATATAATTGTTGTTTTTGTAGTTATACATAGAGCCAAAAAAATTCGTCTTGAAAACTATGCAAATTCGGGTATTACCTTTTACACATGGTTATTTCAGCTGACTGTTGTTTTATCGATATTGCACGCCTTTGCTATTTTAAAAAATATTTACAAGTTCTCAGAATATGATACCTTTTATTTTTGGTCGCGTGTTCTACTACAACTTGTAGAATTAGCTATTTTTTGTTGGTATATTTTAAATGCTTTAAAAAATCCAAATTTATTTAAAAGTGTAGATTCTAAATTAAAACTAACTAGCAATCTCGTATCAGAAAACAAGACTCAAATTGCTGAAGCGTCTAAAACTAATGAAGATGTTCAAACTTTAAAACAATATATGGTTGATGAAGAACCTTTTCTTAATTCATCTTTAACCATACAAGATTTAGCAAATCAAATGGAATTAAATACAAAAGATGTTTCCATATTAATCAATCATACTATAGGAAAACATTTTTTCGATTTTATAAACGAATATAGAATACATAAAGCAACGCAAGTTTTAGAAGACCCAACACAAAATGAACTAACCGTTTTGGAAATTTTGTATAACGTTGGTTTTAATTCAAAATCGTCTTTTAATACCGCTTTTAAAAAACATACGGGCACTACGCCTACTTTATATCGTAAAAGCAAACAACAAAAATCCGCTTAACTATGGACAGTGCTCTAATTCGTGCTTTTATTACCATGATACTTGTATTTGTGTCTTTACTTTTTTCAGTTTTCTTGCTGACTGTTAAAACAAAAAACAAATTAAGTAATCGACTTATGGCGTTTTATTTTATAATATTCGCCGTACACATTAGCGTATTTGCATACGCAAAATATATAAATGTGCCCTACGCTTTTGATATGCTTCGCGACCAAATTATGCTCTTAGCTGTGCCTATTTTGTTTTTATATGTGGTGTCTTGTATCTATTCCGACTTTAAACTTCAACCCAAACATGCCTTACACTTTATTCCCTTTATATTAGAAGTTATACTTTATACACCTAATTTCTATTTGGTTTCAGAACAAGAAAAGGCACAGTTTTATTTAGACAAGTATTCTAATCCGGAACCTAATATATCTTTAGTTTATGGTATTATAATTTCAATTTTCTATATCGTTCTTATGTTTAGAGAATTAAAAAAATACAAATTATTATTATTAGAGAATTATTCTCAAACAAATAACTACAATTATAAATGGCTCTTTCAATTAGTGCTAGTAACAACAATAGTTTTTGGGTTCGCAACATTTAAAAGCATTTATAAATTATACGACCCACAAACAAACACTCTTGATATTATTCGGGTAATTATGACACTGGTTTTACTCGTTTTTCTTTGTTGGATTGTTTTAAAAAGTCTTTATAACCCTGAATTGTTTAGGGGTATAGACACAAGACATCAGTTAGTAAAAAACATTATAAATTCTAACGGTATTGAAAAAACTGAACAACTGGATGAATCCATTAAAACATTAAAAAGTTACATGATTAATGAGGAACCTTTTTTAGACCCTACTCTGGGAATTAAAAATCTATCGGAAGGGTTAAAAATGCAACCTAAAGATTTATCCATTTTAATTAATCATAAAATGGGGAAACACTTTTTCGATTTTATAAATGAATATCGCATTGAAAAAGCTATGAAAATTTTAAAAAACCCAACACAAAAGTCGTTAACGGTTCTCGAAATTTTATATGAAGTTGGTTTTAATTCAAAATCTTCCTTTAATACGGCTTTTAAAAAACATACAGGCACAACACCTACCACATATCGAAAAACAGCTTAAAACCAGCGACTTAAAAAAAGTCGAACGTTTAAATAAATAAAGTCGAACTCATTTAAAAGATAAAATGAGTTCGACTTTTTTCTTTCGGTCGCACAGCATGAATTTCAGAAGCATATTTGTATCAAACAAAACAGAAACAAATAAAATTTCAAAAAATCATGAAACAAATCATCTTATTAATCACCTTAATTTTTCCGCTTTTTATTTTTTCACAAATCGAAATTAAAGGACAAGTTAAAGACAAAAACGAGCCTGTAATTTGGGCCAATATTATTTTAAAATCCCCAAGTGGCGATATGATTACTGGAGGTATAAGTGATGATAATGGCGCTTTTAATTTAAAAGCTAAAGCTGGGAATTATAAACTGACTATAAGCTTTATTGGTTACACGACCTTTAATAAAGATATTATACTGAATGAAACATTAGATTTAGGAACAATAATTTTAACTGAAGACCATAATACCCTTCAAGGAGTGGTAATAACACATCAAAAAAAGCTCATTGAACAAAAACCAGATCGTATTATTTTTAATGTTGAAAATAGTATTTCGGCAAGTACTGGTGACGCTTTAGATGCTTTAAAATTAGCTCCAGGATTACAAGTTCAAAATGGCATTATAAATATGTTTGGTAAAGGCATGCCTCAAGTTATGGTTAACGATAGACTACTTTCGCTTACAGGAGAGGAATTGACTAGTTATTTAAATAGCATTTCTGGGAACGATATTAAAAAAATTGAAATTATAACCGCACCTCCTGCAAAATATGAAGCTTCAGGTAATGGTGGTCTTATAAATATCATTCTGAAAAAAGGTCGCGAAAATTCTTGGAAAAACACATCAACTATAATTCATAACATCGACACCTATAATTTTACAACCTTTAGAAACAGTTTATTATATAACAAAAACAAAGTGAATTTATCTTTTAGCGTAGATAAAACACGTGGCTTCATTAGAGGTGTAGAAGATTTTCAAGTGTTTTACCCAACTAGTACTTGGGACATAGATATTAATACAAAAGATAGTAAAAAAGCCCTTTCTAGCAGACTGCTTTTAGATTATGAGCTTACAGAAAACACAACTGTTGGTATTCAATATTTAGGGAGCAAAAATAACCCAGGTGTAAGCGACAGAAGCATGACTAGACTTTTCAATACAAGTAACACTATAGATTCTTTATTAATAAATAATGGTAAAGAGCATGACAAAAGAATAAGTCACGCTGTAAACGTGCACAGTATTACTAAATTAGATACTTTAGGAAAGACATTATCTTTTGATGTTGATTTCTTTAATTATGATGCAAAAAAAACAAGAGATTTTAGAACGGAAAGCTTCAGTACAAATAATGAATTTCAAAACGTGAATTTTTCAGCTATTGCAGATTCAGATCAATCCATAAAAAACTTAAGTTTTAAAGCAGATATGGTGCATCCCTTAAAAAACATGACATTATCGTACGGTATTAGAACGAGTAAGACAGAAAGTAAAAGTGGGATTGCATTTTTTAACACGATTACCGGTACTCCAGAATTTGATAATACGGTTTCAAATCGTTTTACTTATAACGAAAACAATCAAGCCATTTATATTGATGGTAGTAAAAAGCTAAATGATAAGTGGCAAGTAAAAATGGGGCTTCGTGTTGAACGAACAACTACAAAAGGATTTTCAGTAGAACTTAATCAAACCAATAATAATGACTACACGAAACTTTTCCCAACGTTTTATGCATCTTACGAAAAAGACGATAGTAATAATTTCGCTTTTAGCTATTCTAAACGAATTCAACGTCCTCGTTTTAATAATTTAAACCCGTTTAGAGTATATATAAGCAGTAATACATTTAGTGAAGGCAATCCTTTTTTACAACCCGCTTTTAATGATAACTTTGAATTAAAACACACATTTAAAAGCAAATTAACAACCAATATATTTTTAAGCAAGAGAACTAATGTCTCTGGTGTTATTTTCACTTCCAATATTGAAGAAAACACACAAATAGTAACTCGGGATAACTTTTTTAATCAAACTATAATTGGTATTGGTCAAAATTATCTCTTTGATAAGTTAGATTGGTTTCAAAGTAATAACGGTTTCACGTTAATTAACAGTAAAAGTAAATTTACGAAGCAAATAGACGCTTCTCCTCAAAACGGATTCTCATATATTGCTTCTAGTAACAATACCATAAAATTCAGTAAGACCAGTAAATTTCAAATTGATGCGATTTACAATTCTAAATCTCAGTCAGATTTATTTACTATTGGAGATAATTTTAGCTTGGATTTGGGTTACAGCAAGTCGTTTTTAAACAATAATTTAAAATGTAACATTGTTATAAAAGATGTTTTCGCCACTTCTTATTTAGACAATTTAGAGTCTGTTGTTAACGACGTAAGACAAGTATACGGACAAAACAGAAACAGTCGTTATGTTCGATTTTCGTTAAGTTATAGTTTTGGAAACAAAAAAATAAATGAAAAAAGACGCAGTTTTGGAAATGAAGAAGAAAGAAGAAGAGCAAATTAAAAAAATTAGTATTCAAGAATAACACGCTTTTTGTTAAAGTTAAAGAAGATAAAAACCCTGTTGAAGATTTTATCTATGAAAATGCATGGACACAACCCTATACTTTTAACAAATGAATTGAATAATACTTTATAAGTTTTTTCTTGTTTTTTAATGTTTTTTTAATAGAGAAATTAATAAAAATTTTGTTTATTCGTATTTCTAATACCATTTCTTGTTTGAAATTACTGTAAAATAAATTGATGGTTTTTCTTTATAGAAAAAAAGGCGATTTATTACGGTCATTTCAGATGAAAAATAGTATAATATGCTAATTAATTATACTTTATCAATCATGAAAATCAAATCTATTCTTATTGCGTTCCTTTTTGTAACAACTCTGTTTTCTTTTTCTCAAGAAACAGATATTAAAATTCCAACAGACCCAAATGTAAAAATTGGAAAATTATCTAACGGATTAACCTACTATATAAAAAACAATAAAAAACCAGCCGATAAAGTTGAATTAAGGTTAGTGGTTAATGCAGGTTCTATTTTAGAAGACGAAGACCAGTTAGGTCTTGCACACTTTATGGAGCATATGAATTTTAATGGCACAAAAAACTTTAAAAAAAATGATTTAGTAGATTATCTCCAGAGTATTGGAGTTAAATTTGGAGCTCATCTAAATGCCTATACTAGTTTTGATGAAACCGTATACATTTTACCAATTCCGAGTGACGATCCAGAAAAATTAGAAAAAGGGTTTCAAATATTAGAAGACTGGGCTCACAATACAAGTCTTGAAGGTGATCAAATAGATAGTGAACGAGGTGTTGTTCTTGAAGAATATAGATTACGTAGAGGTGCTGATGACAGAATGCTTCAAAAGTATTTACCAAAAGTAATGTATGGTTCTAAATATGCAGACCGTTTACCTATTGGAACCAAAGAAAACCTTGAAAATTTTAAACACGAAAGTATTAAGCAGTTTTTTAAAGACTGGTATCGACCAGATTTAATGGCTGTTATAGCTGTTGGCGATGTTGATGTAAACTTGTTGGAAGATAAAATAAAATCTCACTTTGAAAATATCCCAGCAGCAAAAAAACCTAGAAAACGAGAAGTTTTTGAAGTTCCAAATCATGAAGAAACTTTTATTGCTATAGAAAACGACAAAGAAGCTGCTTTTTCAAGAGTGCAAATAATGTATAAAGATAAATCTGTCCCTAAAAAAAGCACAACTATTGAAGACTATAGAAAATCAATGATAAAATCTGTATTCTCTCAAATGATAAACAATCGTTTAAATGAATTAAGAAATAAAGAAAATCCTCCTTTTGTTTATGGATATAGCTACTATGGTGGCACATGGGCTAGAACAAAAAATGCATACCAATCTGTAGCATCAACAAGTGAATCTGGTCAACTTACTGGATTAAAAGCCTTACTAGAAGAAAATGAAAGAGTAAAACGTTTCGGGTTTCAAGAAGGAGAATTCGAACGTGCCAAAAAAAGTATTTTAGTTCGTTATGAAAAATCTTTTAAAGACAAAGATAAAACGGAATCAAATCGAATTATCGGCCAATATGTTAGAAATTATTTAACAAGCGAACCAATTCCAAGCATCGATTGGGAATACAATTTTTATAAAACACATTTACCAAATATTCGCCTTTCAGAAATAAATGCATTAATAAAAGACTATTTACACGATGATAATCGGGTTATTGTTATGGTTGGACCGAAAAAAGAAGGTTTAATTAAAGTTACCGAACAGGAAGTAAAAGATTTGCTTAATTCTGTAAAAACACAAGATATTAAGCCTTATGAAGACAAAGTGGTCGCTTCTAGTTTAATAACAAGTTTACCCGCAAAAGGACATATTATAAAAACTGAAAAAAATGATGATTTGGGTACAACCACATTAACCCTAAATAATGGAGCTGAGGTTACATACAAAAAAACCGATTTTAAAAATGATGAAATTCTTTTTCAAGCTTATAGCTATGGTGGCTCTTCATTATATTCTGATGAAGATTATTTAGCAACTATCTACGCTAATGGCGGACTAATAGAAGCTGGTGTTAATGGGTTTTCTAAAATAGATTTAGGTAAAATGATGTCTGGTAAAATTGTTAATGTTCGCCCAAGTATTGGTACTTATAGCGAAAACTTTTCTGGCTCTTGCTCTCCAAAAGATTTAGAAGAATTGTTTCAACTTACACATCTATATTTTACAGCACTTAACAAGGATAAAAAAGCTTACAATTCGTTTATTAACAAACAGAAAAGTTTCTTAGGAAACCTCCTTTCAAATCCTCAATACTATTTCCAAAATGAAATGGGGAAATTTATTAACGGTAAAAACCCAAGATATACAGGCTTTCCTACTCCAGAAAAATATGATGCCAGCGATTACAATCTAGCTTATAATAAATTTAAAGAACGTTTTTCTGATGCTGGCGATTTCAAATTTTACTTTGTTGGCAATATAGATGAACAAAAATTAATCGATTTGTCTTTAACCTATTTTGGGAGTTTACCTAGCAATAATTCTAAAGAAAAATATATAGTATCTAACTTTAGACCAATAACTGGTTCTCATACCAAAATTGTTAAAAAAGGTGAAGACCCAAAAAGCTCTGTTAGAATTACTTTCCAAGGAGAAACAGATTATAACAGAAAAGAATCTCATGCTCTTAGTAGTTTAGGAGAAATTTTATCTATAAAATTAATTGAAAAGCTACGTGAAGAAGAAGGTGGTGTTTATGGCGTTGGGGCTAGAGGATATATTAATAAAATACCATACGGTTGGTTTAGTTTTAATATTAGTTTTCCGTGTGGTCCAGAAAATGTTGATAAACTAAAAAACGTAGCTTTAGATGAACTGAAAAAAATTATTGAAAATGGTCCTACAGATAAGGATCTTGACAAAATTAAAGAAGCTCAATTACTAGATCATAAAGAAAATCTTAAAAAGAATAGATACTGGATAAACGTTCTTAAAAATGCAGATTATCAAAAAGATGATATAAATAACCTTTTATCTCACGAAGAATTTATTAGTAGTATTACTAAAGATGACATACAAAATGTAGCAAAAAAGTACTTAACAACAGGATATATTCTAGGTATACATAATCCTGAAAAGTAAATCACTTTTTAATTTTATTAAAAGCAGCTTTAACCGTGCTGCTTTTTTTTGATTTAACAAATTCGGTTTTTATTCCTCATAAATAATTGTATTTTTACGCGTATTTAAAACCAAATCATTAATGGGTAAAATCATTGCAATTGCTAACCAAAAAGGAGGCGTTGGAAAAACAACAACCTCTATAAATTTAGCAGCTTCACTAGGTGTTCTAGAAAAAAAAGTATTACTTATAGATGCTGATCCGCAAGCAAATGCAACTTCTGGAATTGGTATAGATGTAGAATCTGTAAACATTGGAACCTACCAACTTTTAGAGCATTCTAATACTGCCAAAGATGCCATTATAAAAACAGAAATACCTAATTTAGATATTATTCCTGCACATATCGACCTGGTTGCTATTGAAATAGAGCTTGTTGATAAAGACGCTCGTGAATATATGCTACAAAAAGCCTTAGTAAATATTAAGAATGACTACGATTTTATTATTATAGATTGTGCGCCATCTTTAGGTTTATTAACATTAAATGCATTAACTGCTGCAGACGCTGTAATTATCCCTATTCAATGTGAATATTTTGCACTTGAAGGTTTAGGTAAATTATTAAACACCATTAAAAGTGTTCAGAAAATACACAACCCAGAATTAGACATTGAAGGTTTGCTACTAACCATGTACGATTCTCGCTTACGACTATCAAATCAAGTGGTTGAAGAGGTGCAAAAACACTTTAACAATATGGTATTTCAAACCATTATTCAACGTAATGTTCGCTTAAGTGAAGCACCCAGTTATGGTGAAAGCATAATTAATTACGATGCAGGTAGTAAAGGTGCTAGTAATTACTTAAGTTTGGCAAAAGAAATCATTAATAAAAATTCCTAAGTTATGGCTAAAGCAACAAAAAAACAGGCTTTAGGTAGAGGTTTATCGGCACTATTAAAAGATCCGAGTAACGATATTCAATCTGTACAAGATAAGAATGCCGATAAAGTTATAGGAAATATTGTTGAATTAGATATTGATTCTATTGAAGTTAATCCATTTCAACCACGCACAAATTTTAGTGAAGAATCGCTGCGAGAATTAGCCTCTTCAATTAAAGAGTTAGGCATTATTCAACCCATAACGGTAAGAAAATTAGATTTTAATACATACCAATTAGTTTCTGGTGAGCGTCGTTTTAGAGCATCTAAATTACTTGGTTTAGAAACCATTACAGCTTACGTAAGAATTGCAAACGATCAAGAATCGTTAGAAATGGCCTTGGTTGAAAATATTCAACGTCAAGATTTAGACCCTATTGAAATTGCATTATCATACCAACGCTTAATTGACGAAATTAATTTAACACAAGAGCAAATGAGCGAGCGTGTTGGTAAAAAACGATCTACTATTGCCAATTATTTACGCTTATTAAAACTAGACCCTATTATTCAAACAGGTATGCGTGATGGCTTTATTTCTATGGGGCATGGGCGTGCCTTAATAACTATTGAAGACCAAAGCGTACAGTTAGATATTTACGAGAAAATTTTATCTAACAAATTATCGGTAAGAGAAACCGAAGGCTTAGTTCGTAATTTTAATACAACACAAAAAGTTACAGATACTACACAAGAAAATGATGCAGAAGATGTTCCTAAATTTATAAAAAAGGGAATTACTGCATTTTCAGAATACTTTGGACATAAAATTGACGTTAAAGTTTCTAAAAATGGAAAAGGAAAAATTATAATTCCGTTTCATTCTGAAGAGGATTTTAATCGTATTAAAAAATTAGTTCAAGGTGCCAAATAAATTCTTAATAACAAGCGTATTATTATTCATAAGTTGTTTTTCATTACTAGCTCAAGATAAAAATAATGATGAAAAACTAGGCGAGTTTTCAAAAGAAATTGTAGTAGACTCTATTATAAAAGTTAAGAAACCTATAAATCCGTTATCGCCAGCAAAAGCAGCTTTTTATTCGGCTATATTACCAGGTTTAGGACAAGCATATAATAAAAAATATTGGAAAATACCTATTGTTTATGGTGCTTTAGGAACAGGTATTTACTTTTACACCACAAGCAACAAACAATACAACAGATATCGAGATGCTTTTAAAAGTAGATTAGCAGGTTTTACAAACGACGAATTTTATTTTGATTCTCAAGGCAATCAATTAACAACTCCAAGAGTAACTACTGAGGGTTTGCAACGTGCACAAAAGTTATTTAGAAGAAATAAAGAAGTATCGCTTTTAGTACTTATAGGTATTTATGCTTTAAATATTATTGATGCCAATGTTGATGCACACTTACTTCAATATAATGTTGATGAGAACTTATCCTTAGCACCACATTTTAAAATGAATGAGATTGATGCAACAAGCAATCTGGGATTAACCTTAAATTTTAATTTTTAGCCTATAACGGGCATTTACCAAAATAAGAATACAACTTTTACTAAACTTTAAATACATGAAAATTGCTTTACTAGGATATGGAAGAATGGGAAAAACCATTGAGCAAATTGCCATTAAAAGAGGGCATAGTATTGTTTTAACCGTAGACAAAGATGATACAGATTACGATATTTCTAAAGCAGATGTCGCTATAGATTTTAGTATTCCTACTGAAGCATTTAACAATATATCTAATTGTTTAAATAATAATGTCCCCGTTATTTCTGGAACAACGGGTTGGTTAGATAATTACAATAATGCTGTTGCACTATGCAAGGAAAAACAAGGCGCATTTATCTATGCATCAAATTATAGTTTAGGTGTTAACATTTTTTTCGAGCTCAATAAAACATTGGCTAAAATGATGAGTACATTACAACAATACAATGTAACTATGGAAGAAATTCATCACACTCAAAAACTCGATGCGCCAAGTGGAACTGCTATTTCTTTAGCCAATGGTATTATTGACCAACATGATGGTTTTGATAATTGGAAACTAGATGAAAGTGGCGAAACCACAATTCCTATTACGACAAAACGTATTGAAAACGTTCCAGGAACTCACACCGTAAATTACGAAAGTGAAGTAGATACTATTTCAATAGAGCATATTGCGCATAACAGACAAGGATTTGCCCTTGGTGCTGTTATCGCAGCAGAATGGATTATTGGAAAAACTGGTATATTTACAATGAATGATGTGTTAGGTCTTTAATAAAAACACCAATTAAACTAAGGGTTAAGGGTTTAAAAAACTTGTAAATATTTGTTAAATGAGGCAGGTCTATTAACTAGAATTTTTATTTCATCTAGAAAAACTGCAAATTTGAACATTAAAATTAATCAATTGTCATTAGACAATTATCAATAAAATAAGATTATGACACTAATGCAATGGTTTATTTTCATCTTGATTATTCAAGTTATTCATGGTTTAGGCACTTGGAAACTTTATATTAAAGCAGGAAAACAAGCATGGGAAGCTTTTGTACCAGTTTATAACGGGGTTGTTTTAATGAAAATAATAAACCGCCCGTGGTGGTGGGTTATTTTGTTGTTTTTACCCATAGTAAACCTAATTATGTTCCCTGTAATTTGGGTTGAAACCGCTAGAAGTTTTGGTAAAAACACAAGATTAGATACATTTTTAGCAGTTATAACTCTAGGCTTATATAGCTATTATTTAAACTATATTGCAGATGTAGCACATAAAAAAGACAGAAGCATTACTCCTACATCGGGATCTGGAGAATGGACTAGCTCAATTCTTTTTGCCATTGTTGCGGCAACCATTGTACACACTTATTTTATACAACCCTTTACAATTCCATCATCTTCCTTAGAAAAATCGTTATTAGTAGGCGATTTCTTATTTGTAAGCAAATTTCATTATGGTGCTAGAGTTCCAATGACAACCGTTGCCGCTCCTATGGTACACGATACCATTCCTAAATTAGGTACTAAATCTTACTTATTTAACGATAAATTTGAAGAAAGAAAAACATCATTAATAAACAAATTACAGTTACCATACTTAAGGTTTCCAGGTTTTGAAAAAATAGATAGAAACGAGATTGTCGTTTTCAATCAACCTGCCGATACCTTATTGGATATGAATAATTTTCGCCCAGATAGAAATTATTATAAGCCTATTGATAAAAAAACCAACTTAGTAAAACGTTGTGTTGGTATACCTGGAGATACTTTAGAAGTCCGTAATGGTTTTGTTTACATTAATAGAAAGAAAAACGAATTACCAGACAGAGCACATTTACAATTCAGTTATTTAGTACAACCCAAAACAAATCAATTCAATCCAAAATTTATTAAAGACCGTTACGACATTACCGATAATTTTTGGATTGCGAATAAGCAAAACACTTACTATTTTTCAGCTATATCAGACGAGGCTCTTGCTAAATTTAAAAATCATCCTAACGTCGCAAGCATTACACCCAATAAAAGAATAAAGGGTGAAAGGGATTCTAGTATTTTCCCTCACGATCCAGCTTACAACTGGAATATCGATTTCTTCGGCCCATTATATATTCCTGAAGCTGGAAAAACAATAGATATTAATTTAGACGTTTTACCCCTTTACAAACGTGTAATTACCGAATATGAAGGTAATAGCTTAAAAACAGAGGGAAATCAGATTTTTATTAATGGTGAAATAGCCAATACATATACTTTTAAACAAGATTATTATTGGATGATGGGAGACAATCGCCACAATTCTATTGATGCTAGAGCATGGGGGTTTGTACCTTTCGATCATGTGGTTGGAAAACCTGTATTTATATGGATGAGTTGGGACGGCATTAAAAACCCGCGTTGGGAACGTTTCTTTACAACTGTTAGCGGTAGTGGAAAAGCAACGTCATTTTTTATTCCTTTTCTAATATTACTTTTTGGATGGATTGGTTTTAATAAATGGAGAGCTAAACGAAAAGCTAATAATTAACAAAGTTTGTCATTCCTGAAAAAGCAGGAATCCACTTTAAAATTAAGTTTCAATTTATAAGATTCCTGCCTTCGCAGGAATGACAGTACTAAATGAACATATTACTCCATCCAACGTATTTACCTAATATTGCTCATTTTGTGGCCATGATAAAAGCAAAGGCTGTTCTATTTGAATACGATGATAACTTCTTAAAACAAACCTATAGAAATCGTACCTATATCTATGGCGCAAACGGTAAATTAGCATTAAATATTCCTGTCGTACATTCTCAAAAGAATCGACAAAAATATAGAGATGTAAAAATTTTTAATGAAGAAAAATGGCAAAGTCTGCATTGGAAATCCTTACTTTCAGCCTATAGAACTTCACCTTTTTTTGAATATTATGAGGATGATATTCAACCTCTATTTAATAATAAAGCTAAGTATATTTTAGATTTCAACTTTAAATGTTTTGAAGTTATTTGCGATTGCTTACAATTAGAATTAAACACATTTAAAACCAAAAACTACCAACCTAAAGTTGAAAATGCTGAAGATTTTAGACATTTAGTAAATGCTAAAAAAGAAACACCTCAATCATTTGATGCATATACACAAGTTTTTAACAGCAAACATGGTTTTATTAGTAATTTAAGCATCCTCGATTTATTATTTAACAAAGGCCCAAATACATTAAATTATTTAGAGAGCCAAACCTTAAAAATACCATAATGCTACAAACATTTGCACATTATGGATGCCATATATTCATTCCTTTAACTGTTGCTATTCTATTTTATAAATCGAATTGGAAGATGGCATTTTTAATTATGCTTTCAGGAATGCTTATAGATTTAGATCACCTCTTAGCAAATCCTATATTCGACCCGAATAGATGCAGTATTAATTTTCATCCGCTTCACTCCTCTTTTGCAATTACTTTTTATTTGTTTCTTTTAGTTCCAAAAAAGTCCAGATTAGTTGCTTTAGGGCTTGTAATACACATAATTGCAGATGTAGTTGATTGCTCGTTTATGTAAAACAGATTTTAGTAAACTACCTCGATGCAAGCATACGAGGCATTAAAACAACTTTAATTGATGATTTGCTTTAAGTTGAGTGTATTG
>CANKVS010000019.1 GCA_947487155.1 uncultured Flaviramulus sp.
AAATGCAAGGTCTTGTCTTTTTTATGCAAAAATAGCATTCCTCATCAAATTTACACACAACTTTTGAGATTGATCCTACCAAACGCTTGTCAGAGCAGGCCGCATAATGTTTAAGGAACATCAATGCCAATTTGCCCTGGGGACCAAAGATCGAGACCGGACCTTTTTTACAATCGGACAAACCAAAAACATTCACTAAATCATTCCAAGGTACGGCCGAATATATCTTGCCCAGATCGCCTTCTAAAAAACGATTAAAAAATACGTTGAACTCTTGGGTTGGAGAAGTAAAAGAAATTCTGTGCTGAAAATTGTCAAATCTGCGTATCTTAGTCATACATATTTTAGATAATACCCCGTTTTTAGAGATGAAGACTCATATTCGGGGTTTTGTTTTATCTAAAATACAAATTAAATAACTGAAAGTCAATAGGTTGAACTACTCCTGAAAGTGCCTATCTTATGGATGGTTAATTAATAATAAACATTATGAATACATTTATTTAAAATCTTCAAATTCTTTAAGAAAATAAATGTATTTATATATTAAAATGCATAAGGGATTTATAGTTTTTATCTATAGTTTTTTTATCACACTCTGACTAAAAACTTTTTAAAAGTATACTTAAAACCAGTAGTACACAATAGATTTCATGGCTTTTAGATGATTAGACAAAATACTCGTTTAAAAACTTTAGCCTTTACACTTAATCGGCAATTCTGCTTATTATTAAGAGTTGTAGTTCTTAATTTATTTTAAGATAACAAATTCAATTCGTCTGTTAGACTGATGCTCTTCGTCTGAACATGATTGAGTCTTACAATCAATTAATAAATTTGTTTCTCCAAAACCTTTTGACGTAAGTCTGCTTTTAGATATGCCTTTTTTTACCAAATAACTCAATGCCGATGCAGCCCTTTTATTAGATAATTTTAAATTATAAGAATCTTTACCTCTACTATCTGTATGTGCATTAATAGCCAATTTTATTTTAGGGTTTTCATTAAGAACTTTTATAATTTTATCTAAAGAAATTGTAGACTCTTCTTTAATACTATATTTAGCAAAATCGAAATAAATGTTTTCTAGTACAATTCTTAATTCATCATTTACTTTAGCAATAACTGGTTTTGTTGTATTTAACTCTAAGTGTTTTTTGTAGGTAGAATTAAAACCTCTATCTGCTAAAAACTCAAAACTACCATCTTTAAATCCATCTTTATAAGTTTCTAGTGTGTACGTTTCAAAAGGAACAACATTATCAAACTTATAAGCTCCAGAAGCATTTGTTAATTCTCTTGCTATTTCAATATTGTCTTTATCTTTAAGTATAACAAGAGTATTAGGCAATCTTATTTTTGTAACTAAATCTATCGCTTCTCCTTCTACAGACTGTATTATTTCTGTATTAACAGCAGTATAAATATCGAAACTCCCTTTACCATTTGGCTTATTAGACGATACATACCCTTTGTTTTTAGCGGCTAAAAAATAGGCTATTTCATCATAACTTGTATTGATAGTATTACCCATATTTCTTGGAGCTTTATATGAATCTGTTAAAATTCTACTTACAAAAAGATCATAACCTCCTATATTTTGATGCCCTTTAGAAGAAAAATACAAGTACTTTCCATCTTTAGACAACGACGGATATTTTTCATCAGAAGTTGTATTAATTGAATGTCCTAAATTTTTTGGATCGCTTAAAGTCCCATCTGCATTCACATTAGAAACATAAATATCGTAGCCTCCAATAGATCCAGGCATATTGGATGAAAAATATAATTTATCACCCTTTGGGCTAAGAAACGGCGTTTCTATAGAAATGCCATTTTTATTAATGTTTAAAAGTTCTTTATTTATCCAGTTACCATGAGAATCGTCTTCTAACTCTGCTTTATATAGTTTAAACTCTAACGATTTTTCTTTACTACTTCTTGTAAAATAAACTGTTTTCTGGTCTGGCGAAAAAGTAAGCTGGTCTTCGCTAGCATTTGTATTTAATATTCTTGAAAACAACAGCGGTGCACTTAACGTACCATGTTCAGATAGGTCTAAACAAAATAATTCTTTAAAAGCTTCATTGGTATTAGGATCAATTTTTGCAAGTCCGCCAAGTTTTTTTGACGATACCATAATAAGCTTGTTTCTAAAAAAGCCAGAACCAATCTCTGAGTATTTGGTATTTACACCAGCATCTAAAACTTCAAAATCGTAACCATTGGCATCAATGGTGCTTTTTGAAATAGACGCATTAGTAAACAATAAATCTGTTTTTGTGGTATTGCTATTATCAGCTAAAAGATTTGCAGAAACTTGACTGAATACAACGTTAGATATAAGACAAACGACAGCGAATAGACTAATCTTCATTTTGAGAGGGATTTTTGGATTAATTAGTTTTTAAAAATAACGCTAAACCCAAGTCGCAATGAAATTTCTTAGATAAATCGCCGTTTAATTCGTTAACTTATTGTTTTTCAGTATTTATAAAACACATAGACTCCCAATTAAAAATTTAAACGTAATAAATCATCCATATAATCTCGTGTATTAGACAGTCTAGGAATTTTATGCTGCCCGCCTAATTTATCATTTTGTTTCAACCAGTCATAAAACAATTGTTTGCGAGCCATATGAATTTTTGGTTTATTAAGTGTCATGTTATTATATCGTTTCGCTTCATAATCAGAATTTGAAGCTTTTAAAGCATTATCAAATAACTCGTTAAAGTAATTAATATCTTTTGGCGGTGTTTTAAATTCAATTAACCATTCGTGGGCACCTTTTTCTTTACCTTCCATAAAAATAGGAGCTGCCGTATAATCAACAATTTCAGCCTTTGTACGTTTACAAACTTTTTTTAATGCAGCTTCCGCATTTTCAATAATTAATTCTTCTCCAAATACGTTAATATAGTGTTTTGTTCTACCCGAAACTTTAATTCTATACGGGTTAATAGATGTAAATCTTACCGTATCTCCTATTTTATATCGCCACAAACCAGCATTAGTTGTAATAACTACGGCATAATTTTTATGCAATTGCACATCGCTTAGCGGAATTATTTTTTCTTCTGAAGTGTTATACGTATCCATAGAAATAAATTCGTAGAAAATACCATAATCTAACATCAATAATAATTCGCTTGAATTGTTTTGATCTTGAATGGCAAAAAAGCCTTCGGAAGCATTATAAATTTCATAATATTTAAAACTTAATTTAGGAAGTATTTTTTTATACTGATCGACATAAGGTGTAAAACTTACCCCACCATGAAAATACACTTCCAAATTTGGCCAAATATCAAATAAACTCTGTTTTCCTGTAGTTTCTAAAACATTATTTAGTAAAACCAGCATCCATGATGGTACTCCTGTAAGACTTGTAACATTTTCGTTAATAGTTTCATCAACAATCGCTTGCATTTTATACTCCCAATCGCTCATTAAAGACACCTTACTACTTGGTGTACTACTAAACTCTGCCCATAGCGGCATATTATCAATTAAAATTGCCGATAAATCTCCAAAAACCGTCCCATTTTCTTTATATAATTCCTTGCTACCACCAAGGCGTAAACTTTTACCAGTAAATAATTGAGAATTCTCATTATTATTTAAATACATGCATAACAAATCTTTTCCAGCTGCATAATGGCAATCTTCTAACGACTCGCTACTTACAGGAATAAATTTGCTTTTAGAATTTGTAGTGCCACTAGATTTAGCAAACCACTTTATTGGCGTAGGCCAAAAAATATTGGATTCACCTTTATGCGAACGCTCAATAACATCATGCCAACCTTCGTAGTTTTTTACGGGGATGCGTTCTGCAAATGTTTTATAATCTTTAATCGATTCAAAATCATATTGCTTACCAATTTCGGTATCTTTAGCGATATCTATTAAATTTAAAAGCAATTCATTTTGCACCTCGTTAGGATACTTTAAAAACAATTCTATTTGATGAAATCGTTTTTTTAAGAACCAAGAAGCAATAGAATTTACTAAAGGAATTGGCATATTTGTTTTATCTTTAAGTTCTTAAAAATAAGACTTTTTTTTATGACCTACCAAGGTGTTTTAAGGAAAATGGAAACCGAGTTTTCACAACCTATTCAATATTATTTAGTTTTTGAAAATGATTTTTTAAATATAAATCAACTACTCAACAAAACTATGACAATAGAATTTGTTAAGTACCAATGCTTAAACTGCGGGCTGAACAGACCAATTTATAGACAAGGTTTTGACAAACAATGTTTTTACGAAATACCACAAGCTGCCGATTGGATTATGAGACCCGAATTAAGTACAGCACATTTAGGAAAAGAAGATCGCGATTTAGAATATGAAAAAAGAGCACAATTGCAACCTCACATTGTGTATTTAGCCAATTCTAGTAATGTGAAAGTTGGTGTAACTAGAAAAAACCAAGTACCAACACGTTGGATAGACCAAGGTGCTCATGAAGCGATTGAAATTGTAGAGGTTCCCAATAGATATTTAGCAGGCATTACCGAAGTTGTTTTAAAAAATTATGTAGCCGATAAAACCAATTGGCGAAAAATGCTTAAAAACGACATTGAAGATGAAAATTTAGTGGAATGGCGAGAACGTTTAAAGCAATACATCCCAGACGAAGCAAAAGATTATTTTATTGAACATAACACAGAAACCCATTTAGAATTTCCCGTACATAAATTTCCTGAAAAGCCAAAAAGTTTAAATATTATTAAAACCCAAAAATACATTGGTAAACTAGTTGGAATAAAAGGGCAGTACCTCATTTTTGATGATGAAACCGTTTTTAATATTCGTGCTAATGAAGGGTTAGTTATAACGATTTCAATACACTAAAATGTATATAATTTTATAACTTGAAATACCCCAATAACAACCAGTAAAGCACCTGTAATTTTATTAACTACTAAGGTAATGTTTTGAACTTTACTTTTAATAAGTAAGCTAAATCTACTATAAAAATAAAGGGTTAATAATTTTCCTAAATACACTCCAGAAAAAAACAAGAATAGTACAGTAACCGAAGACTGTAATGATAACATAATATCGTTACTATTCATAATACTAAAAGCAATGACCCAATAAATTAAAACAGGAGGGTTTAATATACCCAGAAAAAAGCCAGTAACATATTTAGATTGGGTTAGCTTTTTTCTTTTAGAAGACCGTTCTGTTTGTTTTTTAAATAATAAAAACGCTCCAACACCTAATAAAACGCCTGCAATAACAATTTGCACCCATTCATTATTGTTAAAAAAATCGCTAACAACCATATTACAGTGCAATGCATAATACGATAAAATAACCTCTGCAATTCCTGCCGTTATTGCAATTTTAAAAGCTTGTTTTGCATTTTGCTTTAAAGTGGTATTAATTACAGCAATATTAGATGCGCCCAGTGGTAATGCTCCAACAAAAGCTGCAAATATGCCAACCATAAAATATATAAGTATCATATGCCATTTGTAGCATGTTTATCTATATACTTACAAATAGTGATATTGTTTTCGTTAAAAAGGATGTAGATTGTGCATTTCAACTAAAATTATCGTGTAAAAGTTATTATGAAGTTATGTTATTTTTTCAGCATACTCGCTTAATTACCAACACTATCGTTTTGTTTTTTCTTCTTTTTTAGTAAACCGCCTAAAACACTCTTAACTGTAGTATTTGAATTTGATGACGAATCGGTATCCGTTTTTTTAGAACCAATAATACCTTTTAAGACATCTTTAACAGCATTATTTTGTTGCTGTTTTATAGAGTCGGTTTTAGATTTGTTTCCACCAATTACATCTCCAATTAAATCTTTTACTTTGTCTTTTCCTTGGTTAAGCAATTTTTGTTTTTCAATTTCTACAAGCTGTTTGGTTAAATTTGAAACACCACTAGTAAAATCGGTTGTAACAGTTGGACTCGTATAAGACCCTCCTATATTTGCTGTTACAGGAATGGAAATATTTTTAGAATCTTCGCTATCTATTTTTCCTATTAAACGATTTATATCACTTCCTAAATATTTAGCAGGTACATTAAAAACAGCATTATACCCTAAGGTTTTATCGAAACTATGAGATCCTGAAACATCAATAGTTATGTCTTCATAATGTAATTGAAATGGTTTAACACTTACTTGTCCGTTTGCAAACTCAAGTTTCGTTTTTAAGTCTTTTAAATCTAATTTATTAAAATCAATAAAACTAAATGTACTTTCTAGTTTATTAAACAAATCGCCTTGATTAGAGTTAATTTTAGTCGTTAATAATTCGGCCAGTGCGTTACCTGAAATAGAATTTAAATTAGGTGAAAACTCACTATCTAAACTACCCGATAAATTAATATTTGTATTTAGTTTTCCTTGTAATAATTTTGCAATAGGTGCTAAGTTTTGCAATAATTCTAAATCTTTAAACGATTTAGAAATATCGAATCCATCGGCTCCAAGCGTCAAATTAAATGTAGGGACTTCGGTTTTTGTAGACACATCGCCGTTAATTGCCAATGTACCATCAAACAAACTAGACGACAAATTTTTAATGGTTGCCTGTTGGTCTTTTATTAAAAGTACACCTTTTACATCCTTCAAATTTAAATTATCGTAAACTACTGTTTTAGCATTGGCATTAATAGTACAATCTAAAAATGCTGGAATTTTTAATGATTCCGAATCACTAGTTGTTTTATTATTTTCGGTTGTTTCATCATCTTCTGTCATAAAATCGCTAACCTTAAACAAATTAGAGTTCACCTTAAAATCTCCCTGCAAAGTATTATCACTTAACAAAAAACCCAACAAATTAGTAATGGTTCCTGTAGCATTTAAATCGCTTTCTCCTGTTTTTGCTTTAAAATTATTTAATGACACCGTACTTGTATTAAAAGACATGTTAGCTTCTGAAATATGAATTGGATTCACAATATCTTCCGATGAAAACACAAAATCGTTAATAGCAACTGAACCGTTATTTTTAATACGATTATACGCATTTGTTTCAATCGCTTTCATATCGAAAGCCGTATTTAGTTTCCCTTTTAAAATACCGCTTAAAGTATTCCCTAATTCAACAGGATATACTTTGGTAATATTTGATAAATTTAAAACGCCATCAATATGAGCATTTATCAGCATGTTTTGGGTTAAATTTTTTATTGAAGCTGAAGATTTAAATACGTCTTCATCTATTTTAAAGTTTAGTTTTTCAATATTAATATAAGTGTCATCTACATTACCTGTAGTATTTTTAATAGATGTATGTATTGAAATGTTTTCGACACGTTTAGGTAGATTAGGATATTTAAAAGCTGCATTATTTGATGTTAATTTAATATCTAATTTAGGAATGGTTTCATCAGACACTAACCCTTTTATAATTCCATTAATACTGAAATTTCCTGAGGTTTCAACATCTTCAACATTTTTTGAATACGCCTTTGGAATCACTGCTAAAAAATCTTTAAATGACGATCCTGGATTCTTAAAAGTAATATCAATGTCTTGTCCGTTTTCTAATTGTTGTACATAGCCAGAAAATTCTAAAGGCAATTTATTAATAAAGCCTTTGTTTTCTTTAAAGGTGTATTTGCTGTTTTTTAAATCTAAACCAAGTATTGCATCCAACTTTATTTGATTATTACTTAGATAACTCGTACTATCTATAACAAAACTTACGTTGGCATTACTTGTTGTATTTAACGTTGAATTTTCAGCAGAAAACACACCGTTACCACTGTGATTCAGCTCGGAAATATGAATAGCCATTTGCGCCTTTTCATCTAAATAAGTTATTGCGCTATTGTTTATGTTATAATTTTCAAGACTAAAAGAAAAACTGCTGGATTCTGTATCTGTATTTTCGGTACTGCTATCTTTGGTTATATCGTAATTATTATTTCCATATTTATCGGTTTTAAGGGTTAATAAAGCCTCATTAACATAAATGGAATTAACACTAATGGGAGCATCATTAGCGTTTTTAAATAATTCGCCTATAGACATAGTAAACGCTATACGTTTTACCGTTGCAAAAGTTTCATCTTTAAAGGGTTCTAAATTTGTAATTTCTAAATCATCAACATTAACTTGAGCCTTCGGGAAACTTCGGAAAAAACTTAAACTAACATCGCTAAATTCTACTTTAGCATTTAAATTTTGATTTATAAAACGCTTAACCATATCTTTAATCTGCGATTGAAAAGCAAAAGGTGTAGCTACTAAAAGCGCAAGAATAATGAGACCTGTAATTCCTATAATTTTAAAAGCTTTTTTCAATTTGAAGAATTTAAATTAGTTATCCTTGAGGTAGAATTAAATACCTATTACGAATATATACGCAAAAATGATACTAAAAGATGAATAGTCATTTACATTTAAGTAAATCTTCACAACATATTATAGTAAATCAATTTCTTCATTCACTTTTAGTTTAAATCGTTTTCTAAATAAATACACGCCCAAATATAGAAATGGTGTATCGCAAGCTGCAACAAGTACTTTAAAAAGAAACCCTGAAATTAGAAGTCCTAAAAATTTATCCCAAGCAATAATATGAAACAAACATAAGAGCCCTACTACAGTAAATGTATCAACAAATTGCGATAACCACGTTGAAAAATTGTTACGAAGCCATAAATGCTTCCCCTTAGTAAGTTGCTTCCAAAAATGATAGATTTGAATATCTATAAACTGCGCAAATAAATAAGCCATCATACTTGAAAAAACAGCAAGAATTGTATTTCCAAAAACAGTAGAAAACATATCATTATTAACAGGAGACCAACTTGTTGCTGGAACAGCATTACCCACAAAAATAATTAAAAGTGAAAAAAATGAGGCAAATATCCCAGCTATAACAACTTGATTTGCTCGTTTTTTCCCATAAATTTCACTTATCAAATCTGTCATTAAAAAGGTTATAGGGTATGGCAAAATACCTACCGATACTTCAAAAAGTTTACTCCCAAAAATTTCTACATCAAAAGGATGCCAATAAAAAAATTTTTGGAAAATTAAATTAGACACTACTAAAGATGTAACAAATAAAGCACCTAAAAGCATGTATATGCGTTGCGCAGCAAGTTTATCTTTTAAAGTCATGTAAGTTGTTAATAATACGTTCTGTAAATATAAGCAATACCGTTTACTAATTAATTTTACAGTAATAAACACTGTTTTTTTGCTTTCTTCCTTAAAAGAAAAATTCCCGTTTTTTCTTTACAGCAAAATCAAATAATAACTAGTATAATAAGAATTGTTTTAGTTATTTTGCCTTCTCTTATGATACAAGCAACAACATTTTATATAGCTTTAGGCAGTAACAAAGGCGATAAATTTAAAAATTTACAACATGCTATTGATGCTATTTATGTAAAGATTGGGACTATTAATCGAATATCTAAAATATACAAATCGCCAGCTTTTGGATTTGAAAGTGATGATTTTTTTAATTGTTGTTTGGTTTTAGAAAGCAACCTAAAACCTCAGAAAGTCTTAGACCATTTATTAGATATTGAAACGTCTTTAGGGCGTATTAGAACAAAAAAAAACAATTACGAAGCGCGCACAGTAGACTTAGACATTATTTTTGTTGAGGATAGAGTTATTAACACTAAAACGCTTCAAGTACCGCATCCAGAAATGAGTAAACGTAAATTTGTTTTACAACCTCTTAATGATGTGGCTTCAAAAATAAATCACCCTAAATTTAATAAGCAAGTTTGTGCTTTATTAGATGAATGTAGCGATGAAACTGTTTTAGAACCAATTTCGCAATGGTTAAAAAACCCGAATAAAAATTACAGCTTTTCAAAATACAACTACATAGCTATTGAAGGTAATATTGGTGCAGGAAAAACAAGTTTGGCAACAAAAATGGCACATGATTTTAATGCGAGACTGATTTTAGAACGTTTTGCAGACAACCCGTTTTTACCTAAGTTTTATGACGATGCGCAACGCTATGCTTTTACTTTAGAAATGTCTTTTTTAGCAGATCGATATCAGCAAATATCAGATGATTTATCGCAATTAGATTTATTTAAAGATTTTATAATTAGCGATTACGATGTATTTAAATCGCTTATTTTCTCTAAAATCACATTACTAGAAGACGAATTTAAACTGTACAGAAAGTTATTTTATTTAATGTATAAAGACATTGCTAAACCAGAATTGTACGTGTACTTATATCAAAACACAGAGCGGTTGCAGGAAAATATTAAAAAACGCGGACGTGTTTACGAGCAAAATATTGAAAATGATTATCTAGAAAAAATTAATACTGGGTATTTAGAATTTTTAAAAACTCAAACCGATTTTAATGTGAAGATTATAGATATTTCAGATAAAGATTTTATAACGAATAGAGCGGACTACTTGAGTATTTTAGATACTATTTGTGTATAAGAAAGTTCATGGTTTAAAAACCATGAACTTTCGTTTTAATCAATTTAATTTTGAACAAAAAAAACGATAGGTAAATTATAAATAACCCCAACAGATTTATTCCTCTGTTTACCAGGAATCATTTCTGGAATTTTATTAATTACCCGTTCTGCTTCATGTTGTAATTTTGGATAAGCTGAACGTGTTTTAATATCGATTACATGTCCTGTTTTATCTATTTTAAATTGAGTTTGAATAACTTGTTTCCCCGATAAGCCCAAATCTCCACCTAAGTCTGTATTAAACTTTCGTTGCACAAGCTTTGTGATTTTTTCCGACATGCATTTTCGTCTGGCATCATTTGTCTTTTTCTTTTCACAACCTGGGTAAATGGGTACTTGTTCTACTCCCATTATATTAAAATCATCTTTAATAGGAGGTTCAATTTCACCCATACTGTCTGGATCAATTGGAGGATTAACATCTATAACAAAGTCTTTGGTTATTGTTTCAATAGGGTTTATAGGAACATCCTCTTCGATAATTTCAAAAGCCTCTGGTAATTTCCTCTTCTTTTGCTCTATAGGTTCCATAGGTTCTGGAACCAATTCCTTAATGATTGGAATATCAACAAACACATCTGGATCATCAGGGATTATTTCTACATACTTAGGAATAGTAGTTTCAAATTTCATTTCAAGCAAGCCATAGGCTACCAGTAAACAAACAATTAACCCTACTTGAAAGTAGAGCGTTGAGTTTTTTTGTAAATTTGCGTCATGCTTTTGTGATTTTTTCACGATTTGCTCATTTTGCCGAATGAGTTCGTGAGTCTTCTTTGGAATACTCATAATAATTATAGTTTAAATGTTAATATTATGATAAAATCACAATAAGCATACCAAAAAAAATCCCGTTACAAAATTTGTAACGGGATTTTATACTTCGACTTCGCTCTGTAACCTAATTGACTTCGCTTAGTAAAAAAGAATTTTAATTTAATCTTGTACTTGGAATATTATAGGTACAGCATAAGGAACTGTCACAGATTTACCTCGCTGTCTACCTGGTTTCATTTTTGGCAATAATCCTATAACTCGTTTAGCTTCTTTGTCTAATTGAGGATAAGGAGACCTTGCTCCTATATTAGTAATATTACCCGATTTATCAATTTTAAAATAGCAATTAATACGTATTCTCCCAGACAACCCTAAATCGCCTGCTAAATCTCTATCAAATTTTTTACCTACAAACTTTTGAAATTGTTCAGACATGCATTTTTTCTTAGCCTCATTTCCTTTTTTCTTTTCACAACCTGGGAAAACTGGCACATTCTCAATAACATGAAAAGCAACTTCTACTTCTTCTTCTACTTCTTCTACTACAATTTCTTCTACTTCCATTATTTCTGTTTCTTGGTCTACCTCTGTAGATTCAATAACAGTTTCCTCAACCTCTTCTTCGTCTTCTACAATCTCTATCTCTTCTGGAGCTGCAGGTGGCGGTGGCGGTGGCGGTGGCGTTTGTAATTGCTCTGTAATTGGAATTTCTTCTTCATCTAAGTCATCTAAATTTAACTGTCCTATATCAATATCAGACTTATCATACGTTTTGTAATTGATAGCATAATTTGTTAAAAACAACATTAAAGCTAAACCAATAGCGAAATATAGCGAACTGTTACGTCCAACATTTGCTTTAGGATTTTTTTTCGGTTCCATAAATTTTAATTGTTTTAGAGGATTGCTAAAATAACCAATTATTTGGCAAAAAAGCAAGCGTTTATAATTTTTTAACGAGTATTCTTTTACTAGCTAATAATATTAACACGGTAAAAAGGACACCCAAAGTGTTTGCTATAGCATCATAAACATCAGACGATCTATATGTTGTGGCACTCCCTTGTAATGCCTCAAGAATTATACCAAAAATTATTGAGAAAAGTGCACTGTAAACAATAGCCCTTGTTATATTAAGCTTAAATTTAAAAAAAAGTGCGCTAAACCATAAAAAGGCTAACACACTATATGCTAAAAAATGAAATATTTTATCGCCAAATGAAACACCTACATCTGGCATATTTTTTAATTGAATTAAACTCACAATCGCCAATGCTAGTGAATATAATGTAGCAATTAAAAAAGAAAATCGTTTAAGCACCAACCAATGCTTTATAGTCATCGACAGACATAAGACCATCTACTTGCGACATATCTGAACATTTTAGTTTTATCATCCAACCATCACCATAAGGATCTGTGTTTACTTTTTCTGGTTCATCTTCTAAAGACTCATTAAACTCAATGATTTCACCTGAAAGGGGCAAAAACAAATCGGACACCGTTTTAACAGCTTCAACCGTACCAAATACTTCTTCAGCATCAAGTGTTTCGTCAACAGTTTCTACTTCAACATATACAATATCTCCTAATTCGCTTTGTGCAAAATCTGTGATACCAATAGTGGCTATATCGCCTTCTATTTTAATCCACTCGTGGTCTTTAGTATATTTTAATTCTGATGGGATATTCATTTTAATATTTTAAGTTATTTAATTTTGACAAATGTATTTATTCAAACTTACATTTCAAACTCCAAAGTATTAAAAGTACACCCCCATAATCCTTAAAAAGAAAATTTACATTCCTATAATTTCTGCAAGGAGATATTAATTCCCAAAATTATACCTTAAAGTAAATCCAGATCGGATTGTAGTTTGTGGAAACGCTGTAGAAATAGCATACTCTGAAAACGAATAATCGAAATAAAAGATGCCCATTAAATTTTTACTAAAAGCATAATCTGCCGAATATTTTAAGCCCCAAATGGTTTGACCAGAAGTTACCTGGTTGTTTTCTAAATCTAAATACCGTATAATCGTTTTATTATCTCTAACAGATATATCTGCTTTCATATTTAAATCGCTAACAATACGTTTACTAGGTCCTGCTAAATTAGAGCGAATACGTAAATCTTTTATCCTATACCCCAAGCCTATTACATACTCGTTACCTTGAATTTCGGTCATTAAATTATTATCAAAACTAAGTGATAATAATCTATCTTTTCTAACCTCAGCCAAAATTTTAACAGAATTTTTCATTTCTAAATCAATTCTAACAAGTGGACTAAATTCTTCAGTTAAGTTAATATTACTATATAATGTTTCGTTTTTATAGTTTCCTGATTGGTCTTTTGTATCATTGGATTGACTATCGTAATCTAAAGTTGGATCGAAAGGTGTATAATCTAAATTAGATTGAAATTGGTTTATATTATAATTTGAACGGTATCCGTGAGTTAGCGAAAAACGTTTAAAGTTCTTTTTAAACCAAGCAAATTTCATAAAACCAGCATACTTTAAATCCCAGTTAGGAATGGGTGTGTTTTTAAAAGCTCCTAATTTTACTTTGTTAACATCATTACCTGAATATGCTGCTACAAAAGCTGGTAATAAAACCGATTGGTTATTTTTACCATACCCTTTTGGATAACCATCGGCATCTACGTCATTAACATCGGCGCCATTTTGTTGCGCCAGTCTTCTTGCTATAATAAGTCTGTTGTCTCTAAAATCATTAAAAGCATCGGATGTGGTTTCGTCACTTTTTGAAAACGCTGTTTTAATTAAAATAGTTGAGATACTAAAATTACCAAACGTATTTGGTGTAAGTGGTGTATAAACACCTGCATTAACCCTAAAATTTTCTGAATAATTATCTAAATACAGTCTATTGGCAACAATATCAATTTTTAAATCTTTAACAGGTTCTAAATTCATAGATAGTTGAAGATCTTCGGTATATGTTTGTGTGTACTGCTGGTTAAATTCAGGGAATACGGTTAGCCATCCTTTACGAGCTGCTAAACGCCTAACATCGCTTTGGCTACCAATAGTATAACCAAATGTGGGTTTTAAAGTCCCTACCAAACCTGGGGTTTGCAAATACCCTGGTAAAAATGTTCCGTTATTTTCTGTGTAACTAAATTGTATTCTCTTTATGGTTGTTAAAATATCTACACCTGCATTTAATATTTTGGTTACTGATGCATTTTTACTTTTAGGCGATTTAACTTTCTTTTTGGGTGTTGCTCCTGGCGGTGTTCCTTTAGGGCTACTGCTTCTTGTACGAACTCTTCGAATTGGTTTTTTAACCAAACCTATATACTTGTAGAACTTTTTCATATCCAAAGTTCCGTTAAGCGTATGTGTATTGGCGTTTTGAATATTGTTTCCTAAATCGTAAGTTTGACCATCTAGCTCTAAATCGCCAAATAAATCTGATCCTTTTTGCCATTGAAAATCACCTCTATATTGATAGGTTGCATCTATAAAACTAAAGGTTGGTATTTTATTAATTGGCAATTTGTAGGTAATTCCTAAATCTTGTGATTGACGATTAGGATCTCCAAAATCTAAAAAGCCATCCCAAACATCTAATGCGGGATCTTGCTCTCCATTTATAATATTATCCTTAAAATAGTTTCGTACTATATTGTTATTGGCTGCTGTAAAATTTAAGCTTAACGATTGGGTTAAGTTATAATTAATGGTGTACTGAAAATCGAAAGTATAGTTTCTTCTAAATAATTCTTCTATACCAATATTCCCGCCACCTAAATCTACTTCTCTAAATTTTTGTCTATTAAACTGCCTGTTTAAATCTGTACTAAACGTAAAGCTTGTTGGTAATAAATTAAAATTAAGGTCTTTTAAAATTTTCCAATATTTTCCCGTAAATAATGAATCGTTCTTTTTAAAAGGCTCTATAGTTATAGGGTTAAAATTGAATGCATAATTAGCTCCAGCTCGTACTGTTTTATTAACCGAATTTTCAATTTCGAAATCTCTATGTTCTACTTTATTATATGAGTAGTTAAAGGTTAAATTTTCAACATCGTAAAATCGTGGTTTCGATTCGCCTGTCCTTACCTTTCTTACACCAATAAAGTTAATACTTTGGCGTTTGGTATAATCTTCAGACTGTTGTTTAATTGTTTCTCGTTCTGCATTTGTATCTGCGGCATCCAATCTAGAATCGAGGGTTAAATCTTTATAAAACTGATCGTATTTTGGTGTTATAAGTTCTTCACTTTGTGCATAATTAAATGGTAATTGAATGCCCCATTTTTTAGGAAATAACTGCCCCACATTAACATTAGTTACAACATCGTATTGTTTAATATCTTCTAAACTACGTTGGCTTGGTCCTTGCTCAATACCACCAAAACCCGATGTACTTTGGCTTCCCGAAGCACTAATGTCGGCAAAATCTGCAATATTGGTATCTACACTTACTACAGCTGCCCAACCACCTTCGTTATCTAAATCTGAAAGTCGTAATTCGTTAAACCATACTTCTGCGCAAATATCGTCACTTAGGCTTATGTTTTTAACTCCAACCATAAGTGTTCTTATATCGCCATAATTAGGGTTTCCTTTTATAGCCACTCGATGCTGCCCAAGAACATAGTTTGAAAATTGATTGTTTGTAATTGGTACTGCTTCACCGTTTATAACATCGTAAAAAGTAGGATCTATATTTGTTAAAGTTCCATTAGATATTCCAATAGATTTTATTTGACCTAGTATGTCTATTGGTAAATTAATTTCATTTTCAACTGGCCAAAGCCCTTCTCTGGTTGTTGATGTTGAAACTTGTAACGGAATTTCTATTTGATAGTAATTCTCTGTAAGGTCGTTACCCATACGTATAAAACCTACTAATTCATCATTTGCCAATCCATTGAGTTCTGCTTCTTCAGCATGCATAAACATTCTCATACGCTTATATTGACGCATATCTATGCTTATATTTTTATAAACACCTCTAGAATCTTCTGATTCAATATCGCACACATTAACGACTAACGATTGCTCATTTTGCTCGACAACTGTATTATTATTAAATAACTCTTCTGGTTCTATACCTGGTGGTCTTTGATAACTTCCTTCATTTTCAATTGTACCAATAATACCAACAGTAAAATCTGTACCATCATCATCTGGATTATCGTTATTTGGTTGTAATGTTTGCCTATAACGTCTCCAGTCACTTCTTACTAAATCGAGCGTTCCAAAACGAAATACTGTGGCTTCTGTAAACTCTTTAAGATATACACGGGTAAACCTAACCGACCTTAAATCGTTTATACCTCCAATAGTTTTACGATGATCCCCTTCAACCGGCACTCTAAACAAATGCCAAGTAACATCTCTAGTGTCTCCATTAGGCAATGCTCTTGGTCTGCTTTTAAAATCTACTAAGAACTCTCTTAAAGGGTTAGTGTTAGAAAGGTTATTAAATTCGGCTTCTGTAGTTGGTAAATTTTGTCTGGTAATATCTAATTCGTATTCAAAATAACTATCAATCGTGTTCATGGTATTATCACGATTAATATCTTCTACATCGGGCTGTGTATTTGCACCTCTATCAGTATTTGAAAAGGTATCGGGTGTATTCCCCTCTACACCATTATACCCTCGATAACGATCAAAAATATCGCCTTCTGCATTTAAAAAATAAGTGTAATTATCGTTAGAAGGGTCTTCTAAACTTGAAAAGTCGTTAGAAATAAGACGTTCTTCTATATCATCATATCCATCATAGCCAACATCTTGATTTGTTCGTTCATCACCCGTTGTATCAAAAGCATAAACTAAAGATTGATTTTGAGGCACAACACTTCCCCATGCGGTAACTGGCAATAAACCAATATTGCCATCTTCTGGTAAACCATTTTCATAGAGTTTTCGACCATCTCTAATAATATCTTCAGAAATATTTCCTAAATTAAAAACCAGTTTCCCTCCTGGGTTTGTTGGATTTTCTTGAAACGGATCTTGCAACCAAAACTCAATATATTCTACATTGGCTTGTTCTAAATCTGTTGATGTTAATTGCCGCGTTATACCTGCCCAACTATTAGTTGCTTCAATAGTATCAATACCATCTGCAGCATCAGGATCAAAATTGTAAGGGCCTCGTTCTGTTGGATAATAGGCTAAATCTAAAGTGTTGATTACTGATGTTTGCCCTTGTACTAAATCTCTATCTGGAAAAAGTTCGTTTATAAATACTCTACTTGAATATAAACTGGATACATCGTTATCTGAAATTTCTCCTGGACGTTGACTACTATAAAAAATAGGATCGATAGTATACCAATTTAATAACGCTCTACCATATCCATTTTCAATACCATTACCATCAAAAGTTGTTACTCCATTTAACTCTAAAGGTCTACTAGATAAAAACCACGATTGTTGCGATTTTAAATCGATAGCGTTTTGCGACCCTTCAAAATCATCAACATACGATGTTGCTTCCCCGTTAAGGTCTGTTCCTTTGGGAGCTCCTGGCGCTAAATAGGCAAACTCTCCTCTAACAGATAAATTAGATTCGACATCGGTGTCTATATTAGGTAATTTATTAGCTAAACGTGTTAAAAATGGCACTTTGGTTGAATAGTTTCCATTTATACCAAAAATGGTGTTATTTATAGACTCTGAACCATAATTAGCCTTTTGTGTTATTGGGCGTTCATTTAAATTTAAAAGCGTTCCTCCTAAAACAAAATTTTTATTAAACTTATGCTCTATATTTATTCCTGTAAACCGTCTGGTTTGCTGACCAAATACAGCGTTGTTTTCGGTAGAAACTTCAATAGGTGTGTTTGATGCTTTTAAAGCCTCATCTAAAATCTCAACCCTTCCTGCACCGTAGTTTACAACATAATCTATTCCTTCTACCAATACTCTCCCCCCAGCGGTTACCTTAACTGAACCTCTTGCAGCTCCAAATGGTATAGGAATACCATCGCCACCAGCAGATTTATAACGCCCTTTTAATTTAAACTTATTTTTTTCAACTTCTTCTAAAGCGGCTGTCTTTGTGCTTTTATATAATATATCGTAAACATACTTCGCTTGATTTTCGTTATATGTTGAATTAACATCATAATTTTCTGCAGCATTGAGTGATAATTTATTAAAAAGATACTCACCAAACGGTTCGGCACTAGGGAATATTATTTTTCCGTTTTGAGACAGTACAGTAATACCTTCAACAAAATCAAAAAAACCATCACCGTTTGTTTGTGGGTCGTTATTAAAATTTAATTTATCTAAGTTAAATACTTGAAGTAAGGTGCTTTCTTCTATGCTTTTTTCACCTGTCCCTGGTGTTGGAAATGGAGTTGTTCCTACTGGTGAAATAAAATTTAAAGGGGAGGCTTCATTATAAAAGATATTCAATTTAAAATCGTCTCGACTTAAATTATAAGCCCTCGTATCATAAATGTTTTTCATCATTAAATCCCATACAGGTTGATTAACATTAGTGATACTGCTTTTTAATAATTTTAAAACTAAATTAGAATTAACTACGGATGTTGTTTGTCCCTGTGTATTTGTCGTAACATCGGTAGCATCAACACCATCATTCGCAAATTCACCTACTTGGTACACTTGACCATTAACAGTAAACTGAAAGGCAACCGCCAAAACCTCATCGTTATTTAAACGTTGATTTAACGAAATATATCCCAGATCAGGGTTTAAGATGTATTCCTGATTCGTAATTAACTTCCTGGCATTTTCTAATTTAGCATAATCAAACCCTTCATTAACAAAAGTTTGGGTAATTCCAAATCCGCTTTGCGCCGTGGCAATATCCCTTATAGCATCAGTTAAAACTGAAGTTGTCCCAATTGCCCTAGGATCTAAGTCATTATTACCATTATCAGGAAGTGCATTTGAACCAACATTAAAGAAATTAGCGGGAAACCCGGGTTGAAGATTTCCTAAATCGTCAAAAGGAATTGAAACATGAGATGGTATAGGGTTTGACTCACCCAAATCTTGAAGTGCCACAATGTTTCTAACATTATCGGTTCTGTTGCTTCTGTTAGTTACCCAAACTTCTATTCTTGTAATTTGCAACCCTTTATTATTTATAAAAGGATAGTTTTTCAACGATTCATCATAAGTATCTCTAAAATATTGTGATAAAAAGAAGTGCCTATTCTCGTCGTAATCTCTAATAAAGAATTCAAAATCTTCTAGTGTACCACCACCTTGAGCTACAACAGAACTCGCTTGCGATTTTTGTTCAGAAAACACACCTGTTACTGTTGTTTTACCAAATTGCAATTGCGCTTTAACACCAAACAAACTTTGCGCACCAGTAATTAAAGAGCTATTTAATGGCATACTGACATTACCAATTTCTAGTTTCTGAATTATTGAATCTTCACCGCCTTCAACTGTTGGATCGAATTCTAATTTAATAAGGTTTTGAAAATCGAATGTAGATTGTGTATCGTAATTGGCTGTTACTGAAAGTCGAGTTCCTACCTTCCCTAACAAACTCAAACTGATTCGTTGATCGAAATCGAAGGTGAAATTGCTTCTGTTTTTTGGTGAAAAAGACGGGTTATCTTGTCTTGAAAATAAGACACCCAAATCCATTTCTACAGAACCTTGTGGAACTACTTGGATGGTATCACTACCAAAAATAGTTCTAAAGAGACCTGATTTTACATAAAATTCTGGAAGTAGGTTTTTTTGCTCATCTTTCGCACCATCCTTTTTACCATCAAAAGCATCAATTTTTTGTTTATAATATGCTTTTAAATTTTCTTTTGCAATAAGCGCATAATACTCTTTAGGTGTTAAAATAACCGGGTAATTAATATTAAAACTTCCTATTTTTTCTGTATAAATATATCTATCTGTTATAGGGTCGTATGTATATTTAGATTCAATGCTATTGGGGTTTGGTATTTTAACTGTACCTAAGCTAAAACCTGTTTTGGTAGAATCTTGCGCTGCTGGTTGCTGTGCGTATGCAAAAAATGAAAATAGAACGGCTAAAACAAGAATGGCTTTACGACTTACTTCAACTACACTTAGTAATGAGTGTTCAACACCCCTACTTCGACTACGCTCAGTAACCACACTTAGACTATGCTCAGTAATCTCAAATTGACTTTGCCTTCTATTGTTTTTATTAATTAATTTATAAAAATTAAGGTTAGTTGTGTTCAAAATCTATTATAAATTTTTTAAAGCTTGTTTTATAATGGTTTCAACATTGGCCTCTGGTTGTTCTATCATAATTTTATCTACAATCCGTTCGGCCTGTTTTTTTACAAAACCAAGAACTTCTAAAGCAGATAACGCTTCATCTTTACTCGTATTGCCTTTAGAAACGGAAACTTCGTCTATATCATAAATCTTTAATACTTTATCTTTTAAATCTATAATAACACGTTGCGCTGTTTTTGCTCCAATACCTTTAATAGATTGAATTAAAGCTACGTCGTTCGTCGCTATGCCTTCTCTAACTTGAACAGGTGTTAACGACGATAACATGGTACGAGCAGTACTAGCTCCTATACCACTTACCGAAATTAATAATCTAAAAATTTCGCGCTCTGCTAAGGATGAAAATCCGTAAAGCGTATGTGAATCTTCTTTTACTTGAAGGTGCGTGTATAGTTTTAAATGCTCACTATCTGGAATTTTCGAGTATGTATGCAATGAAATATGCAATATATACCCCACGCCATTACATTCAATAACAACATCTGTTGGATTTTTTTCGGTAAGTTTTCCTTGAATATGTGTTATCATTTATTTCTTTTAGTTAGCTAATCAAATGTAATAAATTTATTTGCATCAAGATTACTTAAAATCACCCTTTTCTAACTCCCATTGTTCCTTTTGTTGTGCATCAATTACGGCAATTGCAGACATGTTAACTATTTCGTCGACACTAGCCCCTAATTGAAGGATATGCACGGGTTTTTTCATTCCCATCATAATTGGTCCTATAGAATCTGCTTCATGCAATTCTTTTAATAACTTATAAGTAATATTTGCTGAATCTAAATTAGGAAATATAAGTGCATTTACTTTTTTACCAACCAATTTTGAAAACGGAAATTTTTCACGGAGCATCTCATCATTTAACGCAAAATCTGTTTGTAATTCACCATCAACATTCATATCAGGAAAATGACGATGTAAATACGACACTGCTTCACGAACTTTTGAAGCATCACCATGTGTTGAAGAGCCAAAATTTGAATACGACACCATTGCTAAAACTGGATTTAACCCAAACATTTTAATAATTTGGGAGGTCATTTGTGCTATTTTAGTTAAGTCCTTTGCATTTGGATTAATATTAATAGACGTATCACTTAAAAATAGTGGTCCTCGTTTTGTCATCATAACATTGGTCGTTGCAACTCGCGTTGCTCCTTTTGCCATTCCAATAAGCTCTAGCATTGGTTTTACAACTGTAGGGTAGTTTCGTGAGTACCCCGATATTAAAGCATCAGCATCTCCCTCGTTAACCATCATTGCTGCAAAATAATCGCGTTCGCGCATTAGTTTTTGTGAAGAATAATATGTAATTCCTCTGCGTTTACGTTGTTGCCAATATACTTTGGCGTATTTATTTTTTCGTTCGACTTCCTCATCCGATTTTGGATCGATAATTGGAACATCGGCATCAAATTCTATTTCAGTTTTTAGGCGCTCAATATCATCTTTTCGCCCAAGTAAAATAGGATGTGCAATACCTTCATCATAAACTATTTGAGCCGCTTTTAAAACATCTAATTGATCTGCCTCTGCAAACACCACACGTTTAGGGTTTAACTTCGCTCTATTAAGTAATAACCTTACCAATTTATTATCAGAACCTAATCGTTCTAACAATTCATCTTCATATTTTCCCCAATCTGTAATTGGTTTTTTTGCAATTCCACTTTCTATAGCTGCCTTTGCAACAGCAGGAGGCACTTCAGCTATTAATCGCGGATCGAAAGGTTTTGGAATGATATAATTTTTTCCAAAAGTTAATCGGGTTTCACCATAAGCAATATTTACTTGCTCTGGCACAGGTTCTTTTGCTAATCTTGCTAATGCTTCAACCGCTGCTATTTTCATAGCTTCGTTAATTTTAGTTGCGCGAACATCTAACGCACCTCTAAAAATAAATGGAAATCCGAGAACATTATTTACCTGATTAGGATGATCGCTACGCCCTGTAGCCATAATAATATCTTTTCTAGTAGCAACAGCAACATCGTACTTTATTTCTGGATCGGGGTTTGCCATAGCAAACACAATAGGGTCCTTTGCCATAGATAATAACATTTCTGGCGATACAATATTTGCCAAGGATAAACCAATAAAAACATCGGCATTTTTCATGGCTTCATCAAGCGTATCTATTCTTCTATGTGTAGCAAATTCTGCTTTTTCTGTTGATAAGTTATCTCTATCGTCTCTAATTACACCTTTACTATCTAGCATGACCATATTCTCTCGTTTTGCTCCAAAAGCTTGGTATAAACGCGAACAAGAAATGGCTGCCGCTCCAGCTCCACTTATTACAATTTTAGTGTTTTCAATTTTTCTTTCTGTCAGCTCAACAGCATTTATTAAAGCCGCAGCAGAAATAATAGCTGTTCCATGCTGGTCGTCGTGCATTACAGGAATATCTAACTCTTCCTTTAACCGTTTTTCAATTTCAAAAGCTCCTGGTGCTTTAATATCTTCCAGATTGATACCACCAAAAGTTGGCGCAATCATTTTTACTGTTTGAATAAATTCGTCAACATTTTCGGTATTAACTTCAATATCAAAAACATCAATATCTGCAAAAATTTTAAATAATAACCCTTTACCTTCCATTACAGGTTTAGAAGCTTCTGGACCAATATTCCCTAGACCTAGAACTGCTGTTCCGTTAGAAATTACGGCTACCAAATTACCTTTGGCTGTATATTTATAGGCATTATCCTTATCTTTTTCAATTTCTAAACAAGGCTCCGCAACCCCTGGAGAATAGGCTAATGATAAATCTCTTTGGCTTGCATATTTTTTTGTTGGAACAACTTTTATTTTCCCTGGAGTTGGTTTTGCGTGGTATATAAGGGCTTCTCTACGTTTGCTTTCTTCGCTCATATGGATTATTCATTTAGTATTATTCTCGCTCTAGCGGAAATAATCATTTTAAAAACCTTTAAGAATGTACCTTAAAAGGGTATTTTTTATTAACTAACAAAGATAATAATCCTATTAACGAAACAACTATTCTTTTAAAAAATTGCTATTTATTTTTAAACGTTAAAGAGCGACTAAATTTGATTTGCTTAAATGAACTATTTTTCTTTAGAAAATGAAGTTAATGCAAAAGCGGAAGGAATATGAAAATCGGGTTTTGGGCTATTGGGTTTAATCCAAGAAATCCAGCAAACATCATTTGCTTTATGACTTTTAAAATCTGCTCTAAAAACACCAAAATAAAATTGATGTGATATCCCTAAACTCTTTAATTTATTAAGTGGAATCCTGCCTTCTACGGTATACTTAAAATCGGCTACATTTGTTTTAATGTCTATTTCTGAAAAATTCCAAGTATCATCAAAATCGCGATATAATTTAGCCGAATAATCGAGTGCATTACCAAAAGGATCTATCTCTATACAATAATATTTTTTTAAAGATGCATCTTCCGAAAAAAACAATTCAACCCTGTCTTCTTTTATTACGGTTTTTTCTGATTCAAACGGAAAAGTAACTGGTGTATTATCCTCAACCTTAAACCCAAAATTGAAATATTTATTAGACACAAAGGCATAAAACTTGGTTTTATCAACGTTATCATCATTCCAAGGCGAAATTAAATTCTTTAATAAAGCACCATGTTTCCACTCACTATCATCAATAACCCCATCTACTTTTATATCGTCTTTAGAAAAAGGAATATTAAGCATTACTTGTTCTGTGTCTTTACAATTACATAATAATACAAAGAGTATTATTAAGCTAAAACTCGTTCTTAACATGTTATTTATTTTTAAATGATTTCAAAAAACCTTAATTAATACATTGAAAATAAGCATTATAAAGCAATAATACCCTTTCTCATCTGAAATGACCGTAATAAACCTCCCTTTTTTCCTTTCTATTTCAACATAAAAAGAAACCGTAACTTAGGCTATGATTTATTTTTTTGTTTTCTATAAAGAAAAAAATCATCAATTTCTTTTACAGTAATTTCAAACAAGAAATGGTATAACTTTATTTCTTTTAAAAAACCCTAATCTTTTAAAAAATTAATATTTCTTTCTAAACCCTTAAATTTTGTACGTTTCACTGCCGATTTTTGAAATACTTTTTTAAACATCTCTTCTGTAATATCTTCCCAATCTTTCTTAGTCATTGATAACATTTCTGGATGTGGATTAAAAAGTGGTTCGTTATGTGGTTTTGAAAACCGATTCCATGGACAGACATCCTGACAAACATCGCAACCAAACATCCAATCGTCAAATTGCCCTTTAAATTCGGTTGGAATATTCTCTTTTAATTCGATGGTAAAATATGAGATACATTTACTACCATCAACCACATAAGGTTCTGTAATTGCTTGCGTAGGACATGCATCAATACATGCTGTACAGGTACCACAATGGTTGGTGGTTGGCAAATCATATTCTAAATCTAAGTCTATAATTAGTTCAGCTATAAAATAGAACGACCCCACTTGTTGCGTTAATAAATTACTGTGTTTCCCAATCCAGCCTAAACCAGATTTTGCTGCCCAAGCTTTATCTAAAACAGGAGCAGAATCTACAAATGCACGCCCATGCACTTCTCCAATTTCTTCTTGAATAAAATGTAAAAGTGCTTTTAATTTATCTTTAATTATAAAATGATAATCGGTTCCATAAGCATATTTTGATAGTTTATAGCTATTGGCTGTTTGCTCTTGATTAGGATAATAATTTAGTAGTAATGAGATAACACTTTTTGAGTCTTCAACTAATTTTGTAGGGTCTAAACGCTTATCAAAATGGTTTTCCATATACTGCATTTCACCATGCATATTTTTATTTAGCCATTTTTCTAAACGAGGGGCTTCTTCTTCTAAAAAACCAGCTTTACTTATCCCACAAGACAAAAACCCTAAGCGTTTTGCTTCGGTTTTTATAAGTTTGGTGTTATCTGCCTTTTTAGTTATCATGATGTTTTAAACTAAACTTTAATTTAACATCAACAGGTTTTAACGTTATTAAAGGGTTTATTTTTATGGTGTTATTATCTGTAGAAATATCAAACTTTTTAATAATGGTATTAACAGCCAAAATCATTTCGTACATCGCAAAATTATTCCCAATACAAAGTCGTGGTCCTGCCCCAAATGGCATATAATAAGGCATTATTTTTTTTCTATGTGCTTCAAAAAATCGTTCTGGATTAAAAACCTCTGGGTGTTTCCAATATTTTTTATTTCGATGTAACTCATAAATGGAAGCTCCTAAAATAGTTCCTTTTTTCAGAAAATAATCTTCAATTTGGTCATCTTCAATATTTACTCTATCGGTTATCCACGCTGGAGGATATAACCGCAAACTTTCTTCAATACAGCATTTCGTGTAATTAAGTTGGGTTATTTGCTCTAAGGGCGATACGTTTAACAAACGTACTTTATCTACTTCATTTTCAACTTTAAGTAGTGCTTCTTTGTTTTGGGCAAGAAGTTTTAATGTAAACGTTAATGCATTTGCCGTGGTTTCATGGCCAGCAACAAACAAAATTAAAATTTCATCAATTAATTGTTTGTTTGTCATGGTTGTACCATCTTCATATTTAGCATGAAGTAACATATCTAAAAGGTCGTCATGTGCTTCTGTAGATTGCTTTCTTTTTTCAATTATCGCATTAATAATATCCTGACTTTCTTTTACCAGTTTCATGTGGTAACTAATATCTCCGTTTAGTTTATACCACAGTTTTTTATATGGCAACCTTAACTCTTTTACAATAAATAATTGCAATTTTTCTATTATAAATTGCAAGCGTTTTAAGGTGTGTTTTTCTGCTGAAAAATTGAATAACGATTTTGCAACCACTTCAAATGCCAACTCATTCATTATAGGGTATAAATCAACAAAACCTTCTGAATTTATAGTATTAACCTGATTTTTGATAGCATTATTAATAATTGATACTAAATTTTGAATTTTCTCTTTATGAAAAGCAGGTTGAATTAATCGACGTTGTTTTAACCAATAATCGCCACTAGATGTTAATAGGCCGTAACCCACATATTTTGATAAATATGTGGTTTGAATTTTGGATTTATGATAAACCTTATGATGCTTTTGAAGCATGTGTCTTGCAACAACAACATCGCGAGTTAAAACAATATGCCCATAAAATGGTGACTTAATGGCAAATGTATCTCCAACTTCATTAAACCATTTATTATGAAATGGAATGGGGTTTTTGGCTATGGCAGATACGCCTAATAAAAATTTATAAAATGAGACTTTATTTGGGTACTTATATTTCATGTGCTTATACTCATTGTTTTTCATCCCGATAGCTATCGAGAGTCACATGTAGCATCCATATAGTCATTCTTCTATGCAAGTATTTTTTCTATCATGGAGGCTTCATTATCTATATGATGAGATTCTAAAACAACACGTCAACTAAACTCAGTGTGACAATTCAGAATAACGCTAAGCATTAAAACAACCCACCTTGCGTGGCTCCTTTTATCTTACCTAAATGTTTATATGCCTGTTCTGTAACTTCTCGTCCGCGAGGTGTTCGCATTATAAACCCTTGTTGTATTAAAAAAGGCTCGTAAACTTCTTCAATGGTTTCGGGGCTTTCGCTTACAGCTGTTGCTATGGTTGAAATACCAACTGGCCCACCTTTAAATTTATCAATTATAGTTGATAGAATTTTGTTATCCATTTCATCTAATCCGTGGGCATCTACATTTAAAGCCTCTAGAGCAAATTTTGCAATTTTTATATCGATGGTTCCGTTCCCTTTTATTTGAGCAAAATCGCGAACACGACGCAACAATGCATTTGCAATTCTTGGTGTACCTCTGCTTCTACCTGCTATTTCTACAGCGGCTTCCATAGATATTGGCACATCTAAAATCATAGCACTACGTTGTACAATAGTGGTAAGCAAATCGGTTTTATAATATTGTAATCTGCTTTGAATACCAAAACGTGCGCGCATTGGCGATGTTAACAAACCAGAACGTGTTGTGGCACCAACCAAAGTAAACGGATTTAGATTTATTTGAACGGTGCGTGCATTGGGTCCAGACTCTATCATGATATCAATCTTATAATCCTCCATGGCCGAATATAAATACTCTTCAACAATTGGGCTCAATCGATGAATTTCATCTATAAATAACACATCGCGTTCTTCTAAATTTGTAAGTAATCCTGCTAAATCTCCAGGTTTATCTAAAACGGGGCCAGATGTTACTTTAATACCCACATTCAATTCGTTTGCTAAAATATGTGCCAAAGTTGTTTTTCCTAATCCTGGAGGCCCATGAAATAGGGTGTGATCTAAAGCTTCTGCACGTAAATTAGCGGCTTGTACAAATATTTGAAGATTCTCTAAAACCTGATCTTGACCCGTAAAATCGTCAAAGGCTAACGGTCTTAACTTTTTTTCTACATCTAATTCTTCTGGAGAAAAATTTTCGTCTGTTGGATCTAAGTTTTCGTTCATATTAGAGACCCTTCAACTGCGCTCAGGGTGACATTTCGTTTCAATTTTAATACCGCTAAAAAAGTGGATTCCTGCCTACGCAGGAATGACAAAACAATTTAAAAAAGAACACTATCTGTTCTTTTTTAACAAATATAATCAAAAAGCCTTTCTACTTGAATTGAATTATTGTTTTTCGCTTAGAATAGTAGCTCTATGTAAAAGAATAACCAATATCTTAACCTATAAATCGACACTAAACAGGTATGCTTTAAGTTTCCTTTTATAAATTAGTGCTCTAAATTGTATTTAATAATGAATCCTGCATATCCAGACCTTATATATAATGGCGTTGTTTTATGTTTAAATCTGCAACTCATAATCTTAGGCGTTTTTAAAATACTATCAAAGGAAAAAAGAAATACAATGATTGGTTTGTTCTCTACATTCTTAGGCTTGGGTTTTATTTACAATTTGTATTGGCACTTATTTAAAGATAGCCTGTTTTTTTCGGCCTTATTAGCTGGATATAAAAGTTTCTTTTTTGCGCCATTAATATACTTATATATGTCTCTTATAAAAACCAGAAAAAATGCGAACAGACATATATTATACCATTTAATAACACCTACATTTTTATTTGTTTCTTATATAATAATTAAATTTATTTTTAAAGATTTTTATTTAAAATTCTATAAAGAAATTGTTTATTCAGTTATTTTTATTCACAGTATCATATATAGTTTTTATTTGTGTATTGGTACAGCACTTTTTAAAAACATAGGCACATTATTAAAACCTCAAATTAAAAAAAGGTATCTGTTCTTTTATTATGGCTTAATAATATATTGTTTACAGGGTTATATTAAGGAAATAATTGAATTCTTGTTTTCAATACATTATTCTCCAGAAACTTACTTTATTATATCTCGTTACATAACAAAGCCTTTGGGGATGATTTATAAGCTATATGTTATATTTTTTCTACTAATTGAATCGCATAAATTGAAAACGTTTTTATTTGGTAAACGAATTTTTAATAATGCAGAAATTACAATCAACAAATCTGATATTCAATCTTTTTTGAATGATAAACTAATTGCACAGAAACTATTTAAAGACCTTAATTATAATATTCAAAATGATCTTAAACTAAATAATATTTCAGAAAAGCATTTTAAATTTTATTTAAAAAAGGAATATAATATGACTATTAAAGAATATATTAATACGTTAAGGATTAAAGAGTTTAAAGCATTGTTATCTAACCAAGAGAATGATAAATACGATATTACTAGTATTTCTATTTTAGCTGGATTTAAGTCTAAAGCTACGTTTTACAGAGTATTCAAGGATATGGAGGGTATAACGCCTAAAAACTACAAAAAAACAATTGATTGACAAAATTACCTGAGTTCTACAATTTCGACAGAGCGAAGCATGAGTGACGAGAAATCTGAGAATAATGAGATTCCTCCTCGTTCCTCGTTCGGAATGACAAAATTAATTATTTTTAGCATTAAAGCATTGACAATAAACTGGTTAATAGTCGAATTCAGGTAAATAAAAAAGCCTTTCAATCCCAATAGTTATTGCGAGGAAAGGCTTAATTACCTAATTTGGTTAAAATTATGGTTGGTTAGTAATTATTGATTAATTAAGAATTGTAAATTCACAACGTCTGTTAATATCGTATTCTTCATCATCACAAATTCCTTCTTTTACACATTGGTTAAGAGGTTGCATTTCACCATAACCAATACTTCTTAAACGTTCTCTTTCTATACCTTGACTAACTAAATACTCTAGGGTTGAAGCTGCTCTTCGTTTAGATAAATTTAAATTGTATTGATTTGGACCTCTAGCATCGGTATGTGCAGATACTTCTATTTCCATAGATGGGTATTTCTTCATTAAATCTACCAACACATTTAAAGTTACTGCGGCGTCATCACGTATACTAGATTTATCGAAATCGAAATAAATTTTTTCTAACTCTACTTGCACATCTCCTTTTTCGTTTTCTTTTACACGCTCTTCAGCATCGGCAAAAGATTCTAAAGACAAGTAAATATTATGCTGTACTTTTCCTTTATTATCAGTTGAAAACTCAACATCTTGTGGTATGTATGCTTTACGGGTTCCTCTTACTTTATATTTTTTATTTGGTTCTATTTTAAACAAATAATTAGCATCTTCGCCAACTATAGTGTCTTGAATAACACGATTGGTTTCATCAAACAATGTTACCAGGGCACCAACAAGTAATTCCTTACTATTTTTATCTTGTACAACGCCTTCAACTTGGTATTTAGTTAGCATATTTTCTTCTCTAACAAAACCATAAAGTCTATCGTACCCTGATTTGTTAGATGACACAAAACCTTTGTTATCTTTTTCGCGTATTACATAAGCAAAATCATCTAAACTGCTATTTATAGAACGCCCTAAGTTAACTGGCTTATCAAAATTACCATTAACCATATTGCTTCTAAACACATCTAATCCACCATAACCTTGATGGCCAATTGATGAGAAATAAAGCACATTATAATTACTCATAAACGGAAATTGTTCTCTGTGCTTTGTATTAATAGTTGTTCCTAAATTCTCTGGTTCGCCATAGGTACCATCATCGTTTATTGCTACTTTATAAATATCGAAGCTTCCTAAAGTTCCTGGCATATCTGAAGCAAAATAGAGTGTTTTTTCATCTTTACTTAGTGCAGGATGTTCTGTACTATATGCATTTGAAGTAAATGGTAACGCCGTTACGTTTGTCCAATTACCGTCTACCAATTCCGCTTTATAAATTTTAATATGCGCAATTCTCTGTTCGTCTGTTTTTTTACGAGTTGTATTGGTTCTATTAAAATACATGGTGTTACCGTCTTTGGTAAAAACAGCATTACTCTCGTGTGAATTGGTATTAATAGCTTCTGGGAAAGGTGTAATACCTTCTAAAGCATCATTAGTTAACGTTGCACTATACAAATCTAAGTATGGCAAATTATTCCATGAATACGATGGGTTTTCAGTATTTCTTGCCGAAGCAAATGCCACCTTATTTTCGCCATAAAATGATAACCCAAAATCGCTACTTGAGTTTTGGTTATTCATTTGTGCAAGTTTAAACGTATGCGGCGTTGTTTTTTCTAAGTTCTCAATAAACGCATTAGTATTTATACTTGTATTATAATATCTACTTAAATGCTTATCGGCTAACTTATAATCTTTCACCCCTTTTAAAGCTTGTGCATATCTAAAATGATATTCAATATCAATGGAATCGCCATATTCAACAAATAGTTCTCTATATGTTTTTATTGCTTTTTGAAGGCTGGTATTATAGTAATAACTATCTGCTAAATTTTGAAGCACTTCTTGTGTACGATTTTTAGTTTCGTATGTTTCAGCAGCTTCGGTATAAGCTCTTATTTCAAAAAGCTTATTTGCGCGTTTTAAATTTCCTTTTTGTGCTAATGCCATTCCACTAACTAATAAAAGGCTTGCAAGTATGTATATTTGTTTTTTCATAATTGTAGTCATTTAATTTTTAGAAGAACCTTGGTGAACGATCGTAACCGTTTTTAAATCCAAATAAATCGACATCAAACAAAATAAATATTTCATGAGAGCCAGAATTAAAACTTCCTAAGTTAGTTGTTGTATAATCGTATGCATATCCTATTCTTAAATCGGGTGCAACTCTAAAATTTATTAAAGCACTTACAGCATCACCTACTCTATAACCCAAACCAGCTTCTAGTTTTTCGTTAATAAGTACGTTGGCTGTAACATCCATAGCCAAAGGCGATCCTTTTACAGCTTTAGCCATAAATGCGGGTTTAAATTTTAGGTTTTCATTAATATCGAAAACATACCCTCCTGTAAGAAAGAAATGAATATCCTGAACACCTGTTGCTGCAATGCCATTTTCAGATTCAATATGTTTTGATGTTAGCATATTTGGTGCCGATAATCCTAAATAATAGTCATCGGTGAAAAAGAAAGCTCCAATTCCTAAATTAGGAAATGCTTTACTTATGTTTTCGTTAAAAGCAACATCTGTATTAACACCTCCCGATTGCAAGATGAATCCATCAAAAGTTGTATCGAAAAATGTAAATCCTGCTTTTAAACCTAAACTCAGTTTACTTTCTAAACCTACTGGTAACACATAAGCAAAGTCTGCAAATATGTTATTTTCATTCACCACATCACCAATATTATCGTTGGTAAAGGATATGCCTAATTCTATTTTTTCATTAATAGGAGTATGTGCAAAAAAGCTTCCTGTTTTTGGTGCACCTTCTAAACCTACCCATTGGGTTCTATACAAACCGCCTAAGTTTAATATGCCTTCGTTGGCAGTAGCATAAGCTGGATTAACCACACTCATGTTATACATATATTGCGTAAACTGAGGGTCTTGTTGCCCAAAACTTTGTAACGACACTAAAGTCAGACTTAACAAAGCAATTATTTTATGATATATATTTAAATGTTTCATTGTTTCTTAAATTTTGCTTTATCTAAATTATCGACTTAAGTATAATCGTCCTTGTTCTGGTTTATTTGTACCATCATTAAAATTGAATATGTAGAAGTAAACACCCACTGGTAAATCGCCTTTTCCTAAAGATCCAGACTGATTTGATTTACCGTTAAATCGAGGTGTACTTGCATTTCCTTTGTAAATAGTTGTTCCGTATCGATTAAAAATCTCTATTTCGAAATTTGGATACAACACATTTAAATTATTATAGTCGAAAGTATCGTTAGTACCATCACCATTTGGGGAGAACCCATCTGGTAAAACTAATTTTCCGCAAGAGGTAAGATCTGGATTAACTTGTAATCGTACACTACTTTCGCAACCTGTGGTAGCATCATATAATGCTGCATAGTATGTTGTTTGAATTGAAAGCACCGTTGTGTTTGTTATAAGCGATCCTCCTGTTGCTGCATCGTACCAAACCACATTATTTAAAGCTGAAGTATATTCTGAAATATTCAAAGTTAAATCGTTAATTGTTGGGGTATCGTTGATACATAATTCTAAATTTGAATTAATAAGGGTTGGTGTTGCAACATCATTAATAGTTACATTAACTTGAGTATTGCCAGATGATTCACAACCAGAAGCGTTTGTTTGCGTTCCGTAATAATCTTCACCATCAATTAAAGCATCGGTGGTGTTTAAAACTATCGTTTGTGCTGCATCGTCATACCAAATTATAGTACCCGACGAAGATATATTCCCATCTAAATCTGCAACCGTAGGATTATCTACTAAGCAAAATTCTGGGTTAATATTTATTGCAACTGGTGCTGGTGTATCTCCAATAGTAACTATTACTTCTGCGGTAGCATTGTTTAAACAAGGCACTACGGCTGCAACAGTGTATGTATATATTCCAGCTACATCAACATTAGGGTCAAACTCTCCTGTGCCACTTGTTAAAGCTGGAGACCAAGTTCCTCCTGTATGCGCGCCTCCTAAAAGAGGAAATAAATCTGTAACACCATCAATAACACATATGTTTACTGTAGTATCTGCCCCAGCAATAGGAGCTTGCGTTACTGTTACAACCACTTCGCTTGTATCTGTACCACAAGCGTTTGTTACGGTATATATATATGTTCCATCTACATCAACTAACGGATCGAAAACTCCAGTTCCACTAGCTAAAGTAGGAGACCAAGTTCCTCCAACATCTGCGCTTCCTATAAGTGCAAATAAATCGGTTGTTCCATTGTTACTACAAACATCTAAAGTATTATCTGTTCCAGCATTTAATGGTTCGTCTATAGCTACTGTAATGGTTGCGCTATCATCAACACAAGGTGCTGAAGCTGTTACATGATATGTAAATTGATAATTGTTAGCACTAAAACCTGTTACATCATATGCTGTGGGGCTTATTACAACTGTTCCTGTATTATCTGGACCTTCATACCAAGTTCCTCCAACATCTTGAGAGCCATCTAAACCATCAAAGAGATTTATTGTTGTAGTATTACATTCAGAAATTCCAGGATTAGTAGGAGTTCCAGGATTTGGAGATTGATAAATAGTTACTACAACTTCTGTTCTTACTGAAGATTCGCAATTTGTTGTAGCATCTGTTTGAGTTGCATAGTAGGTTTCTCCATCTACTAAATCTATTGTTCCTGCTAAAGCAGTGCCTCCTGTAGCTTCATCATACCATTGGATGTTTGTTCCAGTAGCAGATAAATCGCCAACAGTAGCACTATTACAAAATTCTGGTGTTGCTGATGTTACTGTTGGCGCTGGAGCATCGTTGATTATAATACTAACAGTGACAAGAACATCGTCGCAAGTACCAATATCATCTACATTATATGTAAAATTGTATGTACCTGTTGATAAACCATCAATGGTTACTAAGTTTGCACTTAAAGCTCCTGTTAAATCATCATCTAACCAAACTCCCGTTTGATCTTCTCCTTCTAATAAATCGAATAAATTATAGGTTTGTGCTGTTGTTATATTGGCAATACAAAACTCTTCTGGTGTATTTGCTGTACCAGATTCTGGTGCATCTTCAACTGTAATTACAACTGTTGTGCTGTTTGTACAACCATTCGCTGCGGCTATACTATACGTGAAATTATACGATCCAATAGCGAGTGTTGTTAAATCTACATCGCTTCCTGTTAATGCCCCTGTTGCATCATCATCATTCCAAGTTCCTCCTGAATCTTCTCCTGTTAATGTTCCAAATAAATCTAATGGCGAGTTTGCCGCTAAATCATTTTCGCAATATGTTGGTGATGATGGTGTACCTGTATTTGGTTGTGGTAATATAATAAGTTGAACTGTAACATCTACATCGGTACATGTTCCTATTGGAGGCACTGAATAGGTATAGTTATATGTTCCATCAATAAATCCTGTTATATCTACATCGCTGGTTGTGGTTAATCCTGATGTATCTGTTCCAATATACCATGTGCCGTTTGTATCTTGTGTGCCATCTAATAACGAAAACAAATCGAAAGGTGAATTTGTTGCAATGTCTTCTTCACAAATTTCTGCTGCTGTTAAAGCATTGCCTGATTCTGGTGCATCCTCAACCGTAACTACTACTGTTGTGCTGTTTGTACAACCATTCGCTGCGGCTATACTATACGTAAAATTATACGATCCAATAGCGAGTGTTGTTAAATCTACATCGCTTCCTGTTAATGCTCCTGTTGCATCATCATCATTCCAAGTTCCTCCTGAATCTTCTCCTATTAATGTTCCAAATAAATCTAATGGCGAGTTTGCCGCTAAATCATTTTCGCAATATGTTGGTGATGATGGTGTACCTGTATTTGGTTGTGGTAATATAATAAGTTGAACTGTAACATCTACATCGGTACATGTTCCTATTGGAGGCACTGAATAGGTATAGTTATATGTTCCATCGGTAAATCCTGTTATATCTACATCACTGGTTGTAGTTAACCCTGATGTATCTGTTCCAATATACCATGTGCCATTTGTATCTTGTGTGCCATCTAATAACGAAAACAAATCGAAAGGTGAATTTGTTGCAATGTCTTCTTCACAAATTTCTGCTGCTGTTAAAGCATTGCCTGATTCTGGTGCATCTTCAACTGTAATTACAACTGTTGTGCTGGCTTGAGGACAAGTTCCGTTACTTGGTACAGTATACGTAAATGTATAAGTACCTGGTGTTGTAAGTGTCGTTACATTTACAGTACCTAAATGCCCGTTAGATGTTGTAAGTGGCCCAGACCATGTTCCTACGGTAGCTGGTAAACCTCCTAACTCATCATATAAATTAAAATCTGCCACTGTTGATATATCATCTACACAATATTGTAAACTACCAGATGTTCCTGCATCTATAGGTATGTCTATAGTAACATCAACTGCCACTGGATTACTATCACAAAAAACGCCATCAACTTGTACATAATAAGTATTTCCATCTACTAATGCGGTTGCTGATGATAAGGCTGGCGGAATAGGATCTCCAGAACCATCCAAATTTTCATACCAACTATGAGCATCTGGTGTTCCTGGATTCAAATCTGCAATAGTTGGATTTGTATCTGAACAAAATGGTTGTAGTATTGAAGGTGTTGGATCATTTGGTGCTACAAAAATTGCAGTGCTCCCAATTTCTAATTGACTTCTACATCCACCATTATCAACAAATACTACAAAGAAATTAGTAGCTCCACTAGGTAAAGGATCAGTTCCATTTGCTAGTGTTGTTAAATTAAAATCGGTATAAACTTCTACCGAACCTCCAATTGGAGTATTGGGTTGTAAAACGTCATCTATATAAGTTTGTACTGTAGGATTCTCATTACTACAATAAATACCGTCTAAATTTTGACCAGATTCATTGACTTGAAAATCAATAGTTATCGATATTCTTGTTCCGCAAGAACCCGAATCATCGTCTACATAATATGTTCCTTCGTCAACTAATTGTGTACTATTGAATGGACTTCCTGCTGTTGAAGCAGCATACCAAGCAATACCATTACCTCCATCTATAGCATAAGCATTTAAATCGTTAAATGTAAATCCAGAAGCATCGCAAATTGGTGGTGGGGTTGGGTCGGGAATTGTTGGACATTGTGCATTTACCGAAAATGCCGTCCAAATAAAAATCACAATAGAACATGCGTAATTAATTGCACGTCTATACAAGGGCTGTGTTTTCATGAAATAGGTTAATTAGGGTTAAAGTTAATAGCATCTTTTTCAATTTTTATTGAAAATTTGGTTCATTATAATCTTTATTCAGTAATATATTTCGTGCAATATAAATAATATTTTTGTATTTCATCGTATTTATTTACTTTTTATCGCATTTATTTTACACTTAATCGATAAGTATATAGGTTTAATCCTACTTAAAGCCTGTGATTACCGTACATAATAAAGCACAAAAAAGAGCCTTCCTAAAATTTTAGGAAGGCTCTTTTTTTAATGTTTTAAAGAAATACTAGTGCTGTAATTCTTCTTCTCCGTCTTTTAAAGGGATATTTTGAGGAACAAAATCGTCATCATGTCCTGGTTTACTATAATCGTAAGCCCAACGGTGTACGTGAGGTATTTCACCTTCCCAGTTACCGTGAATATGCTTAATAGGGGCAGTCCACTCTAAAGTTGTAGAACGCCATGGATTTTGAGTTGTTTTCTTTCCGAAGAAAATACTACTAAAAAAGTTATATAAGTAAACTAACTGTACTACACCACCAATTAAAGCAAAAATGGTAATAATAACATTTACATTTGCTAAATCATCAAACAATGGGAAATTACTATTGGTATAATAACGACGTGGTAATCCTGCCATACCAATAAAGTGCATTGGGAAGAATACACCATAAGCACAAACTGCAGTTACCCAAAAGTGAATATAACCAAGATTTTTGTTAAGCATACGCCCAAACATTTTTGGATACCAATGATAAATACCAGCAAACATACCATACAATGCAGATATACCCATTACTAAATGGAAGTGAGCTACTACAAAATAGGTATCGTGAACATTAATATCTAAAGCAGAATCTCCTAAAATAATTCCTGTTAAACCTCCTGTGATAAATGTAGATACAAAACCAATAGAAAATAACATGGCGGGATTCATCTGTAAATTACCTTTCCAGAGTGTGGTTATCCAGTTAAAGGCTTTTACTGCTGATGGTATGGCAATTAATAAGGTTGTAAATGTAAACACAGAACCTAAGAACGGATTCATACCTGAGATAAACATATGGTGACCCCATACAATGGTTGATAAAAATGCAATGGCTAATATAGAAGCAATCATCGCACGGTAACCAAATATAGGTTTACGCGAACTTGATGCCATAATTTCGGAAACAAGTCCCATGGCTGGTAATATTACAATATAAACCTCAGGGTGACCTAAGAACCAAAATAAGTGTTCAAACAATACAGGAGATCCGCCTTGATAATGCAAAACTTCACCTTGTATAAAAATATCTGATAAGAAGAATGATGTTCCAAAACTTCTATCCATTATTAATAATAAGGCTGCAGATAATAATACAGGGAACGATACCACACCAATAATAGCAGTTACAAAAAACGCCCAAATTGTTAACGGAAGTCTTGTCATAGACATTCCTTTTGTACGTAAATTAATTACAGTTACAATATAGTTAAGCGAACCTAATAATGATGATGCAATAAATATCGCCATAGATACTAACCAAAGCGTCATACCCATACCTGAACCACCTTGTGCCATTGGTAAAGCACTTAATGGTGGATAGATAGTCCATCCAGCAGATGCTGGTCCTGCTTCAACAAATAATGAAATCACCATGATTACACTCGATAAAAAGAATAACCAGTACGATACCATATTTAAAAAACCTGATGCCATATCGCGTGCACCAATTTGCAACGGAATTAATAAGTTACTAAACGTACCACTTAATCCTGCTGTTAATACAAAGAATACCATGATGGTACCATGTATTGTAACAAGGGCTAAATAAATATCGGCATCCATAACGCCATCTGGTGCCCATTTTCCTAATAAAGCTTCAAATAATACATTTGGTTCTTCTGGCCATGCAATTTGCATACGGAACATTAATGACATTAATACACCAATAATTCCCATAATAGTACCTGTAATTAGATACTGTTTTGCAATCATTTTATGGTCTTGACTAAATATATATTTAGTAACAAACGTTTCTTTATGATGATGTCCGTGGTCGTCGTCGTGAGCGTGGTTATCTGCGTGTGCTGACATAATCTTATATCGTTTTTATCTTTTAAATTAGTTAATTAGAGAGTTTTTGAATTCTTTTTGCTCACTTATCCAAGCATCATATTCTTCTTGAGTTTCTACAATTATTTTCATTTGCATATTGTAGTGAGACTTTCCACAAATTTTATTACATAGTAATAAGTAATCAAATTCGTAACGTTCTAAGGGTTCTTCACCTTTAGCAACTAGTGGTTTACTATTTTCAACTCTAATCTTGTTAATGTTTGCAACTTTCTCAAGCATTTCGGGTGTTTGCCTCATATCGGCAGTGGTTACCGTTGGTGTAAAACCAAACTGGGTAATCATACCGGGCACACAGTTCATTTGTGCTCTAAAGTGTGGCATATAAGCAGAGTGTAACACATCTTGAGAGCGCATTTTAAATAGTACTGGTTTCCCAACGGGTAAATGCAACTCTGTTGTAATAATATCATCTTGAGCATTAGGATCTGCTTCATCTATACCCAAAATATTAGCACGATCAATATCAATTAAACGCACATTAGCTTTTCCTAAAGTATTATCTACTCCAGCATATCTAGCTTTCCAGTTAAACTGTTGTGCATATAATTCTACTACTAATGTGTCTTCAGTTTCTTCTACACTTGTAATATCAATCCAAGTATTTAATCCGTAAATAATTAATCCTGCCAAAACAATTACAGGAATGATTGTCCAAATGGCTTCTAACTTATTATTATCGGCAAAAAATAAGGCTTTCTTTCCTTTTTCACCTTTATATTTAAAAGCAAAATAGTGTAATAAAAATTGTGTAATGGTTTGTACAATAAAAATGATTACAAAAGAGATAATCATTAAATTATCGATAGTTGGACCATGTTCTGAAGCAGAATTAGACATTAAAGGTAGGTCGCCCCATTTAACAAAACACACAATGGTAATAATATAAATGAACGCTAAAAAGCCCATCATTAAATAACCATTTAACGTGTTGTCCTTATCTGTGGCAACTCCAGGTGTTTCATTCTCGTTTTTGGCTTGTGCCAAATCGAAAATCTTAACCATTTGCCATATGGCAACTGAAATAAATACTAAAACTATAATTGTTAATAAAGCAGTCATTGGTATCGTTCGTCTTTATTTATATCTTAATTAATAATGAAATTCTTCGCTTTCTTTTCTAAAAGGGTATCTTTTTACTAGTAACGGAGCTTTTGTAAGCGCAGTAAATACTATGAATATGAATAACCCAGCAAAAAGCAATATTGAACTTATTTCTGGAATTCCTATAGACCATCTATCACCAACTGTTGCTGGCATAATCATATTGAAAATATCAATATAATGTCCTGCTAATATGACTAAACCTGCCATGACTACAAACCATGGAACACGTTTGTAATCTGCATTCATTAACATTAATATTGGGAATACAAAATTCATAACTACCATACCTAAAAATGGTAATTGATAATCTTGGAAACGCGTTACAAAATACGTTACCTCTTCTGGAATGTTTGAATACCAGATTAACATAAATTGTGAGAACCATAGATATGTCCAGAAAATACTAAAGGCGAACATAAATTTTGCTACATCGTGTAAGTGATTTTCGTTTACAAACTCTAATTGTCCTTTAGATTTTAAGTATAGCGTAATTAAAGCTAATACTGTTATTCCACTTACAAACATACTGGCAAATACATACCACCCAAATAATGTTGAAAACCAGTGCGGATCTACACTCATTATCCAATCCCAAGACATCATAGATTCTGTATAAATAAAGAATACTAAGAATCCTGCTGTAATACGGAATGATTTTTTAAAGTTTCTGTTATCTTCTGCTGTATCTTGAGCGATTGAAAATTTACGTGAAAAATGACGGTATAAACTCCATCCTGCTATAAATATAAGCGCACGAATAATAAATCCTGTTTTATTTAACCATCCGGATTTCCCTGCTACTAAAGCATCGTATTTATCACTCTCTGGATTAATCATATCTGGATTCATCCAAACAAAAATATGATCTCCTGAAAATATTGCTATAGCCACTACTATTAAAGCACCTGGTAATAAATAAGCTGTCATGCCTTCCATAACTCTAAATAATACTGGAGACCACCCTGCTTGTGATGCAATTTGAATGGCATAAAAGGCTAAAATTCCTAAAGCAATCATCATAAAGAAGAATGCTGCAACATATAATGCAGACCAAGGTCTGTTGTGTATTTGGTGCATAACGTGTTCTGCATGAGCATCACCATGATGCGCATCATCTGCGTGTGCAACTTCTCCATGTTCTCCATGAGAATCTGCAACAACATGTGTTGCTTCTTCAGCGTGACCTCCGCCATGACCTGAAGCTTCTTCTGTAAGCATCGTTTTTACATCGTCTAAAGATTTATGAGATGTCATAAAACCATATCCAACTCCTAATGCTCCTAAAATCATTAGTATGAAAGAAAATGTCTTTAATTTATTTGAAAATGTGTACATATCTATATAATCTTATCGTCTTACTTTTCTAAATCTGCTTTCAACTTTAACACGTATGATACTACTTGCCAACGTTCTTCTTCTTTTAATTGGTTTGCATAAGAACCCATAGCATTTTTACCATAATAAATAGTATGGTAAATACTACCTTCGGTTATTGCTCTTCCAGCATCAGCATAACTTGGTATACCTAAAATCTTTTCGCGTTTTACCAAATTACCTTGGCCATCACCTTTATTACCATGACATATACCGCAGTAAATATCATATAGTTCTTTCCCTCTAGCTAAATCTACTTGTGTAGAGTCTAATGGACTTTTTAATGTTGCTTTTGCTAATTCGTAACCTTCAGTAGTCCCATCAATATCAAAAGGAATATATCCTCTTGCCACAGAACCTTCTGCTGGTAATTGTGCTTCTATACCGTTTTGGAAAGCTGCTTCTCCGTAAGTTTCATACCCCACAGATTCATACATGTTAGGCATGAATTGGTAGTTTGGAGCTGTACTCTTGTTACAAGATACGGCTACAAATACAAGGGCTAATACTAATATTTTAATTAAGCTCTTCATATTAATGTCCATCTTCTTTATCAATAATATTAATCTCAACTGCTCCAGTGTCTTTAAGCAAATTTTCTAAATCACTTTCATTTCCATGAACCGCTATTTCCATTAAAAAATGATCGTCTGTTGTTCTTGGATCTGGATTTTCAGCATTTTTAAATGGCCACATTCTACTACGTAAATAAAAGGTGATAACCATTAAGTGAGCCGCAAAAAATACCGTTAGCTCAAACATAATTGGTACAAATGCTGGCATATTTTCTATATAACTAAAGCTTGGTTTTCCTCCAATGTTTTGAGGCCAATCTTCAATCATTATAAAGTTCATCATTAAAATTGCCACTGTTAAACCAACTAAACCGTACATAAATGCTGTAATAGCAATACGTGTTGGTTCTAAACCCATTGCTTTGTCTAGCCCGTGTACCGGAAATGGTGTGTAAATTTCTTCTATATGATGTTTTTCTGCCTTAACTTTTTTAACAGCCGACATTAATACATCATCATCCGTATAAATAGCGTGAATTACTTTTGAAGCTTCCATATGCTACCCTTAGTTTTTTGTTTCTTTATTATTATCACCAGAAGTTCTTGCATCGGTTCCAGTTCCTACTAAACTATCACCTCTTTCTCTAATTTTCTTATAGCGTTCTCCAGATGATTTTAAAATTGTTTTAACCTCTGCCTGTGCAATTACAGGAAATGTTCTTGAGTACAATAAGAATAGTACGAAGAAGAATCCTATAGTTCCTATAAATATTCCAATATCTACAAATGTAGGTGAGAACATGGTCCATGACGATGGTAAGTAATCTCTATGCAACGAGGTTACAATAATTACAAAACGCTCGAACCACATACCTATATTTACCACAATAGAGATAAAGAATGAGAACATGATACTTGTTCTTAGTTTTTTAAACCACATGAATTGTGGAGAGAATACGTTACAGGTCATCATCGCCCAATATGCCCACCAGTAAGGTCCAGTTGCTCTGTTTAAGAATGCATATTGTTCGTATTCTACACCAGAATACCAAGCAATAAACAACTCAGTAATATATGCTACACCTACTATAGAACCTGTAATCATGATTACAATGTTCATTAATTCGATGTGTTGTACTGTAATATAATCTTCAAGGTTACACACTTTTCTCATAATAATAAGAAGTGTATTTACCATGGCAAATCCTGAGAATACTGCTCCTGCAACAAAGTAAGGTGGAAATATAGTGGTGTGCCAACCAGGGATAACCGATGTTGCGAAGTCAAACGATACAATAGTATGTACAGAAAGTACAAGTGGTGTTGCTAAACCTGCAAGTACCAAAGATACTTCTTCAAAACGTTGCCAGTCTTTTGCTCTACCAGACCATCCAAAACTCAACAAAGCGTATATTTTCTTTTGAAATGGCTTAATTGCTCTATCTCTAAGCATTGCAAAATCGGGTAATAAACCAGTCCACCAGAATACTAATGACACCGATAAATATGTTGAAATTGCAAATACATCCCAAAGTAATGGTGAGTTAAAGTTTACCCATAACGAACCAAATTGATTTGGAATTGGTAATACCCAATAGCCTAACCAAGGACGACCCATATGAATTATTGGGAATAACCCTGCTTGTACTACCGAGAAAATAGTCATTGCTTCTGCAGAACGGTTAATCGCCATTCTCCATTTTTGACGGAATAATAAAAGTACCGCAGAAATAAGTGTTCCTGCATGACCAATACCAACCCACCAAACGAAGTTAGTAATATCCCAAGCCCAACCTACGGTTTTGTTTAAACCCCAAGTTCCAATACCTGTTGATATTGTGTAAATTATACATCCAATTCCCCAAAGAAAAGCAACAAGTGAAATAGAGAATACTATCCACCATGCTTTATTGGCTTTTCCTTCTACAGGTTTTGCTACATCCACAGTAACGTCGTGGTATGATTTTTCGCCTGTAACTAAAGGTCTTCTAATAGGTGCTTCGTAATGAGACGCCATTTTTTATTGTTTATTTGTTTATTTGTTTAGAAGCTTATTTGTTCAGAAGCCTATTGTTTAGAAGTTATATTAGCGTTCAACTTTTAAACCTTTTAACTTTTCAACTTTTAAACCTTTTAACTTTTTTATTTAATTTATTCTTCAGTTGTATTTCTCACTTTGGTTTGATACTGCACATTAGGCTTAGTACCAACACTTTCTAATAAGTGATACATACGATTATCTTCTTTAAGTTTTGCAACTTTACTGTGCGTATCGTTAATGTCTCCAAATATCATAGCACCACTACTACATGCTGCAGAACATGCTGTTTGGAATTCTCCATCTTTAATTTCGCGACCGTCACGTTTAGCATCAAGAATGGTTTTTTGTGTCATTTGAATACACATAGAACATTTTTCCATCACACCACGAGAACGAACAACCACATCTGGGTTTAATACCATACGCCCTAAATCATCATTCATATAATAATCAAACTCATCGTTTCCATTATATAAGAACCAGTTAAAACGACGTACTTTATAAGGACAGTTGTTTGCACAATATCTAGTACCTACACAACGGTTATATGCCATATGGTTTTGACCTTGACGACCATGTGATGTTGCTGCCACAGGACAAACCGTTTCACAAGGGGCATGGTTACAATGCTGACACATTACAGGTTGGAATGCTACTTGTGGATTTACCGAAGCGTTTTCCATTTCGCCAAACTCACTTAATGAACTTCCTAAACCAGAAATATTATCTTTTTTATCATTATCACCTTCAAAAGATTCTTCAGATGAATAATATCTATCAATACGTAACCAGTGCATATCACGACTACGACGTACTTCTGTTTTACCAACTACAGGCACATTGTTTTCAGCATGACAAGCAATTACACAAGCGCCACAGCCTGTACAGGCATTTAAATCTACCGATAAGTTGAAGTGATGCCCAATAGAACGATCGAACTCATCCCATAAATCAACTTCAGGAGACGTTACAGGAACAGGTTCATGATTTAAAGATACAGTTGGAACAGCATTCCAAACCTTTCTATCTCTAGTATTAAAAATCTCTAAAGTGGTTTCTTTAATAATATCACCACGGCCCATTAAGGTATTGTGCAACTGTACTGATGCAAATTCATGCTCGCCCGATGCAGCTTCAACAGTTACATTTTGAACTGTATTAAAACCATCATATAATGCATAGGCATTAACACCTGTTTGCATTTCTTCTTTTAAACCTAATGTTTTTCCGTAACCAAATGCTAATCCAACAGATCCTTTTGCTTGTCCTGGTTGAATCATTACTGGTGCTTTTACGGTTATGCCATTAACTGTAATATTAGCATAACTACCATTTAATGCACCGTCTGCAACATGTGTATTAGTTAACCCCAAAGCATCTGCATCAGCTTTAGATATTGTTAAATAGTTATCCCAAGTTGCTCTTGTTAGCGGATCCGGAAATTCTTGTAACCATGGGTTATTGGCTTGTTGCCCATCGCCCATGCCTATTTTGGTATATAATGTTAATTCTAAGCCTGAACCGGAATTAACAGATGAAGCTAAAGTATTTGCCGCATTTCCTGAAGGTGTTACCGTTTCCTCTGTTTCAGTAGATTCGGTAGTATCTTCTGTTTCTGTATCTATTGTTCCAACGTAAACACCATCGTGTAATGCTTTATTGAAAGAACTCTCTCCTAAAATAGTAGTTCCCCAAGCCTCTTTTATATAATCATGGTAAGACACATCGTTTCCTGTCCACTTTAATAAAGCCTCTTGAAATTGTTTTGTGTCAAACAACGGACGAATAGTTGGTTGCGTTAACGCGTAGTGTCCTTTTTTAAGTTCAACATCGCCCCAAGATTCTAAATAATGAGGTGCTGCTGCAATATAATTTGTAAGTGATGAGGTTTCATCTGCTTTTAAAGAAAAGGTTACAGATAAATCAACATTTTTCAAGCCTTCAACAAACTCTGAAGCATTTGGTAAGCTGTAAACTGGATTTACACCACTCATTATAATAGCTCCAACAGTACCAGCATTCATATCGGCAACTAATTTAGCAACCGCCTTATCATTACCTTGCCTAGTTTTAATTGGTACTTTAGGATTGAACGCTTTAGAATTTAAAGCTTCATTTATTTCTAAAGCAACTGTTTGTGCGTTTACATCATTAATTCCTGTAATTACAACACCATTACTTCCTGCTTTTTTAAGCTGAGAAGCAGCTTTACTAATAGCATCTGCAACATGTGATGGTAATTCTTTTGTAGCTACTGAAACACCTGTAATTAGACTATATAATTTAGCTAAAGCTGTTTTTTGCTCACTTGGTGTTAAGGGTACACGTTTATCTGCATTCGCTCCAGATAAAGACATGTTAGATTCAAATTGAATATGACGAGACATTTTTCCATTAGTTGGAATACGCCCTTTAGCATATCCTGAATCAAATCCGCCTCCTTGCCAATCGCCTAAGAAATCTGCACCAACAGAAACGATAGTCATCGCTTTAGAAAAATCGTAATTTGCTAATCCGCGTTCGCCATATTTTGTTTGAAACGCATCTAAAGCCGTTGATTCTGAAACAGCATCATAAACAACGTGACGTACATTACCATATTTTTCTTTGAACTCTGTAATTAATTTGCTTGTTGAAGGACTAGCAAAAGTTTGTGTTAATAACACAATATCTTTACCACTGCCTTTTAAGCTTTCTAATGTTTTTGTTGTGTCAGCATTAAATTCATCCCATGAAATAGATTCTTCACCTTTTCTAGGGCCTTGAACTCTTAAGCTATCGTACAATCCTAAAACCGATGCATTTACTCTAGCATTTGCATCGCCATTAGTTGCTGCTAAAGCATTGTTTTCAATTTTAATTGGACGACCTTCTCTGGTTTTTACTAAAACACTTGCGAAATCGAAACCATCTGCAATCGTTGTTGCATAATAATTAGCAACACCAGGGATAATTTCGGTTGGTTGTACTACGTAAGGAATTGCCTTTTTAACAGGGCCTTCGCAAGCAGCAAGTGATGCTGCAGCAGTACTAAAACCTACGTATTTTAAGAAATCGCGACGCGTTGTTGATGTCTCCTCTAATGTCTCTTTATCACCTAAAAATTCATCGGTAGGAATCTCATTAACAAACTCGTTTTGTTTTAGCGTCTCAACAATAGAGCTATTTTCGTTTAGCTCTTCAACACTTTTCCAGTATTTCTTGTTTGATGACATATTGTTTACTAGTTATTAGTTGTTAGTTATTGGTTGCTAGATGGTTCTAAAACCAAAACTTTTACTTTTTAATTATTTAAAGTTTTTCCGTCTTCACTTCGACTGTGCTCAGTGCTAACGCGGAAAAGAAAACTACATTATTAGTAGTGACACTTACCACATTCTAAACCACCTTGCATAGCAACGGTAAGTTTTTCTACACCATACTTTTTAGTTAATTCTTCATGAATTTTGGCATAGTAAGCATTATCTTCTACCTTAATATTTGTTGTTCTATGACACTCTATACACCAACCCATGGTTAATGGTGCATGTTGATACATAATTTCCATTTCCTCAACTGGCCCATGACATGTTTGACATTCCTGACCTCCAACTGTAACATGTTGTGAGTGATTGAAATAAACAAAATCTGGCAAGTTATGTATACGTGTCCATTTTACTGGACTAGATTCTCCTGTGTATTTTTGATCGGCATCATTCCATCCTGCAGCAGCATATAATTTTTGAATTTCGCCGTCGTAGAATTCTTTTGTGTATTCTGGAGTTGTTTCTCCGTTATATTCATAAATAGATTTATGGCAGTTCATACAAACATTCAATGAAGGAATACCAGATGTTTTACTAGATCTAGCAGCAGAATGACAATATTTACAATCGATATCGTTATCTCCTGCATGAATTTTATGTGAAAAATGAATTTCTTGTACTGGTTGATACCCTTGATCGATACCTATTTGCATAAAGTAACCAAATACAAAATAAGCACTAGCTAACAAGAAGAAAATAGCCGTAACCAACATTAAAAATTGATTCTTAACAAAGGCTTTCCATAATGGTGTTCTTTTTGAATCCTCTTCAACTTCTATGCCTTGTGCAGATGCAAAACGGCGTAATGTTTTGTTTACTAAGTATAAACCAGCCGCTAATAATATAAATAAGATAGCTAAAGCACCTAAGATTATTTCGTTTGAAATACCACCAGTTGCATTGCTAGCATTATCTCCTGGAGTAGGACCTGGAGGCGGAGGCACCACTTTCTTTTCTTCGGCAGTATATGCTAAAATATTATCAATATCTTCATTTGATAATTGCGGAAACGCAGTCATTGCAGCACCGCTATACTCATTAAAAATTTTGTTTGCGTATGCATCACCAGACTTAATAAGTCCTGCACTGTTTTTTACCCAAGCATAAACCCATTCTCTATCTAAACCTTCATCATCAGCTAAACGTTGCTCTACATGACGTAAAGCAGGCCCTGTCATTTTCTTATCTAAAGTATGACATGCTGCACAATTGGCGTTGAATAATGATTTTCCTTTTGCTGAATCTCCTTCTTGAGCCGAAAGAGTGGTAGTAAACGCTAATAAAATAATTAAGCCTAAACAAAGAGTGCTATTACTTAATTTACGGTGAATCACCTGTTTCATCTATTAATATTTATGGTTTTAGAGGTTAGATGTAATTCGGTTAAATAATCTTTTTAATAATTATTAAACACTAGTCTTTTCCTCATTTCATATTATTGGTTAAATTAACTTCAAAACTTTGGTATGATTTTTTCATTCAATAATAGAAAAAAATACAGTTATAAAATCTCACGCAAAAGTAATATTAAAAGTCGATTTTAGAAATGTTACAGAACTGTTAATTGATAATTTAGAGGAATTCTAAATAACAAAAAGAGCCACAATTAAATTTATAACGTATACATTTGTATAAATACTTTTAAAAATGAACACATTGAATTTGAAAACATCTTTTTTAGCCATTTTTTGCATTGCAATAACAACCACAAAAGGGTTTGCTCAAGAAGGGTATGTTACTGTAAATCAAGATCAAAAAATAACACAACTACTACATCTTAAAAAAGAAATAAATAGTAATGAAACACATTACAAAATACAAATATATAATGGAGGAAGTCGTGCTGATGCTTATGAAGCACAAAAAGAATTTAAAAAATATTTTGAATGGAAATCTATTGATAAATACGAACCACCTAATTTTAAAATTTGGGTAGGAAATTTTAGAACGCGACTAGAAGCAGATAGAGCTATTAAACGTATTAAAAAGAAATTTCCGCATGCTTTTATTTTTAAACCGAAAAAAAATAAGGCATAACAGCATAAAAAAAGCGACCTAACGGTCGCTTTTTTTATATCAATTTACAAAACTTATTTCAGTTTCTTTTTAACTTCAACTTCATGGAAGGCTTCAATAATATCACCTTCCTTAATATCGTTATAATTTTTAACTTGCATACCACAATCGTATCCTTTTGATACTTCTTTGGCATCATCTTTAAATCGTTTTAAAGAGGCTAACTCTCCAGTGTAAACAACTACACCGTCGCGAATTAAACGAACACCAGACGTTCTCAATATTTTTCCGTTTGTAACCATACAACCAGCAATACTACCAACTTTAGAGACCTTAAATATTTCTCTAATTTCTGCTGTACCAGTAATTTCTTCTTTAAGCTCTGGAGACAACATACCTTCCATCGCATCTTTAAGGTCGTTAATGGCATCGTAGATAATTGAGTATGTTCTAATATCAATTTCTTCTTTATCTGCAATCATTCTTGCATTACCAACAGGACGCACATTAAAGCCAACAATAATAGCATCGGAAGCTGAAGCTAATAACACGTCACTTTCGGTAATGGCACCAACACCTTTATGTAAAATGTTAACTTGAATTTCTTCAGTAGATAATTTTTGGAATGAATCTGTTAATGCTTCCACAGAACCATCAACATCACCTTTAAGAATAATATTTAATTCTTGGAAATCGCCAAGTGCAATACGACGACCAATTTCATCGAGTGTAATATGGCGTTGTGTTCTTACAGATTGCTCACGTTGTAATTGTGCACGCTTAGCAGCAATTTGTTTTGCTTCACGCTCGTCTTCAAATACATTAAACTTATCTCCCGCTTGTGGTGCACCATCTAAACCAAGTATAGATACTGGTGTTGATGGTCCAGCAGCAGCAATGTCGTTTCCACGCTCATCATGCATAGCTTTAACCTTACCACTGTTTTTTCCTGCTAATACATAATCTCCAACTTTTAAAGTTCCAGCTTGTACTAATATTGTAGATACATAACCTCTACCTTTATCTAAAAAGGCTTCAACAACTGTACCCACCGCAGGTTTGCTTGGGTTTGCTTTAAGCTCTAATAATTCTGCTTCAAGCAATACTTTTTCTAATAATTCTTTAACTCCTGTTCCTACTTTCGCTGAAATATCGTGAGACTGAACTTTCCCTCCCCAATCTTCAACTAACAAATTCATATTAGCAAGACCCTCTTTAATCTTTTCAGGATTAGCAGCTGGCAAATCAATTTTATTAATGGCAAAAACTATAGGTACTCCTGCAGCTTGCGCATGTGAAATAGCTTCTTTTGTTTGCGGCATAATATCATCATCGGCTGCAGCTACAATAATAGCAATATCTGTAACTTGAGCTCCACGAGCACGCATTGCCGTAAAGGCTTCGTGACCTGGTGTATCTAAAAACGCTATTTTTTGCCCGTTTTCCAATTCAACACCATAAGCACCAATATGCTGTGTAATACCACCAGATTCTCCTGCGATTACATTTTCTTCACGAATATAATCTAGAAGCGATGTTTTACCATGATCTACGTGGCCCATTACAGTAACGATAGGTGCACGAGGTTTTAAATCTTCTGGTTTGTCTTCTACTTCTTCAATAGATTCTTCAATATCAGCAGTAATAAACTCAACATTATAACCAAATTCTTCTGCTACAATAGATAGTGTTTCAGCATCTAAACGCTGATTCATAGTAACCATCATACCAAGCGACATACATGCCGAAATAATTTGGGTTACACTAACGTCCATCATAGTTGCCATTTCACTAGCTGTTACAAATTCGGTTACCTTAAGTGTTTTACTTTCTGCTGCTTCTATTTGTTGATCAATCTCAGTTTGTTCTCTGTGTTGATCTCTTTTATCTCTTCTGTACTTAGCGCCTTTTCCTTTGTTAGACTTTCCTTGAAGTTTTTCAAGTGTTTCCCTAACTTGCTTTTTCACATCTTCCTCAGAAGGCTCTTCTTTTACAACGTTACGTCGCCCCTGACCTGGTTTTCCTTTAAACCTATCGTTGCTTCTGTTTCCGCCACCTTTATTTTGCCCGTTACCAGATCCTGGAGCACCAGCTTTACTTATTCTACGACGCTTTTTCTTGTTAGCACTCGCATCAGTTTTTTTATCGCTATGTTTCTTTTCTTCCTTCTTTTTTTTAGGTTTATTAAATTGAGTTAAGTCAATTTTATCACCTGCAATTTTTGGTCCAGTAAGCTTTTTATATTGTGTTGTTACTTTTTCATCTGGGACAAGTTCCCCATCTTCATTTAGCTTTTCCTTTTTAGGAGTAATTTCTTTGGTTTCAGTCTTTTCTTCAGTTTTAGCTTTAGCTTCTACCTTTGGAGCTTCTGCTTTAACTTCTTGATCTTTTTTAACAACCGTTTCTTTAACCTCAACGATGGGGTCTTCTTTAACAGTTTCTTTTTTTACAGGAGTTGGTTTTGGTTCAGCCTTTTTAGGTTCTAAATCTATTTTACCAACTGTTTTTGGTCCAGAAAGTACTTTAGCGGCTTTAACAACTTCTTCTCTTTGAGTCGCTATTTTTTGCTTCTCTTCAAGTTCACGCTCGCGTTGCTCACGCAACACTTCTTTCTCTTTTAATTTTGCTTCACCTACCTCTTTGGATGCCACTTTTTTGCTTGCATCAGTTTGAAATTCATCAGAAAGAATATTATACGTTTCTTGTGAAATTTTCGTGGTAGGACGCTTCTCTATCTCGACGCCTTTAGAATCTAAAAATTCTACGGCGCGATCTAAAGAGATGTTAAGCTCGCGTAATACTTTATTTAATCTAATTGTTTCAGCCATAAATCGCCTTTAAAATACTCAAATATATTTATTCTACCCGCTTCATAAAAATGAAATTGGTATTATTCTTCGAATTCTTCTCTTAGAATTCTAATTACATCTGTAATTGTTTCTTCTTCTAAATCGGTTCTTTTTACAAGATCATGAACATCTTGCTCTAATACACTTTTTGCTGTATCTAAACCTGCTTTACTAAACTCATCAATAATCCAACCTTCTATTTCATCAGAGAATTCTCTTAACTCAACATCTTCTTCTGCGCCTTCTCTAAACACATCAATTTCGTAACCCGTTAATTGACCTGCTAAACGAATGTTATGACCACCTCTACCAATAGCTTTACTTACCTCTTCTGGTTTTAAAATAACCTCGGCACGTTTAGTTTCTTCATTAAGTTTTATAGATGTTACTCTTGCTGGACTTAATGCTCTGGTAATATATAATTGTAAATTATTTGTGTAATTAATTACATCGATATTTTCGTTTCCTAATTCGCGAACAATACCGTGAATTCTCGATCCTTTCATACCTACACAAGCTCCAACAGGGTCGATTCTATCGTCGTACGAATCAACCGCTACTTTTGCTTTTTCTCCTGGCATTCTTACCACATTTTTAATAGTAATTAAACCATCAAAAACTTCAGGGATCTCTTGTTCGAATAATTTTTCTAAAAATACAGGGGAACTTCTAGACATGATAATGGTAGGTTTAGCTCCTTTAAGTTCAACACTATCAATAACCCCTCTTACATTATCACCTTTTCTAAAAAAGTCTGAAGGAATTTGCCTGTCTTTTGGCAGCACAATTTCGTTTCCTTCATCATCTAATAAAATAACTGCTCTATGACGTATATGGTGTACTTCTGCGGTATAGATTTCTCCTATTAAATCTTTAAATTGTTTATAGATTATAGTATTATCGTGTTCATGAATTTTAGAAATTAAATTTTGACGTAAAGCCAAAATAGCTCGTCGACCTAAATCGATAAGCTTAACTTCTTCTGATACATCTTCTCCAACTTCAAAATCTGGTTCTATTTTCTGTGCTTCACTTAAAGAAATTTCTTGATTAGGTTCTTCTACTTCACCATCTGCAACTACAACTCTATTTCTCCATATTTCTAAATCGCCTTTATCTGGGTTAACAATAATATCAAAATTATCATCATCACCATATTTCTTTTTTAATGCACTTCTAAATACATCTTCTAAAATAGCCATTAACGTTACTCTGTCAATTAACTTATCGTCTTTGAATTCTGAAAAAGATTCAATTAATGCAACATTCTCCATAACTCTTAATTAAAATTTAATCATAACTTTCGCTTCTACAATATCTTTATAAGCAATATTTGCTTCTTTTTTTACAGTTACTTTACCTTTACCAATTGGTTTAGGCTCTCTAACTTTCCACTCTAAAATAATATTTTCGTCGGTGGCACCTGTAAGATTCCCTTCAACCGTATTTGAACCAGTTCTTACATTTAACACTCTTTTTAAATTCTTTTTATATTGACGTTTATGAACTAAAGGTGCTGTTGCTCCTGCAGACATTACTTCTAAAGAAAAATCTTGTTCCTCTCTATCTAGATTGTGTTCAATAGCGCGACTAATAAACATACAATCTTCAACCAAAACACCATTGTCACCATCTACAATAACCTTAATATGATTATCTTGATTAATAGAAAACTCGATTAGAAATAAATCTGATCGTTCTGCTAATGCAGTTTCAAGTAAATTCTTAACAGTAGTTTTAAACATTTTTAGTATAAAAAGAGGGGACTTTCCGTCCCCTCATTTCTTAATTTCGCCTTTCAACGCTGCAAATATATAATATTTTAATTGATTTTTAAAGTATTAATTTATAAATTTATAAGCATCTCAAATAAACCAACTATGAAAAAAATACTGGTTCCCACAGACTTTTCTTTTCAAGCCGAAAACGCTTTAAAAGTTGCGGCTCAATTAGCAAAAAAATATGATTGTGAAATTTATTTGCTGCACATACTTGAAATACCACTTCATAAAGTAGATGCTTTAAGCACGTACAACAATTTACCGGAAGCCATATATTTTATGAAACTAGCTCATAAACAATTTGGGGCATTGAAAGAAAAAGATTATTTACAAGATCTTGTTATACATGAAACCGTTGAATTTCATGAAATCTTTAAAGGTGTTTTTCAAGTTTGTAAAAAGCATGACATAGATTTAGTTGTTATGGGTTCTAACGGGGTTAACGGTTTACGGGAAATGCTCATTGGAAGTAATACCGAAAAAGTTGTTAGAACCTCTGAAACCCCTGTTTTAGTTATTAAAAATGAGCACAAAGTGTTTGATATCAATAATTTTGTGTTTGCTTCTGATTTTAAAGATGAAAGTAAAACATCTTATAAAAAAGCCATGGCACTTGCTAAGGTTTTAGGCGCTAAAATGCATTTGCTTATGGTAAATACGCCTACCAAATTTATAACCTCTGCCAGGGCTGAAAACAGAATGAAACATTTTGCGGAATCTTTTAAGTTTTTTAATTATTCTACTAATATTTATAATGATCTTACTATAGAAAAGGGTATTATGAATTTTTCAAAATCTATTGAAGCCGATTTAATTGGTATGAGTACTCATGGTAGGCAAGGTATTTCTCATTTCTTTAATGGTAGTATTAGTGAAGATTTGGTTAACCATGCTAAACGTCCTGTGATTACTTTTAAGATTTAATTTTTTTGCGTTGGCAATAAACAGTTTGGTCTAATCCATTATAATTTCCGTATCGACCTCAATACCCAAAGAAATACTACTACACTTTTACCCCGTTGCCCTTAAAAATACAAAAATACCTATAGTAAGAATTTCTCTATCAAGCATGCGCAATAAAGCTTCTGCATCTTTTAAAATAGTCTATGGGCAAATATATGTTTAAGTATAATTACGGGTATTCTATTTGTTCTTAATAAAATGTAGGACTACTAAACATTGTTTGCAAAAATTTACACAAAAGAATGAGGTTATACATTTTTTATACTCAATTTATGGACTAATTTTGATTTAGTTTGGAACTCGATGTGTTAAAACTATATTTTTTCGATAACCAAGCATTTCTCTCGCTTTTGCATAACCATGATGAAATAGATATGCGCTTAATTGAATTTATTAACCATAATATTTATTATTATGAAAATATTTTTTCCAATCATTTTGTGGAATAGATTGAGATTAGTATTAATGTCCTTAGTTTTCTTTCTAAGAAAGGCACTTCCTTCTTCCTATTTAACTTTTGTGGATATTGCCAAATCGGTATTAATAAAAGATTTAGACATCAGAGTACCTCCTTAATCTTGATTTAGACTTTAGCAACCCTATAAAATTCCTCAAAGATAAAAGTAAAAGTCAATTTAACATTACTATTTTTTTAACAATTTAAACTTTTAACAATGAAATTAAAATTTTTTCTCAGTACAATTTTATTAACATTACTGTTGATATTTGACGTATCTGGTCAGCAGGTGGACAGACCTCAAAAATTATTTGTCAAGCATGGTCTTCAATACCATACATGGGGTCATACGGCAGGGCATGGTTGGCCAGGTACTGGTACCACAAGCTTTATCACCCCAGGTCCGCCATCTGCGTCCAATGGGATTTCTGCGCGCTATATACGCATACAATTACCAAACAGTGTTAACGGTAGATTAAGTCTGGCTGAGGTACAGGTGTTTAGCACTAGTGGCACTAATGTAGCTTTAAATAAGACTACCAGTCAATCGAGTACAGCTTCAGGGGCTGTTTCCTCCAGGGCCGTGGATGGCAATACCAATGGCGATTTTTTCAGTGGGTCTGTGACTCATACCGCAGCTTCTAACCAGCCATGGTGGGAAGTGGATTTGGGAGCGGTGTATTCACTAGAATCAGTAAAGGTATTTAACAGGACGGATTGTTGTCAAGCGCGCTTGCGGGGATATTCTATTCTGGCATCCCTCAACCCCTTTACACATGATTCCTTAAGTGATGCCTTTGCAGAGCCAGGAGTAATAGGTATGGGAGAACATTATCGGATAGGGACTGAATATACAGACTTACCACTTACCCCGGATTATTATCAGTACCCACAGTTCAACAACAATTTTTATGCCAAGCATCCAAATGCCAAATGGGGCATTGAAAAAGCACCATCCGGAGGTACAGTAAGTTCAGCTCCTTCCTCAAACCAGGTGACTAATGGTTTTTTAACCCCTGACCAGTTATCTAACCTTAGTAACCTAACCGTAATAGGTTTTGGAGATGAAGAAGTGCTACAGGATAATCTACATCTAATACCCTTTTTTAAACAATGGTTTGATTTGTGCAAGAACCATTACCCAAATGTTTTACTCCACAATAACCAATTTCAGGAGCGAGACGATGATGATAGTGTCATGAGACAATATATACAGACAGCCAAACCAGATTTCATTGCTTTCGATCATTATTTGTTTAGTGAAGGTGAAACTGGTTTTACAGGAGGTTCTTTAAGTACAATGTACGACCTTTTGGGTAGGTATCGTAGACTAGCGTTGGAAGGCACTGATGGTAACGGAGCTAATCCTATTGAATTTGGACAATATACGATAGGTTTCAGGCAGGGTGGCCACCAAGCAACAGAAAGAGGTAGATATTATACTTCTGAATCTCAAATTTATGGACAAATTTTTGGTTCTTTGACCATGGGAACTAAATGGCTAAGTGCATGGCGGTATGTTGATGATATTGCTGATGGGCATAAAGACAGGCAATATTGGATTGATGAAATCGGCAACCCTTTGGCTGGGTATTGGTGGTATGCCAAAGCATTAAAGGAGTATAACAATTTATCACCACACCTGTCCAGGCTTCACACGACTGATGTTCGAGTTATAGCTGGACTTCATAATAATAACGGTAACACCGTAACAAATGAGGTAACTACAGAATTAAAACCATGGGAATCATCAATTGACCCTTATCTCACTAACATAAGTGCAACCAATTTGGTAAGTGGTACCAATAGCGGCTTAAGAGGAGATGTATTGGTTGGCTATTTTGAGCCCGTTAAGAACTTAAGTACAGATACTGAATTGACAATGGCTCCCATACACAATCAAAATGCGAAATACTTTATGTTGATGAATGGGTTGACAAAAGCGAACGGTTGTTGTCATGATATAGGGGAATCACAATTTGCAACAGACACTATTGCTGGTCTAGCTAGCAAAGCCAGACAGAAAATTACTTTATCATTGGACTTTGGTATCAACCCCGTTGACCAACTTAAGCGAGTAAGCCGCAGTACAGGAAATGTAGAAGATGTTAGCCTAACATTGGTTTCCGGTACAAAGTATACTGTAGATATTGAGCTGGACGGAGGTAAAGCTGATCTTTTTTATTGGCAAAATGCCCATAAGCTTTCACCGTTAACCAACCTTGCATTGAATAAATTTGCAAAACAGTCTTCTACTCATAGTGGTGCTTGGCCGACTTTGGCCGTAGACGGCAATACCGATGGTGATTATAATAACAACTCTGTATCCCATACAGCTGGAGGTGAGAATCAGCCATGGTGGGAGGTTCGTCTTGACGCAGTTTCAAACATTAAAGATATCAAGATATATAACAGGACAGATTGTTGCAGTGACCGTGTAAACAATTACCATGTATTTGTTTCATCCTTACCTTTCGACTCAAATACTATTTCTGGGATACAAGGGCAATCAAGTGTTAGTGATTTTCATCAAACAGTCCAGGCCGGGAGACCTACATATATTCACGTTAATCGTAGTGGAAGGTACATACGCGTTCAACTGGAAGGCTCAACGGCCCTCAACCTTGCCGAGGTTGAAGTAATCGGTTCAAATATAGTTGTGGAAAATTTAGCACTGAACAAATCAACCAGTCAGTCTTCCACCTTTCAGGCTGCAACCAGTTCCAAAGCTGTGGACGGTAATACGAACGGTAGCTATTCTAATGGATCTGTCTCTCATACTGCTGGTTCAGGAGAGTCACAGCCATGGTTGGACGTAGATCTTGGACAAGTCGCCAATATTGACGAAATAAATGTATGGAATCGTACTGACTGTTGTTCAGATCGAGTAAATAATTATCACTTATTTGTCTCTGACTCACCATTTACAGGAACTACGGTATCAGCCAGTCAATCTCAGTCTGGAGTTACTGATTACCACCAGACAGTAGAGGCAGAACACCCTACAAGAGTCTCAATGAATAGTGGTCAGACCGGTAGGTATGTAAGGTTACAATTAGAATCTACGAGTCCTATCAACCTTGCTGAGTTAGAAGTAATGGGTAACTTCGTAGCAAATCGTACTGCTAATTTAGTCAAGGAAGAGTTGACAGCAGATTTAATAAAAGAGTTGGTAATATACCCTAATCCTGTGGAACAGGGACATACTTTAAAAATCGATTTCAATAATGAACTAGCTATTGACAACTTTAAGTTAGTTCTAATAAATATTTCTGGACAAGAAGTATTATCAAAAAAAATAAATCTTGTAAAAGGAATGAATAAACTTGAGCTTAATACCAAAGGACTTACCCAAGGCATCTATATTCTCAAGTTGAGTAGCAATGAATTAAACACAACACGAAAAATTATAATAGACGAATAATTAAATTAATTCATAATCTCCCAAAATAAGAGATGGATAAAACAAAACCCGATCAGAATTGTTAAATCTGGTCGGGTTATTCTTTATCAATAATACATTTTTTTTTCTAGGAGGGTTATGATCTTGATCCGTTTGTTGTACCTGTATGTTGTGCCCAAAAAAGACAAAACCCCTAATTGGAGTTACTACATTTACTCGGACAGAAATTTTAAGACTGTTTAGTTTAGGTACAAAATCGGTTCAATTTAATCCAATGCATCATAAATTTTGATTTATTCACTAATTAATACTATAATGGTAATTATTCACTATATTTGTATATAATCATTACTATGTTAACACTTATAACATCATCGAAAGCACAAAATAAAATTGCTCAGAATATGAAGGCATTGCGTCTTCAACAAGGGCTTACTCAAGAAGGATTATCTAATCGTTCAGGGGTTAGTGTGTCTTCTCTACGTAAGTTTGAGCAAAAGGGCGTGATTTCTTTAGAATCTTTTTTGAAGTTATCATTTGCACTTGGGTGTGCGGATAAAGTTACTCAAGCAACTAAACCTTTGGAAAATAATTTTTCATCCATAGACGATGTGTTAAGTGTCAAAAAAGATAAAAAACCAAAAAGAGGTTGGCGCAAATGAAAAACTATATTTCTATAAATGACCTACGCGTAGGGTTAAATTTTAATGAAGATATTATTCCCGTTGGGCGTTTAGCAACTAGAGATTCAAATATCTACTTTGAATATGACCAAGATTTTATTAATAGCGGATTGGAAATATCTCCTTTTAAGCTTCCGTTAAGTTCTGGGCTGCAAACATTTGATTATCGCCCTTTTGAGGGATTACCAGGGGTTTTTAATGACAGCCTTCCAGATGGTTGGGGACGATTGCTTTTTGATAGATATATTAGAAGTCAAAATATGCTGCCTGATGATTTTTCACCTTTAGACCGTTTAGCTCATATCGGTGTTAAAGGGCTTGGCGCATTAGTTTATCAACCCGATTATAGTGATGATGGAGAAGTTGAGCACAATGAAATCAATTTGGATTTGCTTTACAAGAATATGCAAGATGTCATGGAAGGCGAGGCGAATGATGTGTTAAAGCGACTTATTGATTTAAATGGATCTTCTGCTGGTGCACGTCCCAAAGCATTGATTGGTATTAATAAAGCTAAGGATCATATTATTTTAGGGCAACATCACTTGCCCGATAGTCATGAGCATTGGATGGTAAAGTTTCCGAATAGCACAGATGGAACTGATGCAGGTGCCATTGAATATGCGTATGCGCTTATGGCCAAAGAAGCCGGTATTGGCATGATGCCTGTACATTTATTTGAAGCCTCGCAAGGCGCAGGGTATTTTGCAACAGAACGTTTTGACAGGGTAGGTAATCAAAGGTTTCATATGCATACAGTTAGTGGCTTATTGCATGCAGATTTTAGGATGCCTTCATTAGATTATGAAGATTTAATAGGACTTACAAGTGCGCTTACTAAAGATGTGCGTGAAGTTGAAAAAATGTATCGCCTCGCCGTATTTAATGTGCTGTCTCATAATCGTGACGATCATAGCAAGAATTTTTCATTCCTTATGGATGATAAAGGGGAATGGAAGTTTTCTCCAGCGTATGACTTAACCTTTTCCTCTGGACCAAGGGGGCACTTGAGCACGATGGTAATGGGTGAAGGACAATCACCATCTATTGAACATTTAGTAAGGTTAGGTGCAGTAGCTAATTTAAAGCGAGCTGAAATAGATGATATTATTGAACAGACAAAACAAGCATTAGAGCAATGGGAAAACTTAGCTGTTAATTATGGCGTAACAAAAACCAATATCAAGCTCATAAAATCTAGGATGCTTTAACTGTAACGCTTTATATTAGGGATTAGGGTCGTTAAATAATTCTTTAGAATAATCAGATGAGATTTCAACTTTATTTCAAAAACACAATGATAGAGGGGTTGAGATATTAAAATCTTATTTAGAGCATAATCAAGATGATGATGATTTAATTCTAATTTATAATATTGCTGTATCTGTTTTTAATGACAAAAGACATGACTTTCTAAACGTTATTCTTGATATAAATAGCAGTTTAGAGCTTTTTGAAAATTTAGACTTTCATATATTAAGCTTTGTCTATTCTGGGAGTAGAGTACCAAGATTGCGCCATGCTATTACCGAGTATGAAAAAGTCATTGAGTTTCTAAAATCATTAGACAGTCTAAAATATTTAGAACACATAAACTATTTAGAGAATAGAATAGTTTATAAAAAACGAGATATTGAATGGGAACTCAAACATGAATTTATAAGTGAATGGGGAATATAATATAAAGCATAAATGAACGAGATAATTAAATGGATTGATATAGCAAAAAGTGATGTGAAATCTTCACAAATTCTTTTAGAAAACCAATGTTATAGCCAATCGTATTTCTATTTTCAACAAGCATCCGAAAAGGCAAATAAAGCTAATTGGATGTTTAATGGACTATTAAAAGAAAGTGAGCTTAAAAATGTAGGACACGACCAATTTAAACCTTTAAGAAAAAACTTAATTACTCAAAAAGAAAATATTGATTACATCAGTGCAACTTAGACCATTTTTATTTTTATCTTTCATAGTGTATTATTGTTTCATGATTTTAATACCAATCTGGTCCGAAATATGTGTTTTTAGTGATGTTTTGAAAAAGTGGTATATAACAATTTCTTAAATCTCTAGGCACTTTCAGGAGTAAGGTTAATTTTTAGAAACATAATGTTTTTAGGACTTTCCTTGATGAATATTTTAG
>CANKVS010000020.1 GCA_947487155.1 uncultured Flaviramulus sp.
TTTTGCGAATTTTAGAGTTAGTTTTTAACTTTAGGGATGAATAAAAAAGTAGTCTTCAAAACTTACCATCAAGACCACCTAAGTTTATTGCCCCCAAGTTATGATGATTTGGTTCCTGAAAACCATCCTGTACGGGTAGTTAATTGTGAAGTTTTTTACTTCTTAAATACTCTAATAACAATGTTGGTCTATCTGTTTGAATAATATCTATGTTATTTTCTATATACCAATCGTATACATCAATGTTTATAGCTGCTTTTTCATCATCATGTCCTCCATTATGTCTCGGCCATAGAGCATTAACCCAAACACTTGTTTCTTTTGCCCTTATATCATCAAAATAATCAATCATGCCAATGGTATCTTGTGGTACTGTAAACTCAAAAGCAATTGGTTTTCTATTATCCAAATAGTCATCTACTATAGCTCTTGATTTTAAATTTGACAATCTAACAACAGGCATAAAATAAACCTTGTCCAAATATTTTCCAAACTCCTTTTCAACCTCTTGCCTAGTTTTTTCTCCTTTGATAATTATTTGGGCCTGGGTTCCTGTTTTTACTGCTATTTCATAACATTTATCGAATATGTCATAACTCTTATCTAGATTTACAAGAATTTCACCTTTTGTTACTAGTAATGCCTCTTCTAAAGTGGGAATCTTGTGGGTTGTAACAACACCTAAACCATCCTTTAAATAAAGTGTTTTTAAAGAGTCTAGTGTCCAATCTTTTACTAATCCTTTTCCATTAGTGGTTCGGTCTAAAGTTCTATCATGAATTATTACTAATTCATTATCCTTAGTTACTCTAATATCAATTTCAACCATATCTACTCCCAGATCGATACAATTTTTAATAGCCTGTAAGGAATTTTCTGGAGCGTTTCTCCAATCTGCTCGATGGGCTACAACCATAACTTCTTTATTCTTAGAATCTTCTAAATTATCTATTAATGATTGAATATTGGTTATTTTTTCAACCTCCTTCTTTACTACTAAATCTTTAGTATCCTTTTTACAAGCTTGCAGTAACACGCATACAAATAAACAAATGACTGTTTTTTTAAACATTCTTTTAAGGTTTATAAATAGGGAGGGGAATTCCCCTCCCTATTTTATTAAAAACTTATCTATTTTTAGAATTTTGCGCGAACACCGAAAGTGAAGAATCTTCCTGTTTCTCTAAAAGAAATATTTCTATCTTCTCTTTCTGCATAGCGATGCGTTTCTTCTTCTGTAAGGTTCAATGCATTTCCAATTAGTACAATATTATCGGTTAAATTATATTGAATGTTTGCATCAAGCTGACCATAATCGGTAAAGAAATTGCTTCTTTGTCCATTAGATGTTCTTACTTCATCTAAAAGTTTATCTCTCCAAGTATAGGCTAAACGTGTACTAAATGCCCCTTTTTCATAATAGGTCACCACATTGAAAGATGTTTTTGCTTGACCTGGAAGAAGTGTTTTAATAGTCTCACCATTAAATACAATTTCTGATTCACTATCAGAATAAGTAAAGTTAACCAATGCTCCCATACCATCTAATGGCTTTGGTAAGAACGTGAATGGCATTTGTAAAGAAAGTTCAAAGCCTGTTATAGTCGCTCCGTCACCATTTACTGGCTGGGTTACATTAAAAGGTGCATCTCCAACTTCTTCGCCGTTATCATTTAACAAGGAACCAACATCTATTAACTTTTCTGTAGTCAGGCTAGTAATAAAATTATCAACCTTTTTATTAAAAAATGTAATTGAAGCTAGACCTTCTTTACTGAAATACCATTCTAATGCCAAATCAAATTGAGATGCTGTAAAAGGCTTTAATTCTGGATTTCCAAGTCTAGCTGTTCCACCACCTGTTACAGGCACTGCATTACCAGGTGCTACTGTGCCTCCAGGAGTTAACTGAGTTAATGTTGGTCTAGTAAGTGATTTTGAAGCTGTAAAACGAAATAATAAATCGTCACTTAAATTAAGTACAGTATTTAAACTTGGCAAAAGGTCAGAATATGTCTGTCCAACTTTCACCGGAGTTCCATCTCCCAAAAATCCATTAGAAGTTTGGTTTGTTGACACATATCTTAAACCAGCATTACCACGAAAGGGTAAGCCTCCAATTTCAGTTCTAAAATCTGCTTGAAAATATGCTCCAAACGTTTTTTCTTCAATTTCAAAAGTACTTATAAACCTTTGTGGTACATCAAAATTTGAACCTCCAATATTTGGATCAGCAGCAACAGCATCAAAATCTGTAACAAACCAATTTCTTACAATAGTTGGATTTTGATATTGACTAAAAAAGTCATCTACGGGAAGCGTAGTTGCAATAGCAGAACTTACAGGAAGCGGGTCTCCATTCCCATCTCTTGCGGTAAATCGACCATCGTAACGTACATTTCCTTTATCTCTATCACTAAATCTAACCCCAGCTTTTAAAGATTTAATAAATCCTTCGTTATAATCTTTACTTAAATCAAACTGAATAGAAGACTCTTGATCTTCAATATCATCGTTTATAAATCTACTTTGATTATGAGCAAAATCATTTGGATCTGTGAAATCTGTGTTTTCAGGTTCAAGTCCAACAAACACTCTATCACTTAAATCATATGAAAATCTATCAATAGCATTATATACTGCTCTAAATTCACGTACTTCCTTTGTTGCTTTAGTATAGCCTAATTTCCCTTTTGCTTTCCAGTTTTCACCAAAGCGCCATGTTCCATCCAAATTAATTAAAACAAGATCTTCACTAGATGGTGTTTTAATGTTTTCACTTCTTGAAGATACATTATCGTAAGTTGCACTAGTAACTAATCCAGTGCCATCAAATGATGCAGCTACAGGAGCCGAACGATTGCCATTAAGCAATCCATCAATAGAATATCTAGTTCTTGTTTCATTAAACTTTGCATATGCCATATCCAAATTTAAATCAAAGTTGCTTGTTGGTTTAAATTGAAGTGCACCTGTAATTCCTAATCGATCACGATCCAAAAGTTCTAAAACATATCTAGGTATAAATGGAATTTCTACGTCTGTTGCATCAATTGTGCCATCACCTGCAACATCTAACTCTGGTATAAGTAAAAAACGTAACCCCTCAGCATTGTCTTGTCTTAAACTAGATTCCGAATAAGAGACACTGGCTAATAATCCTAGTTTCCCTCCTGCCAATTTATTTGTACTTGCAAGAAAAGATAAACGAGGTGTAAGATCTTCCTTAAGATCATTATATACACCCTCAGCTGATACTGCTAAAACGGGTTTATCTTTAGCATAGTCAAATGGACGAGCAGTTCTTAAGTCAATTGTTGCAGCAAGACCACCTTCGGTTAAAGCTGCATTTGGGCTTTTTGAAAGTTGTACATTATTAAATAATTCTGAAGCAAAAACATCAAAATCAACTTCACGTCCAGGGTTTCCTGAAGCTACAGTTTGACCATTAATTGTTACACGAGTAAATTCTGGAGAAAGCCCTCTTACGCTTACTTGTTGACCTTCGCCTAGTACTCTATTAATGGTTACACCAGTAATTCTTCCAAGCGACTCACTTATATTCAAATCTGGAAAGTCTGCAATATCTTTTGCCGCAATTCCATCTACTACACTTGCAGAGTTTCTTTTTTGCGTTACAGCTTTTGCTAAACTCCCTCTAAAACCTGTAAGAACTATTTCATCTAATTTTGCTGCGTCTTCTTTAAGTTGAATATTAAAAGTTGTCATTTCACCAATAGTGACTTCCTTTGTCTTGTAACCAACATAAGAAACAACTAGTATTTCAGCATCATCAGAAACTGTAAGAGAAAAATCCCCCTCGAAGCTTGTTGTTGTACCTATTGATCTTCCTTTTACTTGAATATTCGCTCCGGGAAGTGGAATCCCTAAACTATCAGTAACTTTTCCGGTAAGCACTCTTTCTTGCTTTTCATCTACTAAGATTACTTTCTTTTCTTTTATTAAAATTGTATTATTTATTGTTAACTCAAAAACGAGGTTATTACTTAATAGCGTCTGCTCTAATAATTTAGAGACAGCAATCTCTCCTTTTTTCAATTGAACCTTTGACTTATTTTTAAATACACTTCTAGGATAAACAAAATCAAAATTTGTTTGTTTTTTAATAATTTTAAATACCTGATCAACTGAAACTAATTGATCTTTTTCTATTACTACTTTTTCTTGAGAAAACGAATTATTTGCGTTGAGACAAAAAACAGTTGTACACATTAAAAATATAAACGTTTTCATAATCGTCATTAGTAGCCGCTTTCCAACGAGGAAACGGACATTAATTAATTTAATTTCCATAAATTTGTTCTGTGTTAGTTATACATTAGTTTAATTAATACTCTGTAGAGGGACGAGGTTTGTGACACGGCAAATGTTTATACTTCGTTCCCTTTTTTATTCTAATACTACTTTTTTGTCTCCAACCTCAAAGCTTTTAATGATTCCGAAATTTTTGATACTAGTAAGTATTTCTTCCAAATTTTTATTTCTTCTTAATATTCCAACAAATTCTTCATTTTCTATTTTTTTATTATTAATTATAATTTCCACATCATACCAACGCGATAAAACTTTCATCATTTCTTTAAGAGTTTTCGCTTCAAAACTGAATACGCCTTCCTTCCACGATATTTCGTTATAGACATCTACAGTATTAACCACTGAAGTATTAGTATTAAGATCAAGGTTCAATTGTTGTCTTGGTATTAAACTTTGTTTTACCTTTTCAGTATTCACATCCACTTTACCTTCTACTAATGTGGTATAAATATTAGTTTCGTCTTTATAAGCTTTAATATTAAATTCGGTTCCTATTACTTCTACTTCTTGTGAATCATTCATCACTTTGAATTTAGCCCCTTTATGTTCTGTACTTGGAGATACATCAAAATAAGCTTCGCCGTAAACTAATTCTACTAAACGCGTTTCTCTTTCAATAAAACTTACAGGATATTTTAATTGTGACTCTGAGTTTAACCAAACTTGGGTGCCATCAGAAAGTTTAATAAAAAATTGACCTCCTCTTGGAATGGTCAAGTAGTTATATGCAATCTCATCATTGTTCTTTTCTTTTGCCTCATATACAATTTGTTCTCCATCACTATTTGCATTTTGAGTTTTGAAGGTATTCCCTTTTTCTAAGACTATTTGAAAACCATTTTCTAAAGTTAAAGTTGCTTTATCTTTACCTGGTACAATAGTATTATTATTTACTATTATTGGCGAGGTTTCGACAGAGCTAGTACTTATAGAATTAAAATAATAACCAACTCCTATAGAAATTAATATGGCTACTGATGCGGCAACTCTTAACCAAATTCTATCCTTTGGTTTTTGTTGAACATTTTTCTGAACGTTTCTGAAAATCACATCTTTTATTTCACCTTTCTCTATTTTACTGCGAAAGACTTTGTCTTTTATTTTATTCTCAGCGAACTGTTCAAGATTTTCTATATGATTTATTTCCTCTTGAGTTACTTTCCCTTGAAGATATTTTTCAATAATTCTATCTATCTCTTGTTGTGTCATCATTAATGGTTTACATTAATATATAACATGAAGCATTAATCACACGTAAAAAATAATTAATTAAAAAATTTGAAAGGAAAAATATACTTTTTTAAAATAATTCCAAAAAGACTGCAAAACTTAGTGCTACATTATTTTTTAACACTTTTAAAGCATTTGAGATGTGAGTTTCTACTGTACGTTTCGAAATGTTAAGTTTTTGTGCAATTTCTTCATTTTTCATTCCATCAAACCGACTTAATTCAAAAACTTGCTTGCATTTATTTGGTAAGCAATTTACAACTTTAAAGATAGCTTTTTCAGTATCTTTTAATTGAATAAATTGCTCTATGTTATTGGTTTGGATATGAGGATTATAATTTTGAACAAACTCTTCAACGAGCTTACTTCTATATTTAGAATTTCTAAACTCATTATAAACTTTAAACCTAACAGCTCTTAATAAATAGCCTTCAATATTATCATTGTTAATTTTATCTCTACGCTCCCAAAAGCTAATCCACACATCTTGAACGATATCCTTAGCTAAGCTTTTATCTCCAAGAATAGAATAAGCCCTAGTATAAAGAGATTCCCAAAAACGATCATAAAGGACCTTAAATGCATGGTGGTCATAATTTTTAATCCTCACTACTAGGTCATAATTTGATATATCCTCTTTGTACATAATCAACAAAGTAAATCAAAAAAAAATAAAAATATATAAATTTAATGGTTTCTTAAATTATACAAGTTAATTTACAAACTTTATGAGCAAGTAATTCTTCTTTATCGATCGGTTGTTATTTACAATTACAGAGGCTTTTCCCAAATGAAAGAGATCTATTCATTTAATGAGTAATAATCTTATTGGATAACTCTATGTAAATATTAAGAACCAACAAAAAGTAGAGAATTTGTGATCCCTACAAGTCTATATGTACAATCAAAACTCTTAATCCAAATTTCAACTAAAAATCCTCATACTACTTTGATTATTCAATCTTTTGTACTTAATTTGTTATACTAAGGCTTTAACCATAGGAGCTTTTAGCTGAACAAATTGAAAAATGTTTATAAGTTCGGTCTTTTGAAAATTAGGAAGTCATATTCAAAAGAAGCTTGCGGAGTGAGTAACCGAAATTTAAAGCTAACTTCCGCCATAAAAAATATATCTGCGCCGTATAAATTGTGTTTTGTTCCCAAAATACAATATCAAATTATGATTTGATTTTAGTTATTAATTCTTTTTAGGAGAGCTACATGCTTTCGTATTCTAATAACTTTTATCACATTTATAATGAACACAAAATATATTGATTTAATCAATCAAACTTTTGATTTTCCTCAAGAAGAATTCCTTCTTGATAAAGACCACTTACGTTTTCATGGTGTAGACCTTAGTAAATTGGTTGAAACTTATGGATCACCTTTAAAATTCACATACTTACCTAAAATTTCTGATAATATAAATAAATCAAAGGTATGGTTTGAGAACGCCATTAAGAAACATAACTATAACGGGAACTATAATTATTGCTATTGTACAAAGAGCTCACATTTTAAGCATGTTTTAAATGAAGCTTTGAAGAATGATATACATATTGAAACCTCTTCGGCTTTTGATATTGACATTATTGAGACTTTAAAAGAAGAAGGAAAAATAAATGACAATACGTTTGTTATAAGTAATGGTTTCAAGCGTGCTCAATACATCACAAATATTGCGAAGCTAATTAATAATGGTCATCAAAATTGCATTCCCATTATTGACAACTATGAAGAGATTGATTTGCTTTCAAATGAAATACATGATAACTATAATATAGGCATTCGTATAGCTTCAGAAGAAGAACCAAAATTTGAATTTTATACGTCGAGATTAGGGATAGGTTATAAAAATATCGTGCCATTTTATAACAAGCAGATTAAAGACAATCAGAAAGTGCAGCTTAAAATGCTTCATTTCTTTATTAACACAGGTATTAGAGATAATGCATACTATTGGAATGAACTTTTAAAATGTCTTAAAGTTTATACAAGTTTAAAAAAGATATGTCCTACCCTTGATAGTTTAAATATTGGAGGAGGATTTCCTATTAAAAATTCATTAGCCTTTGATTTTGATTATGAATACATTATAGATGAAATCATTAATCAAATTAAATTAACCTGTGAAGAGGAAGACGTAGATGTACCAAATATTTTTACTGAGTTTGGAAGTTTTACGGTTGGCGAGAGTGGTGGAGCAATTTATGAAGTGCTTTATCAAAAACAGCAAAATGATAGGGAAAAATGGAATATGATAAACTCTTCATTTATCACAACACTTCCAGATACTTGGGCGATTAATAAACGCTTTATTATGTTGCCCATAAACCGTTGGAATGATACTTATGAGCGTGTTCTTCTTGGAGGGCTAACTTGTGATAGTGATGATTATTATAATAGCGAACAACACATGAACGCTATCTATTTACCAAAATATAATAAAGATAAACCATTATACATAGGGTTTTTTAACATTGGAGCTTATCAAGAATCTATTGGTGGCTATGGAGGATTACAACATTGTTTAATCCCTTCTCCCAAGCATATTTTAATTGATAAAGATGCTCATGGAAATATCACAACACAATTATTTAGAGAACAACAAAAAAGTGAAGAGCTACTTGAAATTTTAGGCTATGATAAAAAGCCTGAAACTAATACGATGCAAAATTTTAATACAAGTGCTGAATTACAATTAGCAGATAAATAAAAATGGAAACTAAAACTTACGCTGGAATACCAGAAAAATATGCAAAATTAGAGCATGCAAAGATTGTACTAATTCCTGTACCGTATGATGGAACAAGTACATGGCAAAAAGGAGCAGATAAAGGACCAAAAGCCTTTTTAGAAGCTTCTGAGAATATGGAACTTTACGACATCGAGACGGATTCTGAGGTATATCAACAAGGTGTTTACTTAACTGAAGCTATTACCGAAAATAATTCGCCGGAAAGTATGGTTGATGCCGTACATGAAGTCACAAAAAAATACATTAAGAAAAATAAGTTTGTAACCATTTTTGGAGGGGAACATTCTATATCTATCGGTACCATTAGAGCGTTTAATGAGATGTTTCCAAACTTAACAGTTTTGCATATTGATGCACATGCCGACTTACGAAAAAGTTACGAGGGTAGCTCATGTAATCATGCTTGTGCTGTTTATGAAGCCAGTCAAAACACCAATTTAATTCAAGTGGGTATTCGTTCAATGGACATCAAAGAAAAATCTGTTATGGATTTAGATAAAACCTATTTTGCTCACGATATGGTAATAGATGATTCTTGGATGGATTCAGCCATTGATCAGATGACAGATAATGTATTTATAACTTTTGATTTAGATGCTTTCGACCCTTCAATTTTGCCGAGTACTGGTACGCCAGAACCCGGAGGACTATTTTGGTACGAAACTATGGATTTTCTAAAGCAAGTCTTTGTAGAAAAAAATGTTGTTGGTTTTGATATTGTTGAATTATGCCCTAATGACATTGATAAATCTTCAGATTTTCTTGCTGCAAAACTGTATTACAAAATGTTAAGTTATAAGTTTCAAAACGATACAATAAAAGAGGATTATGACAATGCTTATAATAATAAACCACTAAATAATAATTTATCAAAATTCAAAGAAGAAGATGACTACTAAAGGCGCAATTTCAAACTTTATAGAAACATATTATTTGCATTTCAATGCTGCCACTGTAGTTGATGCTGCAAAAGCCTATGAAGAGCAATTAAATAAAGGCTCAAAGATGTTAGTGTCTTTGGCAGGTGCCATGAGTACAGCAGAAATAGGAAAGATTTTTGCTGAAATGATACGACAAGATAAGGTGCAAATTATTTCTTGTACAGGAGCAAATCTCGAAGAAGATATAATGAATCTTGTAGCGCATTCTCATTACAAGCGCATACCAAATTATCGTGATTTAACGCCAAAAGAAGAATGGGATTTATTAGAGCAAGGACTTAACCGTGTAACAGATACTTGTATTCCAGAGGAAGAAGCGTTTAGAAGATTACAAATACATATTTATGCCATCTGGAAAGAAGCTAATGATAAAGGTGAACGTTACTTGCCCCATGAATATATGTACAAGTTACTTTTATCTGGAGTATTGGAAGCTTATTATGAAATTGATTTAAAAGATTCATGGATGTACGCCGCAGCAGAAAAGAATCTACCTATAATTTGCCCAGGTTGGGAAGATAGTACTATGGGGAATATCTTTGCAAGTTATGTCCTTAAGAGAGATCTTAAAGCGAGTACGATGAAATCTGGAATCGAGTATATGACCTTTCTTGCAGATTGGTACACAGATAACTCTGAAAATGGTATTGGTTTCTTTCAAATTGGAGGAGGAATAGCAGGAGATTTTCCAATATGTGTTGTTCCGATGTTATATCAGGATATGGAGCGTACAGACACACCCTTTTGGAGTTATTTCTGTCAAATAAGTGATTCCACAACAAGTTATGGTTCATATTCGGGAGCTGTTCCTAATGAAAAAATAACTTGGGGAAAATTAGATATTAATACACCAAAATTTATAATAGAGAGTGATGCTACGATTGTTGCTCCGTTAATCTTTGCCTATTTGTTAGGCATGTAACACAAAATAAAATGATACGTAAAATTGTAGATTATCAAAAGTTGAACGAAGACATTTTAAATCTTCTGGTAGAAAAATTCCCTGATGGATATTCTGATAAGGATATAATTGCATTCAGAAATGCACAAAATGAATACATTGAAGCCGTTGAAGTAAGAACTGAAGATACAGTCTATTTAGTAAAAGTTGGAAAACGATTAGTTCAAGCTATGGAAGAACATGAAGATGATGATTCTACTGATGACAATGTAGATATTGATGCTATAAATGAAGACGATTTAGAATGATTTATGAAAATTAAAAATCATAAACATAAGTCTAAACTATTAATAGTAGAAGACGCTTCAATTTTAGTTCTTCAAAAAAAGGAGGATAAGAAAAGGTTTGTACTTGCAGGTGGTTTTCTCAAAAAAGGCGAATCTCCAGAAGATGGACTTATTAGAGAAGTTTATGAAGAAACAGGCGTAAACTTAACAAAGAATAGCATTAAATATTACTCTTCAACCACTATAATAGATAATAATAAAAATGCCTTGACTAGACATTACTTTTTACTTGTAACCAATGGACAAAAGTTTGAAAATAGAGAGCCTAATAAGTTTAAATCATTGAAATGGGTTAAATGGACAAAAGCTATAAAGTTCATCAACCCTTCTGATAAAAATACAATAGAACGTTTATTTAATAGTATTGATTAAAATTATAAAATGACTTGTTATGAAGCCGAGATACGAAACAGTAGTATTTAAATCTCATAAAAATGGATTTTACACATTTACTATAGATAATGATGTAGATATGGTTTTTGAAGAAATACATCCTCAAATATTAATGAGGTTTGATTTAAAGAATGATAAAAGTTTGATAAATAAAGTATTTCATTTAGCATATTCTGAAAGTATTGTTGATGATGAAGATGACCTTATTATTTATAGAATAGAATATTTAGAACTAATTAACGCAAATTAATATGGACAATTTATTCCACCTTTCATTACCTTGTATAAACTTGGTAGAAACCAAAATGTTTTATGTAGATACAGTAGGAGCTTCTTTAGGAAGGTATTCTAATAATTGGGTAGATATTAATTTATTTGGACATCAAATAACTTTTACCCAAGCAGGTAAATTTAATTTTAATAGCCCTAATTATGTATTCGAGGGGAAAACTTTACCTTCCTTTCATTATGGAATAATATTAAATGTAGATACCTGGGGTACTATGTATTCTAAACTTAATAAACTGAATATAGAAATAGTAACAGAAGCTACTTTTTTGAAAAACAAATCAGGAGAACATTTGTCATTCTTTGTAAAAGACCCAAATGACTATATGTTGGAGTTTAAAAGTTTTAAAGAATCGGAATCTGTTTTTTCAAATAATTAAACTTTACACACTTAATGAGATACTACCAAAATTATACGTCTCAGTTCAAAATTTTCCCATTATTATTAATCAAACTATTTTTATTAATACTACAAATTGAAGCAAACCTCTTAACTTGTCTAAGAAAGAGGTTCTTGTTTACAATTTAATTAGTGCTTAGAAGGTCTATTCTTCAAAAGTTTTATAATCTTGGTTAATGCTCTCCTTCTTTAGCTTCTCCAGACTGGCTCATTGCCATTTCATGGTCATACTGACAACAACCTGGTAAACCCTTATAAGCTTCTTCGCTACCAGATACTTTTTCAGTATCATAGCCAGAAGCAGCTATAGCATTATGAATAGCTGTTACATCAGTTTTAGAATCGTCAAAAGTTACATCAATTTTCTTCTTATCTACATCCCAAGTTGCTTCAGCAACACCATCTACACTATTGGCTGCTTTTTCAATAGTCTCTTTGCACATACCACAATTCCCTCTAACACCAAAGGACAAATCTGTCATCGCCATTTCACGAGAAACTTCGGTAGTTGTCTCTGTTTTCTGTTTTGAATCATTTTTACAGCTCGCTAAACCAATAGCTGCAATTATCGCTACACTTAAAATTACTTTTTTCATCTTTAAAAATTTAATTGTTATTATTTATAATTGATTATTCTATTACTTGTTTTACTTCTCCACAGGTAAGCATGGCTTCCCCAAAATATGGATTGATTACTTTTTCTTCTTTACTCAACCAATATGCTCCATTATTACTGTCTGCCATCGGACAAAATTGATAATAAACCCTTTCGTTTACACCAAATAACTGAAGAGCCTTTGCTAAATGTGAAGACAGATGTTTAAAATGATTTCTCTGTTCTTTAATATTTGATGTGTTTGAAATTGAATTTGTTGAAGCTTTTAATTCTTTTTCTAAAGTCATCCAATGGATATGCGCATTATCAGTTAATAATTTCATATCAACCTTTCCTAAATTAGATTGTAATGCTTTTACAGATTCAGTTACTTTTTTAGAATCCTCATTAACTAAGGCATCTTTCAATTTGATGTAATCATTAAAAACTATTTTTAATTGATTTTGAAAATCTTCTGACACTTTTATTCTTTCATTCATATTAGAATGATTTTCATTTGTTCTTGATGGTTTTGAATCCACACCAAGATGTCCTTCATGACCAGTCATCACCTTAGCTCCTTCTTTATTCATCAAGGATTTTTTACCTTGTAATTGGGCAGCAGCATCTACAGTAAACGTGCCGTTAGTTACAATTTCATCTCCATTATCAACCCCTTCTAATACTTCATAATTTTCTCCAATCCTATTACCTAATACGACTTCTCGTAATTCAAATACAGGCTCGTTAGCATTCTTCTTTAGGTACACTACGGAGCGTTTTCCTGTCCATAAAACAGCACTTGAAGGTATAACAGATATTTGTCCTTTAATTACGTTAACAGGCTTTATATTACCTTCTATAAACATACCTGGTTTAAACAAATCTTTTCCATTGTTTAAAACAGCTCTCAATTTCATTGTCCTTGTTCTTACATCAAGTATAGGGTCTATAAAAGAAACTTTAGCTTTAAATATTTTATCAGGGTATGCATTTGTCTTAATAGAAACTTCCTGTCCTACCCTAAACATATCTATTTGATTTTCATAGACATCAAAATTCGCCCAAACCGTATTTAAATTCGTGATTTTTAACAAAGGCTGTCCCTGCTTTATTGAAGCACCTTGCTCTACTAATTTTTTAGATACCGTACCAGATACAGTAGCATAAACAGAAAAATTCTCTTTTACTTTTCCAGAAGCTTCAATCTGATTTATTTGGGTATCTGATAGCTTCCAAAGATTTAACTTATTACGAACGGCCTTATATAATTCTGGTTGAGATTCTTTTAAAGAAGAAGTTGTAATAAGTTCCTGTTGTGCAGCAAATAATTCTGGAGAATAAATAGTTGCCAATAACTGACCCTTTCTTACTTTTTCTCCTGTATAACTGACATTTAGTTTTTCTATTCTACCAGAAAAGTAACTGACTTGAACTACATTAGCTTCTTCATTTTCAACTATTTTCCCAGAAAGCTTTACCGTATTTCCTTCAGCTTTACTATGACCTACAACTGATGTTTGAATGTTAGCCAATGCTATTGCATTTTTAGTCAGTTTAAATTGGTCTGCGGTTAGCCCATCAGCTCCAGCTTCCGCAGGAATTAAATCCATGCCACATATTGGACAATCTCCTGCTTCTGGTTGCATAATTTGCGGATGCATAGAACATGTCCACATTTGATTGCTTTCTACTGTTTCGTTATGATTATGTGTTGTTTCTTCATTGGAAGTATTACCAAAAAGTAACCGTCCTAATAGAAGTCCTACAACTAATATTCCGATATAAATTATATATTTTTTCATTTTAAAATATGTTTAATAACATTAGTACAGCCATTACAATCATAATAGCATTCTCAATAAATGTAGCTTCTGTCATGGGCAGTTTTAGTGCTGTTCCTAAACAAGCACATCTGATAGATTTTTTATCTAATAAAGTTTTAGTAACTCCAATAGTTGTTATTCCTAAAACAATAAGTGTGATAATTAAAGCAATATTCACTTCAAATCGCATTAAGAACATTAGACCTAATCCTGTTTCTACAAAAGGATAAACTTTGCCATAAGCAGGTACTTTCTTAGCTAATGGGTCGTACATTCTAAACGATTCTGGAAACCCTTTTAAATCGAGCATTTTAAAGAAACTAAATACGATATAGAACAATCCCATAAAGTCAAGCATAAAAGAATCCCAAGACCAGCTTTTATAGTGTAACAAAATACTTGCTGATACTATATAAAAGATAATAAGTAGTAACGGTTTTAACTGTTGTAATTTGCTTTTTTCTTGTTCTATTTCATAGCTTGAAGGTTCTACTGAAGTAAATACATTTTTCTCTGTAAGTATATATTTTTCTGGTAAGGATTTTTGAAATACTTTAGTATCTATATGACTGCTCATTGTTATTTCTGCTTCTCCTCTTTCAAGGTTCACTGAAACATCTGTTACATTATTTATTTCACTTAAATACTTCTCAACGGAAGATTTACAGTTTCCACAAGTCATACCTTGTATATTATATGTATGTTTCATTTTTTATATAGTTAAGTAGTTAATAATTGTTGATTGCACATAATAGTTCTTCACAGATTCTATTTGATTAATTTGAAACTTTAATTGTAATTCTTGGATGTCTAAGACATCATTAAAATCAATCGTTCCGGTTTCATAACTTTTTATCAAAATGTCTTCTGCATCTTTTGCCCGTTTTAAATTTTTAGCTTGCGTATCATAACTAATTCGCGAGGCTATTCTGTTATTAATTGCTTTAGATAAAGCAGTTTCCAAAACATTTTCTCTTTCTTGTTTCTGAAATGTGATTTCTTGTTGTTTTAAAGCGTTCTGTCTTGTTTGCGATTTGTTTTTCTTATTGAAAATCGGAATTGAAAGCGACACCATAGGCATAACAATATCTTTTCCGTTATCACTAAAATTCATGTTTGGTCGTTCAGAAACCGAAACATAATCCAACCCAAAACCAATCATAGGTTGACTGTCTTTTTGATTTAATAATTCGGATTGTTGTACAGATTGAAACAACTTATCATACTTAGTCAACTCAGGGTGCAATGCCAGATTCTCTGTGTCATTTAAGGTCTCATTTAACGGAATAGTCAATTCACTTACTAAGTCAATTTCAATAGACTTATCTCTGTTTAAAAGCTTATTAAACGTTGTTTGTTCTGCTAAATACAATTGCGCCAATACTTGCTTAGATTGCTCTAATTCGTTCTGTCTCATCTGCAATCTTAATACATCAACTGCTGAAGCTTTACCTACTTCAAGAGACATTAAAGCCAATGTTTCGTAGGTTTTAAGTAATGCAATATTGTCATCTAAAACCCTTTGTTTTGTTTTAAGGGCATAGAGGTTATAGTAAGACTGAGATACAGAAGCTACTAACTTTCGTTTCGCAATCGTAATATCTTCATATTTAGCATCCGCCAATGAGTTAATATAATTTTCTCTTGCAGTAATAGAACCAAACCAAGGCATCATTTGTTTTGCAGAAATTTTAAAACGTTGCGCTCCAGTTCTTGTTTCAGGTTCACTTACAAAATAACCTACTCCAAATTCGGTGTTTGGAATGGTATTAACTTCATTTACTCTTTCTGAAGCAATACTATATTGTAATTCAAATTTCTGAATCTCTGGATTATTCGCTAATGCTTCATTAATTAATATTTCCAACTGTTGCCCATTTGAAAAATTAAATGTCATTAGACCAAGAAGTATTAATACTAATCTTTTCATCTGTTTAAAATTTTTTGATTTCTGAACGTTCAAAAAATTTGAATACATTCAGTAACTCACATAAATTTTTAATCATTTCTTTGTGTGAATTTGAAATAATGAAAATATATGCTCGTTTCATTTTACTGCTTTTTTAAGTTGTAATTCTGCTTTCCAACTGTATAAAACTGGAACAACAAATAGTGTAATTAAGGCAATCAGCATACCTCCAAAGCTTGGAATTGCCATAGGAATCATAATATCACTACCACGTCCCGTTGATGTTAGTACTGGTAATAGTGCTAATATGGTAGTTGCAGTTGTCATTAAACAAGGTCTAATACGCTTTTCTCCTGCTTCTACTATAGATGCCCTTATAGCTTTCTTATTAGCGGGTTTATTTCTATCAAATATTTGGGTAAGGTAAGTTGCCATAACTACCCCATCATCTGTTGCTATACCAAACAGAGCTATAAAACCAACCCAAACGGCTACACTTAAATTAATAGGATGCATCTGGAACAAGTCTCTTAGGTTTTCCCCAAAGAAATTGACGTTTAAAAACCAGTTTTGACCATATAGCCAAATCATGATAAAACCACCTGCAAAGGCAACGGCTATTCCTGTAAATACCATAAAAGAGGTTGCTACTGAACGAAACTGAAAATATAGGATTAAGAAGATAATGAACAATGCCAATGGTACTACAACCGATAAGGTTTTTTCTGCTCGTAATTGATTTTCATAAGTTCCTGTAAATTGATAGTTAATCCCTTTAGGAACTACTAATTCTCCTGAATCAATTTTTTGTTGAATTAAGGTTTGTGCATTTTCAACAACATTAACTTCTGCATACCCATCTAATTTATCGAACAACACATAACCCACTAAAAAAGTATCCTCGCTCTTAATGACTTGCGCCCCTTGTTCGTAACGAATGGTTGCTAATTCACTCAATGGAACTGGGCTTCCTTTCTCTACTGGGATATAAATGTTTTCTAAATCTGAAGGATTGCCTCGTAATTCTCTTGGATAACGCACTCTAACACCGTAACGTTCTCTCCCCTCTACAGTTTGAGTTAATACCATACCGCCTATAGCAACTTTAAGCACGTTTTGGACATCATCTATGGATATGCCATAGCGAGCCAATTTCTCCCTATCTATATCAATTAACAAATAAGGCTTTCCGACTATTCTGTCAGCAAATACAGCTTCAACTTTAACACCTTCTGCTTGTTTTAAAATATCTTCTAACTGAACACCAAAAGCCTCAATTTGCTTTAAATCCTGCCCTTTTACCTTAATTCCCATTGGAGCACGCATACCTGTTTGTAACATTACTAAACGTGTCTCTATGGGCTGTAACTTAGGAGCTGATGTAACTCCAGGCAACTTAGTTACACGTACAATTTCTTTCCAAATGTCATTAGGATTGTTTATTTCTGGTCTCCAGTTTCTATAAAATTCTCCATCATTATCTTCAATTAATTGTTCTCTAACTATATCAGAATTAAGAACAATGTTTTTATCAGAGTTATTAGGGTTTGCTACAAAACTTCCATCCTTCAATTCAAACAAACCATCTTCGTTAACCCTATAGCGTTGACGCTCTCCATGCAGATTTAACATATATTCAGGTTTATATTGAATCATATTTTCATACATAGATAATGGAGCTGGGTCTAAAGCAGATTCTGTCCGTCCAGCTTTCCCAACTACAGTTTTAATCTCTGGAATGCTTGCCACAGCCATATCTAATTGCTGAAGTACTCGTTTGTTTTCTTCTACACCTGAATGTGGCATGGAAGTAGGCATGAGTAAAAAAGAACCTTCGTTTAATGATGGCATAAATTCTTTGCCTGTATTTTTCATTATGAAGAATCCACCAATCACAATGAGAGTTGGAATAGATAGAAATAAGATTTTATTAGCTAATGCCCATTGTAAAATGCGAGTATAGTATTTTCTAAATAATGTAAACACACCTAATAAGCCAAAGCATATCAACCCAACAAAAATGAGATTCCAAAAGATGCTTTTATCAACACCTAAAGGTCTCCAGTATTCAGCAAGAAGGAAGACGATTGTTAATGCTGAAATAACAATATTTATAAGGTTCGTTCTTTTTTCTGAAAGTTGTTCATTAGATTTTAATAGGGCTGTAATGCCAAATGCTATCAATATAAGACCGAGCCAATATCCAGATATTATTGTTACAATACCCATTATGATTAAAAGCACATTTACTACATAACTAAATGTCTTTTTTATATTTTTCTTTCTAAATAGAAATGCTGCAAATGGTGGTATCAAGAATAAGGCAACTATTATGGAAGCAGTTAAAGCAAAGGTTTTTGTAAATGCCAATGGTCTAAACAATTTTCCTTCTGCACCTATCATTGTAAACACAGGAATAAAACTTATAATAGTGGTCATTACTGCGGTTACAATAGCTCCTGAAACTTCAACAGTTGCATTATAAACCACAGTATTTATTGGTAACTTATCTTTACTTTCATCTAAGTGCCTTATTATATTTTCTGAAAGAATAACACCAACATCTACCATCGTACCAATAGCAATAGCAATACCAGATAAGGCTACAATGTTTGCATCAACTCCAAAGAGTTTCATAGCTATAAATACCATTAAAACAGCAACAGGTAATAAACCAGAAATAAGAACTGAAGCTCGTAAATTGAACACCATAATAATGATGACCAAAATAGTTATCAATATCTCTAAAGTTAAAGCTTCATTAAGTGTTCCTAACGTTTCTTGAATCAATTCTGTTCGGTCATAAAAAGGTACAATAGTCAATTGAGATGTTTTTCCATCACTCAATACTTTTGAAGGTAATCCAGAACTTAACTCACTTATTTTTTCTTTTACATTTGTGATGACTTCCATTGGATTTGCTCCATAACGAGCCACAACCACTCCTCCAACAACTTCAGCACCCTCTTTATCTAAAATACCCCTTCTTGTTGCTGCACCTAAAGACACATTTCCAATATCTTTAATTCTTATTGCTGTATAATCTTCAGAGGTTACAACAGCATTTTCTATATCTGAAATGGATTTTATATAGCCTAAACCTCTAACCAGATATTCCGCTTGGTTAATCTCTAAGGTTTGTGCTCCAATATCTTTATTGCTTTCTTTTACTGCCTTTACAATATGGTGCAAACCAATATTGTATTGTCGCATTAATTCTGGATTAACATCAACTTGATATTCTTGAACATATCCACCTATCGAGGCAACTTCTGAAACACCACTTGCTGATGATAAGGCATACTTTACATAGTAATCTTGAATGCTCCGTAATTCATGTAAATCCCATCCACCAGTTACATTTCCGTTTTCATCTCTTCCTTCAAGGGTGTACCAAAATATTTGTCCTAATCCTGTGGCATCTGGACCCAAAACTGGATTTACGCCTTCTGGAAGTAACCCACTTGGTAATGAGTTTAGTTTTTCAAGAATCCGACTTCGACTCCAGTAAAACTCTACATCTTCTTCAAAAATGATATAGATACTGGAAAAGCCAAACATGGAAGAGCTACGAATCGTTTTTACTCCTGGTATTCCCAATAAAGATGTCGTTAGTGGATATGTAATTTGGTCTTCAATATCTTGTGGAGAACGACCATCCCATTTAGTAAAAACTATTTGTTGATTTTCGCCAATATCTGGTATGGCATCGACAGCGACAGGGTTACTTGGTAAAAAACCAGTATCCCAATTAAAGGGGGCGTTTACAGTTCCCCATCCCATAAAAAGAAGGAGCAATAAAACCGCTACAAGTTTATTTTCTATTAAAAATTTTATGCTTTTGTTTAGCATTGTATATGATTATTAAACAGTTAGACATTGGTGTTAGAAAAACACCGAATACAACAAATTATCCTTATAGCATGCGCTATAGGATAAACAGTCTATTGTTTAAAAATCAAATTAAGTAAGTCTCGTCAAGCTTGAAGATTTGCCTTATGACGATTGGCGGTTTGTATTCTTCGTAAGAAGATACATTTTCATTTAAACCTTCAAAAAGGTTAATATAAGCAGATATAAATGAAGCTATAAATACTTGTTGGTCGAAAGTTAATTTATCAAAAGATATTTTTAACTCATCCTGACCTTCAAGAGTAATTTGTTCATCTGTACAACAATTCTTTTTTGTAACAGCACAATCAGTACTTGAAGGGTTTTGCATTTCCATACCACAACCTTTTGTTTTATGGAATACGGCAGTCTCAACCAAAGTACCTCCACAGTAGTGCATATCTATTGTAAATGACATCGTAGAAAATAAGACTACAAAAGTCATTAAAATGGATGTTATTTTATGAAATACCTGTTTCATATTACATACAAAGATATAAAATCCCTCTTCATCTCAACTTGATTTAACTTATATTTAATAGCGTAAGAATAAAGACTATCTCAAACAATTAAAAAATCAACTAACTCATAAACAAAATCATTTAGTCTTAAATATGCTCTCGAATACTCACTAGCACACAGAAACACACAACTACATTTACAAAATAAAGACACATCCAAAATGAGCATACAGATGTACACTGTTACATAGAAGCGCAAATTGATAAGCTACTGGAGGTACCACAGCACAAAATCAATAACCAACTAATATTGTGTGAGTTACATCCTTTTTTTTTAAAACAGTAATTTTTGCGTTAAATACTCTAATTATTAAGGTTACATATGTATACCATATGTAACTTTTATTTATTCATAAGGGCTAACTAACTTTAAGGTGTAAATGGGAGACAATTAATGTTTATGGGTATTTAATTTAGATTTTTGATTTTAGTTTAAATAATTTGAGCTAAAAGCATCAAACATATAGCCCAAAATACAGCTATATTTGAGCTATAAAATAATATTTATAGCTCATGGTACGTAAAATCTGGACTTATTTCTTTTTCTGAGGCAGGCTTATAAAGTACTAAAGCAAATCCTTCCAACTCATTTATGCTATAGGCAAGGCTTTTTTTTTGGCTACTATGAAGCTAACTCCTAGAAATTAAAATAAAGGGGTTCACAATTTTCCAAATGCTATAATAAAGCTATTTGGTCTCATTTAAACTCTATAATTTGTATACTGTTTTGTATTACCTTTTGCATAACAATAACCTTGAAAAATGGGGTCTATTGTTACACAAAAGGTAAAACGATTAGATTATTTAAAAACACAGAAGGGCTTCTCTTTTTATTTCAAGAAGCTTTAACCTTTGGGTAGTTTTAGATCTTTATATACTTCTTTTAACAAATCACTAGGATCTACATCAATAGCCAAAGCAATTAAATAAAGTTCATCAGCACGGAGTCTAGTTGATTCATTAGAACTCAATTGAGAAAGTCTAGCCTGACTTATTCCTGTACGCCTTGAAACCATAGCTCTATTTACAGATTTTTTTGTAAGATATAATCCTAAGGATGTCATAAATATTTCGAATTTGTATAGATAAATATACTTTGAATATAGAAAAATGTATAATTTCTAAAGTTTTATTTTGAATTTTAATAGGTTATATATAGATTTGTTTAGAAAGTCTAAAGAATTATTCAGAAATAAAATATTCTCAGAACCATGAACAATGAAGCAAATAAATCAGAACAGAATATCATTAGCAGACTTACTGTAATTCTTGAAGTAAAATATATTTACAAATCAATTCTAAAAACCACAGGAAATAATCAACTCTTATTTATTGTAATACTAAAAGGAAATTGCTCTTCCTTAACCCAAGAATTATCGGCAATGGTTGCCAAAATATTTCAAGAGGAAACGGAGTTTTTATACCGAATATTTTCGTTTGAATACGCCCATCAACAATTAAAAGAAGAAAGCTTGTTTTTTGTTCATGGCTGTACTTGGGATAAACTAGTCTTTCATAATCCTGATGCTGAATCAAATAGCTTTCATGAATACCATATACCAGAAAAAACACTAAACAACATACAATCAACTTTCGAAAAGGAACGCTATAAAATGGCGACCTTTTTCGATGGTGCAACCTTTTTTATCGAAAAGGATAATCTTTCTCATGCCGCATATATGTTACACCAATATATCGAATTATGGTTTCGGTATGCCGCTCTTTTTATAATGGGCAAGGAGCGTAAAAGTCATAGCATCAAAGAACTTCAAACATATATAAAAACATTTGCTCCAGAACTTGGTAACCTTTTCAATACCGATTTAGAGGAAGAACAAAATCTTTTAAAATTGTTGGATAACGCCTATATAACTACACGCTATGAAAATAATTACAATATTAACTTAGAACAGATTAATAAAATATTAGAGAGAGCCAATAAAACTGAAGCAATCTCGACCAATATATTTAAAAACAAGTTGAATGCTAGTATAGAACAACCATTCAATGAAAAAGAAATGAATGTATCCAAAGAGCAATGTCCTCCTCCAAGCAACAAAAAGGTGTTGGATTTAATTAAATCCTTGTCCAAAAAGGATTTTTCTTCTTTAAAACCATATCCATATAAAAAAGGATTATACACTGTTGGAATTGTAACGGAAGGTTATTTAGAAACCTCGTTCATGATTTCAAATTTATTAAAGGTATGCATAACAGCAATGGATACTGACCATTATTCAACGCGTTCTATACCAGAACCAGAACATAACATTAGAGAAGTTCTAGGATATATTTTAGATATGATACCCCATAATGAAATGGAATTATTGGATACCATAGGCGATTTAACCTTTGCATCAGTAAATAATCATTAAATGAAGCTCAAATTAGTTCAAATCAAATAACACAGTATTATGAATCCAAATGAATAAAAATTAATAAATAGTTTAAAATATCACGCAAGTGACCATACACCAACCCTGACACCTCACCCGTATTTTGAAGGTAAATTCCAGTCATCCTTTTTTTATATTGATGGTCATGCGGAGTTGCTACAGACTACCCGCGCATTAATATACCTATCAATGAGAGTACTTGACTCCGAGTTCGGTGTCGATGATGTGTTGAAAAAAAACGAAGACGACTATGTCCGACAAGCTTTGACAATTGCCAACCGTATCATGCCTTGGGGAGAAGAAGCACTAATGGATCACGTTAATCTTTATTACAGAGAAGAGAGCATAAAAGAAAAACTTAGAGAAGATTAAAGGCTGTGATGTTTTTACAAATTGAATAGCATTTCCAGCTATTCCTTTATACAGAAGCTTGTTTAATTGATTAGATAGAGTAGTCATTGGCGCAGACCACACTAAATTATATAGCAATTTCCGAGCTATTATATTATATGCCATGTGTTTATTTTTTGAAAAATATTTAGTAAAAATGCGAGATTATTACCAAAATCTGGTAACTTCCTCGAAGCTTTACTAAAGTTGACAAGCCTTTTTTTACTTAACACATGAAGAATATTCTCTTACGCGAATAGCTTAATAAAAACTTACTCTTATTTTGATTCGCTAAGCTTCTACTTTACTGACTTTTATATTCCACTTTATATTTTGAAGTCGGTGTTTCACTTCTAATAATGTTTTTAACACATCATCCTCTTTAGGTAATTGTCCATACACCAAATCCCCAAATTCATTATTATACGTTCCTTTTAACTCATTCCATACAGATGCTGTATCTGTAAAAACTAGAGCCTCTTTTGGATGTTTTTCCAACCATTTGTTTCTCGATTTAAAACTAAAAACATCATCGTTACCTACAGTTAATAACATGTCATCAAATTCTGATGAATTAAAAAACGCTTTTATTGTGTCTTGCTTTAATAATTGATGAATATCATATGTATGACGAATTTTGTTTCTTAAGTTATAAATAACATCATCACCATAAGAAAACCGAACAAGGCTCATAATCTTTTCGCAAATAGTTCTTTTCACATCCAATACTTGCACTTGAAAAGGCTGCATGTTATAAGTTTCAGCTATATCTAATTGATTATTCTTCTGCATCATCTCAAAAATATAAGAACTAATATGTTTTTTATGATAAGGTTCAAAACGTCCTAACCAAGTGGCTTCAACAACAATCACATTTCTTACTTGACCAAAATCACCTTGAAATAGTTTTGGATAGTTATAGGCAATTTTTCTAATCATGCCTAATTTATTGGTAATGCCTTCCACTTCAACTTCTTCAATTTTTGTAGCAACAGCTTCCGTTATCTTTTTAAGCTTATTTTTTAATTTATTTCCCGAATCACTTTGATTATTCAAAACCACTAAATCAATATCTTCAGAAAAGCGTTCTATAAAACCAAAACATTTTGATAACGCTGTTCCTCCTTTAAAAACGGTTTCCCCTCCAATTTGGTTGTTAAATATAGTATGTAATGCCAATGTCACCCAATAATCCTTTTCTATATGAATTTCAGCAATTTTTAATTGCTGTGCTGTAATTCTTATAGCGTCTTCAGAAATTTTTATATCCTCATGTAGCTTCATACTAAATTCCAATTTTTTCCTTTTGGAAGTTGCTTACTAATAACCATTTTGTATTCGGAAAATGGGTTTAAACTGTCTTTAAGTGTTTGTATTAATTCGTTTTTCTCCATGTTTTCAAGTAATGCACCTAATAGAGCTCTAGTTCTAGGAGGATAAACTAAAGCATATTTTATGGTTTCTGCCAATGTTTTATTAGTCATCTCTTTTAGCATATTACTCAATATAATAACTGCTGATTTTGGATCCAAATCTGAAACTTTATTAATGTCCTTTAGTGCATCTAGAAATCCTAACTGTTGAAAATTATCATTTGTTACCTCCACATAACTTTTAACAGGTGTAGCTTTAATACTTCCAGCTTGCACATATATTCGTTTTCCTCTGCTAGCTATTTTAATTTTAGAAGCTACCTGTCTTGTTAATCCCATTTGGTTATACAAAGTCGCTCCTGTAATATAGGCAACACGAGTGTTTCCTTCAAAAAGATACGGTTTTAATAATTCTGTTTCACTCGGTTTAAGCTCTCCAAAAACAGTGCTTTCAGGCTTATAAAACTTACCATTAGCTACTTTTTTAATTACCCCTTTTTTTTGTAATCGTTCCAACGCTTTTGCCGCCGTTACATACTGGTCTTTAGTTATTTTTAAATCTTTATAACCAAAGGTTTTACCTAATGGAAACAGTTTTATCTGATTTGCTATTTTAGTTGCTATGTTCATACACCTACAAAGGTACAAATAAATAACAAACGTCAACTTTTTTGCTCAAAATACTTGACATTTCAAATAGACTTAAATGAATGGTGCTAAAAGAGCGAACAATTTAAAAATGCAAATTGTATGTCATCCTGGATAGGACGTCAAGGTGAACCACTAAAAACGGAAATTATTGAGCCACATAAAAAATCACTTCAGTACAAGTTATAAAAGGGATTGCAATAATTATTACTATGCTCACTTTAATCCGCTGAAGGTGGCTCATCTTGACTGTTTTTTGCACCTTGTGCAACGATTACCATTGTTAGCCAGGTTTCTTTATTCTCATTCTTTTCAGATATCGTGATTGGATTACCATGCAGGTAAAGCTTTAAATATTCAAAATTTCTGTTGTGAGTTTGTTTTCCATTCTCATCTATGGAATATCCTTTATAGTATTCTAAATACAAACTATAACGTCCGCTAACAAGTTTTTTCTTTTTAAGACTTATTTTCATATTCTATAATTTAAAATTTATGCATATTAATAAATTCACTATTTATTAAATAGATCATTTATATCAGAACGCTTAATCCTCGTTGTCCTACTTCCTAAATTAATGGTTTTAATAGTGCCGTTTTTAATATTACGATAAACTGTTTTAATTGAACAATTTAAAAGAACTGAAACTTCTTTAACTGTCAAAAAATCCAAGACATTTAATTTCTCTACTTCTAATGTTATTTTCTGAGTAGTTTCTTCATTACTCTTTGAAATTTTAGCTCCTTTAGTTTTTTCTTTATAATGCCTGTTATTGCATTTGTGTGAACAATATTTAGTCTTAGTTGTCCTAGCTGTAAATTCTTCTTTACAGTATTCACAGATTCTCTGTATATGAATATTACTACTCATCGAAGTTGGATTAGAAGTTAAAGAGAGTTAGGTATCGTTAAGAGGTTCTAAGCGGTCTTAAGAAGCCCTAAATGACTCTAAGTGACATTTTTGGCGAAATTACCAAAAACGAGGTGTAATTTTTACACCTTTTTAAAATTTAATAAAAAAGATGTAAAAATGGTGTAAAAATTATGAAATAATAAACTCACAAAAGAAAGAGAAGGAATATGCTGATTTTTGTATAAATCTGATTTTCAGTAATTTGATATCAAAACGAATTAAATGACATCAAATAAAATGACTATCTATTTCCCGATACAATATGTAACTTTTCAACATTTATAGGTGTTTACGTGTTTCGAGGTGTAAATATGGCACAAAATTTTTATCCTCATTTTATTAGTTCGGTAATATTTTCTTCATTTACAATTGTAATAAATAAAGGGCGCTTAACTCCTGATAACCGTACACATCAAAATATAAAGTAGAACGGAATGTAAATTCCGTAAAAAAGCAACTGACCAGATAATCGGGATTTAGCAGTTGTTCGAAAATTTTGTCATGCTGAAGCATGACGAAATTGGAAGCAAGAGGGTAACGTGCTAGCGCAGCGTTACGTTAATATTTTGCTTCGCAAAGCCCTGTTTATAAGGGTTTCGGTGGTTTTTGAAGACTTTGACAATTAACACTATTGGGTCAAATCCTTTGTAAACCCTTGAAAACATTGAAAAAAAATGACCCAATTGAGGGTTTAGTACACTATTAATGGACAATTTTTATACCATACGCTTTAAACGAAAAACCGCCAGAAGGTTTAAACACTTTTCTAAAAAGGTGGCAAAATCCTATTCGGAAACTATGGAAATGGTTATCAACTTCTTTGAATGGCATGGCTTTTCACCTTCAGATCGATTTGAACGTAGCCTCCTTCAAGAAATTATAAAAAATAGAAAACGTACCGAAGCTAAAGCGCTCTGCAAGTTTTTAAGTGCAGATTTAACAGCTAAAGCTATGGCAGATGCGTTTATTAGTGGTGTGGGTTCCGACAGGCAAACCGCTGGTGTAAAAAGTACGCTGGCCAATGCTTTTAAAAAGATAAGCACGAAGAAAATATTTATGGTTTTATCGGAGGATGATATTCCATTAGATATTAATAACCCTGAGCACCCTGCTATTATTTCTATAGTTAATAATCCTAAAAAAGAGGCGTCCCTATCCCCTGTCATTGCTTCCATTATGCATACTATTACCAAACAAATGAGCGAACGGAGTCAAAGCCCCTCTTTTGTGTTGTTGGAAGAAGCTTCTACGATTCGACTTCTTAATATGCATCGCATTCCTGCTACCCTTCGTAGTTATGACACTGTAACGGTTTATGTATTGCATGACAAAATACAGAATGATATGATGTACGGTGATAAAGCGAGTAAAGCCATTTTAAGTAACTTATCTTATCAATTCTTTGGTAAAGCCAACGATCCTGATACGGCTAAATACTATGAGCGTTTTTTTGAAATTGTTAAGAAACCGACTAAAAGCATTAGTAAAAGTAGTGGACTGAGTTGGGAAAGCCGTATTACTAAAGGTGAAAAAGAAGTGGCTAAAACCAGAGCGGATGCGTTTTATGGGTTAAAACAAGGGGAGTTTATTGTGTTTGCTGATGGAGAGGATAAAAGGTTACGATTTAAACTACCCAAAATAAAACGCGAACTACCATCAAGTAAAATAATAACTCAAAAAGGATTTGGAAGCTAATTTTAACAGGATTCATAATGAGGTAAAGTCGATATTTAAATGAAGAAAAAGCTTATTATTCTAAACTGTTACGCAAAGCAACTCACCCAAAACTTTTCAATATAACTTGAGCCTGAAGATAATACGTGTTAGTTTTAAAGTTTTTTTTCTTATAAAAATGTAGGTTAATAATTTCACCAAATTTGGTTTGCTGTTCCAAGCGGTGAATAAGTTTGAGTATCGTATTATAATCCCCCTGTACAGTAAACTGATGTGTTTTTATGATTAGGTCATTGCTTTTAGAAGTATGTGGCTCTAAAAAACGGATAACTTTAAGCTTATTGTTATAAGCATAAGTATTTATAGTCTTTAAAAGATTATTTTGAATAGAACCGCTCTTAATCTGATGTTTGTTTAAAAGCGAATCGTAATACTTTTGTTTTTGTTTTAAAAGCGATAACTGTTTTGGTGTGTTTTTAAATAACTGAGCCTCTTTTTTTAGGGTATTATACTCCTGTTTTAAAGTAACTGTTTTAGAAATAGTCAATTGATATGACAAAACCAGAACCAAAATAAAACCAGTAATTAATAAAATATTTTTAGATTTATAAGTCATGGAGCTATATGGATTTTAATACTAAAATTCGACGAGCTTGTTTTAGAATCGTTGTAAGTTTCTACAGTTACGCTTTTTACCCAGCCTATATTTTCTAAGCGAGTAATCCATTCCGAGTACCTAGAACTATCATTAGATTCACCAGACACCATGATGGTACTTTTATTATTTTCGATTGGTTTATCGGGCTTGATAGTCTTTTTTAAAGGCTGATAATTTATCTCTGAGAGTAAAATAGAATTTGGTAAACTGTTTATAATAGCATCGATATAAAAAGAACTTTTTGAAGCCCTACTGTTAAGTAAATCATGAGCTGTTTTTTTAACTTTGTTTACAGACTCATCAAGTTTGATAATACTGCTTTTAGTGGTCTGGTTAATTTGAGAAGTATCATTAAGAATCTGTACTTGATTATAATAAAAGTTAAAAAACAAAAAGTTAACCAATAATACACTAAGAATAAAAACCAATCCAAATCGTAAAAACAGGTTAAAAAAACGAAGCTGCTTATACGTATTTAAAAGGCTGTTTGTATTGTCTCGGTAATTTGTGCTAGAATCATAATTGCCAATAATTTGTGATAATGCTCCAGAGAATCCTAAAAGATAGGCATTAGAAACGTTTAATCCGTTAATATTATAATATTCCTCTTTATTAGTTTCTGTATAGTCAATAGTTTTAATATAATTATTTTGAGTTGTTATACTAGCGTTTGAAGTAAAAACAAAAGTATCATCAATATATGAAACTGTATTGGATAAGGTGTTGCTTCCTAAAGAAAATGAAATAACAGAAAAACCCTTTTTTTTATATTTATTTATAAGCGTATCAACATAGTCTTTTCTACAAATGGAAACAAAACTGTTATCATTTTGATGAATAATTTCAAAATAAAACTCAGAAATATTAATATTAGGAAAACTCTTATTTATTAAATTAACATCATTTACCTGTTCGTATTTTAATGACTTTGTTAATACCTGATCATTATTAATCACTAAAAAAATATGTTGATTTTTTGGAAGTTTATTAGCAGTATCTTCAATACTTTTGGAACTAAAACAGACATCAATATTAACTTCCTTTTTAGTCTTTTTTAAAACGGTAGTATATAAAATACTTTGATTATCCTTTAGGGTGTGTTCAACACCACAAAAACGATTTCTAAAAAACAGATATGATTTTAAGAAGTCTAGCATTAATAAATAATAGTTGGTTTAATAAACACAGTAAGTTTAGCCTTAGAAGCTTCACGCTTACGCGAACTAAACAACCACTTTATAATAGGAACTCTGGCTAAGAATGGTACGCCAGACCCAGAATCGTTTTTTATCTGTTCTTCTAAACCACCAAGCACAACAATATCTTGGTCTTGAACACGTATAATAGAACTAAACTCACGAGAACTAATATCTGGTGGTGCATTTTCGTCAATACGACTTCCAAAACTAGATTGTATCACAAAAATATCTAAGGTCACTTGACCATCTCCAGACACTAATGGTTTTATGGTTAACCCTAATTCAGCATCAATAGGTTCGTAATTCGTAATTTCAGACGTTTGTGGATTATCTGTTCCATAAATATTACGTTGAGTAACTGTGTAATAAGACGTTTCACCATTAGAAAACGTAGCACGATGCCCATTTAAAGTAGAAAGCTTAGGTGTTGATTTAATTTTTAAATTACCATTACTTTCCATGGCTTTTACAGTCGCAAAAAAGTTAGGGACTACTTTCCCTAAATTAAGTCTATCAAAACCACTAAAACCATTAATAACCTTATTAATCGTTTTGGCTCCTAAGGTAAAATCAGTTGTTGGAAAAAGATTGCCTTGTGTTTCTACAGGAGTATCTCCAATTCCCCAAGATACACCTGATTCAATGGTGTTACTTCTATTAACTTCAACAAACATCACCTCAATAAGAACTACGGGGACTGTTTTATCTATATAATTTATAAACTCTTTAAGACGTTCTATTTTTGCACTAGAGCCTGTAACATAAAGACTATTCAGTTCATGATCGATTTTTATATCTAAATCTTGTGCAATTTCTATAGGGATAATCGTTTCTATGGTTTGAGAAGTCCCACTAGAAGTAGATGTAGTACTGTCATAATTACTATAATTGGATGAGTTATTTTGAATTCTATTTCTGTTTGTTCCAGAATTATTAAATGATGAATTGTTATAATTTGAATTACGATTTTGATTATAACTAGATCCATAATTATTATAATTACTATTGCCATAACTATTATTACTATAACTACTTCTCCCTACAGTTCTATTTCTTCCACTTCCTCCAGAAGGATCAGATAATAACTCTACGGAGCGATGCATTAAATGAATCACTTCTATTTTGCGAACACTTAGTTGATCTTCAATTCCAAAATAATAGATATTACCTTCTTTTTTAAAGGTAAAAGCCCCTGTTGAATTTGAAACAACAGCATTGTTATTTTGGCTTTGTTTGTTAATATCTCGATTTATAGGGGTATTAGAAGAACTAGGATTAAGTCCATCAGTTGGTGAATTCAATTGCGATTCAAATAGTTTTATTAATAATTCATCAAACGAGATTGATTTGGCTTTAAATGTTACTACACCAGCTTTATCTAAAGGCGTCGCAGTAAATACATCAATATTAAGAGCTTTTCCAATATCATTTATGATAGATTTTATAGAGGTGTTATTAAAATTAACTTCTAATAGTTTATTTTCTAAATCCAAAACTTTAAAATCATCTTGTTGTCCGTGTTTTAATATTGAATTAAATTGGTTTGAACTTTTTAAAGCACCATGGTCTTCAAACACATAAAAATTATCTTTTGTTTTCTCAACAAATAAACTATTTGATAATGCGAGTTTATCCATAGCGGCTTCAAAAGGTGTGTCTTTTATATAGAATGTTATGGTTTTATTTTCTAGCCCAGGAGCAAATACCAAGTTTTTGGCGCTTTCGTCCATAATACGTTTAAATACATCATAGAGTTTATCACTTTTAGCATCAATAGTAATAGTGTTGTTCTCTGGGTTATAGGAAATAGGAATAATACGTATCTCAGGAGTTTCAATTGGAGGAGTGTATTTTTTAATAGACAAAATACTCCCCGTAAAATCTATAGTTAAACCATATTCTTTGCATAAAAACACTAATAAATCAGAAACAGTAACATCAGAAAAGTTATTATTCGATATGGAGATTTGGTTAAGCTCTGGTGAAATATTAATATTAACACCATGTGTGTTAGAAATAGCCAAAATAAAATTAGACAATGTGATGTTGTTAACACTTATTTCTGCTTTGGCTTGTTCCGTTAATCCTGAATTTTCAACCGCAAGAGATTCCAATCGTGTTTTAATCGCCTCGATTCGCTGGTTTACATTTTGAAGATTTTGAGTCTGGGAAAAACCGAAGTAACTCGTTAATAATAATATATAAATTAATTTTTTCATAATTTTTTTTAATAACCATTAAGGTCTAATCGATTAATAGTGCATAAACTTCATCAACCGAAGTAATGCCTTCTTTTATTAGTTCAATAGCATTTTGTTTTAAAGTTGCTATTTGGTGTTCCTGTACATACTTATCGATTTCTAAATCGTTATTTTTTATATGTGGAATAAGCATTTTTGTAATAGGTATGATTTCATAAATAGCTTTTCTGCCCGTATAGCCCGTATGATAACATTTAGCACACCCCTTAGCAGTATAATGCACTACTAAGTCCTTCGGAACTTTAAAATGCTCAGGGAAAATTTCTTGACTAACAGCAGTTTCTTTTTTACAATTAGGGCATAATTTTCTAACCAAACGTTGTGCAATACTTACATTTAAAGTACTGGCAATTAAAAAGGCAGGAATCCCCATGTCTATTAATCTAGATATGGTTGCCCATGCTGAATTTGTATGAATAGTCGACAATACCAAATGCCCCGTTAAAGCAGCACGAATAGCCATATTAGCTGTTTTTACATCACGAATCTCCCCAACCATAATAATATCAGGGTCCTGACGTAAAAACGTACGCAGTGCACTAGCAAAGTCTAAACCTATATTCTCTTTAAGTTGTACTTGATTAATGCCTTCAAGCGTATATTCAATCGGATCTTCTATAGTAACAATATTGGTTTTATCGTCATTTAATAATTTAAGTGTCGCATACAAGGATGTGGTTTTACCAGAGCCCGTAGGTCCAGAAATAAGCACGATACCATTAGGATTTTTAATAGCTTCTTTATAAGTTTTAAGTGCTCTATTGGTAAACCCCAAATCAGCAATGTTTATATGATTGGCATCCTTACTTAAAATACGTAACACTATTTTTTCACCATGTAAGGTAGGAAGACTAGATACACGAATATCAAACTCATCTCCTTGATTACTATTGGGATGTGTTTTAACCGTAATACGACCATCTTGAGGCAAGCGTTTTTCAGAAATATCTAACCCTGCTTTTATTTTAAGTTTATTAACGATAACAGGATACTCAGACAAAGCAATAACAAAATGCTCTTTAAGTTTTCCATCTAAACGAAAACGTACTCTACACTTTTGTTCGTAGGGTTCAAAATGAATATCACTACTGCCTATATTTTTTGCAGATAGCAACAGTTTTTCTAAAAAATCGCTTGTATAATGTAAATCTTTGGATGCTATAAAGTCTTGTTTTCTAAAATTGTTAGATAGGTACAAGTTTATATTTTCAGAAGTTTCAGGAACTAATTCCACCTGTTTCCCAAAAACAATACGTAGCTCTTTTTTTAAGTTTTCAGTAGGTGTATCCGATTTAAAAATAAGTGTTCCATTATGCGCCTCAACAGGTACAATTTTATAATGATAAGCCTGCTCACTACTTATAAGCTGTAATAAAGATGTAGGAATGGTATAATTGCTGCTCATAAGATTTAAATATTATAAACATGAATATAACCAGCCCAATGAAAGACATAGCTTATTAAAAAAAATAAACTCATATATCCTGCTAAAGGGACGGTAACCGCCTTTTGAAGTTTGTTAAGTATAAGATGTAAGGCCAAGGAAAAAATAAGCGCACTTATAAAAATTACAATAAAAGATACTGTAGAAAAAGAAACAGTTAAAGCTAAAAACAATAATATATCACCTAAACCAATAGATTTATAAAAGTCGCTTTTTAGTTTAAATTTTGAATATAAAAAAATAACTAAAATTAATAAAGCAATAAAAAGAAGATTCATTGATAAGGATATAATAAAAATTTCAATTAGTGTATTTTGATAGAATAGCATTCCAGATAATAGTCCAATAATTGGTAGTAAAAACCAGTACACATGCCTTTCTTTTAGGTCTTGAAAAAAGACAATCAAAAAAGAAATAACAAGAAGAAACTTTATATATATCATTTAGTCTTTTACTAGTTGTTTGGGCGTTCCTGTTTCATCAATTTCCCATACATTATAAATACCATCACCGTCAAAATCGGTAATAGCTGTAGCTTTAGCTTTAAAGCCATTATTTGTAGCGGATAGTATTTCATAACTGTAGTTACTATTACCATTTTCATTAACTGTTTTTGGGGCTTCAAAATCTATCTCACTTAAATCTAATGCGTATTTGGAATACATATAACGATAGGTGGTTTGAGAATTGTAGATGTACTTGAGTTGGGTTTGCGCTTCCACACTTTTGGTTTTACTTATTAGAGGCATTAAATTGGGTAATGCTAGTAATAATAGAATCCCTATAATAACTAGGACGATTAAAACCTCTTGGAGGTTGTAAGCTGGTAGCTTTCTTAATTTAAATGTATTATTTTTAAACATATCCTTTTTCTTTAGCTATTTGAATGAGTTTTTTATCGCCTTTATCTACAATATTAAACACCTCTTTAAGATGTCTTTTTCTACGTTCAACACCACTTTTAGACAGGTTGACAAAATTTGGTAAATCTTTAGTTTTTGTGCCTTTAGATAATTCATGTAACAGCATTCTATCGGTAGCATCTAAAAGAAAGTCATTGGAGATATGTTGACGGATTAAACTTAAAATACTAGGACTATAAAAAGGAGGGTTAACTAAAACGCGACTAATAGCACCTATAAGACCTTTATAATCAATATCACTTTTAATTAAAAATCCTTCTGGGTTAATAGAGCGTAAAATATTGTTTAAACGGTAATTATCATTATTAGATGTATAAATGATAATTTTTAATTGAGGAAAGTATCTTCGCAATTCCATGCCTAAATCTTCTCCACAAAGCACCTTTTTTTTCTTTGAAGGAGGGATGTTAACATCTAATAAGGCTAAATCGAAAGGTGTTCCAATAATGGCTTCGTCTATTTTTTTTAATGCAGAGTCACAATTTAAAGTAGAATGTAATTTAAAAGTCCAATCGAAATTAGACTCACTAAGTTGCTTAAAAATATTTTTTAATAGCCCTATAATTAACGGTTCGTCTTCCGCTATTAAAACGTTAATAGTTTTACTCATAACTAAACAAAATCTTTAAATTAAGAAATACCTTATAAATATATTTGTTTATTATAAGACGGCAGTAAGCTAAAAGCTTACTTTTGGTGTGGTTTTTCCGTAAAACCCAATTGAGCAGTGGTTTTTGTTGATTGAAGCTATATAAAACTAAGCTAAAACCTTAGTTTGAGTAAGCTAAAAAACACCATTTTAACATATTTTAACACTTTTTTAGCTTACTAATTGTAAGGTAATAGCTTACTCCAAATCCAAAACACCTTTATAATTTTATAAGCACATTACAAATCTTAAATTAATGTTCTTATGAATACACGTTTTTTATCAGTTGTTTTTCTTTCTCTATTTTTTAATATAGCAATTATGTATGGGCAGCAAGAGTTGCCTAAAATTATTCCTCCTTCTCCAAATGCTGCTGCTTTGGCACAGTATGGAGAATTTCCTGTGAATATGGCTACGGGCACGCCTAGTATCTCGATTCCATTGTATCAAGTACAATCAAGACAGTTGCAAATGCCCATATCATTAAGTTATCATGCCAGTGGTATAAAAGTAGCACAAAAATCTAGTAATGTAGGTTTGGGGTGGGCATTAAATATTGGTGGTGTGATTACCCGATCAGTAGTAGACATTCCAGATGAAATAACCAATGGCTATGGTAATATAGCAAATACCCTTCCTGGAGCAGATGATTTAGGAGACATTGCTACAGCCGCTGAGCAAGCAGTATTAGAAGACTTGGAGAATCATAAGGATCTAGAGCCCGACATATTCAATTATAATTTTAATGGGCGTTCAGGTCAGTTTAAATATACCAAGAACGGAGACCTGACTCCAGTACCTTATGAGGACATAAAAATAGCGTTTATTACTGATGGACTCCAGATTACTGACGAAATGGGGACGGTCTACCGTTTTAAGGACAAGGAAACGGTAAATATGCCTGAATCTACGTACGGTATTTTATATACTTCTAGTTGGTACCTTACGGAGATTATCTCTTCTGATGGTTCGGAAAAAATAGAATTTATATACGAGGATGGTGGATACCTTTTGGAACGATTACTTAATGATACTGAAACTTTAAGATATGTAGTCTATGGGACAAATGCAGCGGGTGAATCTAATGGATTTCGGTCGCTAAGTAGTCAAACTCCACTAAATGGCAAACAAAACTATACGTTGCGTCTTAAGGAGGTAGTTTTCCCATATGGGAAAATAAATCTCGATTATTTGGCCAGACCAGATACGTGGGACTCAGGCGATGGGCTTCATAACCTTACCATATACAAATCCAGTTTAATAACAAATGGCATTTATAGCACATTAAAATCGTTCGTCTTTAACCAAGGGATTTTTCCAGAAAAGAATTGTTCCGAGGCTTCGGCTATAGAAACAGAAAAAAAGCGTTCCCGTTTAGATAGTGTTGACGAAAAGGATAAAAATGGCAATGTGGTACGTACCTGGGGGTTCACCTATAACAATGCCTTGATGCCTTGTAAACTGGATAGAGGAGTTGACGATTGGGGCTATTATAACGGAGCCAACAATACAACATTAGTAAATTCGGAAAAAGCTCTTGAGGGCTTTTCTGTAATACCTTTAGGTACAGCCAATAGGGATGCTAATCCATCAGTTATGCAGGTAGGCATGCTGCAACGTATTGATTACCCAACCGGGGGGTATACCGAATTTGAGTTCGAACCCCATCAGATTATTTCTGGATCAACGATTAACAAAACAAAATATGCCGTTGCCTTGAACGGTATAGGTGGTAATGCAGGCAGTACCATTTTTACAGCTGCCGACAACATTTCCGCTACCTATGAAGTTGATATTTCTGCTGGCTATACCAATACCGAACCAGCTGTGACTATTGAGGATTTGACAGCTAGTACGTCAGACACCTATTACGGACATCAGGACCATACACAATCTATAGAATATACAGGGACTATTCAACTTATTTCTGGTCATCAATATAAAATTTCGGCTGTGGCTCCTTATACAGGGACCGTTGCCTCTGGCTATATCCGTTGGACTGAAAGCGTCCCTGCTATAACCCCATTAGGTGGGCTTAGGGTAAAAAGCATTGTTTCGTATAAAGGCGCTGATGCCAAAGCTTTTGAGAAGCACTTTACGTATGGCACAAATGAAGATGGCGTGGGAACATTGCTTGCAAATCATTTTGGTTTTGTTAATCATACAGATTACTTTGAATATAATAATGTACATCATGCTGGAGCTTGCGTTCATGTTGGAAAAACATTGACAAGAACTATAGTAAGTTCTGATCTATACAAGAGCTCTAGTTTTTCAGGTAGCCCAGTTATTTACCCCAAAGTTTATGAATACCAAGGGACTCCAGAAAACAATACGGGAAAGACAGAACGGTCATACGAAATATTCCCTGACGAAGTATTATTGGTAAATCCTAGTGTAGGAGGTTCCAACGGCACAATATACCCTGAGGTTAGCTATAAGAATGGTGTGTTTCAGTTGGAAAAGGACTGGAAACGTGGACAGATGAAAAGTGAGCACCATTACAAAAACAATGAAGGAACTTATGTGCCCGTTGCCTCGACCATACACGACTATGAAGATTTTAAACACCATAAAGATTCTACAATATACGTGAAACGATTTGGGGGATTCGATGGTACACCCTGTTATCCTATAGTCTTGAATATGGTATTCGATTTCCCTATAGAATTTGGCGCTAGAAAACGCACCCGTACAGTTAACACGCAATACGATGTTAACGGGCAAAATCCAGTAGAGACCACTCAAGAGTTTTTTTATGAAAGCCCCCATCATTTACAGGTAACCCGTACCAAGACCACCAACAGCCTTGGAGAAACAATAGAGACCCATACCCAATACCCCGATGATGTTATTGGCCAAAGTACTTTGGGCTATGACGATTTAAATATTGCTGCTGGCGAGTTGGCAGCTATAAACAGGTTAAAGGAAAACGACCTGCATAAAGTGGCTACACCTGTCCAGACCAGTACCTACAAGGATACGGATGGCGACGGTACAATGGAAGCCTCGGAATTATTAGGTGTTCAACGCACGCTATATAAAGATTGGAGTAGTGACGTTGTGCTCCCTAAAGAAATTCAATCTCTTAAGGGCGTGTATAATTCTAGTACAAATTCGCTAGAAAATCGTATTGTATACCACGATTATGATGATATAGGTAACCCTATAGAATTAAGTAAGGCAGATGGCACACATATTTATTACATCTGGGGCTATAATGGTCAATACCCTATTGCTAAATTAGAAAACTTTACAAGTTCACAAATAACAAGTACCGTACAAAATTTAATTGATGTAGCAGTAACTGCTTCCAATAACGATAATTCTGTAAGCACTGAAAACAGTTTACGAATCGCATTAGGCAATCTAAGAGATACACCAGCCTTAATAGATACTATGGTATCCACTTACACCTATGACCCGTTAATAGGAATAACAAGTATAACAGATCCTAAAGAATATACAATGTACTATGAGTACGATGATTTTAATCGTTTAAAACAAGTCAAAGATGCCGATGGTAAGATACTTAGTAAAAACCAGTACCATTATAAAGGCCAGCAATAATTACAGGCCGATTTTATATAAACCCAAAAACATTAAAAAATGAAAAAAATATTCAACATAGTAGTGTTGCTACTATTGGCCCTACCTGTGACTGCCCAGGACAGTCAGCACCCCCTTACAGGCACCTGGAGCTTTGATTACCAAACATCCTTCTCCAATATGGACAGGCAACTACAAGAGCGCTTCGGGAAGCTCCCTGCTGCCCAGCAGGCCGGTATCACCAGCCTCTATAAAGGACGCCGCCTCATTTTTACCGCCACAGGAGCCTTTACACAAATACTCGCCGACGGGCGTACCGTGACCGGTTCCTGGGGCCTTTCAGACAACGGAACCATACTTAAGATCACCTCCCCCGGGAGGCATGAACTCAAACAAAGGATAAAGACCCTTAGCCCCGGCACACTGGTATTAAAACTCGAAGGACCCAACGCGGACAAAGCTTATTTTTCCACCTCCTACCTTAAGCGCAACTAACTCTAAAACCAAAGACGATGAACCGCACAGCAAAATACAGATGGATACACCTAGTCATAGCGCTTTTAGCAGGATTAGGAAACGCCAATGCACAGTACAGTATCTCGGGGCCCACTACGGTCACCTCCGGGCATTTGACCGCCTATACCATAACAGGGCCCACCTATAACATTTCCAATGTCAACTGGAGCACGTTTTACTATAACAATGTTTCGCCCACCGGAACCTATACGGCCAATGTGACCTTTAACTATGGCACATCGGACATAATAGTAGCCGATGTGACGGACTATTATTACACCACTTATAATGTGAACCTCTATGTCACCATAAATCCTGCGACACCTTCCACACCTCCGGCACCCACCATACAGATTAGCAATTGTGGCAGTACGGTACTGGCCAGGAGTACTCCGCCCAGTGGGGTGACCTACTATTGGCAAAGCAGTAGCAGTGGTACCAGCACCTCTAACTCCGGCTCGACCATTACAAAAACCAGTAGCGGTACCCAATACCTCAGGGCCAGGAACAGCAGTGGTACCTGGAGTACATCTTCCAGTAGTAAGAGCTATACCATCAATACGGTACCCGCCACCCCCAGTACCCCCACCATTACCAACAACTGTGGGAGTACGGTACTCACCAGGGGCAGTCACCCCAGCGGGCAGACCTTATACTGGCAAAGCAGCAGTGGTGGTACCAGTACAGGAAACTCGGGAAGTACGGTCACCAGAACCAGTGGCACGGTCTATTACCTAAGGGCCCGGAACAACAGCACCGGGTGCTGGTCTTCGGCCAGAACGGTCAGCTATAGTATCAACACCGTACCCGCCACCCCCAGTACCCCCAGCATCACTAATAACTGTGGGAGTACGGTACTCACCAGGGGCAGCCACCCCAGCGGGCAGACCTTATACTGGCAGAGCAGCAGTGGTGGGACCAGTACAGGAAACTCGGGGAGTACGGTCACCAGAACCAGTGGCACGGTGTATTACCTAAGAGCTAGAAACAACAGTACCGGGTGCTGGTCTTCGGCCAGGACGGTTAATTATAGTATCAACACCGTACCCGGCACCCCCAGTACCCCCACCATCACTAATAACTGTGGGAGTACGGTACTCACTAGGGGCAGCCACCCCAGCGGGCAGACCTTATACTGGCAAAGCAGCAGTGGTGGGACCAGTACAGGAAACTCGGGGAGTACGGTCACCAGAACCAGTGGCACCGTGTATTACTTAAGAGCCCGAAACAACAGTACCGGGTGCTGGTCTTCTGCCAGAACGATTAATTATAGTATCAACACCGTGCCAGGGACTCCAGGCACGCCTACGATTACTAATAACTGTGGGAGTACGGTACTCACCAGGGGTAGCCACCCCAGCGGGCAGACCTTATACTGGCAAAGCAGTAGCAGTGGCACCAGTACGGGGAATTCAAGCAGCAGTGTTACCAGAACTTCCGGTACTACCTATTATTTACGTGCCAGAAACAATACAACAAACTGTTGGAGTGCTGCCAGGACCGTAACTTATAGTATCACACAGCCATCCACCTGGTATGCCGATACCGATGGTGATGGCTATGGAAACTCAAGTGCCACCACCAGTGCCTGTAGCCAGCCTTCAGGCTATGTGTCTAACAGTTCTGACCATGATGACAGCACATTACACATCACCAATATAGCACCTCAGTATTTTTATAGTGACAGTGATGGGGATGGCTTTGGAGATGCCTCTGTAAGTGTGTTTTATAGTGTGATGCCCGCAGGGTATGTTACGGACAATACCGACCAGTGCCCGGATGAAACGGGCACTTACAATGGCTGTGATTATACCCCGGCCGTGTTATCTGATGAAAACTATATCTATACGAGGGCTTACCAGGTACCTGTCAGTAGTGATTCAGAAATAAACCAGGACTCCGATATTATAGAAAGCATCACCTATTTTGATGGTTTGGGGCGTCCTATGCAAAGTGTTGGTATCAAAGCTGCTCCTGATAAAAAAGATATCATCACCCATATAGGCTATGATGATTTTGGCAGGCAGGATAAAGACTGGTTGCCCTATCATGAAACAACAGGAAGTGTGGGGGCTTACCGGGGGGATAAATCTTCCGCCACCCAACAGTACTATCAAAACAATTTTACAGGAGACTTTACAGGCATGGTACTGGCCGATATCAACGCCTATTCCCAAAAAGACCTGGAGGCCTCCCCACTGGGCAGGGTCTTAAAACAAGCCGCCCTGGGAAAAGACTGGAAACTGGGCAATGGCCATGAAATTGAATTTGATTACCTGTCTAATACAGGGAGTGAGGTACGTCTCTACCAGGTGAACTTAAGTTTTGCCAACAATACCTATACGCCCACGCTTACCGGTGGCGGCACGTATTATGCGGCAGGCGAACTTTATAAAACCGTCACTAAAGACGAGAACTGGACCAGTGGTACCAATCATACTACCGAGGAATTTAAGGATAAACAGGGCCAGGTGGTCTTAAAACGTAGCTATAACAACGGGGTCCATGATACCTATTATGTCTATGATGATTATGGGAACCTCACTTATGTCCTACCGCCTAAAGTGGTACATGACAGCAGTATCTCCGCCACGGAGCTCTCTGAACTCTGTTACCAGTATAAATACGACCATAGGAACCGGTTGGTAGAGAAGAAAATACCAGGCAAGGACTGGGAGTATATTGTCTATGACGTATTGGACCGGCCCGTGCTGACCCAGGATGCCAATTTAAGGACTGATGACCAATGGCTGTTCACCAAATATGATGTTTTTGGCAGGGTGGTTTATACAGGGATACATACCAATACAACACATACCACAAGAGTTGCTATGCAAAGTCATTATGACAGTACAAATGACCAGGCGAGTGAGCTTTATGAAGCCAAGGTAACATCGGGGACCGGTATTGAAGGTTCTTATTATACCAACAATCATTTTCCAGATACTAATTTAGAGGTACATACCGTAAATTACTATGATGATTATACTTTTAACGGGTTAACATTACCGGCTACAAGTAAAGGGGCAGCCATTATTAATTATAACAATACCAACGCTATATTAACAAAAGGATTGGCTACTGGTAGTAAAGTACGGGTATTAGATTCTGACCCCGTAAAGTGGATCACTACTGTAACGGGCTATGATGCCAAGGCGCGCCCTATTTATATGACCAGTAGTAATGATTACCTGGGTACGGCAGATGTTGTAGAGAGCAAACTGGATTTTACCGGTAAGGTGGAAGAGACCACCACCACACATACCAAGGGCAGTACCACAACCACCATAGTGGACAGCTTTAGTTATGACCATACAGGGCGTTTATTAAGCCAGAAACAAAAGATCAATACGCTGGATGAGGAAATGATCGTTCAAAACACTTATGATGAACTGGGACAACTGGAAAGTAAAGGCGTGGGTGGTAAATCATCAAATACGAACAGACTGCAGCATGTTGATTACGCTTATAATGTACGGGGCTGGCTCAAACAGATTAACAATCCTACCAGTTTAGGTAGTGACCTGTTTGGATTCAAGATAGGCTACAATGAAGGAAGCAATGCGTTATACAATGGAAACATAAGTTCTACACAGTGGAAAACCGCTAACACCGATAACAGTTTAAAAACCTATGATTATACCTATGATGCCCTGAACAGGATCATAGGAGCACAAGACAATACAGACAATTATAATTTAGGAGGGTATAACTCTAGCGGAACATTAATAACTCCTATCACTTATGATAAGAACGGGAACATATTGGCTTTATCAAGACAGGGACATACCGATGAAAACAACCCTTCGACATTTACCACAATGGATGATCTAAGCTATTATTATAATGGCAACCAATTGCATTCCGTGACAGATAGTGCGTCTTATACCACCGGGTTCAATGATGGCAATGCTTCGGACGCTGTTTTTAATAATGGCAATGACGACTATCTTTATGACACCAATGGCAACTTGACATCCGATGCGAATAAGTCAATATCTGCGGTAGAATATAATCACTTGAACCAACCTACCAAAATTACGGTAACAGGTGCAAATGCTGGTGTGTTGGATTATAAATATTCTGCTGATGGCAAGAAGCTACGCAAGATAAAAACCCAAAGCGGAGTAACCACTACAACGGATTATGCCAAAGGGTTCGTTTACGAAAACAACGTTCTGAAACAGTTCAACCATCCAGAGGGTTACGTTGAACCTGATGGAAGCGGTTACCAATATGTGTATCGTCTAACGGACATCTGGGGAAATACCAGGATAACCTTTGCAGATGATAACAACAATGGTTCTGTAAACAGTTCAGAGATAAGAAAGGAAAGAAATTTTTATCCATTCGGTCTTGAACATCGTGGTTATAACAACAGTTCCTATGGTGTGGAGAATAACCTAAAAACCTATCAAAAGCAGGAACTTAACAAAGACCTTGACCTTAACGTTCACGAATGGAAGTACCGTTTTGGAGACCCAGCGATTGCAAGATTTTGGCAAGTTGACCCATTGGCAGAAGATTATGTCTATAACGGAGTTTACAATTTCTCTGAAAACGACCCAATTAGTGGCGTGGAACTTGAAGGTTTGGAAAAGCTGAACATACACGTCTATAACGTCATCAAAGACCATAAGGGTAATTATACAGCTACCTTCCAGATGCAGACCACAACGACAGGTCATAACTGGTCGGGAACAAAATCGCAGAAGCAGATACAGATATTGGACTCTTATGACAGAAAGACTGTTACCAATCTTTATACTGGAGATAATGCTACAGCTAACGCTGCAAAAGATGGATTTAATGTTTCTGAATGGAAAGGAAAATCACAAGGCACTTGGAATACGGTAAAGCAGGCGTATAACCATATTGCTACTTCTGATGATTACAGGTCAAGAGAATTTAGGAGTACTTTAGGTAATGTCGCTACAGCTGCAAGTCTTGTAGTTGGTCCAGAACTGTTGATAGAAAGAGCTGTTGCAGAAGTTGGCATAGGAATTGGAGCAATGAAGTTATTGCCTTCAGCAGGAAAGACAGTTAAGCATCATATTTTTAATGTGTTTAGAGGCGGTTCTTCTAAATCTCAAAAATATAGAGACTTCTTTAAGAAGCATAATATTGATTTAGATGCTAATACAGTTCATATTCCAGAAGGAATACATAAAAAACTGCATGAAGCAGGTAATAATTGGACAACAAAGTGGAAAAAATGGATTGATAATAATCCTGATGCTACAACTAAAGATGTATATCAACAAGCAGGAAAAATGATGGATGAATATGGTATATCAGGATACTCGATAAAGCCATATAAATAAATAAGATTATGAAACATAAAATTAAAGATAGTTTTAAAGAAATATGCGAACAAATTATTGGAGAGAATAAGACTTTAGAAGAATGGTCTGAAGTTGAATCTAGCGATATGTTCCAAAATGAAGATTATAATGGCGGTTTTGACGCTACAGAAGAAGAATTTTGTTTTAGTCTTTATGAAAACGATAAGGAATATTGGTTTCAATTTCCTTTAGAAGATATTCAAAAAATCTTATCAGAAGAAATAACTACAATTACGGTAAGAGAAGCTGATTTATAAACGGATATCAGCGAATTGAAAAGAAGAACCACAGCGAAAGTTGTGGTTTTTTTATGCGTAAGCTTTTTTTGCATTAGCATCCCTAATGGCAAGGTCAAGAAATTTTACGACCATTGCCTTATCTTCATTATCCATATCCTGTATAGCTTGGAAACGTTTTAAAAGTTCCTTATCCTTAATAGCTATAACATCATCACTTAATAAAGCATCAGCAGAAACACCAAGAGCATCAGCGATAGCCTTTAAGGCATCAGCAGGTGGAATACTTGTGTCCAGTTCGTAACGAGAAAGGCTTTTATTATTTACACCTGAAATCTCTGCAAGCTCTGCTTGGGATAAGTTCTTTTGTTGTCTGTATAATCTTATACGCTCTGCAATAGTCATAATCGAGAATTACTTATTGAAAACACCTCTAAAAAGTGAATATTAGACAAATATAAGTAAGATAAATTAAAAAAATCTACAAAGTGTCTTGTGTGTCGTTCTCACAATTGTTACTTTTGGGACAAATCTGGGAATAATAATTTTTTAAACTTTTTTAATAATGGCACTCAACACATCCAACCCAAACAACTACGAGTACACAACCAAGTATTTAGAAATCCACATTTTGGGTGGTATCAAAACCACCAAACTCGAAACCTTACGTGTTACATTATCGATACAGAAACCCAAAGAACACAATGTATTACGCCACTCGATAGACTTATACAATGATAACCAAGTAGAAAAGCTCGTTAGAAAAATAGCAGAACGCTTGGAAATAGGAACAAGTATAGCACGTAGAACCATACAGGATTTAACGAGAGAACTTGAAAACTATCGTTTTGTATTATTGGAGCAATCACAAGTTACATCCACAGGAAAAGAACTAACAGCAACAGAACTGCGAGCCGCAGAGGCGTTTTTAAAAAAGAAAAATCTACTTGAAACCACTAACGAGCTTATTGGAAAATCTGGAGTAATTGGAGAAACCACCAACAGACTTTTAATGTACATCATCTTTACAAGTCGTAAAACAAACAGTCCTTTACATTGTATCAGCTTGGGAAGTTCCGGAACAGGAAAGACACATTTACAATCTAAAGTAGCAGAGTTAATACCAGAAGAAGATAAAGTAGAAATCACAGTATTATCTGCAAATGCTTTTTATTACTTCAATCGTACAGAATTACAACACAAATTAATATTGATAGAAGATTTAGATGGAGCAGAATCTGTACTCTATCCATTACGAGAACTGCAATCTAAAAAAAGAATCACAAAAACGGTTGTACATAAAGATACCAAAGGCAATACCAAAACCATACATCTAACGGTTGAAGGTCCTGTATCTGTTGCGGGATGCACCACACAGGAAAGTATTTACGAAGATAATAGCAATCGTTCGTTCCTACTCTACATTGATGAATCAGCAGAGCAAGACCAAAGAATTATGAATTATCAACGCTTTATGAGTGCTGGAAAAATCAACATACAAGAGCAGATAGAATCTACTGGGTTACTACAAAATGTTCAAAGACTGCTTAAACCGATTAGAGTTATAAATCCCTTTGCAGAATACTTGGAACTGCCACAATCTGTATTTAAACCACGAAGAACCAATAGCCATTATTTACAATTTATCGAAGCGATTACATTTTACAAACAATACCAAAGGGAAAAGAAATATGATGAAGCTACAGGCGAAGAATTTATAGAAACCACGATTGAAGATATTAAAGAAGCCAACGAATTAATTATAGAAGTGTTATTGCGTAAATCTGATACCATTACAGGAGCAACACGAAACCATCTTGAAAGCTTAAAAGATTATCTAAAAAAGAACAATCAAACAACATTTACAAACTCTGAAATTAGAAGAAACTTGCGTATAAAGGAAACCACTTTAAGGCGTTACAACAATCAATTATTAGCAGAGAATTATATAAAAAGAATTAAGAAAGTAAAGACTAAAAGCTACTGTTTTGAAGTCGTAGATATTGACGAATACAGCAATCTTAAAGAGCAAATAAATAGTGCATTGCAGAACTGTATCACACAGATAGAACTCGCCACATCGCCACAAAGTCGCCACCAACAAAATGGCGAGGTTAAAATAAAGAAAGCCAGTTAATTAAATACAACTCGCCACAAAATCTAAAAAATGCAACCGAGTGAAAAAAGTCGAGAGCCTCGACACGCAAATTATGAAGAAACTCAAATTACAAAGCAGAAGTTATAAAGCCTTACTAATCGACTTTAAGTCGTGGTTGGATGTGTTGGGTTATAGCAAAGGCATCGTAAAATACTCGCCTATTTTTTTACAGGAGTTTTTTTATTGGTTAGAGCAAAATGGACATACAAATATTACCACAATCACACGAAAAAACATTACAGATTACTATCAATATCTAAAACAAAGACCTAATGAAAATTATGGTGGAGCATTGAGCAATCCATCATTGAACGGTCATATCAGTTCACTAAAACGCTTCAATGAATATCTAAAAAAGCATAATGCAAAATCATTATCCATACACTTGCGTTTTGAGCGAACCGATAGATTAAATGAAACCGACATCGTTACTCAATACGAAATAAAAGAACTGTTTAAAGCAACGGATTATACAAGTCCATTGGAGCGATTTAGGTTACGGGATAAAGCGATATTGGTAGTTCTGTACAGTTGTGGATTAAGAAGAAATGAAGCAGTACACCTGAATCTTAATGACGTGCTTTTTGATAAAGAGCGGATTTTAATACGAAAGACCAAGAACAAAAGAGAACGTTTTGTACCAATCAACAGTTACAATTTAAGAATCCTCGAAGATTATATTTATGATGGGCGACCAGAGTTTTACAAAGCCAATAAAAATGAAGCTCTATTTGTTAACTCACAAGGTGGCAGATTAGGTGGAATGAGTTTTAAACTACGCTTGCGCCAAATCATCAAAGCAACTAACGATAGTGATATTACAGAAAAGCGGATTACACCACACAAATTAAGACACAGTATTGCTACGCATCTACTCGAACAAGGTGTAGCGATTGAAGCGGTCAGTCAGTTTTTAGGACACACCTCTTTAGAATCCACACAGATTTACACACACTTAATCAAAGAAAATATACAATGACTTACGAAGATTATTTATTGCAAAACCAATACAGCCAAAGTACAATTACAGTTCACAAACTACGCATCAAAAGGTTCAAAGGCTGGTTAAAACATTACGGAATTACAGAGCATCAATTAAATTACAGTAGCTTATTAAAATATGCCAAATACTTACAGACAGAAAAGAAGTATGAACGTTCATCGACCAATAATGAATTGAGAGCAGTAAAACTGTATTATGATTATCTAATTGCAAAAGGAGAGTTAATGGATAATCCTGCGGAAGATATGGCCATAAGAGGCAAACGCATCAAAGTGATTAGTAATTTATTGAGCGAAGAAGAATTAGAGGATTTATATTATAGTTATGATATTGAGCATTATGATACGTTTTTTAAAGCGACCAAATTAAGGGATAAAGTTGTGTTGGGATTAATGGTCTTTCAAGGTATTACAGGAATAGAACTCTATCATTTACAGGAAGAATATGTACAATTAGGTAAAGGAAAAATAGACATCCCAAGTACACGACGAAGCAATGCAAGAACAATGAAATTACAACCTTGCCAAATGATGGATTTATTGAATTATACAACTACAACAAGAAATTATTTAACCAAGCATATACAAACTAAAAATAGTGAACAACTGATTTTTGGAAGCACATCACAAATACGAAGTATAACTTCAAGAATCATTAGAAATCTAAAACAGTACAATCATAAAGTAACAAGCTACTCACAATTAAGGTCAAGTCTAATCGTAAATTGGTTATCAAAACATAACTTGAGACAAGTTCAATATTTAGCAGGACATCGTTACATATCTTCAACTGAAAAGTACGTGCAAGATGATTTAGAGAACCTGCACGACATCGTCAACAACTTCCATCCGATTAGTTAACCTAAAATTTATTTATTAAACACAGCATATAAACAATAAAAACATTAAATTATCTTTGTTATGATAAAACACACGATTATGAATATAGAAACCACAAAACTGGAGTTAATGCATCTTTTACTGCAAACGCAGAAAGAAAGCTTATTAGCGAAGCTAAAAAAGGTTTTTGATGAAGAACAAGTAGATTGGTGGAGTGAAATGTCCAAAGAAGAACAAGAAGAAATCAAAACAGGTTTAAAACAAGCAGATAAAGGCGAATATATTGCTAACGAAACTGTAATGAAACGTTTTGATAAATGGCATTAAAAATTGTTTGGACACCACAAGCCGAAAGAGGTTTAGATAAAGTCATTGAATATTTAGAAGAGGAATGGACAATTAATGAAATTCTAAATCTTGAACAGAATTTACAAGACCTTTTAAACCGAGTAAGCAAATACCCAAAAATCTGTCCAGGAACAGGAAAGTACAAAAATGTTCACAAAGGGTTAGTGGACAAGAACAACTATATTATCTACAGAATACAACCGAGAAAAGAACTTATTGAAATCATCAATTTTAGAGGAACAAAGCAAGAACCGATACAATAATCCCCACAAAACAAAACCCAGTTTTATCGTTCTACTTCGACAAGCTCAGCAACCACTCAAAATTCTCTGTTTTTTGTTTTGTTCCGCTCGCCAATGCAATGTAAGTTTTTATGCGCCAACGCACTTGTAGCACATTGCCTTTTTGCAATAGCATTTAATATTTAAAAGTCGATTATCGACAAAAAAGCAAAGAGCTACGCCAACGGAAAATCTAATGCATAAAAACTTACCCCAAGCTATGTTTACATAATTGGCATTATAAGTCCGCTTCGCACAGTTTTTAGACCTTGTTATTTTTGATGGATAAAAAACTGTCGTTATAATGTAAATTATGTAAAATATCCGACATCACAACCGCACAAATCCGAACTAAAAAAGAAAAATAGATAGGACAGGGACAGGGACAGGGACAGCGAGAAGGACTGGGGGAAACCCTCAGTCAAACAATCTACAAAAAGCCCAGTAGTCCCCTATTTTAAAGGAATAGTGATGTATATTTTAGCTTATAAAATGTATACAAAACACGAATTATTGTATACACTTTTTTATAACGATATGGTTATCAATAATTAAACGCCCGTTTTTGTATACAAACATCAGAAATGTATAGCAAGAGGGTAGCGTGCTAAAGCAGCTCTACGATATATAATTATTTGTAAGTCAGTGATTTACATAAATATCTAAAAATAAAGTTTGCACCAAAACCTCTGGAAACACCAGTAAATACTGAAAAAGTTTGGCGCAAACTTCTCGTTACGGGACACTCAATCGCCGTTTAGGCTATCATTTTAAAAAGCTGAAGATTGCCTTTGCGCTCAATAATCCACTTCTTAAATCTTCATCTTTTTAAAACGTTTGCTTCCGATGCAAACGTTCCGATAATAGTTAAAAAAGAGGTCGATTTATGCGGTGGATTTTTAACTATTATTGGAATGAAACAACCGCAGGGCGTTAGTGCGCCTGAGTGAGCAAAAGCGTCGGAAGCTCGGACGAAGGAAGTATTTTACATAAAACTGGTTATAACTTACAGTTTTGGCGAAGCTTGGATTTAAGCGACTGTATTATAACCCGTTTTATGTAACATATCGTGGCAAAGGAAGCCGATAAAATACAGAGGGTTTTTGCAGACAAAAAACTGGATTTTATTGGCGTGGAAATCAATACCAATCACTATATTTACAGTACGTTCTTTTAAATATTTTTAGAGGGTTCAGTCGAAAAAAAGCGACCGCATTTTTTATTTTTTGCAGTAGTTAGGACACCAATGGCAACTTGACATCCGATGCGAATAAGTCAATATCTGCGGTAGAATATAATCACTTGAACCAACCTACCAAAATTACGGTAACAGGTGCAAATGCTGGTGTGTTGGATTATAAATATTCTGCTGATGGCAAGAAGCTACGCAAGATAAAAACCCAAAGCGGAGTAACCACTACAACGGATTATGCCAAAGGGTTCGTTTACGAAAACAACGTTCTGAAACAGTTCAACCATCCAGAGGGTTACGTTGAACCTGATGGAAGCGGTTACCAATATGTGTATCGTCTAACGGACATCTGGGGAAATACCAGGATAACCTTTGCAGATGATAACAACAATGGTTCTGTAAACAGTTCAGAGATAAGAAAGGAAAGAAATTTTTATCCATTCGGTCTTGAACATCGTGGTTATAACAACAGTTCCTATGGTGTGGAGAATAACCTAAAAACCTATCAAAAGCAGGAACTTAACAAAGACCTTGACCTTAACGTTCACGAATGGAAGTACCGTTTTGGAGACCCAGCGATTGCAAGATTTTGGCAAGTTGACCCATTGGCAGAAGATTATGTCTATAACGGAGTTTACAATTTCTCTGAAAACGACCCAATTAGTGGCGTGGAACTTGAAGGTTTGGAAAAGCTGAACATACACGTCTATAACGTCATCAAAGACCATAAGGGTAATTATACAGCTACCTTCCAGATGCAGACCACAACGACAGGTCATAACTGGTCGGGAACAAAATCGCAGAAGCAGATACAGATATTGGACTCTTATGACAGAAAGACTGTTACCAATCTTTATACTGGAGATAATGCTACAGCTAACGCTGCAAAAGATGGATTTAATGTTTCTGAATGGAAAGGAAAATCACAAGGCACTTGGAATACGGTAAAGCAGGCGTATAACCATATTGCTACTTCTGATGATTACAGGTCAAGAGAATTTAGGAGTACTTTAGGTAATGTCGCTACAGCTGCAAGTCTTGTAGTTGGTCCAGAACTGTTGATAGAAAGAGCTGTTGCAGAAGTTGGCATAGGAATTGGAGCAATGAAGTTATTGCCTTCAGCAGGAAAGACAGTTAAGCATCATATTTTTAATGTGTTTAGAGGCGGTTCTTCTAAATCTCAAAAATATAGAGACTTCTTTAAGAAGCATAATATTGATTTAGATGCTAATACAGTTCATATTCCAGAAGGAATACATAAAAAACTGCATGAAGCAGGTAATAATTGGACAACAAAGTGGAAAAAATGGATTGATAATAATCCTGATGCTACAACTAAAGATGTATATCAACAAGCAGGAAAAATGATGGATGAATATGGTATATCAGGATACTCGATAAAGCCATATAAATAAATAAGATTATGAAACATAAAATTAAAGATAGTTTTAAAGAAATATGCGAACAAATTATTGGAGAGAATAAGACTTTAGAAGAATGGTCTGAAGTTGAATCTAGCGATATGTTCCAAAATGAAGATTATAATGGCGGTTTTGACGCTACAGAAGAAGAATTTTGTTTTAGTCTTTATGAAAACGATAAGGAATATTGGTTTCAATTTCCTTTAGAAGATATTCAAAAAATCTTATCAGAAGAAATAACTACAATTACGGTAAGAGAAGCTGATTTATAAACGGATATCAGCGAATTGAAAAGAAGAACCACAGCGAAAGTTGTGGTTTTTTTATGCGTAAGCTTTTTTTGCATTAGCATCCCTAATGGCAAGGTCAAGAAATTTTACGACCATTGCCTTATCTTCATTATCCATATCCTGTATAGCTTGGAAACGTTTTAAAAGTTCCTTATCCTTAATAGCTATAACATCATCACTTAATAAAGCATCAGCAGAAACACCAAGAGCATCAGCGATAGCCTTTAAGGCATCAGCAGGTGGAATACTTGTGTCCAGTTCGTAACGAGAAAGGCTTTTATTATTTACACCTGAAATCTCTGCAAGCTCTGCTTGGGATAAGTTCTTTTGTTGTCTGTATAATCTTATACGCTCTGCAATAGTCATAATCGAGAATTACTTATTGAAAACACCTCTAAAAAGTGAATATTAGACAAATATAAGTAAGATAAATTAAAAAAATCTACAAAGTGTCTTGTGTGTCGTTCTCACAATTGTTACTTTTGGGACAAATCTGGGAATAATAATTTTTTAAACTTTTTTAATAATGGCACTCAACACATCCAACCCAAACAACTACGAGTACACAACCAAGTATTTAGAAATCCACATTTTGGGTGGTATCAAAACCACCAAACTCGAAACCTTACGTGTTACATTATCGATACAGAAACCCAAAGAACACAATGTATTACGCCACTCGATAGACTTATACAATGATAACCAAGTAGAAAAGCTCGTTAGAAAAATAGCAGAACGCTTGGAAATAGGAACAAGTATAGCACGTAGAACCATACAGGATTTAACGAGAGAACTTGAAAACTATCGTTTTGTATTATTGGAGCAATCACAAGTTACATCCACAGGAAAAGAACTAACAGCAACAGAACTGCGAGCCGCAGAGGCGTTTTTAAAAAAGAAAAATCTACTTGAAACCACTAACGAGCTTATTGGAAAATCTGGAGTAATTGGAGAAACCACCAACAGACTTTTAATGTACATCATCTTTACAAGTCGTAAAACAAACAGTCCTTTACATTGTATCAGCTTGGGAAGTTCCGGAACAGGAAAGACACATTTACAATCTAAAGTAGCAGAGTTAATACCAGAAGAAGATAAAGTAGAAATCACAGTATTATCTGCAAATGCTTTTTATTACTTCAATCGTACAGAATTACAACACAAATTAATATTGATAGAAGATTTAGATGGAGCAGAATCTGTACTCTATCCATTACGAGAACTGCAATCTAAAAAAAGAATCACAAAAACGGTTGTACATAAAGATACCAAAGGCAATACCAAAACCATACATCTAACGGTTGAAGGTCCTGTATCTGTTGCGGGATGCACCACACAGGAAAGTATTTACGAAGATAATAGCAATCGTTCGTTCCTACTCTACATTGATGAATCAGCAGAGCAAGACCAAAGAATTATGAATTATCAACGCTTTATGAGTGCTGGAAAAATCAACATACAAGAGCAGATAGAATCTACTGGGTTACTACAAAATGTTCAAAGACTGCTTAAACCGATTAGAGTTATAAATCCCTTTGCAGAATACTTGGAACTGCCACAATCTGTATTTAAACCACGAAGAACCAATAGCCATTATTTACAATTTATCGAAGCGATTACATTTTACAAACAATACCAAAGGGAAAAGAAATATGATGAAGCTACAGGCGAAGAATTTATAGAAACCACGATTGAAGATATTAAAGAAGCCAACGAATTAATTATAGAAGTGTTATTGCGTAAATCTGATACCATTACAGGAGCAACACGAAACCATCTTGAAAGCTTAAAAGATTATCTAAAAAAGAACAATCAAACAACATTTACAAACTCTGAAATTAGAAGAAACTTGCGTATAAAGGAAACCACTTTAAGGCGTTACAACAATCAATTATTAGCAGAGAATTATATAAAAAGAATTAAGAAAGTAAAGACTAAAAGCTACTGTTTTGAAGTCGTAGATATTGACGAATACAGCAATCTTAAAGAGCAAATAAATAGTGCATTGCAGAACTGTATCACACAGATAGAACTCGCCACATCGCCACAAAGTCGCCACCAACAAAATGGCGAGGTTAAAATAAAGAAAGCCAGTTAATTAAATACAACTCGCCACAAAATCTAAAAAATGCAACCGAGTGAAAAAAGTCGAGAGCCTCGACACGCAAATTATGAAGAAACTCAAATTACAAAGCAGAAGTTATAAAGCCTTACTAATCGACTTTAAGTCGTGGTTGGATGTGTTGGGTTATAGCAAAGGCATCGTAAAATACTCGCCTATTTTTTTACAGGAGTTTTTTTATTGGTTAGAGCAAAATGGACATACAAATATTACCACAATCACACGAAAAAACATTACAGATTACTATCAATATCTAAAACAAAGACCTAATGAAAATTATGGTGGAGCATTGAGCAATCCATCATTGAACGGTCATATCAGTTCACTAAAACGCTTCAATGAATATCTAAAAAAGCATAATGCAAAATCATTATCCATACACTTGCGTTTTGAGCGAACCGATAGATTAAATGAAACCGACATCGTTACTCAATACGAAATAAAAGAACTGTTTAAAGCAACGGATTATACAAGTCCATTGGAGCGATTTAGGTTACGGGATAAAGCGATATTGGTAGTTCTGTACAGTTGTGGATTAAGAAGAAATGAAGCAGTACACCTGAATCTTAATGACGTGCTTTTTGATAAAGAGCGGATTTTAATACGAAAGACCAAGAACAAAAGAGAACGTTTTGTACCAATCAACAGTTACAATTTAAGAATCCTCGAAGATTATATTTATGATGGGCGACCAGAGTTTTACAAAGCCAATAAAAATGAAGCTCTATTTGTTAACTCACAAGGTGGCAGATTAGGTGGAATGAGTTTTAAACTACGCTTGCGCCAAATCATCAAAGCAACTAACGATAGTGATATTACAGAAAAGCGGATTACACCACACAAATTAAGACACAGTATTGCTACGCATCTACTCGAACAAGGTGTAGCGATTGAAGCGGTCAGTCAGTTTTTAGGACACACCTCTTTAGAATCCACACAGATTTACACACACTTAATCAAAGAAAATATACAATGACTTACGAAGATTATTTATTGCAAAACCAATACAGCCAAAGTACAATTACAGTTCACAAACTACGCATCAAAAGGTTCAAAGGCTGGTTAAAACATTACGGAATTACAGAGCATCAATTAAATTACAGTAGCTTATTAAAATATGCCAAATACTTACAGACAGAAAAGAAGTATGAACGTTCATCGACCAATAATGAATTGAGAGCAGTAAAACTGTATTATGATTATCTAATTGCAAAAGGAGAGTTAATGGATAATCCTGCGGAAGATATGGCCATAAGAGGCAAACGCATCAAAGTGATTAGTAATTTATTGAGCGAAGAAGAATTAGAGGATTTATATTATAGTTATGATATTGAGCATTATGATACGTTTTTTAAAGCGACCAAATTAAGGGATAAAGTTGTGTTGGGATTAATGGTCTTTCAAGGTATTACAGGAATAGAACTCTATCATTTACAGGAAGAATATGTACAATTAGGTAAAGGAAAAATAGACATCCCAAGTACACGACGAAGCAATGCAAGAACAATGAAATTACAACCTTGCCAAATGATGGATTTATTGAATTATACAACTACAACAAGAAATTATTTAACCAAGCATATACAAACTAAAAATAGTGAACAACTGATTTTTGGAAGCACATCACAAATACGAAGTATAACTTCAAGAATCATTAGAAATCTAAAACAGTACAATCATAAAGTAACAAGCTACTCACAATTAAGGTCAAGTCTAATCGTAAATTGGTTATCAAAACATAACTTGAGACAAGTTCAATATTTAGCAGGACATCGTTACATATCTTCAACTGAAAAGTACGTGCAAGATGATTTAGAGAACCTGCACGACATCGTCAACAACTTCCATCCGATTAGTTAACCTAAAATTTATTTATTAAACACAGCATATAAACAATAAAAACATTAAATTATCTTTGTTATGATAAAACACACGATTATGAATATAGAAACCACAAAACTGGAGTTAATGCATCTTTTACTGCAAACGCAGAAAGAAAGCTTATTAGCGAAGCTAAAAAAGGTTTTTGATGAAGAACAAGTAGATTGGTGGAGTGAAATGTCCAAAGAAGAACAAGAAGAAATCAAAACAGGTTTAAAACAAGCAGATAAAGGCGAATATATTGCTAACGAAACTGTAATGAAACGTTTTGATAAATGGCATTAAAAATTGTTTGGACACCACAAGCCGAAAGAGGTTTAGATAAAGTCATTGAATATTTAGAAGAGGAATGGACAATTAATGAAATTCTAAATCTTGAACAGAATTTACAAGACCTTTTAAACCGAGTAAGCAAATACCCAAAAATCTGTCCAGGAACAGGAAAGTACAAAAATGTTCACAAAGGGTTAGTGGACAAGAACAACTATATTATCTACAGAATACAACCGAGAAAAGAACTTATTGAAATCATCAATTTTAGAGGAACAAAGCAAGAACCGATACAATAATCCCCACAAAACAAAACCCAGTTTTATCGTTCTACTTCGACAAGCTCAGCAACCACTCAAAATTCTCTGTTTTTTGTTTTGTTCCGCTCGCCAATGCAATGTAAGTTTTTATGCGCCAACGCACTTGTAGCACATTGCCTTTTTGCAATAGCATTTAATATTTAAAAGTCGATTATCGACAAAAAAGCAAAGAGCTACGCCAACGGAAAATCTAATGCATAAAAACTTACCCCAAGCTATGTTTACATAATTGGCATTATAAGTCCGCTTCGCACAGTTTTTAGACCTTGTTATTTTTGATGGATAAAAAACTGTCGTTATAATGTAAATTATGTAAAATATCCGACATCACAACCGCACAAATCCGAACTAAAAAAGAAAAATAGATAGGACAGGGACAGGGACAGGGACAGCGAGAAGGACTGGGGGAAACCCTCAGTCAAACAATCTACAAAAAGCCCAGTAGTCCCCTATTTTAAAGGAATAGTGATGTATATTTTAGCTTATAAAATGTATACAAAACACGAATTATTGTATACACTTTTTTATAACGATATGGTTATCAATAATTAAACGCCCGTTTTTGTATACAAACATCAGAAATGTATAGCAAGAGGGTAGCGTGCTAAAGCAGCTCTACGATATATAATTATTTGTAAGTCAGTGATTTACATAAATATCTAAAAATAAAGTTTGCACCAAAACCTCTGGAAACACCAGTAAATACTGAAAAAGTTTGGCGCAAACTTCTCGTTACGGGACACTCAATCGCCGTTTAGGCTATCATTTTAAAAAGCTGAAGATTGCCTTTGCGCTCAATAATCCACTTCTTAAATCTTCATCTTTTTAAAACGTTTGCTTCCGATGCAAACGTTCCGATAATAGTTAAAAAAGAGGTCGATTTATGCGGTGGATTTTTAACTATTATTGGAATGAAACAACCGCAGGGCGTTAGTGCGCCTGAGTGAGCAAAAGCGTCGGAAGCTCGGACGAAGGAAGTATTTTACATAAAACTGGTTATAACTTACAGTTTTGGCGAAGCTTGGATTTAAGCGACTGTATTATAACCCGTTTTATGTAACATATCGTGGCAAAGGAAGCCGATAAAATACAGAGGGTTTTTGCAGACAAAAAACTGGATTTTATTGGCGTGGAAATCAATACCAATCACTATATTTACAGTACGTTCTTTTAAATATTTTTAGAGGGTTCAGTCGAAAAAAAGCGACCGCATTTTTTATTTTTTGCAGTAGTTAGGACACCAATGGTAATATGCTCCGTGATTATAACAAGGGCATTTCTTCGGATATTACATACAACCATTTAAATTTACCAACCAAAGTAACTTTTACTGGGACTAATAAATATATTGATTATATTTACGATGCTTCTGGTATAAAATTAGAAAAGAAGGTAACAGATGGCAGTTCTTTGACAACAACCAAATATGCGGGTAACTACATTTATGAGAAGATAGGAACCGGTAGTGATGCTTTGAAATTTTTTAACCATGCTGAAGGCTATGTGGATGCTAGTGGTTCAGGATATGAGTATGTGTACCAGTATAAAGACCATTTAGGGAATGTAAGGTTAAGTTACAAGGATACTAATGGTGATTATGAGCAGATATTAGATAGTGATTTTGAAAGTGATATAGATGGTTGGGTTTACAGCGGTAGCGTAACATCTAGTTTTGAAAATGGGAAATTAAAATTAAATGTAAACTCTTCTTGGGAGGGGATTAAACATTATTTGGATAATTTTAATGTTAGCCCTGGGGAAACTTATAATGTGAAGTTAGTTTTTGATAAGGGTAATACACAAGCTAAAGTAAGGTTGTATTTCCAAGAGTTAGATGCTAATGGTAATCACTTAAGTTGGAATACGAAGAATGGTAATTTAACAACAGGAAGTTATGAATATAGTCATACAGTAGTTGCTGGTAATAAATTAGTTCTTAGAATAGACAAGGATAATACATATACAGGTAATTCAACCTATTTTTATGTAGATCATGTAAGCTTAACACGTAGCAGCCTTGAAATCCTGGAAGAGAACAACTACTATCCATTTGGGCTTAAACATGAAGGGTATAATAATACTCCTGTTACTAATCATCCATACAAGTATGCTAATAAAGAATTAGAAGAGTCTTTAGGGCTTAATATGTATGATTATGGGGCAAGATATTATGACCCAGCAACAGCAAGATTCAATAAAATTGATAGATTTGCTGAGAAATATGATAGTAATACTCCTTATGCTTTTGTAGCCAATAGTCCAATAAAATACTCTGATTATAACGGTGATTGGATATATATAAACGATGGTGGAAATAGGTACCGTTATGAGAATGGAAGTCTGTATTCGAAAAATGAAGAAACGGGTGAATATGATGTTAAGTATAAAGCAGCAGCAGGTAGCTATTCTGCAACTATTGCTAAAGCATTAAGTAAACTGGAAGGAACGTTATCTGGTTCGGATTTAACAAGTTTCTTTGCTAATGATACGGACAATGTATTTATACAAAAGAAGGCAGCAGGAAAGAAAGGAAATTCACAAATAGGTAGTTTTGTTAAAACTGACCCGAATAATAAAGGAGCAAAAGTTCCTACAGAAGATGACGTAGTGGAGAGTCCTTTCTTTGTTTCGCTAGGTCATGAAATTGCTCATAGAAGAGATTTGATAACCAATGGGAATTCGATATTTAATACATGGCTTACATTGTCAAATGGGAAAACAGTTAAGGAAGCAGAGAAGTACGCATCTCATATTGAAAATATGATAAGACAAGAAAACGGATTACCTTTAAGGACTCATTATGTATTAGCAAGAACCCCTAGTGGAGCTTTATCAGGTTTTGGTCCTTCCGCTCTTCTGAATTCGGATGGAAACAGTAACTTTTTTAAAGCTCCAGCGACAATGGAAATTACAGATGATAATGGTAATAATGCTATTACTATAAGGTTAAAAACAACTACAACACAACAATATAACTATAAAAATCAAAGTTCTTATGGAACACAACAGGATTAGTTTTGTGCTAATAATATTTATTTCAAGTGTTTTTTTAAGCTGTCAATCTCAAAGGACAATTAAAAAAATGGAAAGCAGTTATGATAAAACATTTTCAACGTTTATAAATAATTCGATGAATGAAGAGGAGATAGATTTTGCAAATAATTGGAAGTCTTATATTTTCGAGAATAGACAAAATTTATTTAATCATTTTTCAATTCAGTTGGATGTTGATAAACCTTTCATTCTTATTGAAGAAGTAGATAATTCAAATGGGAATTATAGTTCCAATTTAATTGAAAATGACAAAGTATATAGTCTTACGAAAAGAGACTACGATGATAGTCCTGATTTTAGCGATAGATTGTTTTTTAATCAAAGAATTATTGACATTTTAAAAGAAGGTGATATAGCGACACTTAAAAAATATAGTAAAAACCCTGATTTAATTAGTAGTCATGATTCATTTATATTTACTATTGGAAAAGAAGGTTCGATTGATACTTATACAATGGATGCGTTTGATTTAGATACTAGTCCAAATTAGAGGATAATGCTAAACCCCGCTGTTCCATAGCAGTGCAAATCCCAAAGCACTTTTAGAATAAACTGTCCCTTATAAGGGAATTGACTAAAAATTAGCTAGTTAAAACGAGTGTATTTAGGTATGCTCGTTTTTGGTAACGGGTCAAATTAGTGGATACTCATTTTAAAGAAATCAACTATCTAATTATCAATATATAAACAATATTTCGAACACTAAAAACGGGTATATTTAGGTATGCTCGTTTTGTTTTAGCACTATGGAAGTAACACAAATTATACAGCAATACAAAGTAGAAATCACAATGTCTATGGGGCATAAAATTGAATTAGGTGTATGTTGTGGTGATTTGATATTTAAAACAGGTAAAGACGGTTATAAAAACAGATTAATGGATGTTACTATATTAGTAGGAACACAAAAGACATTAGGAAGTACAAAACCAACTTATGCTGTTGTAAATTGTCCTTATAATATTGATGATACAGGATTAGTAAATTTAGGAGATAAGTTTGTTATTTATGACCCAGCGGATAACTTTAAAGTAGGTAAAGGGCATATTATTGAGATTGTAAAACAATAATAATACTGATAATTATATTGAAACAAGCGAGTGTGCAAAATGTATGCTCGTTTTCTTTTGTGTATTAATTTAGACTAAATGTGAATTTGATTATTTCTTTTGTGATTCAAGAACTTCTTTAACTAAATTATCAATAGAAATATCTAGTATCTCTGCAAGTTTTACCAAATAATATGAGTTCATAAGAGTATCACCTCTTTCATATCTACGAAGCGAATTTGGTTCTATTTGTAATACATATGCGATATCAAGAAGAGATTTTTCTTGCTCCTCTCTAATGCTCTTAATTCTTTCACCAAGAGCTTTTGCGAATCGTTTTTTTTGTTTCTTCTTATCAGACATTAAACAAATATAGAATGCCCTTATCATTCCTGCTAACCGTAAAAGATTATCAAATTTGATTATCTAAAATGATTTTTCACTAGGTCACCGTCCAAATTAGTTGATAGCCAAAACTAGGTATTCAACTATCTGGTAATCAGTTTAAATAAATAATTCAAT
>CANKVS010000021.1 GCA_947487155.1 uncultured Flaviramulus sp.
AACGGAACTGTTGGTGGAAAGCCTCGTTTTGTTTTTGGTATAAGTGGAACTATTTCCATTTCTATTGTATCTTTGTCTAGTACACTGTACATAATGGGTTGTTTTTGATTAATTTACGCTTCACAACGCAAATATCGGCAACCCTTTTTATTTGATTAATAAGTTTAAATCACTTCATTTTATATATTTTTAAAAACTTATAATCATACTATATAATTTTGATGGTAGCAATAGTTTTTACTGCATAATATTTACACAGAACTAAACAAATGGGAATAGAATGACACCTCTAAACAAGTTTATTTGCAAATTATAGAAGAATTGATTGATAATGGGACAGAGGTATTATTTTGGGTGCACAGAAATAAACAAAAAGAGGTTTTTGTGTCTCTTTTTTTGATGCTACAATAATTCATATTACTAATAGGATTGTAAATTTATAATGATATATGAATAGAAATTTCGAATTTTTAAATTCTATTTCAAAAATTTCTGAAGACGTTTTTATAGAAATTAAAAAAGTTACTGAGTTTAAACGAATAAAAGCCGGGACCCAAATCGTAAAGTTTGGTGAAGTGCCCACAAAAGTTTGCATGTTAGTTTCTGGAACAATGCGTTGTTATTTAAGAACAGAATCTGGAAAAGAGTTTAATAAAAGTTTTTATTTACCAACAAGTTTTGTCGCTTCTTTAACGGCGTTAATAAAGAGAAAACCTTCACGATTTGTTTTTGAAACACTTTCAGATTGTAAAATTTATGAAATTGACTATTATAAACTTCTTGAGTTAACAGAAAAACACTCAGTAGTTAAAGATTTGTATTCTAGATCTTTAGAAGGTGTTTATGAGAAATATGAAAAACGTTTAGTTGAATTAATTTCGTTAGATGCAAAAGCTCGTTATTTAGAATTACGTATACAAATTCCGAATGTTGATGAGATAATTTCTCAATATCATATAGCGGCTTATCTAGGTATTACACCAGTACAATTAAGTAGAATTAGAAAAAAAATAACAGAAATTAACATTTGTTAATTATTAATGCTATGTTAAATTATATATTTGTCTTGATTTCCTTTTTAAGTGTAATATATAAAAGGATTGATAGCTAACCAACCAAAAAAAACAGATAATACAGATATTATCTGTTTTTTTATATAAAAAGCTATAGCAATTATTTTAAGCTACCAACCATGTCTTCAGGCTTAACCCAAACGTCATAATCTTCAGCAGTTACATAACCTAACCTAATAGCTTCTTCTTTTAAAGTTGTACCGTTTTTATGTGCAGTATTTGCAATTTCAGCAGCTTTATAATATCCTATTTTAGTATTTAAAGCAGTAACAAGCATTAAGGAATTGTTTAAAAGTTGCTTTATAACACCAGTATTAGGCTCAATACCTATGGCACAATTTTTTTCAAAACTTACACAAGCATCACCAATTAATTGAGCAGATTGCAATACGTTGGCTGCCATAACAGGTTTAAAAACATTTAATTCGTAATGACCTTGCATACCGCCAACACCTATAGCAACATCGTTACCCATAACTTGTGCACAAACCATTGTTAAAGCTTCACATTGTGTTGGGTTTACTTTTCCAGGCATTATAGAACTTCCAGGTTCATTCGCTGGAATTATAATTTCTCCAATGCCACTTCTTGGTCCAGAAGCCATCATACGTACATCATTTGCAATTTTATTTAAAGATACTGCCAACTGTTTTAAAGCGCCGTGAGTTTCTACCAAGGCATCATGTGCAGCTAGAGCTTCAAATTTATTAGGTGCTGTAATAAAAGGGAACTTAGTAAAGTTTGCAATATATTTTGCTACAAGTTCACTATAACCATTTGGTGTGTTTAAACCTGTGCCAACAGCAGTTCCGCCTAAAGCTAACTCGCTTAAATGCGGTAAGGTATTTTCTAAAGCTTTAATACCGTGATCTAGCTGTGCAACATAGCCCGAAAGTTCTTGCCCAAGTGTTAATGGTGTAGCATCCATTAAATGGGTGCGACCAATTTTTACAACATTATTAAATGTTTCAGCTTTTTTATTTAATGTATCTCGTAATTGTTTAACACCTGGGATAGTAGTTTCAACTACTTTTTTGTATGCAGCTATGTGCATACCAGTAGGGAAGGTGTCGTTTGAAGATTGCGATTTATTTACATCATCGTTAGGTTGAATTGTTTTTTCACCTTCTCCAATAGTTTTTCCTGCTAATTGATGTGCTCTATTGGCAATAACTTCATTAACATTCATATTACTTTGCGTGCCAGAACCTGTTTGCCAAATCACTAATGGAAACTGATTGTCGTGCTCGCCTTTTAAAATTTCATCACAAACTTGTGCAATTAAATCACGCTTTTCAACAGGTAAAACACCTAACTCACAATTTGTATATGCCGCTGCTTTTTTAAGATAAGCAAATCCGTAAATTATTTCTAAAGGCATAGAGGCCGAAGCACCTATTTTAAAGTTGTTTCTTGAACGTTCTGTTTGGGCTCCCCAAAGTTTATTGGCAGGTACTTTTACCTCGCCCATAGTATCTTTTTCTATTCTAAAATCCATTGTTAGTCATAATTTAATTGAGTTACAAAGTTAACCTATTTGGGATGTTTTATTTTATGATTTTTGTTACTTTTTAAAAGATTTTTTAGGTTTTTAGGATTAGTTTCTAAAAAAGATTACTTTGCATAACAAGGTTTAAAAAAAATCTGTAAACTTTAAATAGTATTAATTAAAAATATTAAAAAATGGCAACAATTAGATTAGGAGACGAAGCCCCAAACTTTAATGCGCAATCTACTGAAGGTACCATTAATTTTCATGAATGGTTAGGCGATAGCTGGGGTATTTTATTTTCTCATCCTGCAGATTACACACCAGTTTGTACAACAGAATTAGGTACTGTGGCGAAATATAAAGCAGAGTTTGATAAACGCAACGTTAAAGTGGTAGCACTAAGTGTAGATGGTTTAGATTCTCATAACGGATGGGTGAAAGACATTAATGAAACACAACAAACTACAGTAAATTTCCCTATTATTGCTGACGAAGACAGAAATGTTTCTGAGTTATATGATATGATTCATCCAAACGCCGATAGTAAGTTAACTGTTCGATCTGTATTTGTTATAGGCGTAGATAAAAAAGTTAAACTAACCATTACATATCCTGCATCTACGGGGAGGAATTTTGATGAATTGCTACGAGTTATTGATTCGTTACAATTAACGGCTTATCATAAAGTTGCAACACCTGCAAATTGGAATAATGGAGATGATTGTGTTGTAGTACCTTCGGTTGCTACAGCAGATATTCCAGAGATATTTCCAAAAGGTTTTAAAGAAGTTAAACCGTATTTAAGAATGACACCTCAACCTAATTTAGATTAGAATAAAAACTGTTAAAAGAACTGTTAATAAATTTTAATTTGATATTGTATAACAAATAGCTTTGCATTATCTTTGCATAAGATTTTTAAAAAGACACTTTTATTATGTTTGATTTTGACCAATATTTAGGATTTTTAGCGTTTTTAACCATATTAACTATAGGTTTTTGGTTAATGATATTTTTATTAACGTTTGTTATTCCTTATTGGATTGGAGGATCTTTAATTGAAAGACTTAAAGAAATTAGAGCAGAGAAAAAAGCAAAGCGACAAGCTTAAACTTTAATTTATAGATAACAAAAAAAGGAAGCTAATTTAGCTTCCTTTTTTTGTTTGTCTTTAAGACATATATTAACCTTCAAAACCAAAGCCACCGCCGCCACGACCTTCACGTTGTATTTTCTTTTTCTGATTAAATCTATAGGTGAATGATAAATTATAACTGCGTACACCTCTAAATCTAATTTCTCTAGAGCTAAAAAAGGTTTCAGCATCTACATCCCCTCTAAATTTACTGCTGTTGAGCACATCATTAACATTAAAGGCAATAGAGGCTTTTTCTTTAAACAAATCTTTACTAAAAGCCATAGTTGTAGAAAAATTGCCTTTTCTTTTGTTTTGAGCATCTTCACTTGGGCCTCTATATCCCATATTTGTTTGCCAATCTATTGCTCCTGGTAATGTGTATTTGTTATTTAACCTAAAATACCACCTTACATTGTTTGCGCTTAAATCGACACCATTATATTGACCGTCTGTAATAGATTTAAACACATTAAAATCACTATTAATCCGCCACTTTTTTGATGGACTATAATTTAAATTAAATTCGAATCCGTATCTGTCGTTAGTTCCTGCATTAACAGGTGTTCGCCTTATTACTGGTACATCTTCACCATTAATATTTACGGTGTTTCCTGTATTAATACTTACCCATTCATTTTCGTCTGTTGTACGCTGAAAGTATAATGAAGAACTTAAAGTGAATTTACTAAAGCGGTTTAAATACCCTAAATCAAGTTTGTTAGAATAACTAGGGTTTAAATCTGGATTACCCTGAAAAATATTAGTTAAACTAGATCTAGAGGGAAAAGGATTTAAGTGAAATCCGCTTGGTCTACTAAGCCTTCTATTATAACCTAAGGTAATATTTTGAGTGTCGCTAATTTCATAACTTAAATTAAGCGTAGGAAATAATCCTGTAAAGTTTTTCTTTTCGTAATCTCCAGATGTTGGTTGGTCGATAGTAATTTGAGTATTCTCTAAGCGAAGTCCTAACAAGTAGGAAAATTTATTTATTTTACTTCCAAACTGGCTGTACACAGAATTTAAATAAATTCTATAATTAAAAAGGTTGGTTAAATTATTATCAACTTCAAAGATATTAGTGCTTTCGTTAAAAAGCTCTACAACATAATCGGTAGATTTATCGCTAAAATCGCCTCTATAGCCCAATTCAAATTGTTTGTTTTCTCCAATTGGTAATACATAGTCAGTTTGTAATAAAACTTTTGACTCATCTTCTCTAGTAAAAACCATTTCGGAATCTATACCATTTTGATTGACAAATTCATCTTTGTTTTGATCAGAATCTTCATATTGAAAATCGAACGAAAATTTATGACCACTGGTTTTAAAGTTTTTGGTATAGTTTAATGCATATTGAATAGTTTTTGAATCGCTTGGTTCTGGCTTTATACGAATGTTTTCGCCAGTTAAATTAAAATTAGCATCATATTGCAAAATTCTACTAGTAGATTCACTATTACCACTTCTATCATTATACACTAATGAAGTTGTGATTGAAGACGATTCATTTACATACCACTCTAAGCCCATATTACTTGTTACGCCTTTGCTTTCGTTTATCCAATCTGTTTTTTCATCTATAAAATTACCAGTAGTTTTATATCTTGTAAAATTATACGAGTATCCAGGGGTTTCTCTATAGCCATAAGATGTTGTATTAAAAAAATTAACATCGCCAGTTCTGTAGTTTATATTACCAGATATACCAGCAGCATCAGGATAACCTGCATTAGCTGTAACAGCACCATTTAATCCTTGAAGTTTACTACGACGTAAAATGATATTTAAAATTCCTGCTGTTCCTTCAGCTTCGTAACGAGCAGAAGGGGAGGTGATTACTTCTACTTTTTCAATAGACTCAGCGGGCAATTGCCTTAACGCTTCGGTAGAGTTTAAACCAACTAAACCAGATGGTTTACCGTTAATAAGAATGCGTACATTATCATTTCCTCTTAAAGCAACATTGCCTTCAACATCTACAGAAACAGAAGGGACATTATCTAAAACATCGCTCACCGAACCACCATTAACCGTAAGGTCTTTGCCTACGTTATATATTCTTTTATCTAGTTTAATTTCTACAGTTGTACGTTCTGCAATAATTTCAACTTCGTCTAAAGATTCTGTATCGAGAGCCAATGAAAATGTTCCTAGATTTTCATTTTTTGTTATAATTTTATCTGAAATTGTATGTGTTTTAAAAGAGATATATTCAATGGTAATATTGTAAATTCCCTTTGGAACAGGAATACTAAAATCTCCATTAATATCTGTAATGCCTCCCGTTGTAATTTTATTTTCTTTTATGTTGAAAAAAGCTATGGTGGCATATTCTAGTGGTTCTTTGGTTTCTTCATCTAAAACCTTTCCAGTAATTATAACATCTTTTTCTATACCAGCTAATGCTGAAGCTTTTGTAGCCTTTGGTTGTGCATAAATATTAGTAAAAGATGTAGAAAACGTGAAAATTACTATAAATAGCTTATTCATGATGGTTTTTTGCAAAATTAAATAGCAAAAGTAACCTATGATTTAGCGGTCTTGGGTTAAAACTTTGTTAAAAAGAATACGTGAATGTTAATGCTTAAATAATGTCTAAAATTAATTCTGGCGGCCTACCAATAATAGCTTTATTTTTGTTTATAACTATTGGTCTTTCAATAAGTTTTGGGTTATTTACCATAGCCTCAATTATTGCTTCATCGCTAAGTGTTTTACCTTTAAAATTTGTTTTCCAAATAGTTTCGTTTTTTCGTACTAAATCGATAGGCTTTATTTTAAGCAGGGTTATTATGTTTGTTAGATCTTCTTTTGAAAGTAAATCATCTAAATATTTAACAACTTCAAAAGGTTTTCCAGATTGTTCTAAAATATCTAGCCCGCAACGCGATTTACTACATCTGCTATTATGATATATTGTAATCATTATAAATTTATATTATAAGTTTTTAATTGACTGTTGAGTTGTTTGGGGCTTTTAAATTGAATACCATTTATTCCTAAACTATTGGCAGCTTCAATATTTCTTAAATTGTCGTCAATAAATATGGCGTTTTCGGCTTTAATATTGAAACGCTCTAAAGTAAGATTGTAAATTTCAGCAAATGGTTTTCTTGTTTTTTCTTCACCTGAAACTATAATACCTTCAAACCAATGTAAAAATTCGAAACGTTCTAAGGCAATAGGAAAAGTTTCTGCACTCCAGTTTGTAAGTGCAACAACTTTGTATGAGTTATTTTTTATAAGCTTTTCAAGAATTTGAACAGTTCCTTCAATGGCTTCACCTAACATGTCTACCCAACGACCATAAAACATTTCAATTTCATTTTTATATTCTGGAAATAGTGCGATGCGCTCCTCTGTAGCTTTTGCTATAGGGTAACCAGCATCTTGATTTTCGTTCCAATCACTCGTACAAATATTATCGAAAAACCATTGCATTTTTTCTCGATCACCATTAAAAACATCTAAATACACGTATTCAGGATTCCAGTCAATTAGCACCCCGCCAAGGTCGAATATAATCGTATCTATTTTTTTCATTTTAACTTATAAAGCATTAGTGTCTTCCTCTTTTTGTCCCATCATCATTAAATACGATTTTAAGAAGGCATCAATATTACCATCCATAACAGCATCAACATTACCAGTTTCGTGTGCTGTACGAACATCTTTAACCAATTTATAGGGGTGCATGACATAATTACGAATTTGGCTTCCCCATTCAATTTTCATCTTACCAGCTTCAATATCATCACGTTGTGCGAGCTGTTTTTGCAACTCAATTTCATAGAGTTGAGACTTTAGCATTTGCATAGCCCTAGCTCTATTATCGTGTTGTGAACGCGTTTCTGAACATGAAATTTGAATACCTGTAGGCTTGTGTGTTAACTGTACTTTGGTTTCAACTTTATTAACATTTTGCCCACCAGCACCACTAGATCTCGCAGTAACAATCTCTATATCGGCAGGATTTATATCAATTTCTATAGTATCATCAACCAGTGGATATACATAAACAGACGCAAAACTGGTATGACGCTTTGCATTACTATCAAATGGAGAAATACGCACCAAACGGTGTACGCCATTCTCGCCTTTTAACCATCCAAAAGCAAAATCGCCTTCTATCTCTAAAGTAACTGTTTTTATACCTGCAACATCACCTTCCTGGAAATTGAGTTCTTTAACTTTAAATCCACTTTTTTCGGCATACATTAGGTACATGCGCATAAGCATGCTTGCCCAATCACAGCTTTCTGTTCCTCCAGCACCAGCAGTAATTTGTAAAACAGCACTAAGGCTATCGCCTTCTTCAGAAAGCATGTTTTTAAACTCTATGTCTTCAAGAAGTGTGGTTACTTTTTTGTATTGTTCTTCGACTTCCTCGGCAGTGTATTCGCCTTCTTTGTAAAATTCATAGAGGATTTCTAAATCGTCGACACCCGTTTTTGAGCTATTATAGTCTTCAACCCATTTTTTTTTCACACGAAGTGATTTCATAATTATTTCTGCAGCTTTAGAATCGTTCCAGAAATTGGGATCGAAGGTTTGCTCTTCTTCGTTTTGTATTTCTATAAGTTTGGCATCTATGTCAAAGATAGTGCCTTAGTTTGTCAAGGCGGGTGCTTAGATCTTTAATTTGATCGGATGTAATCATGTGTTTAATATATTTTGAACAAAAATAGGATTTAAACTTTCAGAAGAAAACTAATATTGATAGAATTTTATAGATTTACGATTAAATATAGCGTAGCATGATAATAGACCTAAGAAGCGATACAGTAACCAAACCAACAAAAGAGATGCTAGATGGCATGACGCAAGCCAATGTTGGTGATGATGTGTATAAAGAAGACCCAACAGTAAATATTTTAGAAGAGCGTATAGCCGCCATGTTTGGAAAAGAAAAAGCACTATTTTTTCCAACAGGTAGTATGGCAAATCAAGCTGCCTTAAAATTACATACTAACCCTGGTGATCAAGTAATTTGTGACAAATACGCTCATATTTATAATTACGAAGGTGGAGGCGCATCGTTTAATAGTGGCGTGTCTTGCAAATTAATAGATGGCAATCGTGGTATGTTTACAGCAAATCAAGTTTTAGAAGCTATTAATCCGCCCGATTTTTATCATAGTCCGTTAACATCTTTAGTTGAAATAGAAAACACAACCAATAAAGGAGGTGGTGCGTGTTGGGATTTTAACGAAATTAGAAAAATTAGAAAAATTTGTGATAATAATAAACTCGGATTTCATTTAGATGGTGCGCGCTTGTGGCATGCCTTGGTTGCAAAAAATGAAACACCAAAGCAATATGGCGATGTGTTCGATACTATCTCGGTGTGCTTAAGTAAAGGCTTAGGTTGCCCTATAGGCTCGGTTTTAATTGGGGATAACGCTATTATGAGTAATGCTATAAGAATTAGAAAAATTCTTGGTGGTGGTATGCGACAAGTAGGGTATTTAGCTGCGGCAGGTTTATATGCTTTAGATAATAATATTGAAAGATTACAAGAAGATCATAAAAAAGCTAAAGAAATAGGCAAGGAGTTAACAAAATTATCAATTATAAAAACTGTAGAATCTATTGAAACTAATATTGTAATTTTTGAATTAAACAACGGTATTGATGAAACTGCATTTGTGAAATCTCTAGCTAATAAAAACGTTTATATTATTGGTATGGGAGGCGGAAAATTAAGAATGGTAACCCATTTAGATTATACAAATGAAATGCATGATAAGCTATTAACTCTACTTAAAAATTTATAATTTCAACTAACAACTATTTAAACATATCCATCCCAGGAATATTCGGCATTCCTTCTTTAGCAACCGCAGCTAATTCAGCTTCATTTACAGCAGTAGCTTTTTCAATGGCCTTATTCAACGTTAAAATAAGGTAATCTTCAAGTTGATCTTTATCTTCTAATAAATCATCGGCTATTTCAATAGATTTAATCGTTCTATTGGCAGTAAGTGTCACTTTAAGTTTATTATCATTACTAGCTTCATCAACCAAAACAGTATCTAATCGCTTTTTAGTGGCTTCAACTTTTTTCTGGGTTTCTTTAAGTTTTCCCATCATATTCATCATATCTCCAAACATAATTTTATAAATTGATTATTTCAGTGCAAAACTATTTAATTTTTCTATTTTTGAACCCTTAATTTAAGAATAAATTCATCTTCATTGAAAACAATAATTCAGCCTCCAGTTGCAACTAAAAAGGATAAAAAACTTAGTATTCATAACGATGTTAGAATTGATAACTACTACTGGTTAAAGGATAGAGACAACAAAGAGGTTATAGATTATTTAAATCTTGAAAACAAGTACACCAAGCATATAATGCAGCATACCGAAGCATTTCAGAAAAACCTTTTTGAAGAAATGAAATCTAGGATTAAGGAAGATGATTCTTCTGTTCCGTATAAGCTTAATGGCTATTGGTACATATCGCGTTATGAAAAAGGAATGGATTATCCTGTTTACCTTCGAAAAAAAGAGCATTTAGATGCAGACGAAGAAGTATTGTTTGATTGTAATGAAATGGCTAAAAACCATGCTTATTTTAATCTTGGAGGTATTTCAATTAGTCCAGATAATACGTTGGCGAGTTTTTCTGTAGATACCGTAAGTAGGAGGCAATACACCATTCAAATTAAAAATTTAATTACAGGTGAAGTGTATTCCGATAAAATTAAAAACACAACAGGAAGTGCGACTTGGGCTAATGATAACAAAACGTTGTTTTATTCAATGAAGGATGAAATTACCTTGCGATCTCACAAGGTTTTTAAACACAAATTACATACTAATAGCGAAACAGATTCTGAAGTGTTTCATGAAACCGATGAAACGTTTAACACGTTTGTATATAAATCAAAATCTAAAAAATATATTATTATAGGGTCGTCAAGTACGTTGAGTTCTGAATATAGGATTTTAAATGCTGACTCACCCGACGGAACGTTTAAAATATTTCAAAAAAGAACCCGTGATTTAGAATATAATATAGCGCATTATAAAGACTCGTTTTATATCATTTCAAACTGCGATAACGCTACTAATTTTAAGCTTTTAAAAACCAATCAAAATTCAACAGAAAAAGAGCATTGGAAAGATGTTATTCCGCATAGAAATAATGTGCTACTTGAAGATATAGAAATTTTTAAAGATTATTTAGTGGTTAACGAACGCGAAAATGGTTTAAATAAACTGCGTATTATAAGTTGGGAAGGTACCGAAGATTATTATTTGCCTTTTAATTCTGAAACCTATACAGCTTATATTGGTAATAATCCAGATTTTAATAGTGATGTTTTGCGGTACGGTTTTAACTCGTTAGCAACACCAAGTTCGGTTATCGATTATAACCTTAAAACCAAGAAAAGTGAGATTAAAAAAGAACAAGAAGTTCTTGGAGGAAAATTTAATAAGGCTAATTATGTTTCAGAGCGTATTTGGGCAACAGCTAGAGATGGTGTAAAAGTGCCAATTTCATTAGTGTATAAAAAAGGAATAAAATTAGATGGAAGCAACCCATTGTTGCAATACGCCTATGGGTCTTATGGTTCGACTATCGATCCTTCTTTTTCAACCATTCGCTTAAGCTTATTAGATAGAGGTTTTATTTACGCTATTGCACATATACGTGGTAGTGAATATTTGGGAAGAGATTGGTATGAAAGCGGAAAATTACTTACTAAAAGGAATACGTTTTACGATTTTATTGATGCTTCAAAGTATTTAATTAATCAAAAATACACGTCAAACAAGCATTTATATGCTTACGGCGGGTCTGCTGGAGGCTTGTTAATGGGGGCTATTATTAATATGAATTCGGAATTATATAACGGAATTTTAGCCGCAGTTCCGTTTGTAGATGTGGTAACAACAATGTTAGACGATACTATTCCATTAACCACTGGAGAGTATGACGAATGGGGGAATCCAAACGAAAAAGAATATTACGATTATATGAAATCTTATTCGCCTTACGATAATGTTGAAGCAAAACATTACCCAAATATGTTAGTAACTACAGGGTTGCATGATTCGCAAGTGCAATACTGGGAACCAGCAAAATGGGTAGCAAAACTTCGAGAATTAAAAACAGATACTAATACATTATTACTTCATACAGATATGGATTCTGGTCATGGAGGTGCTTCAGGGCGTTTTGAAAGTTTAAAAGAAGTCGCATTAGAGTATGCTTTTTTACTAGATTTAGAAGGTATTCGTGCATAGTACAAAAAAAATGTTTATTTTTGCGAGGTTTTAAGTTATACATATTTTTAGTAATATTACAATAGCTTATAAAAAGCATTTATGAAACACAAAAAACAGGTTTTTGACAATGTATTAGACTTAGTAGGCAGAACACCGCTTATTAGACTTAATAAAATAGCCTCAAAATTTAAAGGTAACTTTTTTGCAAAAGTAGAAGCCTTTAATCCAGGACATTCTTCAAAAGATAGAGTAGCACTTTATATTATAGAACAAGCAGAAAAACGTGGTATTTTAAAACCAGGTGACACTATTATAGAAACTACCTCTGGTAATACAGGGTTTAGTATTGCCATGGTTAGCATTATTAAAGGGTATAATTGTGTTTTAGCGGTAAGTTCTAAATCTTCAGCAGATAAAATAGATATGCTAAAAACTATGGGAGCTAAGGTGTATGTTTGTCCAGCGCATGTTAGTGCAAACGACCCTAGATCGTATTACCAAGTAGCAAAGCGTTTACACGACGAAATTAAAGGCTCAATATATATTAATCAGTATTTTAACGAATTAAATATTGATGCACATTATAAATCTACTGGCCCTGAAATATGGGATCAAACAGAAGGGGAAATTACACATTTAGTAGCTTGTAGTGGTACAGGAGGTACAATATCTGGAGCAGCCAAGTATTTAAAAGAGCAAAATCCAAACATTAAAATTATTGGCGTTGATGCTTTTGGTTCTGTAATTAAAAAATACCACGAAACTAGAGAGTTCGACGAAAAAGAAATTTATCCATACAGAATAGAAGGTCTTGGTAAAAACTTAATCCCATCAGCGACAGATTTTGATGTTATTGATGAGTTTATTAAAGTTACGGACGAAGAAAGTGCACATACAGCTAGGTTAATAGCACGAACAGAAGGTTTGTTTGTAGGCTATACATCTGGTGCTGCAATGCAGGCAGTTATGCAATTAGAAGAACAAGGTGAGTTTTCGGAAAATGATAATATTGTAATCATGTTCCCAGACCATGGATCGCGCTATATGAGTAAGATTTATTGCGATAAATGGATGAATGAACAAGGGTTCTTTGATAGCGTAAACGAAGTATCAGTAGAAACGATTCAATACATAAAATAATACTCATAAATCACTTTAAAAAAGAGCATTTTTTAAAAAGAAATGCTCTTTTTTATTTTGTCTATAATTGAATGGAAAAAAATTATGTTCAAACCATATAAATAATTAATTTTGCAAGAATTAACCAAAGAACTGGAATTTTCGTGTTTAGCATTTTAAATGATGGGCATGTTTGTTTTTTGATAGCAATAAGATTAAATGAAAGACTTATTTGAAAAGATTTACAAAGATAAAGGACCTTTAGGTAAATGGGCTTCTCAAGCCGAAGGGTATTTTGTGTTTCCAAAATTAGAGGGAGAGATTTCTAACCGAATGAAATTTCAAGGAAAGGATGTTATTACTTGGAGTATTAATGATTATTTAGGATTAGCAAATCATCCAGAAGTTCGTAAAGTTGATGCTCAAGCTGCAGTCGATTATGGTTCTGCATATCCAATGGGAGCAAGAATGATGTCAGGTCATACCGATTTACATGAGAAATTGCAGAATGAACTTGCTGCATTTGTAAAAAAGGAAGCGGCATATCTTTTAAATTTTGGTTATCAAGGTATGGTGTCAACAATTGATGCTTTAGTGTCTAAAGATGATATTATTGTTTACGATGTTGATGCACACGCCTGTATTATAGATGGTGTTCGTTTGCATATGGGTAAGCGTTTTACATATAAACACAACGATGTTAAAAGTTTAGAAAAAAACTTAGAACGCGCTACTAAAATGGCTGAACAAACTGGAGGTGGTATTTTAGTTATCTCTGAAGGGGTGTTTGGTATGCGTGGTGAACAAGGGCGTTTAAAAGAAATTGCAGCGCTGAAAGAGAAATTTAATTTTAGACTTTTTGTTGATGACGCTCATGGTTTCGGAACTTTGGGAGCAACAGGAGCTGGCGCAGGTGAGGAGCAAGGTGTACAAGACGATATTGATGTGTATTTTGCAACTTTCGCTAAATCTATGGCAAGTACAGGGGCTTTTATAGCTGCCGACCAAGAGATTGTTGATTATTTGAAATATAATTTACGATCTCAAATGTTTGCTAAATCATTACAAATGCAACTTGTAGTTGGTGCGTTAAAGCGTTTAGATATGTTAAGAACAATGCCAGAATTAAAGCAAAACCTTTGGACCATTGTTGATGCTTTACAATCTGGATTAAAAGCACGTGGTTTTGATATTGGTACAACGCAAAGTTGTGTAACACCAGTATATTTAAAAGGAAGCATTCCAGAAGCGATGGCTTTAGTAAGAGATTTACGTGAAAACTATGGTATTTTCTGTTCTATTGTTGTGTATCCTGTAATACCAAAAGGATTAATTTTATTGCGAATGATTCCTACGGCAACCCATACACTGCAGGATGTATCTGAAACCTTAGATGCTTTTGATGCTATTAGAGATCGACTAGAAAATGGAACATATAAACGTTTATCTGCTGCAGTAATGGCTGCAATGGGGGAGTAGTTATAAAAAAAAACGTTGTTGATTGAGCGTAGTCGAAATCAACATCAATATAAAAAATCCGATTCTCAAAAGAATCGGATTTTTATTTTTTTTAACATCTTGGTTCTAGTGTCTATATGCGTAGCGATCTATTAATCTTTTTTAAGCAATATCTTTTCTAAACGTACAGCGTTTTTTATGAGTTACGGGATTGAAGTTTTTCCAAATCTTGCTAATAGCTGTATTGTCTGCTAGTTCTGGTGTTCTAATACATTCAGTAATTCCTTTTTTGCTAAACGTATTGTAAAATTCATTGAATATTACAGCATGAACTCCTTTGTTTTGATATTCAGGATGTACGCCTATTAAATAGAATATAGTTTTTTTGCTATGTTTTTTAGCGTGTAGTAGATGTTTAATGCCAAACGGAAACAGTTTACCGTTCATTTTCTGCAAAGCTTCAGCATAAGAAGGCATTACAATACCAAAAGCAACTAAAGCATCATTTTCATCAACAACAAACTTTATATATTCAGGATTTATAAAACTTAAAAATTTCTTTTTAAAATATTCTTTTTGAATGTCTGTTATAGCAACAAACGAAGATAACGACGAATAACTTTCATTAAATAAATCAAACATTCTATTTGCATAAGGCATTACCTCCTTAGTCTTTGTAAAATATAAAGCCTTTAAGTTGTAGCGTTTTTTAATTATCTCTTGAATTCTAAAAAAACTTTCTCGCTTTATATCTTTAAAAGCATGCTTGTTTTCTAAATATTGTTTTTCAACAACGTATCCCAATTGTTCAAAATGAGAAGCGTAGTATGGATGATTATACCAAGTAATCATGGTGCCAATATGATCGAAGCCATAAGTTAAAACACCAACTTTGTCTAAGTTAGAAAATCCAACAGGGCCTTCAATAAATTCCAAATTATTTTTATTTCCAATCTCTAAAACTTTGTTTAATAGTGTTTTAGATGCTTCTATATCATCTATTACATCAAACCACCCAAAGCGCATTTTTCGTTGATTTTGATTTTTTACTTCAAGCCAATTAATAATAGCGGCAATTCTGCCAACAACTTCATTATTCTTGTAAGCCAAAAATAAAGTAGCCTCAGCGTCATTAAAAACAGGATTTTCTTTTTTGTTAAATGTTTTAATTTCTTGATTAATAATGGGAGGAACCCAATATTTCGAATTTTTATATAGCTTAAAAGGAAACTTTACGAATGCTTTTAAGTCTTTTTTTGTATTTACTTCTTTTAGTGTAATCATATAAAAACGATAAATTTTGATAGTTTAGTTGTTATCAAAATTCTGTATCTTTTCTTTTTTGCTTTTTGGTAGGTTCTGCGTTTTCAGTTTTTTTCTTTTTACGACCTCTACTTTTTCTTTCTAATTCGTCTTCTGCCGAATTGCCATTATCAATCTCTTTATCCTTATGAAAATCTAATCGGTATGAAGCACCAAAGTTAATTCCAAAAACCGATGGCGTATCTTTTGTGTTAAATGTTAAGGCTGTGTCGAGTTGAAAATCTTTACCCAATAGGTAAGCACCTCCAAACCTAAAAAGGTTGTCAGCATAAAAATCGCTTTTTATACCTTGAGTTTCTCCAAAAATAACCCATTTCGGGTTAAAAGAATGTGTTAAAGTTAGTATGTATTGAAAATCTGATTGATTTGTGCCAATTCTATCTTTAATTAAATTTAAAACCATAACCCAGCCACCAGCAAAATTGTTTTGAGTGGCAATCATTACTTTTGGACTAAACCCTTCAATGCCTGGAGCGGTATAGGGGTTGTTTTTTGTGTCGTAATTAGCACCTAAATAAACTGATACTGCTGGTATTAATGAGCTCCATTTAAACCTATGATTAGCTTTCCAACTATATAGGTTTGGTTTATCTTCTTCAGAATTTTTATAGGGATCATATACTAAATATTTCGCGCCAAGTGTAATACTTCTAAAATTTGCACGCTCGTCTTCGGCAGATATGTTTGATAAATACGTTTTTGTATCACTTTGAAAAGAACCTTCAATATTTAATTCAAGTTCTTCAAACAATAAACCATATCGTGCGGCAAAATCAACACCAAACCCAGAAATTTCATAGGCGGTAGCTGGAGTTCTTTCTTCGTTTACTATGTATGGGCCAACTTCAAATTGTGCAACATTAGTTCCTACAGAAAAGGCACTACGCGATGTACCTGGTCTATTAGAGTTTATAACATCTGTGTATTGGCTAAAACTGTATGTTGAAATTAAGCATAGCGTAATTAGTAAGGTAGATTTGATTGGGTTCATAATGAAGGTTTTATATTATTTCTAAGAATAAATTCATAATACACTTTTATTTACAAATAGTATAAGGGTTACCAAATATAGATATTTTATACTTTTTTTATCATTTTTGAACGTTTTTTAAGTGTTTAGAATTGTATTTTTGTTTAAAATATTTTTTTTATGTTACAGCATGCATCTGTCGTAGGAGTGATTAGAACGATACTAATCATTATGTTAATTTATTTTGGAGTTAAAATTTTAGCACGCTTGTTTGCGCCTTTTCTTTTGAAATTTGTTGCCAAAAAAGCGGAGCAACGTTTTGGTGACCAATTTGGACAGTTTCAAAGGAATAGACCTCAAGATAAACCTAAAAAAGAAGGGGAGATTACTATAGATAAAATACCAAACACCAAAACTTCAAATAAAGACGTTGGTGATTATGTTGATTACGAAGAAATAGAGTAAGTATATTTTGTTATTCTCGCTTAGACGAAAATTTTATAATTTGAGTTTGCATATTTTTTGTGCTGTAAATCTCAAAAAATATGATTAATTTTCACAATCATTGTTTTTAAAACATTTTCATGCAATTTTCATTTAAAAAACTACTACCTCACCTATTAATTCTTGTAGGTTTTGTAATTATTTCTTTAGCTTATTTTAGTCCGGTTTTACAAGGAAAAAAAATATTTCAAAACGATATTAAACAATATATCGGAATGTCTAAGCAACAAAAAGACTTTAGATTAGAAACTGGAGAGGAAACCTATTGGACTAACGGTGCTTTTGCAGGTATGCCAACGTATCAATTAGGTGCAAAATATCCGTATAATTATATTAAAAAGTTAGATTTAGCATTGCGGTTTTTACCTCGACCTGCTGATTATTTATTTCTTTACTTACTAGGGTTTTATATTCTGTTAATTGTTTTAAAAGTAGATTTTAAACTTGCTGCACTTGGTGCTTTAGCTTTTGGGTTTTCAACCTATTTAATAATTATTTTGGGCGTTGGTCATAATAGTAAAGCTCATGCCATTGCTTATATGCCACTGGTACTTAGTGGTATTTTGCTCACATTTCAAAGGAAATACATTGCTGGATTTATGCTTACTGTGGTGGCAATGGGATTAGAGATTGTCGCAAACCATTTTCAAATGACCTATTATTTGTTATTATTGGTTATAGTTCTTGGAGTTGCATATTTAATTGATGCTTATAAGAAAAAGGCGTTACCACACTATTTTAAATCAGTAGGTGTTTTGGTGTTAGCAGTTATACTTTCCATAGGTTTGAACGCTACTGGTGTTATGGCAACTCAAGAATATGTAAAGGAAAGTACCCGTGGGAAAAGTGAATTGACAATAAATGTAGATGGTTCTCCAAAAGATTTGACTTCTGGGTTGGATAGAAGTTATATTACAGCTTATAGCTATGGGATACTTGAAACATTCAATCTTTTTATTCCAAGATTTATGGGAGGAGGGTCAATTGAAAATGTAGGTAAAGATTCTGAAACATATAAATTAGCTCGATCGGAAGACTCACCAACATATTGGGGTAATCAACCTGGTGTGGAAGCACCTGCGTACATTGGAGCTGTTGTTTTGTTTTTATTTGTGTTTGCTCTATTTTTAATAAAAGGACGTTTAAAATGGTGGTTAGTTGGTGGAACCCTATTGTCATTATTATTGTCGTATGGAAAGAACTTAGGTTTTTTGACGAATTTCTTTATTGATTATGTGCCTTTGTATAACAAGTTTAGAGCGGTTAGTTCAATTCAAGTTATTTTGGAGTTATGTATTCCTGTATTGGCAATTTTTGGACTTGTTAGGTTATTTAATGATTTTGAAAAGAAAGAAGAAAAACTAAAAGCTTTAAAGTACACTACGTTAATTACTGGAGGTATAGCAATTGTTTTTTTATTGTTTAGATCGTCTTTGTTTGATTTTGTTGGAGCAAGCGATGGTAGTTATAGGCAAAGTTATGGACAGGAATTTGTTGATGCTATTAAAGCAGATAGAGTTACTATTTTTGTGGAAGATACTATACGTACGTTAATTTTAGTGCTACTTTCTGCGGGTGTTATTTTTATGTTTTTAAAAGAAAAACTAAAAGAAAAATGGGTAATGATTGCCTTTGGTGCGCTAATTCTTTTTGATTTAGTGGGTGTTGACAAACGTTATGTAAGTAATGATGATTTTGTGTCAGCAATTAAAGTGAATAAGCCATTTCAGGCTAATGCGGCTGACAAAGAAATATTAAAAGATAAATCATATTTTAGGGTTTACGATTTAGTTTCAGGCCCCTCAAAACCTTCTTATTATCACAATTCTTTAAATGGTTATAATGCTGCGGAATTAAAACGCTATAGAGAGGTCTTCGATTTTTATATCTCTAATGTTAATACTAATGTACTTAATATGTTTAATACTAAATATATTATAGCAGAAGATAAAGAAGGACATGTGTTTCCTTATACTAATGAAGGTGCTAATGGAAATGTGTGGTTTGTAAAAGAATTACAGAAAGTCAATTCTGCTAATGAAGAAATTCAAGCTTTAGATAGTTTAGATAATAAAAACAAGGCAGTATATACAGTGCCTCGTCTAACTAAACAAAAGGCTTATGGCGGTCAATTTGCTGTAGATTCTCTGGCTTCAATTAAATTAGTTGAAAACAAACAGAACTATTTAAAATATCAATCTGACAATGTAAACAAAGGTTTTGCAGTCTTTTCTGAAGTGTATTATGGCAATGGTTGGAAAACATTAATTGATGGCGTGGAGGCAACTCACATTCGAGTTAATTACACTTTAAGAGGAATGGAAATTCCTGCAGGAAAGCATGTTATAGAATTTAAGTTTGACCCTGATGTTGTTAAAACAGGTAGCAGTATTGCACTAGGAAGCTCTATTATTTTTGGATTGCTATTTTTTGGTGGATTGTTCTATAAATTTAAAAAGAAATAGTTGTCATTCCTGCAAAGGCAGGAATCTTTAAAATTGAAGCTAAATTAATAATGGATTCCCTCCTTCGAGGGAATGACAAAAATGGCAAAAATAAAAGCACTCATTATAACGTATTATTGGCCACCTGCGGGAGGTCCAGGAGTGCAGCGTTGGTTGAAATTTGTTAAATATTTACCTGAATTTGGTATTGAACCCATTGTTTACATTCCTGAAAACCCTAATTATCCTTTGGTTGATGAGAGTTTAGTTTCTCAAGTTTCAGATAAATTAACGATTTTAAAGCAACCTATAAAAGAACCTTATAAAATAGCGGGGTTATTTTCAAAAAAATCATCAAAAACCATTAGTAAAGGTATTATTTCAGATAAAAGCAGTCAAAGCTTTATTGAAAAAGTAATGTTATATATTAGAGGAAACTATTTTATTCCTGATGCTCGGAAAAGTTGGGTAAAACCTTCGGTATCGTATCTTTCAAAATACATTTCGGAAAATAATATAGATACAATTATAACTACGGGGCCACCACATAGTTTACACCTTATTGGTTTACAGATAAAAGAGAAACTAGGAGTGAAGTGGATTGCTGATTTTAGAGATCCTTGGACAACTATTGGTTATCACAAACAATTGAAATTAACTAAAAACTCTCAACAAAAACATAAATCGCTAGAACAACAAGTTTTAAATGCTGTAGATCAAATACTAGTTACAAGTTCTGTAACTAAAAAAGAATTTGAAGCAATCACAACAAAACCAATTGAAGTTATAACGAATGGTTACGATTATGAAGCTGTAAATAAAATTGAACTCGATTCTAAATTTACTATCTCTCATATTGGATCTTTACTATCTAAAAGAAACCCTAAGGTTTTATGGAAAGTATTAAGTGATTTGGTGTTAGAATATGATGATTTTGCTAAAGATTTTCAATTGAATTTTGTTGGTGCTGTTAGCGAAAATGTTCTTGAATCGATAAAAAAAATAAATTTAAGTGATTATATAAATAATGTAGGGTATATATCGCATAATGAATCAATTGTGTACCAAAAAAAATCACAAGTATTGTTGTTGATTGAGATAGATTCCGAAGAAGCAAAGTGTATTATCCCAGGTAAGTTATTTGAATATATGGTTTCAAGCAGACCAATTATTGCTTTAGGACCAAAAGGGTCTGATGTTGAAAAAATAATAAAGGAAACAAACACAGGTAATTATTTTAATTACGATGATTACGAGTCTTTAAAAAAGACTATATTAATTCATTATAAAGCATTTCAAGATAAAACCTTGCAGTCTCATGCTATTGGTTTACAAAAGTATAGTAGAAAAAAACTAACAGAATCCTTATCTAAATTAATTTAATGGGAATAGTAGCAACACAGTCTTTAAAAAATGTAATATCTACTTATATAGGTTTTTTTATAGGAGCTATTAACACCTTATTTCTTTACACCAATTTTCTTAGCGACGATTATTATGGTATGGTAGGGTATATGCTGTCTTTAGCTTATGTTATAATGCCAGTTATGGCTTTTGGAGTACATAATACCTTAGTTAAGTTTTATTCAACGTTTAAAACAAGAGTGTCTTTAAATAGTTTTTCAACCCTTATGTTATTTTTGCCTCTAACACTTATAATTCCAACGGTCTTAGCTATTTATTTTGGGCATCAAACTATAGGTGCATTTTTAACTTCTGAAAATGAAAACTATATTATCAAAGATTATTTATGGCATACAATTATTATAGCTGTAGCGTTGGCTTATTTTGAAGTCTTTTTTGCTTGGGCAAAAGTACATATGCAAACCGTTTTTGGAAATTTTATGAAAGAGGTGTTCCATAGAGTTGGTGCTATGGTACTTTTATTACTTTTATATTTAAAAACTATTGATGTAGAGTGTTTTATGCTTGGATTAGTGGTTGTTTATGTGTTAAGAATGCTAATAATGAAAGTGTATGCTTTTAGTATAAAACTGCCAGTAATAACCTTTAAAAAGGTAAATAATTTAAGTGCTATTCTAAAATATTCTATTTTAATAATAATCGCTGGTTCTATTGCCACTATCCTTTTAGATGTCGATAAAGTAATGCTTGGTTATTATATACCTATTAAAGAAATTGCCTATTACAATGTAGCTATTTTTATTGCTGCAGTAATAGCGGTTCCTCAACGAGCAATGCATCAAATATTAATGCCATTATCAGCAAAATATTTAAATGAAAAAGATTTTGTTGCTTTAGATGATCTTTATAAAAAAAGTGCTCTTAATTTATTTATAATTGGTGGTTTTATATTTCTATTAATTATTTTGAATATTAATGAATTGTATTTTTTAATACCTGAAGAATTTAACGGTGGGCTTTTTGTCGTATTAATTATTAGTACAGCTAAGTTATACGATGCTGTTTTAGGTAGCAATAATGCTATTTTATTTAATAGCGATTATTATAGAATGGTGCTGTTTTTTGGTGTTATATTAGTATTGATTATGATTGTGCTAAATATGGTTTTTATTCCTTTATATGGTATAAATGGAGCTGCTTTAGCCACGTTTTTAGCAATTTTTATGTACAATACTTTAAAACTATTTTTTGTGTATAGAAAATTTAAAATACTTCCTTTTAATAAAAATTCATTTAGAATAGGGGTGTTTATTCTCACTTTGATTTTACTATTCTACTTCTGGGACTTTTCGTTTCATCCCATTATTAATATAGGTTTAAAGTCAATTTTACTATCTATCATTTATGCTTTTGTTATTTATAAGTTTAAGTTTTCAGAAGATGTTTCCTTGCTAATAGATAAAATGATTAAAAGAAAATAATATAAAAGAGAAAACCCCACGAATTTGCTTTGAGGCAAACTTTTCGCAGGGCTTTCCAACTAACCAACCAAAACGGTTAAGATCTTCTTCTTGTAGTCGATCTTGTATTGTTATTACTAGAAGAGCTTCTTTTGCTTTATGTTGCTCTAGATTTACTTTGCGAAGGTCTCGATGCTGTTCTTTGAATAGTTCTCGACTTGCTTTGAGTAGGTCTTGAAGTAACTCTTTGAGTCGTTCTAGACTTACGTTGTTGTGTAGAGTTTCTTGCTACAGTTTGTGCTTTTCTAGGTGTATTATTACTTTTATTATATGTACGTGTATTTGCACTTCTTGGTTTTTGAGTAACCGAAGTATTTCTATTTCGGGTTACAGATTGTGTTCTAGTATTGTTACTGCTCGGTCTTGTTGTTGTAGTAACGTTTCTTCTAGAGCTTTTAGTATCATTTATGCGTGTATTATTTCTAGAAGGAGAATTCGTTTTTGTGTTTTCTCGTCTTGAAGACGTTGTATTAACTCTATCCGAATTTGTTCGAGTACTTCTATTATTTACAGGGCTATTACGTCTACTAGGGTTTGTTTGTGCAATACGTCTTTTAGATTGAGCAGTTCTGTTTATTTGTGTTTTATTTCGTGTACTTCTATTTACAGTAGCATAACTTCTATTTCTAGATACGCTATATCCACGTCTTGTAGCTACAGCAGATTTAACTCTATAATTATTGTAAAATGGTCTATTATAAGTATAACGAATAGGGTTATAATATTGTCTGTAAGGTCTGTTATAAACTACGCAATAATCGTAAGATGGCGCGCTGTAATACCTGTGCCAAGGTCTGTAAACATAATGTCTGTTAAAAACATTTATAAATCCAGAACAATGTGTGTATCTATTATATCTATCGTAATTTACATATAAACCACCAACTCTTGAAACATAACCGTTATTGTTATAACGAATATTTACGTTTCCTGCTTGGGTAATACGCCCATAATAATCATAATAAATAGGGATGTTTTCTATTTGAATAATAGCACCATATTCATCATATTGTACATAAGCATTATAATCGTAACCAGAATTAAAACTAATATTTACATGTGGCGAACCAATTGAAACATTTAAACGTGAATTATTACGTAACATATTAAAATCGAATTGACCATCTGGGAATACTGAAAATTCTATATTATTTTCTACAAATATGAAAGAATTACCATAGCCTCTATTGTAAATTGATGTTGCATTGTTATCTAAATTGGTTGTGGCTGCATTAGCGGTAAATCCAATAAGAACAAAACCAGCTAAAATGAATATTATTTTTTTCATAAGTGTAAATTTTAATGTGATTAATTTACTATTTACAAACAGCGTGCCAAAAAAATATTTGAATTTAACTATTTGATAATAAAATAGTTGTAAATGATTAGGCTTTATTGAATTATAAAATATTTGAGAAACTACAAACAATAAGTATTAGAATTTGTCAAAAAAGTATTTGTGATAACTGTTTAAAATTGATTAAGTTTATAACTTAATAATTGGTTATTGTGAAATAGTGTTTGTTTCAGTAATACCATTTCAATATTTAATCGTTATTAATACAATAATTGACTTATAAAGCCTGCGTTAAAATTTACTTAAATGAATTTTGAGTGTAGTAAAATAAGTTGATTTTAGAGAGCACATTTTTTATCAAATAAATCCACATTAAATGAAAAATTTAGACAGAAGAAATTTTATTAAAAAAGCATCGCTTTCTGGAGCTGCTTTAACCCTAGGAGGGATGTTGCCAACATATGGAAAGAATAGTCCAATTTTTGATCATACTGGTCAATATATGGGAGATTTCTCTGCTCCAAAATTAGATAAAGTACGTATTGCTGTAATAGGTGTTGGTGCTCGTGGTACAGGACATGCAAGACAATTAGCTTCAATTGAAGGAACAGAAATAGTAGCTATTAGCGATTTATATGAAGATTTAGCTAAGCGATCTGCCGATAGATGTGCCGAAATAGGAAAAGGAAAGCGCCATAAAAAAATAGCACTTTATCATGGTGCAGAAGATAATTGGAGAACAATGTTGGATGAAGTAAAACCAGATGCGGTTTTTGTTGCGACAAATTGGAAGAATCATGCGCCTATGGCTATTGAAGCTATGAAAAAAGGAGCGCATGCATTTGTTGAAGTGCCAATTGCTCTTACTTTAGAAGAAATGTGGGATATTGTCATTACTTCCGAACAGACCAAAAAGCACTGTATGATGCTGGAGAATGTTAATTATGGTAGGGAAGAACTTTTATATTTAAACATGTGTAGAAAAGGAGTTATTGGAGACCTTTTACACGCTGAAGCGGCATATATTCATGAATTGAGAGGGCAAATGAATAATCAAAAAAGAGGTACAGGCTCATGGAGAACACCACATTATGCACATAGAAATGGTAATTTATATCCAACACATGGTTTAGGCCCTGTGGCTCAGTATATGAATTTGGCTAGGGGTGAAGATAATTTTAGCAGTCTAGTATCGTTTTCAACACCAGCATTAGGTAGAAAAGCTTATGCAGATAAAAATTACCCTGAAGATCATAAATGGAATAAGCTAGATTATAAAGGTGGAGATATGAATACATCCATTATTAAAACAGCTTTAGGACGAACTATTATGATACAATGGGATGAAACAAGTCCTAGACCATATTCTCGTCATAATTTAGTACAAGGAACCAAAGGCACGTTAGCTGGTTTTCCAACGCGTGTTGCTTTAGAGGGTGGAGTTGAAGGTGTTACCAAAGATCATCATAGTTGGGCTCAAGGAGATCAACTAGCAAAAATATATGAAAAATATGAGCACCCATTATATGTTCGTTTAGGAGAATTGTCTAAAAAAATGGGAGGCCATGGCGGTATGGACTTTATGATGCTTTATAGAGTTGTAGAATGCTTACGAGAAGGAACTCCGCTCGACCAAAATGTTTATGAAGGTTGCCATTGGAGTGCTGTTGGACCTTTAAGTGAAAACTCGGTAGCTCAAGGTGGAGCACCACAGGCTTTTCCAGATTTTACTAGAGGAAAATGGAAAAGTACCCAACCATTAGCTATCTTAAAATAAGATTTTAAATATTTAATAAAAACATCCCCTTAGCTTAATTGTTAAGGGGGTGTTCTGTTTATAATCAAAAATTATGGCTATTTTCTTTTCTTTGATTTTTTCACTTTACCATTTTGTTTGTAATAGTAGTAGTTGTCATCATCATTATCATACCAGTTATAATCGTCATGATGCCTCTTGTTTTTGTAAGAGTGATTTATTGAACACGAAGAAACACCACATAAGTTACAATAATTTCTATACTGATTTACTTGCCCGCGCGTATTTATAATTTCACCAAAGCGGTTATATGTAATATGTAAACCACCAACTTTTTTTAATGAAGCATAATGATGCCTATTACTGTAGTGCATGTAAATGGAACCAGCACGTTTTAGTTTGCCGTATCTATCGTAATTCAAATAAACATTTCCAATACGTCTTATTTTACCATTTCTATTGCGTGAAACAGAAACACCTTTGTTCTCATATCTCGATGTGTATTTAATTGCTTTATGGCGCGTTCCGTATGTTGTGTTTATATTAGCTCTTTTAGAATTCGACCTGTAATACGTGTTATTATTATAGTGGCTGTTCTTTGTGTTTGTATTAAAATCGAAACTGCCATCGGGGAATATTAAAAATTCAACACCGCGTTCAATAAATATAATAGGCTGTGCGTAACGATAGCGTTTTGTTTTCTCTAACTTGGTTTTTTGTTTTTTGTGATTTAGCTCTGTTGCTGATACTGTTGTTAATCCTATTAACAAGCCTGTACATAATAGTAATAATCTTTTCATAATCATATAGGATTTATTTTATGCCTACTCTTTAGCTTTTCGGCTTACGCTATTTGTCTTAATAGTTTTCAATTAATATGCCAAACATGTAAGTGGTTAATTATCAGTTTTATAATATTTAAAAATTGTAGTTACTTTTGGTTATTTTTACAATGACTAATCAAAACCTATGAAAAAAGTACCTGTAGATTGTAAAAACTGTGAAAAACAATTTAAAGACGGTTTTCAATTTTGTCCACATTGCGGACAAAAAGCAAAAGATGAACTCACAATAGGTGTCTTATTTTATAATACTATAAGTAATTATTTTTCTTTTGATGCACGCTTTTTTAAAAGTTTTTTCCCTCTGTTATTTAAACCAGGGTATTTAGCCTCACAATTTATTAAAGGCAAACGTTTGTTGTATTTGCACCCTGCACAGTTGTATTTGTTTATTTCGGTGGTATTTTTCTTTTTATTAACAACAGTTGTTGTTAGAGACCAAGTTCAGAATTTTGATACTGCTTTAAAGAAGGCGACAGATAAGTCTTTAATAACTAATACTGCAAAACAGAAAACAGAAAATTTTTTAGATGATGTTGAATTAGATAGTGTATTATTACCATTTGAACAGGGGATTCCTGGAATGAAGAATGAAGAATGAAGAAGTTAAAACCTTAGATTCAATAATAAGGACCAGTGCGAAAAAATCGAGTAATAAACCAATGGTTTTTGACTTTGATGATAAAAAAGTAGACTCATTAATGGCTGCAGATGCAGAAACTATTGAAGTTTATAAAGCAATGGGGATGGATGAAAATGCAGGAGCAATTACACGTAAATTCTACGAACAAAGCCTTAAGTTTTACAAACAACGAAATGGCGGGCAAATATTGCAAGCTGCTTACGATACTATTCCGATAGCGCTATTTATACTCCTGCCCATTTTTGCATTGATTTTGAAAATATTGTTTTATAAGCACGGGAGTTATTCGCACCATTTGGTGTTTAGCTTTTATTTCTTTTCGTTTTTGTTTACTGTTTTTAGCCTAATCCTTATTATAAATTATATTTGGGATGTGCCAAATTGGATAGATTGGTTATTTGTTCTCTCTACTTATTTTTATTTGTATTTAGCAATAAAACGATTTTATAAGCAAGGGCGGTTTTTAAGTTTTTTTAAAACAGGTTTAACATCATTTGTTTATTTAATGATTGTAATCCCTATAGCCATTATAATTATTAGTATGGTTGGATTTTTATTTTATTGATTTATAGCTTTTCTTTTAAATACGTGCCAGTTTCAGAAGTTTTAACTTTTACAATATCTTCAGGTGTTCCAGATGCAACAAGATTACCTCCAGTTTCACCACCACTAGGTCCTAAATCAATAATATAATCGGCACATTTAATAAGTTCTAAATTGTGTTCTACTACAATAATAGAGTGTCCTTTTCCAATTAAAGCATTAAACGATTTTAAAAGCTTTTGAATATCGTGAAAATGCAAACCTGTTGTGGGTTCATCAAAAATAAATAAGGCTTTATCTTTGTTATTTCCTTTACCTAAAAATGAAGCGAGTTTAATACGTTGTGCCTCACCACCAGAAAGGGTAGAGGAACTCTGCCCTAAAGTTACGTAACCTAAACCAACATCTTGTAAGGGTTGAAGTTTGCCTTTTATTTTGGTTTGATTAGTGGTTTCAAAAAACGAAATAGCATCATCGATAGTTAAATTTAAGACATCATCTATAGATTTATTAGCAAAAGAGACTTCAAGAACCTCTTTTTTAAAACGTTTGCCTTTGCAGGTTTCACATTCTAAATGCACATCGGCCATAAACTGCATTTCTATGGTTACTTCGCCTTCGCCTTTGCAGGTTTCACAGCGTCCTCCATCAACATTAAACGAAAAATGTTTCGCTTGATAATTTCTAATACTGCTTAATTTTTGTTTAGAAAACAACGCGCGAATATCGTCGTAAGCTTTTATGTAGGTAACTGGGTTAGATCGAGAAGAACGCCCAATTGGGTTTTGGTCTACAAATTCAATATGCTTGATGTTACTGAAATTCCCGTCTAATTTTGTGTACTGGCCAGGTTTATCGCCAAAATCGGTTAGCTTTTTTTGTAAAGCTGGGTATAAAATCTTTTTTACTAATGTGCTTTTTCCGCTTCCTGAAACACCCGTGATAACCGTTAGCATTCCTAATGGAAAGCGAATATCTATATTTTTTAAATTATTCTCACGAGCCCCAATAATATCGACATAATATTTTGATGTTCTTCTAGTTTTTGGAACTTCAATTTTTAAAGTTTCGTTTAAGTATTGTGCTGTTAACGAATTGGAAGCAAGTATATCTTTATACGTGCCATGAGCAACAACATGACCGCCAAATGTTCCAGCCTCAGGACCAATATCTATAATGCTATCGGCTGCTTTCATAATGTCTTCATCGTGCTCTACAACAATTACTGTATTACCCAAGTCGCGCAGCGATATTAATACAGAAATTAAACGTTCGGTATCCTTTGGGTGCAAGCCTATACTGGGTTCGTCTAAAATATACATAGAACCAACTAAGCTACTGCCTAAAGAAGTTGCCAGGTTTATACGCTGACTTTCGCCACCAGAAAGTGTGTTCGATTTTCTATTTAATGTTAAATAATCTAGCCCAACATTAGAGAGGAATAACAATCTGTTATTAATTTCTTTTAATAATCTTGCGGCAATTTCTGTATCGTAATCGTTTAATTCTAATTGTTTAAAGAAGTTGGAGAGTTTATCTAAAGGCATTTCAACCAAATCTGTTATGGTTGCACCTCCAACTTTTACATAATTAGCTTCTGTACGTAATCGTTTCCCGCTACATGCTCTACATTTTGTTTTTCCGCGGTAGCGAGATAACATAACGCGATTTTGAATTTTGTAAGCTTTTGATTCTAATTCAGTAAAAAATGAATTTAAACCTTCAAAATTGCTGTTACCATTCCAAATAAGTTGCTTGTGGGCGTTGCTTAGTTCAAAATAAGGTTTGTGTATAGGGAAATCGAATTTATGAGAATTATTTACCAATTGGTCTCTATACCAACTCATGCTTTCTCCTCTCCACGGAAAAATAGCGTTTTCGTAAACGGAAAGTCCTGTATTTGGAATAACTAAATCTTCATCAATTCCTATAATATCTCCATAGCCTTCGCATTTTGGACAAGCGCCATACGGATTATTAAAACTAAATAAATGAATGTTAGGCTCTAAAAACGTTATACCATCAAGTTCAAATTTATTGCTAAAATGCTTTATTTTATTGTTTGAAAGTGTTTCAATATAACAGGTACCGCTTCCTTCAAAAAAAGCAGTTTGTATTGCGTCAGCTAAACGATTAAAAAAATCGTCTTCATTTTTAATAATAATTCTATCAACTACTAAAAAAATATTTTTTGATAATGTTATGTTGGCAATTTTGTCAATTCTAACAACCGTATTATCTATTTTAATTCTGGCATAACCTTGCTGTTGTAGTGCTTTTAGCTTGTCTTCAATACGACGTCCTTCTTCCAAATGAATGGGAGCTAATAACAGTAGTTTCTCTCTTTCTGAAAACGTTTTTAAATAGTTTAAAACATCGCTTACCGTATCTTTTTTTACTTCTTCTTTAGATACAGGCGAATATGTTTTACCAATTCTTGCAAATAATAATTTGAAGTAATCGTAAATTTCAGTTGTTGTGCCCACAGTAGATCGTGGGTTTGTGGAATTTACTTTCTGTTCTATAGCAATAGCGGGGGCAATGCCTTTTATATAATCCACTTTTGGCTTATTTAATCGCCCTAAAAACTGACGGGCATAACTAGATAAGCTTTCAACATAGCGTCTTTGTCCTTCGGCATACAGCGTGTCAAAGGCTAAACTAGACTTTCCAGACCCCGATAAGCCTGTTATTACTACTAATTTATTTCTAGGAATAACAACATCAATATTTTTAAGGTTATGCAATTTTGCACCTTTTATAATAATGTTTTGCTTGGGGTCAACTTTAGAAATATTAGTATTCATAGGCTTTTTGAGTGAATAATTTCGCAAAGATACTATAAGTATATGAGCATAAAAAATGCAGTAATAATTAATGAAATGATAAAAAATATTAATTTATTTTTGTTTTTTAGGAATGATTGTTGTTATATTTGACTCATCAATTAATCTTAAAATTACTCTTGCCTATAGCAGAAAATTACTTTTAAAACATTAACCCCAAGCAAAGAAGCCCTCTTCTATGCACTAAAAGTAATCATTATGCAAAACGGAATTATTTCAGATGCTACATTAGTTAGCAATTACATTACAGGAGATGAAAGCGCTTTAGAGGTTTTAATTAAGAGACACAAGCAAAAAATTTACAGTTTTATTTATTCTAAAGTTTACGATAGAGATGTCGCTGAAGATATTTTTCAGGATACTTTTATAAAAGTTATTCGTACGCTTAAACGTGGTACATATAACGAAGAAGGTAAGTTTTTGCCATGGGTAATGCGTATTTCTCATAACTTGGTTATCGATTTTTTTAGAAAAAATAGCAGAATGCCAAAATTTGATAATAGTGGTGAGTTTAGTATTTTTTTGGTGCTTAGTGATAGTAGTTTAAATGCTGAAAAGACTATTATTAAAGAACAGGTTGAACATGATGTAAGACGACTTGTAGAAGAGCTTCCTCAAGACCAAAAAGAAGTGCTTTTGATGCGAATTTATAATGATATGAGTTTTAAAGAAATCTCAGATAGAACAGGGGTAAGCATCAATACTGCTCTAGGAAGAATGCGTTATGCGCTTATTAATTTGCGTAAGATAATAGACAAGCATAATATTGTTTTGACAAATTAATACAATAAAGTAAATTTTGCTACGTTACTAAGTTATACTAACCCATAAATAGTTAAAATGGCAAAAATTTACTTTGAAGATTCTATTAAAAATTTAAACGATCTAAAACCGAAAGAAGAAACGGTTAATTTTCTTCTAAATTACTCAAAGGCTTTAAGTGTTATAAATTATAGTGAAATGAAGTTTGAAGCACTTCTTAATTAATAAAAAGTCCTATTTATTTAGGACTTTTTAGTTTATAATATTCGTTAATAACAGATTTCCTACCAATGGTTTTAGTAATAATATCTTTATCTAAATTCCAACCGCGTGCAGGAGAGTATTGGCGACCATACCAAATAATTTGTAAATGTAAATCGTTCCATAATTCTTTTGGAAACAAGCGTTTTGCATCTTTTTCGGTTTGTACTACATTTTTACCATTGCTTAAATTCCATCGGTACATTAATCTTTGAATATGGGTGTCTACTGGAAATGAAGGAATTCCAAAAGCTTGAGACAGTACAACTGCCGCAGTTTTGTGACCTACAGCTGGTAAAGCTTCTAAAGCTTCATAAGTTTGTGGTACTTTTCCATTGTATTTTTCAATTAAAATTTTTGATAAACCATGAATGCCTTTGCTTTTCATAGGAGATAAGCCAACGGGTTTTATAATTTCTCGAATATTTTCAACAGATAATTTAACCATATCGTAAGGGTTATCAGCCTTTTCAAAAAGTAAAGGGGTAATTTTATTTACTCTAACATCTGTACTTTGTGCAGACATTAATACGGCAATTAGTAGTGTATAAGGGTCTTTATGATCTAAAGGAATTGGGATTTCGGGATAAAGTTTATATAGTGTATTTATAACAAAATTCACCTTCTCTGTTTTAGTCATAAGTTGTATTTTTGATAAAAACAAAGTTAAGGTTATGAATACACTAAAACAAGGTGATGCTGTTCCAAATTTTTCTGCAAAAGACGAACAAGGGAATACAATTTCATTAAATGATTATAAAGGAAAAAAGTTAGTTGTTTTTTTCTATCCAAAGGCGAGTACTCCAGGATGTACTATAGAAGCTTGTAATTTAAGAGATAATTATGACGTTTTAAAAGAGAAAGGCTTTGAGTTACTTGGTGTAAGTGCAGATTCTGCTAGGCGACAATCAAATTTTAAAAAGAAGTACAATTTCCCTTTTCCTTTATTGGCAGATGAAGATAAATCTGTTATTAACGCATTTGGTGTTTGGGGACCGAAAAAGTTTATGGGAAGAGAATTTGATGGGATTCATAGAAAAACCTTTATTATAAATGAAAACGGCGTAGTGGAGCGTGTTATAGATAAAGTAAAAACTAAAAATCATTCAGCTCAAATATTGAAATAAAATAAAAGTCCCTTAGTTTATTTTAATAAAACTAAGGAACTTAAAATATATTTAAGAGTTGTTATTTTTTTACTATTCTTTTCTTAATAGATATTGGTTTTAATGGCTTACGTGTGTAGCCAAACAAACGGTAATCCTTAATTAAATCGGCTGTTCCTTCAGGTACCATATCTTCCCATCCTCTTTCGCCATCGTCAATTTTTTGAAGAATTTCTCTTGAAAAAATACTCATTATACTAGTATCGTAATCTTCAATATCAATTACTTTTCCGTTGTATTTAAAGAATTTATATAATTCTTTCATACGTGGATATACTTTTAGGTTTTCACTATTAATTAACTCTCCAGTTTCTGGATCGAGCATAGGATATAGGTATACTTTTAAATCTTTAAAGAAAAGTTTTCCGAAAGCTTCAAGAATACCACCACTTAAATGGCGATAATATTTTTCATCAAAAATATCAACTAAATTATTCACGCCCATTGCTAACCCCATTCTAGCTTTACTGTATTTTGAAAAGTATTCTACCACTTTGTAATATTCTTGAAAGTTAGAAATCATAACAGACTGCCCTAAGGAACATAGCAAATCTGCTCTATCCATAAAATCTTGTTCATCAATTTCTCCTTCAGCTCGTAAATTAGAAAGCGTAATTTCAAAAACAACCTCAGTTTTTTTAGGGTCAACTTTATTTTCTTTGGTAAACATTTCATATGATTTCTCATACATAGCCATGTTAACCTTGGTTACAGGCCTAAAACTACCTCGTAATGCAAGAATATTTTTTTTGTATAACACTTTTGCTGGTAGTACATTGTTTCCATCTGGTCCAAACATTACAGCATCTGTCATGCCATTTTTAACCAGTTGCAAACTCATTAACCTGTTGTCAACATCTTTAAATACTGGTCCCGAAAAGTTAATAGTGTCTATTTCAAGTTGGTCATTATCTAAATGGTCGTATAAATACCTAAGTAAACTTTTTGGTTTGTTATATTTGTAAAACGCACCATAAATAAGGTTTGTTCCTAAAACACCAAGCGTTTCTTGTTGCAAACGTGCATCGGTTTCTTTAAAGCGAACGTGTAAAATAATTTCGTTATAGGCTTTGTCTTCTTCAACTTGATATTTAATACCTACCCAACCATGACCCTTAAATTGCTTAGCAAAATCGATGGTTGCAACGGTATTGGCATATGTGAAAAATATTTTATTCGGATTTTTTTCACGAGTAAGCCTGTTTTCCATGAGGTTCATTTCATGGGTAAGCATTTTTCGTAAACGAGATTCTGTTACGTAGCGCTTATCATCTTCAATACCATATATAGCATCACTAAAATCTTTGTCGTAGGCAGACATTGCTTTTGCAATAGTGCCCGAAGCACCACCCGCTCTAAAAAATTGTCTAGCAGTTTCTTGACCTGCTCCAATTTCAGCAAAAGTTCCGTAAATATTTTCGTTTAAATTTATACGAAGTGCTTTTGATTTTAACGACGGAATATCGTCAAACTCTTTATCTCCTTTTATAGTAATTTCCATGTCGTTTTCAGGTTGTAGCAATTATATGCAAAGGTATTAAATATGTATAGTAAACAAAAAAATAACGCTATTTTTGTACAAAACTTAACGATTTTGAAAATAACATTTCTGGGCACTGGTACATCGCAAGGCATCCCTATTATTGGTAGTAAACACCCAGTTTGTTTAAGTGAAAACCCAAAAGATAAACGTTTGCGTGTTTCGGTTTTGGTAGCATGGGATGATTATACGTACTTAATAGATTGCGGGCCAGATTTTAGGCAACAAATGCTAAAAGCAAATTGCACAAAAATTGATGGTATTGTGTTCACTCACGAACATTTCGATCATGTTGCTGGATTGGAAGATATTAGACCGCTGTGTTATATGCATGGAGATATGAATGTTTATGCGCACAAACGCGTTGTTAAATCTATAAAACACAGGTTTGATTATATTTTTAAAACGGAAAACAAATATCCTGGTGCACCAAGTATAGTAACAAATGTTATTGAGAATAAACCATTTGAATTATCGGGATTAGAAGTTGTACCTATAAATGTTAATCATCATTTTGTACAGGTTTTTGGTTTCCGATTTAAAGATTTCGCTTATTTAACCGATGTTAAAACTGTTGAAGATGCCGAGATTGAAAAGCTAAAACACCTTGAAGTTTTAGTGGTTAATGCATTACGTATAGAACCGCATATTTCTCATTTTAATTTAGAAGAAGCATTACAATTTATTGAAATAGTGAACCCTAAAAAGGCGTATTTAACGCATATTAGCCATTTGTTAGGTTTTCATGACGCCGTACAACAAAAATTGCCTGAAAATGTTTTTTTAGCTTATGATGGCTTGCAAATAACCTTATAGATAGTAAACACATGAAACAAAGAATTTTTATGTACTTATTCGTTTTTGCTGCACTATTAGTGCTGTTTCAATACATTAACGCAAAACGTATATTCGAGAAAATGAATAATAAATTAGAAGGGCATAAGGTGAAACTGGAAACCTATCAAGATTCTGTAGAGACATTACAGAATACTATCTCTAACTTATCTCATTTTAATTTAGATAGAAATGAAGACGCTATTAGTTATTTTGAAAATGATGGCTATAACGTAAGCGAATTGATTCCTTTTATTAAAGATGAACTTTATAAGCTGAACGTGGTTAAAGGTGAACATCCTATGATTCCTTATGTGTCAAGTGAAGGCAGAAAAATGCTCATTAACACTATAAAAATGCTTAATCATAAATGGATTATTGCTGATTTCTCGGATGGTGAATATTGGGGTGAAGTCTTTTTAACTTATTATATAACTGAAGACAAGCAAGTTGATTTTAATTTGGAAGAATCCTTTTTGTATCCTATATACTAATTAGTTTGCTTTGTAAGCAACACCTTTTTGTTTTTTAGTTTCACCTACATAAGAGTATTCGTAAGTATAGGATGAATCTGTGGTAGTTAATATTTTTAAATGAATATCTTTTTTTTCAGCCCTGTTTTTCGGATTGATAGTCTTAAAAATAACCTCACAATCGTTTATCCATCGAAGTTTAGATGAATCTGTTTTATTGTTATAAACTTCAATTTGTAGTGTTTCGGTTCTGTTAAAAGACGACTTAAATAACTCGCCATTAATAAGTACTTCGCTGTAAAATTTGCCAGTTTTAAAATTTTTGCAGTGTCGCTCGGTTTCGTAACAACTTGTAAAACTTAAAAACGCTAATACCACTAGTAGTCTCATAAAAATTTATTTCTGAACAAAAGTACGTGAATTTTTTCGTTCTGAAATTCATATAAAAGGGAATAAAAAAAAAGAACTAATAAATAGTTATTGAAGTGATAGAGGTTTTTATAGACGAAATCTACTAAATAATATTAATTCTGAAAACTTTTAAAACTTCCGTCTTTATAAAATATAACAATGCGATCTATTTCTTTTTCGTGTTTAATCTTCTCAACGATTTTTGCTTTAACGTTAGATGAAGAAGAATCAGTTTTGTTTTCATTGGTTATGTTTTGCGAAGGAAATTCTCCTTTACCATTTATTAACCAATACAATTCAACTTCAGGAAAAGAGGAGAGGATCTTTAAAATAAATTCTAAACTGGGTTTATTTCTGCCAGATAAAACATGAGAAATGCTAGAACGTTGCACACTAATTTTTTCAGCAAAAGATGCACCCGATTCACCGTAAAAATCAATTACTTTTTGAAGTCTTTTCGCGAATGCTTCGTTGTTTATCATTGTAAATTTATCAACAACTATTTGTTGTTTACAAATGTAGTAATATTATTGTAAAGCTGTACAATATATTAAGTAAGTTGAATTATTTATATCATTTAAAACTTTATGTAAATTACATTAAATGTCTGAAAACAAATAAATTAAAATTAATAATGAAATATGTTAAATGTTTTAATTCAATTCAAGGAATTTAATGTGTTTTGTGTATACTTTTGTAAACAAAATCCAAAAATCGCATCGTTTACAAATGTAAATATGTAAATGTTTACATTTGTAGAATAAATAATTTCAATGAAAATAGAAGTCATAAAATCGTTGTACCAAAAGCATAAAGAAAACAGTCTTTATCATCGCTATATAACGAATAAACATATTGAGCCCTTACTGGAAAATTTCACCGAGTTTTTAGATGTTGATACTATAGGAGAATCTGTTTTAAAAGATTCAATTTATGCTATAAAAATTGGTAATGGGGATAAACGAATTTTGGCGTGGTCGCAAATGCATGGTAACGAATCGACAACCACAAAAGCTTTGTTTGATTTATTAAATACGCTTTTAAGCCCTAATACTAATCTAGATTACATTTTAGAAGCATGTACACTTTATATTATCCCTATATTAAATCCTGATGGTGCATTAGCATACACTAGAGAAAATGCAAATGCGGTCGATTTAAATAGAGATGCACAAAAGTTATCGCAACCAGAGAGTATGATTTTAAAATCTGCATTCGAAGCTTTTAATCCACGCTTTTGTTATAATTTGCATGGGCAACGTACCATTTTTAGTGCTGGACATGTAAATAAAACTGCAACAGTATCATTTTTAGCTCCAGCTCAAGATGAAGCATGTACCGTAACTTCAAATAGAAAAATGGCTATGGAGGTTATTGGTAAAATGAATGATAAGTTACAAGAGATTATACCAAACCAAGTAGGAGTATATGATGATGCTTTTAATTTAAATTGTGTGGGGGACACGTTTCAAAGTAAGCATGTGCCAACCATTTTATTTGAAGCTGGACATTATGCAAATGATTATGCACGAGAGCATACGCGTGAATATATTTACACATCGTTATTAACGTCGTTAGATTATATATCTAAAAATAAGGTAACTGGTAATAATTATAAGTCGTATTCTAGCATTCCTGAAAATGAAAAATGGTTTTTTGATGTGATTATTAGAAATGCCAAAGTAAGACTTAATTCTGAGGACTGCATTGCGGACATTGGAATTTTGTTTGTTGAGAGGTTAGTTGATGAGAAAGTTCAATTTATTCCTAAAATTGATAAAATAGAAAAACTTAAAGGGTATTATGGGCATAAAGAAATTGATGCAAAGGAATTTATGGCACTTAATAAAAATTTAGAACCTGTTCAAATTGGCGACGAAAACGTTTTCGTAATAATAAATAATGAAGAAATTGCATTATATTCACAATAAAAAGCAAAATAAGTACATAATTATTAGTAAAAATGTATTAATTTTACTTTTTATTTAAGAATAGTTAATTATGGGGAAAATTAAATTAGACGAAATTGATCATCAAATTCTTGACATGTTAATAGATAACACAAGAATTCCGTTTACCGATATTGCAAAAAAATTATTAATCTCAGCTGGAACTGTTCACGTTCGTGTTAAGAAAATGGAAGAATCGGGGATAATAAGAGGATCCTCACTAACTTTAGATTATAAAAAATTAGGATATTCTTTTATAGCGTATGTGGGAGTCTATTTAAATAATACCTCTCAAACTAAGTTTGTTTTAGAACGTGTAAATGATATTCCATTTGTTACTGTGGCACATATCACCACAGGAAAGTTTAACATTTTTTGTAAAATTAGAGCAAGAAGTACAGAACATGCTAAAGAAGTTATCTTTAGATTAGATGATATTGAAGGCGTTTATAGAACAGAAACCATGATTTCTCTTGAAGAAAGTTTGAATGATAAAAAGCGATTAATGCATTCTATTTTTAATGAGTTGTAGTTTTGTGCTACTTTTTGGTAGCCATAAAGCTATTAAAATTGACTGTTTCAAATAGTTTTTTAACCTGTGAGGGATGCTTTGCAGGTTTTTTATAGTAAAACTTACGTTAATTATTATATTTTCACTCGATTCAAGGTTTTATTGAGTAGTCCCATGCCAACATATAAGACAGGAGAAATTAACATCTCTTGTATGCTACCTGCAAATAATTTGACTCTTAATAAGACCTCTCCTATAAACCAGTCATATAAGCCAATAGAGGTGATTATGCATAGTCCTGAAACATGAATAAAGTGCCATAAATAAGACATCCATATATCGTCTAATTTTCCTAAATGAAATGTGCCTACTAAATAAACAATAATTGTGGTTCCAAATTTTATTAGGTGACTACTTTTTCTTGAAAGAAAATCCAAATTTTCATTTTCATAAAACAAAAGATAATAACAAGAATATATTATAATAATAAATATAAGGCCAAAGGCAAAACGGACTTTATTTGACTTGTACAAGTTCATTTTTTTTAAAGTAAATTTTTCGAGAGTATAGAATCCACATGATGAATGTGGCTGTATATACCAAAGTGTTAAATAAATAGTGATGGGCAAAATCAAAATAAATTTCATAATATTCACGTAAATAAATAAGACCTACACATCTAAATATGTTAGTAAGATCAAGGACAATGATGCCTAGAATAATGTAAAGTAGTTTTCGGTGAAATTTTGATGGCATACAAACTATAAAACCAATATAGAGGACCATTAATTCTAGTCCGTTGCATACATTAGCTATATATAATACAATATCGTTATTATGATATATTACTGAAACCTCATCTTTTAGAATTCCCGTATTATCGTTATCAGTCATTTCTCTTTTAGAAATAAAACCATTTAAATCTCCTAAATTGTTAATTATAAAAACAGAAGCATCTCCTATATGTGCTGTTAATATATGATCCAAGTATTTAGAATCATATAAGAATATACTATAGATGAGCTTCCAAATTACAAATAACAAAATAGCTTTTCCTAAAAACAGTCTTACTTGTAAGGGAATTTTATTTTTTATTGATTTGATATTTATCATTGTAAATTATGGTATTGTGTCATTCGATGTGTAAAGGGGAAGTAGTTTTATTTTTTATAATTTAATCTAAGATATTAATATGAATATTATTTTGAGTATTTTTAAATAATGTTAGTTTACGGTTTGGTGTTTATTTTGAAAATAAAGATAAACTATTATATAAATATAGTGCCTTACGTATTTTGTCATCTTCTTTTTTCGATAAAATAAACAATAAAACTTTTAAGTGTATTAAGATCTCAAATTAATTAAATTATATTTTTTAATTCGTAAGTTTAAGGTGTATATGACTTTTTAGAGTTGTCATTAATCCATGAAAATATTAGCAAAAACTTACCTTATCTTTGCTTATTTTAAGACTGAAAGGGGGAAGGGGATTTATTCATATGTAGGTGATATTTGTAGTTTAAAGAATAAGTTTGAGATTATTAGCATATTATAAGATATTTAATATTGGCAATTTAAAATTATTTCAATTTAAAGTATGGTATTTAATTCGTTGGAGTATTTTATGTTTTTACCTATAGTTTTTGTGCTATATTGGTTTGTTTTTAAAAACAATTTAAAATCACAGAATATAGTACTATTAGTAGCTAGCTATGTTTTTTATGGATGGTGGGACTGGAGGTTTCTTTCGTTAATACTATTGAGCACCATTATAGATTACATTATTGGTCATAAAATTTATTCAAATAATGATAAGTTTATTAAAAAAAAGTGGCTTTGGGTTAGTGTCTTATTTAATGTGAGCCTTTTAGGTTTTTTTAAATACTTTAATTTTTTTGTTGATTCATGGGTAGATATGGTTTCTATGTTTGGATACTCAATTAAAAGTACATGGACATTGCGAGTGATTTTACCTGTTGGAATTTCATTCTATACATTTCAAACTATGTCTTATTCATTTGATATTTATTATAAAAAGCTAGAGCCTACAAAGGATTTTTTATTGTTTGCAACTTTTGTTAGTTTTTTTCCTCAATTAGTGGCTGGACCTATTGAACGGGCCTCAAACTTGCTCTCACAAATATTAAATAAAAGAAGCTTTAATTATATACAATCTGTGGGTGGTTTAAAATTAATTCTTTGGGGACTTTTTAAAAAAGTTGCAATCGCCGATGCGTTAGGACCTATTGTAGATGATATTTTCACTAATTATTCTCATTATCCTGCCTCTACATTAATTTTAGGCATTGTGTTGTTTAGTTTTCAAATTTACGGTGATTTTAGTGGATATTCCGACATAGCCATAGGAACGGCTAAGCTTTTTGGTATAGAATTATCTTCAAATTTTAAATTTCCATATTTTTCTAGAAATATTGCAGAGTTTTGGAGACGTTGGCATATATCGCTTTCTACTTGGTTTAGGTATTATGTTTATATTCCATTAGGTGGTTCATTTGAAGGGAAACTGAAATCTATTAGAAATATATCTATAGTCTTTCTTATTAGTGGCCTCTGGCACGGTGCTAATTGGACATTTATATTTTGGGGAGGCTTTCATGCACTGGCTTTTATTCCGTTGTTTTTAATTGGAAAAAACAGAGTTTACAAGAATTCAATAATAGGAGAGGAGACATTTTTACCATCCCTCAAGGAAGTGTTTAACGTTTTTGGTGTTTTTTTAATCGTTACCTTTTCCTGGATTTTTTTTCGTTCAGAGTCCATAGCTCAAGCATTCAATTATATTTCAGGAATTGTGCTTGATTTTTCTTTTAAAACTTACGTTCACCCTAAGGGGTACCGAATGATAGACTATTATATATTAGTTATTTTGTTTGTTTTATATGAATATTTAATACGTAAGGATGAACTAGAACCTTTTAAGTTTAAATATAAAATCATTAGATTTATCATATATACGATTGCCATTTTTGGTATATTATTATTTTATGATAGCGATGTGGATAGGTCGTTTATTTATTTTCAGTTTTGAGATAGAAAGTTAATGTTAAATATAAAAAAACAATGAGATGGTCATTTTAGGTTTAAATTATTATTTCCATGATTCTACGGCATGTCTTGTAAAAGATGGGGATTTAATAGTGGCAATAGAAGAAGAGAGATTAAATAGAGATAAACATACACAGGTATTTCCAGAATTAGCTATAAAGAAATGTCTAGATATAGCTGGACTTGATTATTCTGATATTGATAAGATAGCAGTTTCAATTAAGCCAACTACTCATTGGTTAAAAAAGGTTATATATGTAATAAAGAATTTAAAAGTTTTTATGCCATTTATTGGGCATCATTTAGTAAATGCATATGCCAAACAAAGACGTTTTAAGCTTTGGTATAATAAAATATGGAATGGTGGTATTAATGATCCAAAAATCTATTTTATTGAACATCATTTAACTCATGTAGGAGGGACTTTTTATGTGTCTCCATACAAGAAAGCTGCGTTACTAGGCATTGATGGTTCTGGAGAATGGGCTACTACATGGTTAGGATATGGAGAGGGAAATAATATTACCCGCTTTGGAGAGAGTTTTTTTCCAAATTCTTTAGGGTCGTTTTACGAAACTATTACTCAATTTTGTGGTTTCAAACCAAACTATGATGAAGGAAAAACAATGGGCTTAGCTCCATTAGGAGACCCTAACGTCTATAAGGAGCAAGTATCTAAAATGGTACAAGTTAATAGCAAAGGAAAGTTAAAGGTAGATTTATCATATTTTAATTATCAATATTTAATTAAAGATAGATATTCGAAGAAATTTTTAAAAATATTTGGAGCACCAAGAAACCCCGAAGGGAAGTTTGAAGATAACCATATTAATGCAGCTGCGGCTTTTCAGCATGTACTAGAGGATAGAGTCATTGAAATATGTAATATACTTTACAATAAAACCAAGGCAGATTATTTAGTTATCTCTGGAGGTGTTTCACTGAATAGTGTCATGAATGGTAGGATTGTTAAAGAAACTCCGTTTAAAGATGTTTATGTAATGCCAGCTGCTGGAGATAATGGAACAGCTATTGGCGCTGCATATTATTTATATAATGGAATATTAAAACAACCACGAAATTTTATTCATAACAACCCATATTTAGGGACTGAATATTCGAATAAAGAAATTAAAGCAGTAATAGATGGAGCGAAACTTAATGCGGAGTATGTTGATAATATATGTGAAAAAGCTGCATCACTTTTAGCTGAAGGAAAAATTATTGGTTGGTTTGAAGGAGCAATGGAAATCGGTCCAAGAGCTTTGGGTAGTAGAAGTATTTTAGCTAATCCAGCATTTCTTGATATGAAAGAAAAGATTAATTCAGAAGTAAAACATAGAGAAGCATATAGACCGTTTGCACCATCTGCTTTAGTTGAATCTTTCAAAGAATATTTTGACCTAGAAGTGGAGGCTCCTTTTATGCTTAAAGTGTGTAATGTCCGTAAAGATAAACGACATATTATTCCTGCTGTTACTCATGTTGATGGCAGTGCTAGGTTACAGACGGTAAATAAAAATATTCATCCGTTATATTATAAAGTAATTAAAGAACTTGGTAAAAAAACTGGAGTTCCAGTTGTTTTAAACACTAGTTTTAATATACAAGGAGAGCCTGTAGTAGAGTCTCCAAAAGATGCACTGAGATGCTTTTATTCTACAGGTTTGGATGCATTAATTATTGGTAATTATGTTTTGCAAAAACAATAACTATTTAACTCCCCTGAATAGTCTATGAAATGCATAAAACCAAAGAGTAGGGTGATAAAATAACTCTTTGCCTGCGGAGTTTGGAGCTTCTTGAATTTTAATACTATTAGTTTGAATATCTTTTATGGCTTTCTTTAATAAGGGCAATGCTTTAGCCAATTGAAGCATGGTATAGGTCATAAAATTATCATTAGGAGTTAGTACATCTGTGATAGTGTCTTGATAAAGGATACCACCGGTATCTATGCCTTCATCAACAAGATGTACTGTAACTCCGCAATTCGCTTTATCTTTATTTATTAGAGACCAATATGCGCCATGTAAGCCTCTGTAAATGGGTGTTATTCCCGAATGTATATTAATAAATTTTGCTTTTGTTAGCTCCAAAGTTTTTTTAGATAAAATTCGAGTAGTTACAATAATTACTATGTCTGGATTTAGCTCTTTTAGTATGTTATGGCCATCTTTTGAATTGATTGAAGTGGTTTCAATAATTTTATCTTTATCAATGGGGACTTCTTTTATATTGTTTTGAATAAGAATTTCCTTAATTCGTTCTTTGGAGGATAGCTTAATATAAGTCAGGGCAATCAATTTAAATAATAACTGACCAATTACACGAAAAACACCTAGTCTTTTTATTCTTCGATTTAAGAATTTAAATTTACTCTCTCCATGATCTACAATAACAGTATCAATATTGAATTCGTTTTTTAGACTATTATACACCATTTTAGGGTAATCCCAATCCCCAACAATCATTATTATTTTTTTATCCACGAGAATTTAAATTAAAGATTTATTCTATTTTTGAAATAATCTGCAATTACAGTTGCAACTAAATCTCTGCCATGGTCGTTCCAATGCTGATCATAAATAAGTGTTGGGCTTTTATCTGACTCTTTGAATACTTTTGAGTAATCTATGACTTGATAATTGTTATCGTGGCAGTAATTTAAAAAAGTTGTACTGGTTTCTTCTGAGTTAAGTAAAAACGAAACTTTATTTTTATCAAAACTATACTTACTAGTTAATGATTTAAAGTTCTCTAATAGTTTTAAATCAATAGTCGCTTGTTTTATAGAGACATTGCTTGGGAATATAGCAGGCTTGTTTTTTTTTGTAAGAATCAAAGCAAGATTTTTGATTGGATCCATGACTCCAATTTTAGTAGTATATGAGAGAAGTTTAAATTGATCTCTAATTTTAAACAATGGAGATTCCAATAATTCTATTCTTTCTTTATTAGGTGTGTAAGTGTCATTTATTAAATCACTTTCATATTTAAGATATATAATAATATGGTCAATAAATTCAAAATCTTCCTTATAAGCATTCATTAAATGAAGTTGATTAGAAAGATCATATCCAGCATAGCCATATTCGTAAACTTCAACATCATTTAGTCGGTCTTCAACTTTTTTCCCAATAGAATTAAAATAATTTTGATGCATCCCCTCAATAAAAGAATCTCCTATAATTGCAATTTCTACCCCTTCTTTTGTAGGTGTAAATTCTCTAAAGGAATTAAAACCTGAATTATTAATGTTGTACTCAGAATAATTTTGTCTCCTATTCCCAGTGACAGCAAATCCTTTTTGATTAGGTAGGCTTTTCTCCACACCATGGTTATCAATATATCTAGTTGGAACTTCTGTATAAAGATGAAGAGCTCTTACAGACAACTCCAAACAACAAATAATAAGAAAAACATATAGCGCACTTTTTAAGAAAAGCTTTTTCATATTTAAAATGTTAGACAAGTATTATTTTTTGCCATAAAGATTCACTTGAAATTAAGAAAGCCTCTTTTATATCATTAATTTTAAAGACTTCAATTTGACTTTTATGTTTGGTCGTTTTAAATAAAAAATCATAAATAGGTCTAGTTAAAAAAGAATAGTTCTCATGATCAAAATCAATTTTAGTTAAATTCTCAATATCAGGAGAACTATTAAACTCTATAACCTCAAATTGTTTGCTGTCCTCTTTTTCATTTTTTAAAAAGAACATTAATTTATGAAAAAACTCATTAAATTTTTTAGCCCTTAAGTAAGATTTTAATTCAAAAAACATATAAACAATAAAGGCCGTTATGTTTCCAAAAACAGAGTTTTTATCATATAAAATGTGGTAGTCAAAATTATATTCATGATTGCACATCCTTTTTTTATAATCAAAATATCCTTTGGATAAATCCAACCTTTTAATATCATTATCTAGAGACCATTCAATAAGTTTCAAGTTATTAACATAGCCTATATTGAATTTAACATAATCAATATCAAAAACGGTGATAGCATCAAAAATAGTATCTTCTGAATGATAATTATAAGTAATGGCAATTGGCTTTTTTTGATCATATACAACAAAAAAAGATGCTTTATTTTCCAAAATTAAAGGATAAGCAACCTCTTTATAAAAAGCCCATTCTTGAGGGTGCATATTATTGTATGAAATTTGTTTTTGAGTATATCTTCGTTTTAAAAGAAACATGAAGGAGTTAAAAATAAAATCATATTCTTCTTTATTAATTGTGCCAAAAAACATTTTTGTAGAAATATCAAAACAAGCATCTAAACGTCTTTGGTACCTTCTCATTTTCATTCGGCTATTCTTTCCAAATGTTAATTGTAAATATTCTGTAATATTTGAAATGTCTTTAAGGGAGATTAAAAAACCTTTATACTGAAAAGATTTATAAATTCTTAGAGAATTACTGTGTTCAAGATCATTTTCTATTTTAAAATAAGTAGGAACATCATAAATAAGAAAAACACTGTTTTTTAGCTTTTTTGTAGAAACTATGCTATAATAATTCCCTTTTGTTAAATTTTTTCCAGCATTAACATATAAATTTGGTAATATAGATTTGTAAAAAGAAACTCCTTCTAAAAAATTAAATTTCAGTATTTTATTTCTTTGCTTAAAATGCTTCTTCCATATTTTAATGAATGTTTTTGATGAAAAAGGATTATTTATCATTTTATTGAATTATTACTTATTTTATTATAATAATTAAAGTTAAAGTTAAAGTTTTATTGTTTTTATAGTTTTTGAAGGAACTCCATAAACTAGTTTATAATTATCAACATTTTGAAGCACCAATGAACCTGCTCCAACTATAGAATACTCTCCAATATTAATATTTTGTTTGATGTTTGCTCCTAAGCAGATTGCAGTACATTTGCCTATTTTAACATTCCCGCCAGTAGTTACGTTTGGGGCTAAACTAGAATATTCTTTCATTTGGCCTTCATGACCTAACGAAGCTTTTGTGTTTATAATGCAAAACTCACCAATAACTGAATCACAATTTATTATAGCTCCAGGCATAATAACTGAACCTCTTTCAATGGTAACATTTTTTCCAATTATAGCATTAGGGTGTATAGCATTTATGAATTTTAATTTGGGAATAATTTTTTTTATTGATTCATACATCTTTTTTCTAATCAGATTGTTTCCAATTGCAATTATTGCAGCACCAATTTTAAATTCATCTATTAATTTTGGTATGTCAGTTTCAGTACCAAGAATTTTATATTGGAAAACATGGTTATCTTTAGTTATAAAAGAATCAATAAGACCTATAATAGTATATTTATTTTCTCTTTCAATAATATCGATAACAACTTTTGCATGACCTGAAGCACCGATAATTATAATATTTGGTTTCTTAGACATTATAGTGTTCATTTTAATTAAGACCGATAAAGAGGGAAAAATAAACAATCTTGAGCCTTATTTTTGCTTAAGTGCTCGTATGCTTCTTTATTTACAATATATTTCCAAAGATTAAAGTCTTTAAAATCTTTAGAGAATGATGACTTGAATTTAAAAAGGGAGTCTTCATGAGACCCTCCTAAACCACCACCTAAATTGAAAATAGTATAATCCTGATTATTCGCTGCTAATCGCATTTCGTCAATTAATAATTTAGAAGGTGTTAGATGCAAGTAATCTTGCCTTGTCCCAGATAAGTGATATTGTACTATGTTATTAGTCTTAATAAACATACACCCTGCAATAACTTTTTCAGATTCCTTATGAATAGCCAAAAGAGTTTCTGTTTCAAAATCTTTACTTGAAGACAGTTTTTCAAAATAATCTTCATTAAAATAATAAGATTTTTTTGCTTTAACTCTATCCATATTTTCTTTATATATTTCGATAAAATCCTGAAAGTCTTTAGAGTTGGATGCTTTTTTTATATAGCAATGTCTTCTTGATTTATTAATATGTGTTTTTAATCTACTTTGATACCTCTGTCTCTGAGTAATCTTATCTAAAGCAAGATCTATGTTGACTACTTTGCCTTTAGGCATAACCCCTCCAAGATGATTTAAAACATGATATTGGTATGGGATATATGGGTTTAGCCTAGAAAAAACAGATATTATGTTATTCTCCTTTAAATAATTGTTTAAAGCCTCCCTAAAATTGACGTTATCAAAAGCATCTAGATTACCTTTTGCTAAAGGCCCAGCATATCCGTAAACAGAGGTTGCATCTTTATAATTCGTATTTTCGATATTACGAATTAACAAAGGTAAAGCTATTAAAATATCGTTTTCAGAATATTTTAATATAACTGGTGTTTCGTTAGCTGGTTTTGAAATGTAATGATAGTCGTAAGTGTGATAAAAATCATAAAACTCAAATTCGTTCAGTAAAGCGTCCCATTGTTTTTTTTCTTTAATAACCTCTATTTGATGATTTTTTGAAGTATTCTCTTTTGAATTTTCTGTATTATTAATCTCATATCTGTATTTAGGAAAAAAATCAATGTCTACACCAATATTCTTTTCTTGAACCAAACTATTATATATATTACTATCTACAATATGTTTCCATACTTTAAACGGTTTAAAGTCTTTTGAAAAAGAAGATTTAAATTTAAATAATTCATCTTCTTTATTCCCTAACCCACCGCCAAGGTTAAAATATTTAAAATTTTCATTTGTACCTTTTATTCTCATTTCATCTATTAAAACTCTTATAGGAGATAAATTAACATAGTTGGTTTTAGTGGCTGACAAATGATATTGAATAATATTGTTTGTTTTTATCATCATTGCAGCACACGCAATTTCACCAGTTTCGTTATGTGTGATAAAAAATACTTCAGTATTAAAACTATTGCTGTTAATTATTTCGTGAAAGTAATCTTTGCTAAAATAATAATAATCTGTAGCATTAACTCGCTTCATGTTTTCATAATAAAGCTCAATAAATTTTGAGATATCATCTTTTGATTTACTGGTTTTTATATTACACTGTTTTCGTACTTTATTAATTCTATTTTTTGTAGATTTAGAATACACAGCTCTTTGTGTATCTAAATCTTTAGTAATATCAATATTCACAATGTTGCTTAGTGTATTAATTTTTCCAAGCCCATTAAGTATATCGCTTTGATAATTGATAAAAGGATTCAACCTTGAGAATACAGATATGATTTTTTTCTCAATAAAAAACTGATTTAATTCATCTAAAAATTTAGTGCTATTAAATGATTTTGAAATGTTTTTTTGAATAGGCCCAGGATAACCATAAACAGAGGTAGCATCAAAATAATCTGTGTCAAAAATTTTTCGAATTAAAAGAGGGATAGCTATTAAAATACTACTCTCTTTGTATACGATTAAAATTGGGTTTTCTTCTGTGTCTTTGGAAATATGATGATAATGATATGTGTGATAAAAATCATAATTTTCAACTAGAAGTAAAACTTCTTGCCATTTATATTTGTCTGTTATTATATCTATCATTTAGAGTTTGTTTTGAAAGGAAAGTTTTATATTTTCTTGCAAGCAATATATATCTTTCCTTTATTTTTCTTTCGTTTTCTTAATAGTTCTCCTTCGGTCTTCATTTCAATAATTTTAAACCCTGTGTTTTCAATTATGTTTACTAGAGTTTTCCTTTTTACCCATAAGTTTTTAGGTTGATTGCCGTTTAATAATTCTAGATTAAATTTCCCGTTAAGCTTAAGCCAAGGAAGATAATATTTAGCAACTTTTTCTCCTCTTATTAATCTAAAGAAATTAACAACTAAACTTAGCACTGGGTTGTACACTTTGCTGTCCCAATTAAGAAATGAAAATATATAAATGCTTTTAGCATGACCGATTCTATGAGCTTCATGTAAAGATTTAAGAAAGTTCTCTTTATTTACAAAACATAAGACTTGCTGCATATATATTAAGTAATCGAATGTGTTATCGTGGTATTTTGTTAAATAGACTGCATTGGCTACTTTAAACTTTATTTTAGATTTAATATGGTCTTTTTTTGTTTTACAATAGGCTATCATTTCTGGAACATAATCAAATGCTTCTAAATTATTAAACCCTTGTTTTTCTAAATAAAAAATAATTCGCCCCCCTCCAGTTCCAGCTTCTATAACATGCTTAGAAGTATCGGTTATGTATTTGTTTAAAAAATATTTTTCGGTAAAATCAAAATCCTCTTTATTAGCCCATTCATTAAAAAGACTAGTAGCATACAGATTTTGGTTAAAATTATTTTTCATTATTTAATATAGAATACTAATATAGTCTTGTGATTGTTATGCTTTAGTTCCCATAAAGTCAGGCATATTAAGACCTTCATTACTATTAACTCCTTCAGATTTGAATACTTTTTTAATAGTTAATAAAAGGATTTTAAAATCAAGAAAGAAAGATACATTTTCTATATACCATATATCATATTCAAACTTTTGTTCCCAAGAAATAGCATTTCTTCCTTTTACTTGAGCCCAACCTGTAATTCCTGGTTTTAAAACATGACGTTTTTTTTGCTCATCATTATAAAGCGGTAGGTAATCCACTAATAACGGTCTAGGTCCTATAATACTCATGTCTCCTTTTATAACATTAACTAATTGCAACAATTCATCTAATGAGTATTTTCTAATAAATAATCCAGCTTTAGTAATTCTTTGAATATATGGCAATAAATTCCCTTGAGAATCTGTTTTATCATTCATTGTTTTAAACTTAATTATTTTAAACACTTTTTCGTTTTTTCCAGGTCGCGGTTGGAAAAAGAAAGGCTTTCCGTCATTTAAAAAGAATAATATAATAGTAATAATAGTAATAATAGGAAGTAATACTAAAAAACCAACAATGGCTATTATCAAATCTAGAATCCTTTTTAATAATCGTTTATACATTTTATTTTTTTAGTAAAAAACTTACAATACAAATATATTATTATCTTTTTGGTTATAGTATTCTACAATGCAAATTACGTTCTCAGATACTATTTAATCGATGATTGGTATATATTTTGTTCAATGTTTCTTACCTAAGCTAGATTAGTAACAGTTTCAAAGCTATTTAATGTTTTAGCCACATATATCATGTCTGTTTCATTATATCTGTAATCTGTGTGTATATTTATGAAATAGCCATAGCTGGTTTTATTATCTGGCCACAAGTGTGCAGGATAAATATTATTGGATATTAAAAATAAGTAAAGCTGTTTGTAGTGTTGCTCATTTTTTACATGTAGAATAATTCCAAAAAGTTGAAGATCTAAGGGTAAAACAGTAAAGTAATTTGACGGTTTTATTTGAGTTTTAAATTTTTGAATGTTTTTTGTCTTGAATTTTAAATAATCGATACCCATATAATCTTTTATATAAGTTTCATGTTTTTTATCTAATTGAATCAAACTATAATTTGAATTCATTCTTTGTTCTGCATGATGTATCAAACTTAAAAATTCATTCTTTTTATCTTCGTTTGTAAGGCCTCTACTTTCATATGAATTTTTGAGAGTCATTGCTTTAAAAACAGTGTCCCAAACATAGTCAAAAGAAATATCCGAAGTTAATTTCACATTTTTATTAATAGCTTTTCCATCTGGTCGCCATACAATAGCTCCAGAAGGGATAGGAAGCGATTTTCTTAACGATACTAAACAATAATCAGCCTTACTTTGTTTGCAAGAATTAGTTAGCCAACCATGAGAATGATCTTCTATAATCGTAATTTTTTTAGTTCCACAATCAATTTGGCATTGACTAGCTCCCCAAAAATTCTGAACTAAAACAACATCTCTGTCATGAGCAAAGTCATTAGCTATAATGGTTTTGGAAAAGTCTATAGGATTTACATCATAAGACTTTATGTTTTTATAGCTCGATTTAAGCCATCCTGTTACGTGCTTGCAGTAATATTCTGGCAACCAAATAGTGTTTATGCTATCTTTTTCTATTTTAATTGCTTCAATAATGTACTTAATGGCCTGTCTACCATTATAAAATAACTTACCATTATCAGGACAAAAACTGGTTATATATTGTTTTAGAATGGGGTCTTTTTTATCTATAAAAGCAAAAGATGACCCTATCCCTTTTCGAGTCGTTTGACTTTTTTCGTATTCCATATAAAGTTCTCTTTTAAAAAGTACTAAAATATATTTGAGTCTTTTCTTATTAAAATCTAATACTAAGCTTTTATTCGGTTATTTCAGATTTAATAGACTTTACTAAGTCTCCAATATTTTCCATGGACATTAAGTCCATTAGTTTAAATTTTATATTGAATGTTTCTTCAATATCTGTAATTATCATTATATGGGTAGCAGATTCCCAACCATCAATATCATCTGCTGTAGTATTATCATTGAGCTCAAAATTGCTATGTTCTAGTATCTTTGTAAATGATTTTCTTATTTTATTTAAAATTTCTTCTTTATTCATTAGTTCATTTTAATTATTAATTTCCGTAGTTCATTTCTATCTACTTTTCCATTGATATTATGAGGAATTGTTTTTATGAATTTTATTTGGGTAGGAATCATGTAACTTGGCAACCTTTCTTTTAAAAGTTCAATCATTGGTTTGTAATCAAATTTACTTGATTCAAAAATTAAATATAGCTCATTATTTTTAGAATCATTTTTAACGTCTAATACAACAAAATTATAGTTTGTATTTATATTTTTAACATGATGTTCAATTTCTCCTAATTCAATTCTATAACCTTGAATTTTAACTTGAAAATCATTTCTACCTATATACATGTAATCACCGTCTTTGTCTTTATAACACAAGTCACCACTTTTATAAAACCTTTTCTGTTTTCCGTCTATTGTTTTTGTTATAAAAGATTTTAAATTTTTCTCATTGTCTTCCCAATAACCTGGAGTTACTTGGCAGCCAGCTATTGCTAGCTCTCCAATATTACCATCAGGTACAATATTATTGTTGTCATCTAAAACTAAATAATAAGTATTTTTAAATGTTTTTCCTATAGATATAATGTTGTGTTTATTTTTTCTATTATTTGGCGGAGTGTATAGATAGTAGCCACAGTAAATTGTGGTTTCGGTAGGGCCATAATAGTTTATTATTTGACCATTTGGTATACATTTATTCCATTCATTTGCGACATCATCAAATAGTTTACCTCCAGCAAAGCAAGATATTTTTACTTGAGGTGCACTAATTTCAGAAAAATAGGGTTTTAAGTAATTAATAATAGAGGGAACTGTAATTAAAATAGTTAGCTTATGATTAATAAGTAAGTTGTACACATGCATATATTTAATTTTCCCCTTTGGGATTGTATACACTGATGCGCCATAAAGTAATGGTAATAAATAGGACACTACAGACATATCGAAAGTAAGTTCGAACATTTGTAAACATCTGTCATTTTCACTAATATTAAAATAAGTATCGTTATGTAACTCTTTTATAAAGGCATTAAGATTACTAAAAGTGATTGGCACACCTTTGGGTTTACCTGTACTACCTGAAGTGAAAATAATATATGCAATGCCATTTTTATCAATTGATTTTGGTTTTAAATATGTAGATGTATGGTTTATAATAGACGTATTTATTGTTTTTAAACCTTTGATAGGCAATGTTTGATTGTAGGAATTTAATAAAGTTTTAATGTGAACGGATTCTAATATTTCAATATTTCTATTAATAGGGAATAAAGGGTTTATAGCTACATATCCTTTATTTTCCATCCATAATGCTAGTATACTTGCATAAGTGTAAATATCATCATGAGCAAAAAGACCTACTAGTTTTTCATTAATACTTACTTTATTTCGTATTTCAATTCTAATTTTAGAAACTATTACCTTCAATTCTTCATAGTTATATTTTTTTTCATTAATACAAAAAGAAGTATTAAGTTTATTGTTTAATAAAGAAAGATATAGCTGATTTGTAAACATTTTAAAAATTATGAGTTATTAATATCGATGCACATTTTTTTCTGTAAAGCTTAAATATAAAAGACGAGTATACATGTATTAAAAGAAACTACCATCTTGATCTTGCACTTTTACACTTTCTGTGTTTAGATTGATGGTGTTGTGAACTAGAGAGAACAAGTCCTTTTTATCAGAATATACATTAATGTATTTTTGTTGTATTAAATTCCCTAAAATACCATTTTCTGTTTGGATAGATGTACATTTTGAATCTATAAAACTAGCCATTAACACATCAGCACAATCATTAAAATTAGCTTTGTCGGCTAAAAAGTATCTCACTACAAATCCATTACCTCTTACCAAAGCTGAAATGAACCCTATGTTAATATTATTTTTTTTAACTAATATATTTACATTATACGCTTTCTCAGAAATACTACTTAATAAACATTTGTAGGGGAGGGACTTGGCGTCTTCACATGTAGTATATTGGTTGTTGTTTGTTTGCCAATTAATATATTCCTTAGTTTTTGGGATAATATCATTTTTACAAAATTCTTTAACAAAAGACCAGGTGTCATCGTCTATAACGGTTAGATACTCATAGGTTAGGGGTTTTATATATTTATTATTTCTTTTTTTATTGATTATTGAAATTATATAGTGAGAAAATCTATCAATGCTTTTTAATACTGTAGTTAGTCTTTTTAATATTTTTATTTTTCTTGTTAAGAGGTTATAATCTAGATTAAAAATAATAATACATCGAGCCCTTTTTGAAAATTTGGTAAAAGGTTGTTTTTCGTAAAATTTTTCGGCATTGCTACCTAAATATCTAATGAGAAGTTTTTTATCAACTTTGTTAAGAGCTTCATTAAAGCAGTAGGTAGCTAAAATAGTATTTTCATATTTATTAGCCACCCACCATCTAGTACTCCAAAAGATTTTTTTCACACTATCATTAGTACTAATCCAATCAGCTACCATTAAAATGAATACTACTAATTCACCATTTTCATATACTAATAAAGCACAAAGGTCTTCATCTTTTAGTCGATCATTTTCTAACAACCACTGAGCCTTACTTTTAGAAAAAGGAACTATAGATTGGGAGCTAGACCAATAAGTGTTTTCATCTAAAGCTTTTTTTAAGTCAATTTTTGTTATGGTAATTATTTCTAAACCCTTATTCATATAGGCTAATTTACCTTGTAATTATTAATTGTAGATCTTCTTTTTCCAGAAGAAAGTAATGGTATTTCGCTTACATAAATAACACTTATTTTCGCATCACTACCCAAAAATCGTTTATACTCGTTTATAATTTTAAATTCTTCGATGAAATCATCATTAACGTTAAGCTTTAATGTATATGAGTCTTTATTTTCTTGAATTAGTTGTGCTTGTAAAATGTTTTTATATTTCGCAATATTTGTAATAACAAAAGAAGACACTATATCTCCACTAGTATTGCAAATGATATCATTTTTCCTTCCCTCAATTTTTTTTAATACAGGAGGGGTTTTAGTATAATCGATAATACCTAAATCACCTGTGTCATACCTGATTAATGGCATAGCATAATTAAACAAGTCGGTCACAATTATACGCCCAATTTCTCCTTGTTTTACTGGGATGTCTTTTTCTAACTCTAAAATTTCTATATAATAACTAGACCAATTAATTATAAAATCATTATTACTTTTAAGTGTTTGTTGCGCTAATAATCCGTTTTCCGTATTTGAATATCTTGAGACTGGGAGACATCCAAAATACTTTAACATAGCTTGTTTAGTATAATTATTTAAGGATTCAGACATAACAATCGTTGATTCAATATTTGCATTAATTGATTTTGATTTGGTTTTATCTAAATATTTACAAATAACATCAAAAGCTGAAGCATAACCTAATAATCCTTTTTTCGACTTCCCTTTTTTAAGTATAGAAATGATTGAAGCAATACGGTCATCACTTAAATTAAAAACTTCTATTGGTGTGATGTTTTGTATCCACGATTTAAATTTACTTTTTTTGTGCAGCCCACCCCAGTGTCTAGCATAAAAAAGTTTATGCCCCATTTTATATCCTGCTAAATGTGCAAAATACATAATGTCGGCTGTATTGCGGTATTTTTTGTTTTTATCTTGAAAGACCGTTAATGTTCCTCCAGTTGACCCACTTGTAGATACTTGGTATAGTCTCTTGTTTACATATTTATTAGATATAAAAGCATTAATGTTACTCCTTAATATATTTTTATCTATAATTTTAAAATCTTCTAAATTGCTTAAATTTTTATTTTCACCATAAAATATGGTCGTTGTTTTAGCATGCTTTAAAATTTCATTTAATCGGTTTTCTCTTTTTTCTTTAGCATTTGGGGTATCATAGTTTTCCAAAGTAAACTTTATTTCTTGCAAGTGCTTTTTAGTTTTGGAACCTGTAATGAAATCGATAAACCAAAAAGAGATATAGCGTAGGTTTTGTAATAAAGAAGACAACATAGATTTTTAAAGTTGATTATATTCTTCTAATAAGGCATCCCATATTTTTTGACGTTCAAATTTAGAAACTATATTGATTCTTGATGCTATTCCCATTTTACTAACACTTTCTTTATGAGTTAGAGCATAATTCATAGCATCATAGATTGCTATATCATTTTTAATTGGAATTAGGAGTCCTTGTTTTTCGTGCTCGATTATTTCATTGCAGCCATTAATATTTGTTACAATGCTAGGCAATTCCATGGCTCCTGCCTGCATAACAACATTGGGAAAGCCTTCTCTATAACTGGGGAATGCTAAAACATCAGATATAGCAAAATAAGGTCTAACATCGCTAACCCATCCGGTTACAATAATATTTGGGTGTGTCTTAATTATATTAATTGTTTCTGGTAATAAAGGATCCAAATCTTTTTCATATGTACCAACAAGTAATAGTTTTATATTAGATTGTGATGTACTTAACTTATTAAAAGCACTTATTAATTCATTAATGCCTTTATCTTTAACAAGACGTCCCATAAACACAAATACATAGTCATTTTCATTTATGTTTAATTTATTCTTTAATGCATTCTTAAATATCTCAGTAAAGTGAACAGGACTAAAGTATGCGATGTCAATACCATTAGAACTTCCATTAGCTATAACTTTAAGTTTTTCTTTTTTTGTAAACTTGTGTTCTAAAATAATAGTGTTTAACCCTTGCGAATTAGGATAGATTTTAGTGGCACAGGTGTAGGTTGTTTTTTCTACTATATTCAATAAAACCCTTTTTAAACCTGTTGACTCGACAAGTGGTAAACCAGCTATAGTGTGAAGCCTATTAGGGACATTAGCAAGTTTTGCTGCCAGCATGCCTAATGTTCCTGCTTTGGGTGTATGCGTATGTACAATAAAAGGGTTTTCTGTTTTGAAAATTTTATAAAGTTTGTAAACCGCTCTTAAGTCTTTAAAAGGTGTTATTTGGCGAGTCATTTCAACAGGAATCGTTTTGATTCCTTCTGCTAGCTCATAATCTTCTAGTGTTGCACCTGCACCTCCTGTTGATGAAATGGCTATCATCTCAAAGAACTCTGACATAAATTTAATTTGCCCTTTTAGTAAATCTCTTAAAGAACCAGGTACTGTAGTGATTCGGATTATTTTTTTTTTCATAAAAACACTTGTATTGATCTTTTTAATACCATAGTTGCAAATATAAAAAAGTAATCAACCTTGAATTGTTTTTTTTAAATAATATACTTGTTATGTTAATAATCTACTATATTATTTGGTAAATAGGAAATAGTAATTGGTTTTTATATTTTATTTATCTGAATACTAACACGTTGTATCTTTTATAGTTATTATAAGTTATTAACAAATTTACTTCATAACAAATTAAAATTTTATTTTTGCGTTCTTTTAATCGGTAAAATGATCCATACGTAGAAAACATTCGTATATGGGTTAATGATAAAATGAATATTACTTTTTGTCGATGAAAAACGTACTTAGTCTAATTTTTAATTTTAAAATATGCATTTTGTCGAATAAAACATTCTTTTGTCGAGTTTTAAAAATATATATTTATACTATTGTAATAGTAAAGTAACACCCAAATCAAATTATAATGAGAAAGACAGTTGAAATGATGCTCTTGGCATTTGGATTAATGGTATTAACGTTATCATGTAATAACGAAGAATTATTTGTAGAAGTTATTGAAGAAGAAATTGTTCTTCCTGATGATGACAATAATGATGATAATGAAGATGAAGTAACTCAGGTGGATCCTACAACACCTTGTGATTTTACTTTAGATGATGTGCAACCAAACGCTACAATAATAATTAATTGTTTGATGGATTTAGAAGGGCAAACAATAAATTTACCTGCTAATGTAACTATTGTTTATGAAGGAGGGGATATTATTAATGGTACCTTAAATTTTTCTGAAGGAACGATTATAGGAGGAGAGTTGTTAAACTCTACACTAACTCTTAGTGGAGCTAATCCACAATTAAAAGACCCAACTTTTACTTTTTTACCTGAACGTTGGGGGATTGTTGAGGGAGTTGTTTCGGATGAAGTAGCTTTAAATAATAAAAATGTTTTACGAACAATTATAAATCAATTAAAAGAGTTAGGAGTTTATACATTTCAAATTGATAAAATTAATGCTTATTTTAAAATTGATGATAATATAACAAATGTTCATTATCAGCCAGCTATAGAAATACCTTCCAATTTTAAATTATTGATGTCAAATCAAACACATTTGCGAGTACAGCCTTATGGGCACAAGTTAGGTGCTTTATTTGTGGTAAGTGAAAAAGAAAATGTAACTATCGAAGGCGGAAATTTATATGGAGATAGAGATGAACATGATTATTCTGACGGAGGGACTCATGAGTGGCCAGTCTTAATAGGTTTAAGTTCTGTAAAGAATACTGTGGTAAGAAATGTAACAATACAAGATGCCACCGGAGATGCTATGGCAGTGGGGAGTAAACAACATGCATGGGCTTCTGATTATGACCCTACAGATAATCTTTTAATAACAGGGTGTAAATTGATAAGAAGTAGAAGGAATAACTTATCTATAACAGACGGAAGAAATATTTATGTAGAGAACAACGAATTTATCGATGCAGGTGTTCATACTAGCAAGTCAAATGGTACAGCTCCAGGTTTTGCTATTGATGTAGAAGCGGTAAGGGGAAGTCATCCAAGCGGGCCATATGAAATAGCAGAAGATATTTTTATTAGAAATAATGTAGAAAAGGGTAGTCGTGTTGGAGGATTTACAGTTCATACTGGAGATAGGGTTACAATTGAAGAAAATCAAATGGAAAATGGTATTTCTTATTCAACTTCAATAGGGACCGTAATAAGAAATAATGTTTTAATAGCTAAATCAGGAAGTACCGCTAATGAAAATGGTACAGGTATTGGTGCAGGGAGATTTGATGTTTATGAGGGTAATTATGATTGTGTTGTTTCAGGTAATACGATTATAGGTTTTCAGTCAGGAATAAATGCTACTAATACAAAATTAGAAGTTAGCAAAAATAAGGTTACTGATTGTAAACATGGAATACAGTTAGGTTTTTTAACACATTCAGAAATCTTTGATAATGTAGTGGAAAGTAGTGTGCAAGATAGTGACGGAATATTGAGTAGTGCTGCATCTCAATACTTAAATGAAGTAAGAATATATGATAATGAAATTTCAGTTACAAGAGCGCCAATGATTTTTGTAAACCAAAATAAATTTAATCAAGATTATAATTTTTACATAGAAAATAATAACCTGATTTCTGGAGGTCCAAACATAGAATCTACTTACGGAGTTAAATTAAATAATAACATTTTTAATGGACGTTTTAGAATTGAAAATGTCGTTAGGGCAGATATTACTAATAATGAAATAAATGCTAGTAGTGATGGTATTAGAATAGATAATGGATGTAAAGATGTTAATATTTTTGATAATAGTATAAAAGCCTCTAATCGTTGTATATGGTATAATGGTAGTGATTTAGTGAATATTGTAGAACGAAATAATTCTTGCAACTAATAAATAATTATGTATTATAGTTTGTAAGTAGTTATATATCTAAAAATATGCAGTTGAGAAGAGAAATCTTTCATTCTCAACTGCATGTTTTTTATATTTTAATTTTTTGTATGTTAGATTATAATACTAAAGAGACTTATTTTTGAGGTTAAAATACTTACTAGTGCTTAATTTAGAATAGAGAGTCCTAGGATTTATACCGCTATGTCGTGATTTTAACTCACCCATGAAATTTTATGAAACCTGTAAATGTTAAAGTAAACAACCTCCGTTAAAAACGGAGGCTTTGGATTTCAGATTAGCCCCATAGGGGCATAACACTCATTTCTAATTATGATGTTCTTGATATTTGACATATCGCCTTATCATTGCTTCATCTAATCCAACTGTACTTACAAAATAACCTCTTGACCAAAAGTGGTTGCCCCAATATGGTTTCCGTTTTAAATTTGGGTAGGTCTTGAAAAGTTTGATTGCCATCTTTCCTTTCAACCTGAGTTCGATGTAAGGATTTATAAAAACAAAGCTAATTGCGTTGTATTTTGCGTTTCAAATTTAATTGCTGGT
>CANKVS010000022.1 GCA_947487155.1 uncultured Flaviramulus sp.
TTCAAAATATCATTTGATAATTTTTATTCCATTTTAATGTAACTTTCTCTGAGCGTAGTTTATGACGTACTTGATACAGTACTACACCCCGAAGTGGTTATCTATAATTTCCAAGGAAATTTGCGGAGAGACAGGGATTCGAACCCTGGGTACCTATTTCTAGGTACGACGATTTAGCAAACCGCTCCTTTCGGCCACTCAGGCACCTCTCCGTTTAATCTATTTTAAGAACTTAAGCATTTACCTCAAATGCGGATGCAAATGTAGCTTTTCATCTTAAAGAACACAAGCATTTTTTTTACTTTTTTTTAAAATTTATTCTGGATACTCAATTCGTAAATGGTATATGTTTGCTAGCTTGTGCTTTAGTACTTTTTTAATAGACTGAATTTCTTTAAAGGTAATATTAGCATTCAAGAATTGTTCTTCCTCTATTTGTTTATTAATTATATTTTCTACAAACTCATCAATCTTTGTAGATGTTGGTTCTTTTAAACTTTTGGAAGCTGCTTCAACACTATCACACATCATTAAAATGGCGGTTTCTTTACTAAAAGGCTTAGGTCCTGGATAACTAAAATCTAATTTACTAACATCTTCAAAATCCTTTTTTTCCTTCATATAAAAATAATAAACTACACTTGTTCCATGGTGCGTTCTTATAAAATCTATAACACGATCTGGTAAGTTATTTTTTCGAGCAATTTCAATGCCGCTTATTACATGATCTGTAATAATTCTGGCACTTTCTTTAGACGATAATTCATCGTGCGGATTAATACCTGTAGATTGATTCTCGGTATAATACGTTGGATTTTTCATCTTGCCAATATCATGATACAGTGCTCCTACCCTAACCATCATAGCATTAGCACCAATTTCGTTAGCCGAAGCTTCAGCTAAATTTGCAACATTTAATGAATGATGAAATGTTCCTGGTGCTTTATTAGATAATTCTTTAAGTAATTTTGAATTCGTGTCAGACAATTCTAAAAGCGAAACATCTGATACTAATCCAAAAAGCTTTTCATAAACATAAATTAAGGGTTGCACAAATAACGTTGCCAAACCACATAAAATAAACCATATAAAGGTTTCCCATTTTATGGTTTCCACACTACCTTCATGAATAACAAAAAAAGCGAAATAAGCAACAATATAAATTAATGTTATTTGCCCCACCGAAATAAACAAATTAGCACGCTTATAAAGCTCTGAAATAGTAAGTATAGTTACTATTCCTGCCATAATTTGTAAAAACATGTACTCATTGCTGTTTGGCACTACAAACCCTAATAGTAATACGGTTATTACGTGAGCAAATAAACCCAATCTGGCATCAAAAAAGGCTTTAAATACAAGCGGTAAAATACAAATAGGAACTACATAAATATATTTTGAATTATAGTTTACAACCATGGTTGTAATTAAAATCATCAATAATATATTAAAGAATATAAAAGTAACTTTGGTATTATTTTTAAATACATCTTTTCTATATTTTCTAAGGAATAGTAGCAACATTAACAAGGCCAATGCTACTAATAACGTATAGGCAAATAAAATCCAATTATAATTCGCTTCGTTCCAAACTTGCGATTCGTACTCAGATTGCAACGATTTTAAAATTTGAAACTTATTCCCTTCAACAACTTCTCCTTTCGAAATAATTAATTGATCCTTTTCAATACTGCCTCTTGCATAGGCTATTTTGTCTAGTTCTTCTTGTAAAACTTTATTGGTAAACGCTTTATCAAACACTAAATTCGATTCAATAAGATCAAAAAACAAGGAAACAAAATTCGTTTTATAGCCTGAATAATTGTATTTCTTTAAAACCTTATCGATAACAGAAACAACCCCGTCTTGTTTAATTAAGTTTGAAAACAATGTTTTGTGTTTTTCTACTCTGCCATCTAGTATAACTACAGACCTTTCATTAGAAAAACTATGACTTTCACTTAAAACACCATAGGCATATAAATTGTTAATAATTTCTTGACCAACACTAAATAACGAAACCAATTGAATTCTTGGAAGGGAGTCTGAAAACACATTTCTAAAGGCATCGCTGTACGAATTATTAATTTTACTTTCAATAGTATTATCAATAGTAAAATACAAAGCGGAATTATCATGAATTTGCTTTTTTTCCTCAGCTATTTCTGCATCCGTTTTTTTAATAGCAAAATCAAAAGGTGCCTGTAAGCTTTCTGACTGCCATGGTTTCCCCTTTTCAAAATTATATTTAAATTTTCCGCTTTTTGGGAATAAATAAACAATCAAGAAAACAGTAGAAATAAATAATAAAACTTTATAAATTAAAGAATGATTTCTATATAGTTTATTTACAAAGTCTTTCACATGTATATATTTTAGTTAGTTCTATAATTACATATAGGTTTTCAAATGTAGTAAATTCTTAGCTTTTTCAATTTTTTATAAAGTAGTAATGATTCTAATTTCTACTAAAAAATGATTATTTTCGTGGCAAGTAAATTAAACGCTTAAAAAATGAATAAAGAAGTCGTTATTGTCTCTGTTGCGAGAACGCCTATTGGTAGTTTTCTTGGTGCTTTATCAACAATTCCTGCTCCAAAACTTGGTGCTATTGCTATTAAAGGAGCACTCGATAAAATCAATCTAAAACCAGAGTTGGTAGAAGAGGTTTTAATGGGTAACGTTGTACAAGCTGGTACTGGACAAGCTCCCGCAAGACAAGCGGCTATATTTGCAGGAATACCTAATACGGTTCCCTGTACTACTATAAATAAAGTTTGCGCTTCTGGAATGAAAACAGTTATGCAAGCAGCACAAGCTATAGCACTTGGAGATGCTAATATTATTGTTGCTGGTGGTATGGAAAATATGAGTTTGATTCCTCATTATTTGTATGCACGACATGCTACCAAATTTGGCTCTACTACCCTAGTTGATGGCATGCAAAAAGATGGCTTGGTAAATGTTTACGACCAGAATGCCATGGGAGTTTGTGCAGATGCTTGTGCAAATAAATATGAGTTTTCAAGAGAAGATCAAGATGCATATGCCATTCAGTCTTATAAGCGTTCTGCGGATGCATGGGAAGCAGGAAAGTTTGATAATGAAGTTGTAGCAGTTGAAGTCCCTCAACGTCGTGGAGAACCTGTAATTGTTAGCAAAGATGAAGAATTTACTAATGTGAAGATTGAAAAAATACCGCAATTACGTTCTGCGTTTTCAAAAGAAGGCACTGTAACTGCTGCTAATGCGTCTACTATTAACGATGGAGCTGGTGCTATGGTTTTAATGAGTAGAGAAAAAGCCGATGAATTAGGCTTAAAAGTTTTAGCTCGTATAAAAAGTTATGCTGATGCTGCTCACGAACCAGAATGGTTTACTACAGCTCCTGCAAAAGCGTTACCAAAAGCACTAAATAAAGCTGGAATTACTATAAATGATGTTGATTATTTTGAATTAAACGAAGCCTTTTCGGTAGTAGGTTTAGCTAATATGAAAATATTAGGGTTAAACGACAATAATGTAAATGTAAATGGTGGTGCCGTTTCATTAGGGCATCCATTGGGTTGCTCTGGAGTTAGAATAATTATTACACTACTTAATGTTTTAAAACAACGTGATGCTAAAATTGGAGCTGCTGCTATTTGTAATGGTGGTGGTGGCGCATCAGCAATTGTTATAGAACGTAATTAAACTCATTTAATGCAGTACGGAATTTGCAATCTAAGTATTGTTCCTCTTAGGAATGAACCAGCAAACACAAGTGAACTTATTTCACAAGTGCTATATGGTGAAGTTTTTAAAATCTTAGAGCAACGTAAATCATGGAGTAAAATTAGACTCACTTTCGACTCTTATGAAGGTTGGGTAGATAATAAACAATATATAGAGATTACTGAAGACCAATATAAATCGCTTCATAAAGTTCAACCTAAATTATCGATGGATTTGGTTGAGTTTATTCAGGATAACAACAATCAACTATATCCTATTTCACTTGGGTCTACTTTAAATGGTCTATCACTTTTAAAGCATACTTATGATGGTCATTCCATTCAAAGTAAAAATTCAAAGAAAACCATTATTCAAACCGCATTTTTATATTTAAATACACCTTATTTATGGGGCGGTAAAACGCCTTTTGGAGTTGACTGTTCTGGGTTTACTCAAATGGTTTATAAACTTAATGGTTACAAATTATTACGTGATGCATCGCAACAAGCAACCCAAGGAGAAGCCTTAAGTTTTATTGAAGAAAGCGAACCAGGAGATTTAGCATTTTTTGATAATAATGAAGGTATCATAACCCACGTAGGCATTATTATGAAAGACAATTATATTATTCATTCTAGTGGTAAAGTACGCATTGATCGGTTAGATCATTCTGGGATTTATAACGTTGATACCAAAACACATACGCATAAGTTACGGGTTATTAAGAAGATTATCTAAAGGGAATTTCCCATTAAATTAAAAAAGGCTGTCTAAAAATCGATTGTGTTAGATTTGTCAGGTCGAGCCTGTCAGAAATGACTATTCGTTTTACTTTTTAGGTAGCCTCTTTTTATTATACTTCGAGTTTTAACTAATGCGTAGCCTCCCCCGCTCCACTTGGTATTCTAATATTCTCAACAATATCTTGAACATCTTGTGGTGGATCTGGTGTAAACTTCATAATCACTATAGATACAATAAAGTTTAAAATCATTGCAACAGTTCCGAAACCTTCAGGAGAAATACCAAACCACCAGTCTGCTTTAGTACCACCACCAAACCAACCAAACTTAAATTTGGTCATATAAAACAACATAGATAAAATACCTACTACCATGCCTGCAATAGCGCCTTCTTTATTCATTTTCTTATAAAATATTCCTAAAATAATTGCTGGAAAAAAGGATGCAGCAGCCAAACCAAAAGCTAGAGCCACCGTAGCAGCAACAAACCCTGGTGGGTTAATCCCGAAATAACCCGCAACAGCTACAGCTACAACAGCAGATAAACGTGCTGCAACCAACTCACCTTTCTCGGATATTTTTGGATTAATCATTTTCTTAATTAAATCGTGAGATACAGATGCAGAAATCACCAACAATAATCCTGCTGCGGTTGATAATGCTGCTGCCAATGCTCCTGCTGCAACCAAAGCAATAACCCAATTTGGTAATTGTGCAATTTCTGGGTTAGCTAAAACCATAATATCATTATCTACTACAAGTTCATTTTTTGTTTTATCGGCTACATATTGAATAAGGCCATCATTATTCTTATCTGTAAATGTAATAAGTCCTGTTGTTTCCCATTTCTTAAACCATTCTGGTACATTAGCATAAGGCTGATTAGACACAGTTTCAATCATATTTGTTCTAGCAAAAACAGATACTGCTGGAGCTGTAGTATATAAAATCACAATTAATAACAAAGCAATACCTGCGGATTTACGAGCATCTTTCACTCGCTTAACAGTAAAAAACCTAACAATTACATGCGGTAATCCTGCAGTACCAACCATTAAAGCTAGTGTAATTGCAAAAACATCAATCATAGATTTTAAACCTTCGGTATACTCTGCAAATCCAAGATCTGTACTCAACCCATCTAATTTATCTAATAAATAGGTTCCCGAACCATCTGCTAATTCACTACCAAATCCCAATTGCGGAATAGGATTTCCTGTCATTTGAATAGAGATAAAAATAGCCGGTACCATAAACGCAAAAATAAGTACGCAATATTGAGCAACCTGAGTATAGGTTATCCCTTTCATACCTCCTAAAACAGCATAAAATAGCACGATAAGCATACCGATAATAACACCAGTATTAATATCGACTTCTAAAAACCGAGAAAATACTAACCCAACACCCCTCATTTGTCCTGCCACATAGGTAAAAGACACTAATAGTGCACAAATTACACCTACAAGACGAGCAGTATTAGAATAATAACGATCACCAATAAAATCGGGTACTGTAAACTTTCCAAACTTTCTTAAATAAGGCGCTAAGAGTAATGCTAAAAGTACATAACCTCCAGTCCATCCCATTAAATATACAGCACCATCATACCCAACAAAAGAAATAATACCTGCCATAGATATAAACGAGGCAGCACTCATCCAATCGGCAGCAGTAGCCATCCCATTTGCCAATGGCGATACACCACCTCCTGCTACATAAAACTCTTTTGTAGAACCTGCTCTAGACCAAATGGCAATACCAATATAAATGGTGAATGTGACTCCTACTAAAATATAGGTCCAAGTTTGTACGTTCATAGATTCTGCTAATAAAATACTATTCGTCATAACCATATTTTTTATCAAGTTTATTCATTAGCCTTACGTATACAAATATTAAAATAATAAACACATACATTGACCCTTGTTGTGCAAACCAAAAACCGAGTTTAAAACCACCCAATCGAATTTCATTTAGGGCATCTTTAAATATAATTCCAGCACCGTAAGAGACTATAAACCATACTGCCATAAGTATGAGGACATATCTTATGTTTTCTTTCCAATAAGCCTTGGCATTACTTTTATTTGACATAAATTGTTTTTTTGGTTAGTTTTTAAGATTCCAATATACTATTAAATCTAATACGCATAGTAAAATCAATTATTCATTCGTTTTATATAAGTTTTTATTTCTTTGGTTACTTTGGGAGCCAAAATAATAGTGGCAGTCATTGTTGGAATTGCCATTAAAGCAAATGCGCCATCTATTAAATTTAACATCATACTAAAAGGTGTCATAACTGCTAATACGATACTAATCACATAAATATAATTGTAATAGTGTTTTTTGTCTGCACCAATTAAAAACGACATGCATTTTGTACCATAATAAGAATACGAAAACAACGAAGATATGCTAAATATAAGCACACAAATCATTAGTAAATACTGCCCATACCCTGGTAACGCATTATTAAATGCTGAAGCTGTTAAACTTACACCGTTATCAGATGTTGTTTCCCAAACACCAGTAACTAATATAGCTAAGGCTGTTAATGTACACACGATAAGCGTATCGATTGCAGGACCTAACATAGCGACTAAACCTTCACGTATAGGTTCATCTGTTTTTGCTGCTCCATGAGCCATAGGTGCTGTACCTATTCCTGCTTCGTTTGAAAATGCACCTCGCCGTATTCCTAATAAAACTAATGCGCCCAAAACACCACCAAAAAAAGGATCACCTTTAAAGTTATTGGCAGTAAAGGCATCTTCAAAAATCATGATTATATATTTCGGTATCGTATCATAATTACTTATTAAAATAATCAACACTAAAACAAAATATAGCAGTACCATTGAAGGCACCATTTTTGACGCCGCATTACTAATTCGTTTTAAGCCACCAAAAACAATTACCGATGTGAGTAACACTAATACTATAGCAATTATAGCATTTGTTTGCAATCCAACCTCTACTCCATTAGGCTTTAAAACAATATCGTTAATGGCTTGGGTTAATTGATTTACATTAACAACGGGTAATGCACCTATCATTCCAAAAAAACTAAACATAACCGCTAAAGGTTTCCATGATTTCCCTAAACCTTCAACAATAAAATACATAGGGCCACCTTGTAATTCTCCAGTACTATCTTTTCCTCGATACATAATGGCTAAAGTAGATGTAAAAAACTTTGTAGACATACCGACGATGGCACTAACCCACATCCAAAACATAGCACCTGGACCGCCTAGTGAAATTGCTACTGCAACACCTGCAATATTCCCCATGCCAATAGTAGAAGACAATGCTGTAGTTAAGGCTTTAAAATGACTAATTTGCCCAGGGTCTTCAGGGTCGTCATACTTACCTCGTAGCACTTGAATGGCATGTCCGAGGTATCGAAATGGTAAAAAACGTGATAAAATAAGTAGGTATAAACCACCTCCTACAAGAAGTATTAAAAGTGGTAATCCCCAAACAAATGATGAGAAATTAGCAACAAGCTGTTCTAGTTGATTCATTAAACATTGTTAGTTAGAAGTTATAAATGTAATAAAGAATTTCTTGAAACCTACTATCTTTAAAATTGAAGTCATTGAGGAATTCTTTTTTATTAAATTTACTTGAGTAAACTTAAATTTATAGATTATGGCTTACGATGAATATTTAGCGGATAGAATTAGAAGACAATTAAAAGAAAAAAGAGCGCCTTTTAGTGAAATAAAAATGATGGGAGGCTTATGTTTTAAAGTTGATAATAAAATGTTGTGCGGTATTCATATCGACAAAAAATATGGTGATAGTTTACTTATGGCTAGAATAGGTGAAGATGCTTATGAAAAAGAAATCTCAAAAGCATCATGTTTGCCAATGGATTTTACTGGTCGACCTATGCGTGGTTATATTTTTGTTACTCCAGAAGGTTTTGACTCTGAAGATAATCTTTCTCACTATTTAGATTTATGCTTAACCTTTAATCCCTTAGCTAAAGCCAGTAAACCGAAAAAGAAGAAATTATAACAAACCTCTCGATTTAATTTCTAGATACTTGTTTATAGTATCAATGGTAAGGTTTTCTGGTGTTGTTAAAATGGAGTAAATACCGTACTTCTTTAATTCATTGACTATAAGTCGTTTTTCAAAAGCAAACTTTTCTGCTATAACTTTATCGTAAACCTGCTGTACAGTTTCTGCCTTTTCAGAAATTAAATTATTTAATTCGGTGTTTTTAAAGAAAATAACAACTAATAAATGACCTTTATTAATAGCTTTTAAATATGGTAACTGCCTATTCAAACCATCTAAAGTTTCAAAATTGGTGTATAATAAAATTAGACTTCTATGAGAAATATCTTTTTTTACATTCACATATAATCTACTAAAATCACTTTCGTAAAAGTCTATTTTAACATTATACAAAGATTCTAAAATAAATTGCATTTGCGAGCTTCGTCTTTCTGCCACAACCCTATTATCAATCTTTTTAGAAAACGAAAACATGCCAGCTTTATCATGTTTTTTCAACACAACATTACTCATAACAAGGGTTGCATTAATAGCGTAATCTAAAAGACTTAACCCATTAAACGGCATTTTCATAACGCGCCCTTTATCAATTATAGAATAAACTGGTTGCGATTTTTCGTCTTGAAACTGGTTAACCATCAATTGGTTTCTTTTTGCTGTGGTTTTCCAGTTTATAGTTCTTAAATCATCACCTAAAACATATTCCTTTATTTGTTCAAACTCCATAGTGTGTCCTAAACGACGTACTTTTTTAAGTCCGTATTCTAATGAATTCTGATTAATATTTAAAAGCTCAAACTTTTTTAATTGCTGAAAACTAGGATATGTTGGCACCATAGCTCCTGTATTAAAAATGAACCGTTTAGAAACTAATTTTATAACTGAAGACACATAAACATTTAAAGCTCCAAAGTGATATTCGCCACGTTCGGTAGGTTTTAAATGATACTGAACTAAATTTGTTTTGCGTGGTGAAATAATTGCATTCAATTTAAAGTTTCGAATTTGAAACTGTTCTGGGATTTCATCAATAATTTCGAAGTAAATTGTAATAGGGTAATTATTAGTAACAGATAATTCAATACGGTTTTTATCGCCGTTTGAAAATTTATCTGGTAATAATCGTGAAGCTTCAATTTTACGTTTTCCAATAAAAATAATCAAGAAATCTAAGAAAAATAAGATTACAAGAACTAATATAGAAAGTTGCGCTATGTTAAACAGTAACGGCTCAAAATAACTTAAACCAAACAATAGCACGATGCCAATTCCTGCATAGAAAAAACGAGGCTGTATGTAAAATGGTTTAAAGAGTTTCATTATTGATGTTAATTTGTTTTTTAGTTAACTGTTAGTTTGTAAAGCAATTTGAGATTATTTTCTAAACGTTTTCTATTTGCTTCCCAATTTCATCTATATCATCATGATTCCCTATACCTTTTGGATTATCTCCATATTGATTTGGTCCATGATCGCTATCTCCAAATAGCATCCAAAGTGCATAAAATGGAATGATTTGATACCATGCACTATTTCCTCTATCATGACATCGCTTTGCGCCTTGAGCAAGTACTACCCAAATTAACGGAATCATTATTATCACATAAAGTATATCTGAAAACTCTGTTTGTGAAAATTGATTCCATATATCCTGCATACTACTTATTAATACATATCCTAAATAAGTTAACCCATATTCTGTTCTTCTTATTCTTCCATCAAATGAAAATATATTTTTAAACATATTCTTTATTTTTAGTATAGTTTTTTATTATGTGTCGAGACTATAAACTGCTACTGTTTAACGTAAGCTTTTTACCTTGGTATCTCTACAGTTTCAATGATTTGTTTAATGATTTGTTTGCTAGACACACCTTCCATTTCGCGTTCTGGTGTTACAATAACACGATGATGCAGTACAGGAATAGCGGCTCGTTTTATATCTTCTGGGGTTACAAAATCGCGACCAGACATTGCCGCAAATGCTTTACTCGATTTTAAAATAGCAATTGATGCTCTTGGTGAAGCTCCCAAGTATAAAAACTGATTACTACGCGTGGCAACTATTAATTCTGCAATGTATTTTAATAGATGTTTTTCTACTAAAATTTGAGTGACCAAATTTTGATAGCTTGTTATTTGTTTAGCAGTTAAAAACGATGAAATGGTTTCAGTTTTTTCAGTATCTCTAAGTTTATGTTCTCTTGAAAGAATTTCAATTTCTTCATCTAAGTTAGGATAATCTATATCAATTTTAAACAAAAACCGATCTAACTGTGCTTCTGGCAATCTGTATGTCCCCTCTTGTTCTATAGGGTTTTGAGTCGCCAAAACCATAAATGGCGCATCCAATTTATATTTATTCCCGTCTATGGTTATTTGTTGCTCCTCCATCACTTCAAACAAAGCTGCTTGTGTTTTTGCAGGTGCTCTATTAATTTCATCAATTAATATCATATTCGAAAAAATAGGCCCTTTTTTAAATTCGAATTCTGAATCTTTCAAATTAAAAACTGAGGTTCCTAAAATATCACTAGGCATCAAATCTGGGGTAAATTGAATTCTACTAAAATCGACACTTAACGATTTAGCCAATAACTTCGCAGTTATTGTTTTTGCAACCCCTGGAACACCTTCAATAAGCGAATGCCCTTTAGCTAGTAAAGATGCTATTAGCATATCTACCATATCTTTTTGCCCAACGATAACTTTCCCTATTTCGGCTTTTATTTTTTGAACGCTATTTTGTAGTTCGGTTAAATCTAAACGATTTTTAAACTGTAAATCGTTATTAGTTTCTAAAGCACTATTATCGATTGACGATGTAATGTCCGATTTAGGTAAAAAATCGCTATGCTCTTGTGATTCCTCTTTTTTGTCCATAATTATTTTGAATAAAATGCTTCTATACTTCTATTTAGTTTTATTAAGTTGTCTTCAAAAAACTCATTTTTTGATCGTAACCAATTTATATAATCAATTAGTTTTTTTACATCTTTCTTTTTCTTTCCTGTTTTCGCTGCTAGCTTTTGTATAAATTCTTCATTTAAAACTGAAGTATCTATATTTAAATCGGTTCGTATTTTCTCTAAAAAATAAGTAATCTTCTTCTCTATTAAGTTTTTATGATCTTGAGTCTCGAAATATAAGTTTGAAATGGTTTTTACAAAAGCTACTGTAGTATTTTGCAAAGGTTTTATTGTTTTTATAATACGCTGGCGCCGTTTAGCATTAAAAACAACAAATAAAACAGCAAAAATAAGTGCTGTATACCAAGCCCATTTAAATGATAATTGTTCTAAAAACCAACTTAGGTTAGATCCCTTTTCTACATCACCATCATAACCAGTTTGTATTTTAGTATACGAGTCAAAATAAACGTTATTATTTGGTAAATAAGACATAATACCTTCTACATATTTATACCTATCGTCCTTTAAAAGGTTATAATTTGTAAACGCTTTAGGCTCTAAGTGTAAATATATATTGCCTTTGCCAAAGGGCACTTTTATAAAATTAACATGCTTATAATTTATTTTAGAATACCCTAAAATGGTATAATTTATTGAATCGAAACTGGCAAAATAATTATCGCCTTCATTTTTATCGATAGCAATATCTTTTATTTCGCTATGCTTAAGGTATTGATACGATATGCTATCCTTTTCATTTATGACATAATCAATATCAAGATGTAATGTGTCATGAATTTTTTGAGTGAAATAATAATCTGAAATGAACAACGTATTTCCATTATCAACAAAATTTAATAATTCATCTATAGAATCGTCTTCTAAATAATCTGAATTTCCTATTATGATAAAGCTTCCTTCGGCAACGTGTTCGCCATAACCGTCTTCAGAATTAGCACTTAAATAGCTTGCTGGTTGATGATAAACCGTTCTTATTTTTTGATTCTTAAAAAGCTTTGGCAATTCTTTATAAAAAACACTAACACCATAAGGCTTGTTACTTTTTTCGTTAAAAGACTCTTCCCAATCTACAGTTTTAGTTGTTTTTACACCAATTACTACTGCTGCCGTAATAATTAAAGCTACTATAATAAGAACAATTGGAAGTAACTTTTTCATTATTTAACTTTAGATAAAAGTGTTACAAAATTGTTTTTAGCCTTATTATAATCAACCGTATTTAAAGAGAACTCACCATACCAAATGTAATTATACAGATAGGATGCATACGTAAATTCTTTACTGAAAGGTGTTGTGCTAATCTCATTTAAATATTCTGCATTGGTTTTATCATCTTCAAATTTTATATAATTTTTTATACTTAGATTTTTTAATACGAGTAGATAATAATAACGAATGGCCAACCGATAATCATTAGCCCCTTCTGCATTATTTATGAGTCTATTTATATCTGCATTTTCAATATTTTCGGCAGTTATCTCATCATAGTCGTTAAGGGTTCTACTTTGCTTAGATGAAAACAACCCTGAACCACCTTCATTAAATAAAATATAAACTAAATATAGTACAGCGAAGGCTAAAGCCAGATAAAAAATCCATCCAAAAAAGCCAAAATCTATGCTAAAATTATCAGAATCGCTTGTCTCTTTTAGTTTTGGTTTTCCTTTTTTATAATCTTCATATTTACCTGAACCTCCTGGAGTTTCAGTAACTATTTTCTTTCCTTCGTAATTGTATTTTCTACTTGAATAGCGGTCTTTAAAATCGTCATCAAATTGACGTATTTGTTCTGGTTGTTGCAAAGCAATAATTCCAAAAGAGGTTTGAACATTTACTATAGTACAAAACAGCACAATAATGATATGATATTTGTTTATTTTCAAATACTATTGCTGTTTAAAATGTTTAAATCTGTACTTTCTTTTTGAACTTTATAAGGGTATATTAAATAATAATAACTTATAATTCCCAACGTAATTAGAATGATGCTTACAGATAACCAATGCGGCATAATATTAGAATAGCGTGTAATAAAACCTTCTAAAAAGCCTGCAGAAAAAGTAAACGGAAATGTGCTTATTAAAATTTTCACACCTGTTTTAGCTCCTTGTTTAAAGGATACGTATCTGGAATACGTACCTGGAAACAAAATACTAGCTCCAAGAATTAGTCCAGCAGCAGCTTCAATAACAATAGCAAATATTTCCATAGAACCATGAATCCAAATACCTCTTACACTTTCCCAAAACACACCTTTCTCATAAAAGAAGTATTGAAAAGACCCTAGCATGATGCAATTCTTAAACATAATCCACAATGTCCCTAAGCCACCAAAAACTCCAAGTATAAATGCAATTATACCAACGCGAAGGTTATTAATAGTAATACCTATAAAACTTCCCCAATTACTTCCACTTTTGTACACTGCAACTGGATCTCCAGCTTCTATATTCTCTAAAGACATATTTACATAAGCATCACCCAAAATAGAACGTACAAATTCACCATCGTTAGCTGCCGAAATAACACCAATAAACGTAAATGCAAAAAAAATGATAAAAGCGATGTAAATAAACTTTCGGTATTGATAACAAATTAAAGGCACTTCAGTTTTCCAAAATCCTAAAAATCTATTGGTATCTTCGCGTTTTGTTTTGTAAATTTTTTGAAATGCTTTGGATGCTAACTGGTTTAAATACGTAATAACCTTACTTTTAGGATAATAAGTTTGCGCGTAAGCCAAATCGTTTATTAAATGAATGTATTGAGAAGCCAGTTCATCTGGGTTTTTAAAATCATTATTAAAAATAGCGGTCTCAAAACTTAACCATTTTTCCTTATTTTGCTTGATGAATGAAACTTCCCTCATATATTTGATAAATTAAAATATAAAATGTCAGAGTTACAAATTAACACGACCCAAAATGTAAAAATAAACTTCACAGCTGCTGGAGCTGGAGAACGCTTACTAGCATTTATTCTTGATTCAGTTATAAAAATTGGCTATTTATTAGTGTTAAACTGGACGTTTGGTGCATTTGAAAACATGGATGAATGGTCGCAAATAGCTATTAATACCGTATTAGGTTTTCCTGTGATGTTTTATACTTTAGTATTGGAGGCATTATTAGAAGGACAAACCATAGGCAAACGTGCTCTTAAAATTAAAGTGGTTAAAATTGATGGCTATCAAGCGTCGCTATCTGATTATGTTGTGCGTTGGTTTTTTAGAATTGTAGATATTTATATTTTCGGACTCGGTTTTTTTGTGATACTATTTAATAAAAAATTACAAAGAATTGGAGATATGGCAGCAGGAACAGCAGTTATTACATTAAAAGATAAGGTTAACATTAGCCATACCATATTAGAAAACCTAAAAGATAATTATAAACCTACCTACCCAAATGTTATTAAATTATCTGATAATGATGCACGTATTATAAAAGATACTTTTGTAACTGCCAGAGCTTCTAAAGATTACCAAACATTAATCAAATTAAAAAATAAATTGATTGAAGTTGTTGAAATTAAAGATGTAAAACAAAACACCGATATTGAATTTATTGATGTTATTTTAAAAGACTATAATTACTATACTCAAAACATGTAAGTAGAGAACCCATTTTTGTTAAACAAAAATGGTGTGAATCACTTATTCTGAGCGAAGTTGAAGAATTTGTTTTGCTTAGTAGATAATATTAAAAAGAACCTGTTTTATGAGATAAATTGTATGAATCACTTATCCTAAAATTTGCTTTTGAGATTCTTTTAAAGTCACAAATAATGTGATGCTGAAACAAGTTCAGCATGGCGTTTTTTATTAAAAAAACTTATGTTTTATACTATCGACATCCTAGGAACCATTGCTTTTGCTATTTCTGGCGTATTAGTAGCCATTAATAAAAAAATGGATTTATTCGGCATTTTAATTATTGCCTTTGTAACAGCCGTTGGCGGCGGTACACTTCGTGATATATTAATTGGAGAAACGCCTGTGGCTTGGATGAAAGACATAACATTTACTTATGTTATTATAGCTTCAGCAATTTTTGCTATAGTATCCAGAAAAAAAATTAATTACTTAAGAACTTCACTATTTCTATTTGACACCATTGGTATTGGTTTGTATACTGTTATTGGTATAGATAAAGGTATTAATGCCAATTTACATCCTATTATTTGTATCGCTCTAGGAACTATAACTGCTAGTTTTGGTGGTGTAATACGAGATATTTTATGTAACGAAATCCCCGTTGTTTTTAGGAAAGAAATTTATGCAACGGCATGTATTTTTGGTGGTATTATATATTTTATTTTACAAGAATTACCAATAGACAGTAATGCTGTTTTTATAATAGCAGGATTAATTGTAATTATAATACGTTTATTGGCTGTAAAATTTAAAATAGCATTACCTACTATTTATAAAGATTAGTCTATAATCTCAACATTTCTAATAAAAATATTCTGTAGTGGCCAATCGGCTTCATCTGCATCAACTGCAGCCATTTTATCAACAACATCCATACCTTTAATTACTTTTCCAAAAATGGTATAATCGCCATCTAAAAAATGTGCCCCTCCCCGTTGTTGAACAATAAAAAACTCAAAAGGCGATGCTAATTTGTGTGGATTATCTATTTCACTACTAGGCATCGACACCATACCTCTATCATGCTTATAGCCTCGTTTAGTATCGGTGGGCAACAAATACTTACCAATATTGGCTCGTTTTCTAGCTGTTTTTTTATCATCACTATTCCCTGCTTGTACAATAAAATTATCTATAACACGATAAAACTGAGTATCGTTAAAATACTTTTGTTTGGTTAAAAAGATAAAATTGGCGCGATGAAACTTAGTCTTTTCAAACAGTTGAATATCAATAGTACCAAAATCTGTAGTTATTCTAACTTTACGTTCTTTATTTTCCTTTTCATATTCTAAAAAGAATTCCATAGCATTTTTCGAATTCAACTTAGGAAATTCTCTTTTAATGTCTTCAACAACAGTTTTAACTGCCTTTTTCTTTTCAAATTCAACTTTAAGGTTCTTAGTCTTATTAGATTTTTTATCTTCACAATTAAGAAACAAAAAGAAAAAACTAAATAGCAAAATATATCTCATAAAAAAATTATATAATAAAATCGTTTAAACTTTTTCAACCAGCTAAAAAATGACTAGTTTTTGCTATAATTCAAAAAGTCTAAATACTTCAATATTCAAAAACATGCAATATACTAAACACGCACTAAACTTAATTCTTATTTTTATTTTAGTAAGTTGTGGTTCGAAAACCGAAAAGAAAGCAACAAAAGAAACCACTAGCTCCAAACCTAATATTATAATAATTTATGCCGACGATTTAGGTTATGGAGACGTAAGTAGTTACGGCTCTACTGAATTAATTACTCCAAATTTCGACCGTATTGCCAACGAAGGTATTCGTTTTACAAATGGGTATGCCACCTCACCTACCTGCACACCAAGTCGATATGCATTACTTTCTGGAACGTATCCTTTTAGAAGTAAAAGAGCCAAAATATTACCTGGAAATGCACCACTTTTATTTGAATTAGGAAACCAAACATTACCATCAATGTTGCATAATGCTGGCTATTTTACTGGTGTAATAGGCAAATGGCATTTGGGGCTTGGTGATGAACATATGAATTGGAATGAAAAAATAACACCTGGGCCAAGAGAAATTGGGTTCGACTATTCTTATATTATGGCCTCTACAAACGATAGAGTGCCTTCCGTTTATGTAAAAAATCATAATATTGTTGGCTTAAACACTAATGACCCTATTGAAGTTAGCTATAAGAAAAATTTTGAAGGAGAGCCTACAGGAAAAGAAAACCCCGAAAAGTTAAAAATGCATCCTAGTCATGGACACAATATGAGTATCCATAACGGTATTTCAAGAATTGGTTACCAACGTGGTGGAAAAGAGGCATTATTTATTGATGAAAATATGAGTGACGATTTTTTAAAAGAATCAGTAAAATTTATAAACACGCATAAAAATGAACCTTTCTTTTTATTCTATAGCCTACATCAGCCACACGTACCAAGAGTACCGTACCCAAGGTTTGCTGGGAAATCTGGTTTAGGAGCTAGAGGTGATGTTATTTTAGAAGCAGATTGGGCAGTAGGACAACTTTTAGATGAATTAGATTCATTAGGTTTAGCAGAAAATACAATTGTTATTTTTTCTAGTGATAATGGCCCTGTACTTGATGATGGGTATTATGATGAAGCCGTAACTAAAATTGGAACACATACACCTAGAGGTGGCCTTAGAGGAGGCAAATACAGCTTGTTTGATGCTGGTACGCATGTACCCTTTATGGTACGTTGGCCCAAAACTATTAAACCTGGAGTTTCAGATGCTTTGGTGTGTCAAATAGATTTCACTGCATCATTTGCAGCTTTAGTAAATCAAAAGAATGCAACTCCAGATAGTGAGAATATATTAGATGCTTTTTTAGGAAAATCTAAAACTGGTAGAACAAATTTAATTTTGGGTCAAAGTAATATCACTTCTTATCGTAAAGGAGATTACGTATTAATACCACCACACGATGGTAATAAAATGACCAATAAATATGTAAACATTGAAACTGGCAGAAACCAAAATATACAATTATACAATTTAAAAGAAGATAAAAGTCAGCAACATAATTTGGCAACACAAAATCCAGAAATGGTTAAAACCATGCTGCAAGACATAGAAAGTATTAAAAACAAATAGTATTCTAAAAAAACAATACTTTTGATTACATGAATTTTGACACGTTTCTATCGGCCATTTCAAAAATAAAAAGTGCACCACTTCCATCTGAAGCATCACAATTTAAAATGGCTCCACCATTTCGAAAACAATTAATTCAACAGCAAAAAACGGCTATAAAAAATGCAAAAAAAGCAGGTGTTTTGGCTTTGTTTTATCCCAATTCTAATAATGAAACCCATTTTGTTTTAATACTTCGTAAAACATACAAGGGTGTACATTCTGCTCAAATTGCCTTCCCTGGAGGAAAACTTGAAGAACAAGATAATTCGCTAAAAGAAACGGCTTTAAGAGAAACATTTGAAGAAATTGGTGTACCCATAAACCAAATTGAGATAATAAAACAATTAACAAAAGTCTATATCCCACCTAGTAACTTTCACGTTCAACCTTTTGTTGGTATTTCAAAACAAATTCCAAATTTTATAAAGCAAAATGACGAAGTTGAGGCTATTATAGAAATTCCGTTGCAACATTTTTTTAATGATAGCACTTTAACTACACAAACCGTTTCTACATCGTATAGTACTGATGTAGAGGTTCCTGCTTATAAATTAAACGATTATGTAGTTTGGGGAGCAACGGCAATGATGCTAAGTGAAATTAAAGACTTATTAAAACGACTCATGTAGTTTAATAGATTTATTACATTTGCGATAACTAACTAATATTTTGACGCGGGATTTATGGGATTATTTAAACGAAATCCATTCGGACATATTCTTATACTAAAAAAGTGGCTTATTAGAATTCTTGGAGCCATAACACATAGACGTTTTAGAGGGTTTAATGAACTACAAATTGAAGGTTCTGAAATTATTAAAAGCTTACCAGACACCAATGTATTATTTATCTCTAATCATCAAACGTATTTTGCAGATGTTGTATCTATGTTTCATGTATTTAATGCCAGTTTAAGCGGTCGTGTAGACTCTATTAAAAACGTTGGGTATTTATGGAACCCCAAGTTAAACATCTATTATGTTGCAGCAAAAGAAACTATGAAAGCTGGTTTATTACCCAAAATTTTAGCTTATGTAGGTTCAGTAAGTATAGAGCGTACATGGCGCTCTGAAGGTAAAGAGGTAAACAGGCAAGTAAAAATGAGTGATATTTCTAATATAGGAAAAGCACTAGATGATGGTTGGGTTATCACGTTTCCGCAGGGTACAACAACACCTTTTAAACCTATTAGAAAAGGAACTGCACATATTATAAAACGCTATAAACCCATTGTTGTTCCTATAGTTATTGATGGTTTTAGACGGTCTTTCGATAAAAAAGGATTGCGAGTAAAAAAGAAAAACATTCTTCAGTCCTTTGAAATTAAAGCACCGTTAGATATTGATTACGATAACGAATCTACAGAAGATATTGTAAAACGAATAGAATATGCTATCGAACAGCATCCATCGTTTTTAAAAGTTATACCACAAAAAGAACTCGAAGCACTTGAAGCCTTAAATAAAGAGCGGGAATGGTAAATTAATGGTTCCCCTAAGCTAACAATTCATCTATGAATTTTTCTTGAACTTTTACTTCTAAAGTTGCACAGTATCGTCCTAATTCAATTGTGTTGATTTCTTTTTTTACAAGAAAACATGACAAAAATTATAATAACAACTATTGCTTTATTCATAACTATAACATTAAATTAATTGGTATTCGAAATAACAACAATATACTAAGATATAAAAGTTATTATTTGGTCATTTTACGGCTATAAATCATCTTACAATGTTTGATATGCTCATTTCAATAATTTATCTTTGTCCTCTTTAAAAAAGCAAATCGTTTATGAAGATTTCATACAATTGGTTAAAACAATTTATAAAGATTGATTGGTCGCCAGAGCAAACCAGCGAATTACTTACAGATTTAGGTCTTGAAGTTGAAGGGATAGACAGCTATCAATCTGTAAAAGGCGGATTAGAAGGTGTTGTTGTTGGCGAAGTTTTAACCTGTATAAAACACCCAAATGCAGATAAATTAAAGATTACTACTGTTAATATTGGTGAAGACGAACCATTACAAATTGTTTGTGGTGCACCTAATGTTGATGCGGGGCAAAAAGTACCTGTTGCAACTATTGGAACGACTTTATATACCGAAGATGGAGACGCTTGGACTATTAAAAAAGGTAAAATTCGTGGTGAAGCAAGCCATGGAATGATTTGTGCCGAAGACGAATTAGGCTTAGGAAAATCTCATGATGGTATCATGGTTTTAGATGAAACCCTTAAAATTGGTACGCCTGCAACAGATATTTTCGATATTGAAAACGATCAAATATTCGAAATAGGATTAACACCTAATAGAGCTGATGCAATGAGTCATTTAGGAACTGCGCGCGATTTAAAAGCTGGATTGGTTCAAAAGGACATCAATTTAGAGCTTATAACCCCATCTGTAAGTGCATTTCATACAGATAATCGTACGCTAAGAATTGATGTTGATGTTATAAATAAAGATTTAGCACCTCGCTATTGTGGTCTTACCATTTCTGGATTAAAAGTTGCAGAATCGCCAACGTGGTTACAACACCGTTTAAAAGCTATAGGATTAACTCCAATTAATAATATTGTTGATGCAACAAATTATGTATTACACGACTTGGGACAACCACTTCATGCGTTTGATGCTGTTAAAGTAACGGGGAATAAAATTGAAGTAAAAACGGTTAAAGCAGGCACAAAATTTACAACTTTAGATGGTGTTGAGCGTGAGCTACATGAAGATGATTTAATGATTTGTAATGCCGAACAACCCATGTGTATTGCTGGTGTTTTTGGCGGCATTGATTCTGGTGTTACCGAAAGTACTACTAGTATTTTCCTAGAAAGCGCCTATTTTAACCCTGTAAGCATTCGTAAAACAGCTAAACGCCATGCCCTAAATACCGATGCTTCATTTAGATTTGAGCGTGGTATTGACCCCAATATTACAGAATACGCTTTAAAACGTGCTGCTTTATTAATTCAAGAACTTGCTGGTGGTAAAATTACCAGTGATTTAATTGATGTATATCCAAATAAAATTGAAGATTTTCAAGTGCGTTTAAGTTTTGATAATGCAAAAAAATTAATTGGCGAAGAAATTCCTAGAGAAACCATTAAAAGTATTTTAACGTCTTTAGACATTAAAGTTAATAATGTTACCGAAACAGGTTTAGGTTTAACGGTTCCTGCTTATAGAAATGATGTGCAAAGAGAAGCAGATATTATTGAGGAAATATTAAGAGTTTACGGCTATAATAACATAAAAATTACCGAAAAATTAAACGCTTCTATTTCTAAAACATCGCGTTTTGAAGATCATAAAATTCAGAATATACTAGGTAATCAATTAGCATCACAAGGGTTTTACGAAATTCTATCTAATTCCTTAACCACACCTAACTATGTGGCACTAAGCGAGCAATTAAAAGAAGAACATAATATTACAATGCTTAACCCTTTAAGTAACGATTTGTCTGTTTTAAGACAATCTTTACTATTTTCTGGTTTAGAAGCATTGCAACATAACATCAATAGAAAACGCGCCGATTTAAAGTTTTTTGAATTTGGCAAAACATACCATAAGTACAACGATTCTAAAGAAGAATACAAGCACTTAACATTATTTACTACAGGAAATAAAACTCAAGAAAATTGGCATTCAGCAAATGTAAAAAGCGATTTCTTTTTCTTAAAAGGTACAGTACTTTCAGCATTAGAGCGCTTAGGCATTTCTAGATTTAATGAAGCACCAATTAAAAACGACTTGTTTAGTGAAGGGTTATCTTTAAGTTTAGGTAAAACCAAATTAGTAGATTTTGGTTTGGTAAAAAAATCCATACTAAAGCATTTTGATATTTCTCAAGACGTGCTTTATGCAGATTTTAATTGGGATAATATTTTAGATATCGTAAAACGAAATAAAATTACATTTAAAGATATTCCTAAATACCCAGAAGTACGTCGGGATTTTGCATTATTATTAGATGATGCTGTGAGTTTTGAGGCGATTTATAAAATTGCCAAACAAAGCGAAAAACAGTTACTTAAACGTGTTAATTTATTTGATGTTTATCAAGGTAAAAACCTGCCAAAAGGCAAGAAAAGTTATGCCGTTAGTTTTACTTTACAAGACGAAAACAAAACACTTACCGATAAACAGATTGATAAAATAATGAATAAATTACAAACCAACTTTGAAAAACAACTTGGTGCAGAATTACGATAAATCAAATTATATTTAGATGAGAAATGGTATTACATAAGAAAGGTGTGACTAGTATACTTAGTCACACCTTTCTTATTTTTTACAACTAACAACTTATAGTTTTCCTTTATAAAGCTGCCTTAATTTCTTCTAAAGATACGTTTAATAATTGCTTAGAAATAGCATCTAAATTTTCTACACTTCCACTAAAGTGATACATTTTTTGAGTATGCGTATATGCTTCGTTTGGCTTTAAAGCCAATGCTGGTGAAGAACTCTCTAACTCATAAAAAGGCCCCATTTGCGAACCATCTTCTAATGGTCCATCATTATACGAGTTTATAACATCGCCAGAAAAAGGAAATTCTTGTATCTCCCATGCGGAGTTTACATATTTATCTGTTTTCTTTGGTGCTTTAATTTCTAAAATGGTTAATATATTATTTTCAGCATCATAACTACCAACATATTTCGTTGCTCGTTTTGGCGTTAAACCAATTTTACCACGGCTTTTACCATCGGCTTTAAAGAATACTGTTTTATCAGAAGCTGTAAGTCTGCTAGCTTCAACCTTTCCAAAATAATTATCATTTACTTTAATACCTAAATCTGCTTCATTTCCCTGATTTATAGGTGCTACAACAGTAACTTCTGGTGATGGGTTTAACATACATAATACCCAAATAGATACTAATCCAGAATCTTCTGTCCAATTAGCTTCCCCTATATTTTTAACAGTATTTTGAGATTCGTAAGCTACCGCAGCATACTCAACATTAGATAATTGTAAATTATTAGCTATGTCTGCATCATTAAGTAATACAATTTTTCTATTGATGTCTAAGTTAAACTCAGTTCCTGAATGATTAATAAAGTTTACTTCTTTTTGAAACAATGCACTATTAGCATCTTGGTTAACAACCTTAAAAGATTCCGTATCTATAAAAGCAGGCACATTCCAATTTTCGAAGTCAAATGTTGTATTTGGCTTAAAGAATATTGAAAATTGTCCGCCCTCTGGCCCTAACCAAAAACGTTCTTCACCTCCAAAAGGATTAAATTTATTATTTACCGCTTTAGACGCTATTAAATCATGATTTATCCAACCAAAACTCATTCCAGAATCTCCGTTTAATGAGCTTGTCATAACACGTCCTTGTAACTCTGGAGAAATTATTATACTTGCTTTTTTATTTTCACCCTCTAAAACAATTGTGTTTTTATAATGCGTTGTTAGAAAATCTCTATCGTAACCATACGTTCCTTTTACAAAGGATTCTTTTACAATTTCTGGTTCAACTTTAGTTTCTTTATTATTGTTTTTACATGAAATGATAGTTAATACAAAAACTATACAAAAGACTTTTAATAATTTTTTCAAAATATATGTTTTAAATTAAACTTTAATTTAATGTGTTTTTTACTTTTAAACTGCGTCTACCTCAACACAGTTTTAACAAAACTAACTACTTAAGCACAATTTATCTACTTATATGTCGACTCTATATGATACTTTTATTGCTGCAATTGCCATATTAAAAACAAAACTGTTTAATTTTAAGCGACAATAAATTGGCTTCTCAGTAAGTATCCAGATTAGAATCGACTTCGAGAGCAAATCTATGGATTCCTCCATCTAAATTATAAAGTGAACTAAATCCTTGACTTTTCAAATAGTTAATAACTGCTCTACTCCTTGACCCGTGGTGACAGAGCACAACAATTTTTTTATTTTTTGGCAATACTTCAAGGTTATTTGCTACTTGTTTCATGGGTAACAATACAGCTTCTTTAATTTTGCATATTTTGTGCTCGTAAGGTTCGCGAACATCTAATAAAAACAAATCCTGATTTTGTTTTATAAGCTGAGAAAGTACTTGTGGTGACATTTCTAAATCCAATTCCCAATCTTTTAATGTATTTGTCTTTTTGGAAGCATTATCGCTATGCTTCTTTAATCCACAAAACTCATCATAGTCAATAAGTGCTGTTATTTCTGGAGTATTTCCGCATACTTTACAATTTGGATTTGATTTCAGCTTAATTTCTGAAAATTGCATTTCCAACGCATTATACATCAACAACCTTCCTATTAAAGACGTGCCTTTTTCTAAAATTAATTTTATAACTTCTGTGCTTTGAAGCATGCCTATAACACCTGGGAGTACACCTAAAACACCAGCTTCTTCACAAGAAGGTACTGTACCTGCTTCTGGAGGATTTGGAAAGAGGCAACGATAACAGGGTCCTTTTTTTGCCCAAAATACACTGGTCTGCCCTTCAAATTTATGCACTGCGCCATACACATTGGGTTTACCTAATAACACACAGGCATCGTTAACCAAGTATCGTGTTTGGAAATTATCGGTACCATCTACAACAATATCATAATTTGCAATAATTTCCATAGCATTTTTAGAAGTAAGTGCTTCATTGTATTGCTGCAAAATAATTTCTGGATTTATTTCTTTTAATTTTTCTCTAGCGGAATCATTTTTAAGTCGCCCTACATCTGATGTGCCATGAATTACTTGTCGTTGCAAGTTAGATTCATCAACCACATCATTATCAACAAGTCCTAATTTCCCAACACCTGAAGCTGCTAAATACATTGCTAATGGTGAACCCAACCCACCAACACCAACAATTAAAACTGATGCTTTTTTGAGTTTTTGCTGACCTTCTACACCAACTTCAGAGAGTAATAAATGCCTTGAATATCTTTTTAGTTCGCTTTTTGATAATTCCATTTTGAGCATTCAGTAAATTTTATGTTATTTTTTAGCATATTCAATTATAAACATCATCTCACCAAACTAAAATGCCCTTTATAAACTTGAGTAACTCCAGTGTTATTAACAAGATTAATCACAAACCAATAGTCTGAACTATTCATTTTTTCACCGTTAAATGTACCGTTCCACCCCAACTCGTTTGGAATGAGTTGCTTTATCAATTTCCCATACCTATCGTAAACAAAAATGGTTGTGTTTTGTATATATTCGTTAGCTAACCCTTTAACATTCCAAGTATCGTTAAAACCATCTCCATTAGGTGTAAAAAACTTAGGAAACCCCATAACAAATATTGGTAAAAATGCCGTACCACAACCGTTTTTATCTCTAACAAACAACGTGTGATCTCCTGCATATACATTTTGAAAGAAAGGGTTATCTTGAAAAGGTCCGAATTCATTATCTAATGAAAACTCATAATCTCCAATACCAATATTAGCTGTATCAATAGTTATAGTATTATTATTTGAAAGATCGACTATAGTAACATCATCACTTTCAATATTAGAAATAGCAGATTCAACCACATTAAAAGACACTGGAAACGATTCGCAATTAAAGTTAGATGTTGCAATAACGGTATATTGCCCTCCAGAATTTACAAGTGCCGTTGGTAAATTACTTACTACAGTGTTATTTTCGTCAAACCATTCATAGCTATATATACCACTTGGATTAAAAGTAGCCAAAGTAATGGGTTCATTATCTAAGCAATAGATTGAAGATTGATCGACTTCAAATTCTGGTCGCGGATGCACAGTTAACAATAAATGAGGTCCAATTCCAAAACATGCACCATTATCGTCACTCTCTACACGTACATATAATGTTTGAGAAAAAGGCGTTTCATTTATATAATTTGTTTGCGTTGTAATTTCATTGTCTTCTAATTGTGCATCGCTTAAATTTCTGTAATAATACACACTTAAATTTTGCCCTGTTGGAAATTCATTAATAAAAAATGACGATGCAGTAGTAAGATCGAAAGTATTTACCCCATCAATAATAGCATCATCATCGCAAGACTCTAATTCTTCTATATATCCTGCTGAAAAAGATGTTGTAGAAACCTCTAAATTAATTGTTGATACTCTAAAGCATCCTGTGTTAATATTTTCTACACGAGCAAAAACGGTATTCGCTGTTTGATTATTAAAAGGAGAAGGTACAATGGCTCCAGTGTTTGCATTTGCTTCTGCCAAAGACGAATAATAGCTTATATGTAAAGTTGATAAATCTTCATTTGTGATAACAGGATTAGCTTCATTTAAATTATAATCGGTAAAACCGTCTGGTGTCCCATCTTCATCACAATTTTTAAATATAACAACTGGTTGAATAACTGGCAATGCATTCACTTGAATGGTAAACGATACATCTGTGTAACAACTGCCATCTATATTATTTTCTATTCTAACATAAATAGTTTGGCTATTCGCATTTGTATTCTGAAATGTTTGTGGCGTTGGAATTAAATTTGAATGAGCAGCATCTAAATAATAAGAAAAATTAAAATTAGAAGCCGAACTTCCGTTTAATAAAATGGATTCCTGCTGAGTTAAATCGAATTCGGCAATACCATTTGTATCGCTCCCACCTTGGTTAGTATCACAAGTTTCTAATATCGGAATATCAGATAGTGCTATAGACTCCACTGTTTCATAAATCAAAACATCGACAGCTAATCGTGTTTTGCTTTCACAACCAGTAATGGTTTGTGTGGCATAATAGGTTGTATTTGTTAATACATCTGAAGTATTTAACGGTGTTGTATCTGTATCAGAAGCATACCATAAAATATTATCTCCTGTGACTAACAAATTATTAATGGTCGCATTTTCAATATCACAAAATGTTTGCATGGTATTATTTGTAATTGGAGCCTGTGTTTTTTGAACGGTTAACGTTACTGGAGTTCTAGTTGCTGTTGTGCACCCATTACTTGTAGCATCAATATAGTATGTAGTAGTTGCAGTTACAATGGGTGTTACAAAGGCGTTTCCTGTAAATAATACAGTTCCTCCTGTGGGCATATCGTACCAATTAATAGTTCCTGCCGATGCGACAGCCGATAAAGTTGCCGAACCATCATCGCAAATAACAGCTTCAGAAATTGAATTAATTTGTGGTATATGATTTATTCTTGCAATTACTTGAGTTCTTGTTCCTTCCAAACATCCATTAACTGAAGCTAAAACAAAGTAAGTTCTGGTTGCGTTAATTACTGGTGTTGTATAAGTGTTTCCGCTGGCTAATTGGGTTCCTCCTGTAAAAGTATCAAACCAAATAATTGTTCCATCTGATGGTGTAGCTTCTAAAACAAGACTTCCTGGACCACAAGTTTCAGCAGCAACAATATTTGTTACCGTAGGAATAGTAATTTTTGTGCTTGCAGAAATATTAATAGAAGGTTCACTAGGCGATCCGTACTCTACAATGTACCCTCTTGGGTGATATGGATTATTACTATCTGTATTTCCAGTATTCGACAAATCATTCCAAGATCCTGCAGTTCCAATACCTGGAGCTGTAACATGAGCATAATCTTCATCTCCTATATTGTTTGGTTCTTGCGCATTCCAATTGGCATAATTTGGTGTTGATCCATTAACGCCTCCATTCCAAAATGTTGTTCCAGCTTCTGGACCTGTAACCCATTTCCAAACGCCTTCTGTATCTGCATCACTACCTCCTATCCACCCTGCTCCAGCAGCTTGTTCTCCCGATAATTGTGCTTCTTCAGCTGAAGTTATTGTAGCTAAATAACCTTGTAACCCGAAATAAGTTCTTGCCTCAGCTGCAGCTTTGGCCGCTGTCCATGTAATTCCTGTACTTGCAACGTATTCATAATAATGATCTGTAGATGGTAAATAATTAGCATCACCAATAGTAAACGAAAAGAACTTCTCGCCTGAAACATTGGGCGAACTACTTTGAAAAACAACATTGTTTACAGCCGCAATAAGATCTACATAGCTAACATTTGCACCACCTGCACCTCGTAATGATAATTTTCCTTCAGTACCGCTCCAAGTATCTACTACGTTTAGGTGGTTTCCTGTTAAAACTAATTGGTCTTGCCCATTAACATATCCTGTTGATATTTGAATATGCAAAGCTTCTATTTCGGTATCATCTGGATCAATAATATTAAAACTTGACACGACATTAATTTGACTTAACGGACAGTATATTTGATCTCCAGATGCAATAATACTAGGTGGAACATTTGCTTGAGACCAACCTAAGTTAATGCTTAAAACAAAAATAAAAACCAATAATAATTTTAGTTTACTATACATTTATATCAATAATTAAACAAATACTATACTACTCTTAAGAATAGTATGCTAACTTTAAAACACTTAATTATTTATTGTATTTATCATCATACTTTTTAATAATAGCTAAATGATCGTCAGTTAGTGCATTAGCCGTAAAAAAAGCAATGCCTTTAGCACCATTATCGTGGGCTTCTACTATTGCTTGTTCAAAATCTTTTAAGTTTTTACCATAATGACCAATAAGTATGCCTGTAACTAAATCTTGATTTGGGTTTAAATCTCGTACGCCCTCTTTAGTCGCAAAACCAACCCAATCTACATTACCTTGATGATCTTTTTTATATGCCATAGGAAAAAAGGTATCTAAATTCCAATGCCCCCAATCTTGTCTTACATACTCACGGGCTAACTGCGGAAATGGGAATACTGCCGCAGATGCTTTAGTGCCTTCTTCATGACAAATGTCTACACATTCGTCCACCAAAGAAGATATAGCATTCATCCTAAATTGTTGCCATGCTGGATTTTCTTCTTTATCATCCATTTCAAGGGGGTCTATTCCAAATTTATCTTTAAACTGTTGTCTTGCTACTGGGTGATAACCAAAATCATATTCAGGAAGTATTCTATCCTGAATTAGTTCACCACCATTATGCTTATATTTCTTTTGCAAATCGGCACCCAATATAACATCCACATAACGTATATAATCAAAATGAACAGAAGCAATACCTTCAATTTTTGCCTTTTCTCTTACGCCTCTTTTAATATATTCACGAGCTCCTTCTGAAAAAGGGCTTAAAAATTTATAATAATTGACATAAGGGTGAAAATCTTTACAGTTTTGACCTAAACTATTAACCGAAAACCATTCTGGATGCTCTTGACATTCTTTTGCGCCACCAACATTCATCATCCAATGCCAAGCGTGTATTTTTATTCCATAATCTTTACCTAATGCAATAAGTTCTTTTAATCTTTTTACACCTGCATTTGGTAATAAATCTGTAATACCAGCATCAGACAATTGTTTTAAACGTTCTTTTTGATGAGCTTTATCTTTTTTTCCAGGATCGCCCCAAGCTGCAAAAGTAAATGCTTTTTTTGATGATTCTTTTTCTACTATTGCTTTTTCTGAGTTAGTTTCTTTTGATTCATTTTTTTCAACGCAACCTATTAAAACAGATGCTACCACAATAGCCAATACTTTTACTAATCTTTTCATTTTTTGTTATTTATATTTTAAAATTTAGCTAATATTTTTCAAATTCAAGTTAAGGTAATATATACTATAACTTCTTTTGTTTTTCTTCAATCCATCTACTCATAAACTTAGTACTTTGTAATGTATGATGCATTAACATTTGTCCTGTAAAATTATGAAGTCGTTTTTTATTTAATTGCTGATTTGTTTCTGCAAGGCGTTCAAATAATTCGTTTTGAAAAACAAGTTTGTTAAATCGTTTATTAATACTTTCAAAACCAATGTTTTGTTTTTCTTTCCAAATATTTTCTTCAATATATAATTCAACTGCTTTATTCGCAAATTCCTGAGGATTATCTTCAATAAAACCGTTTGCTTCAATTTCATTCAGCTTTTGTTCTTCATTAATTTTATTCTCAAACATACCTTCTGCAGCTAGTGCACTCATCACACAAGGGGTTCCATTTTGCATGGCATCAACTAATTTACCTTTTAAACCAGCGCCAAACCTAATGGGTGCTAAACACACTTTGGCGTGTTGCATGACTTCATTTACATCATTTGCAAAGCCTTTTATCAAAAATTGCTCTTTTTTATTGTGTAACTGATTCACTTTTTGTGATGCATAAGCCCCATAAATATGCAATTCTGCTTTTGGTAATTGTTTTCTAATTAGTGGCCAAATGGTCTCTTTTAAATATAATACTGCATTATAATTAGGTTCATGCAAAAAATTACCAATGCTTATAAAGTGTTCGCGAGCTTTAAAACTGGGAAGCTTCTTAACATTTTCATCTACAATTTTATTTAACATAAATGGTAAATACAATAATAAAGAATCATCTACTTTAAATTGGGTTTTAAGAATTTTCATTTCTACTTCAGAAATAATTAAACTTAAATCACTTCGATAAATGCTTGCTATTTCTCGTTTTGCAATATCATTAAATAAATATGAGGTATCAAAATTATTTTTATCTTTAAAAGCCTGTTGCCTCCCTTTACGTAAAGCATGAAAATCTTCGGTGTCTAAAATCCTTATAGCTTTCGGGCAGTGTTCTGCAACACGCCAACCAAACTGTTCTTCCATCATAAAACGGTCGAACATTACAATTTCTGGGTTTAGCGTTTTTACAAAACTATCAAAACTAGAATGATTCAATGCAATGGGCACTTGTTTCACTCCAATACGCTCAAGATTAAAAGCGTTATCGCTTTTAGCACATGGGCTTGCAAATGTTATTTTATAATTTTGAGATTGAAACGCTTCAATTAATTGCATCATCCTACTTCCTGCCGCAGAACTTTTTGGCTCTGGCCATACAAAACCTATAATTAATAATTTTTTGCTCATAAAAATTCTAAAATCTCAATATTTAAAAACCAAATTCCAAAAACTAAAAATAACACATTGGTATTTGGTATTTATATTTTGGCATTTTATATTTACTCTGGCTTTGGTTCTAAACTATATTTTAATCGAACACCTTTAGCCCAATCTATCACAGATTGTATTTGAGCATCGGTAAGTTTTGCTTTAGAATGTGTCCATGTATAAGAACTTAAAGGCATTTCCTTGGCTTCAACCATTTCAATAAGTTCTTCAAATTTATGGTCTTTTCGTTTTGTAGAATTCCCTTCCCAATTTGAAACATTAAAATGCTTTTTCCCTTCATTTACATGACTATTTAACCAATAATTTACAGGCGTTATAGTATTGTACCAAGGGTAACGTGTATAATTGCTATGGCAATCGTAACACGATTCTTTTAAAATAAGTTTCACATCTTCAGGAGGGTTAGTTTCGCTTAAAAAAGGTTCAATAGAAGTTAAATTGCCTTGATTTTTTTTAGGGCCAAAAAACTGCGAAATCACCAATAGTAGTATTAAAATCCAAAGTCCCTTTTTTATATTGCGCATTTTAGTAATTTTAGGTTTTAAAAATACTAAATTTCATATTGACAACAGAAGAACTCTATAAAGAATTAAGTTACGTAAACCATTCGCGGGAAAAACGCTTGTATTATGCTAATTTGTTTATTAGTAGTCCAGATTTAACCTCCAAATTATTAGATGTTATGTTTTTGGTTAATGATAAAACATCTCCTCGTGCTGCATGGGTTTTCGAGTTTATCTGTAAAAAAGACATAGAACGTATCATACCGTTTTTAGATGATTTCACAAAAAACATGCATAAAGTCCATTTAGATTCCGCAGTAAGACCCGTGGCTAAAATTTGTGAATTTTTAGCTAAATCGTACTATTCTAAAACAGAGAATGCCATACAAAAAGCATTAACAACAGTGCATAAAGAACGTATTATTGAAGTTTGTTTTGATTATATGATTAATGACGAAAAAATTGCACCTAAAGCATACGCTATGAATACGTTGTGGCTTTTTGGAAGAGATTTTGATTGGATACATCCTGAATTAGCACTTATCTTAGAACGCGATTTCCAAATGCAAAGTTCTGGTTTTAAAGCAAGAGCAAAACATATTCTTAAAAAAATTAATAAAGACTGTAGACTGTAGACTGTAGACTGTAGACTGTAGAAAGCTAAAATTTTTAAGAATAACTTATATTTTTTTAGTCTAAAACTTTGGTCTTCACGCTTCAATATTCGGTCTAAAAAACTATCTTTGCAACTTCTAAAAAACAACGCATAACATGTCATTATCACCACTTAACGCCATCTCTCCTATTGATGGAAGATATAGAAATAAAGTTAACGAATTAGCACCTTATTTTTCTGAAGAAGCACTTATTAAATACCGTGTTTTAGTTGAAATAGAATATTTTATTGCACTTTGCGAAATTCCGCTGCCACAACTTAAAGGTATTGATACAACTCTTTTTGAAGGTTTAAGAGCTATTTATAAAGATTTTTCTTCGGAAGATGCTTTAGCCATTAAAACCATTGAAAATGTAACAAACCATGATGTTAAAGCAGTTGAGTATTTTATAAAAGAAAAGTTTGACGCGTTAGGTTTATCGCAATACAAAGAATTTATTCATTTCGGGCTAACGTCTCAGGATATAAACAACACAGCCATTCCTTTAAGTATTAAAGACGCTGTTAACGATACTTACGTACCAGAATACCAAATTGTTTTAAACAAATTAAAAGACTTATCTAACGAGTGGGCTGCTATTCCTATGTTAGCAAGAACACACGGGCAACCAGCTTCTCCTACCCGATTAGGTAAAGAAATAGCTGTTTTTGTAACGCGTTTAGAAGAGCAATTTAACTTATTAAACGATATACCAAGTGCCGCTAAATTTGGTGGAGCTACTGGTAATTATAATGCGCATCATGTGGCATACCCTAATATAGACTGGAAAGCATTTGGATCTAAATTTGTTCAAGAAAAGTTAGGGTTGCATCATTCGTTTCCTACAACTCAAATAGAACATTACGATCATATGGCTGCTTTATTTGATGCTTTAAAACGCATTAACACCATTTTAATTGATTTAAACCGAGATATTTGGACTTACGTTTCAATGGATTATTTCAAACAAAAAATTAAAGCAGGAGAAGTTGGTAGCTCTGCAATGCCACATAAAGTAAACCCTATAGATTTTGAAAATAGCGAAGGTAACCTAGGTATTGCTAATGCTATTTTTGAACACCTTTCGGCTAAACTTCCTGTTTCTAGATTACAACGCGATTTAACTGATAGTACGGTTTTAAGAAATGTAGGTGTGCCTTTTGGGCATACATTAATTGGATTTAAATCGACCTTAAAAGGCTTAAATAAATTACTTTTAAATGAAGGTAAATTTGCAGAAGATTTAGAAAACAATTGGGCTGTTACTGCTGAAGCTATTCAAACTATATTACGTCGTGAGGCATACCCTAACCCTTATGAAGCTCTAAAAGGGTTAACCAGAACAAATGCAAAAATAAATCAGGAGTCTATTTCAAATTTTATTGATACTTTAGAGGTTTCTAATACAATAAAAGAAGAACTTAAACGTATTACTCCTAGTAATTACACTGGAATATAAATTAATTATGTTAAACGATAAACAATCTTTACTACTTTGTGGGGTATTAGCCATAGGTATTTTTGTTACTGGAATATTAGGTGTTTTTAGTAATTTTATTGTTTTAACAATCCTTACTATTATTTTTTTAGCCATAGTTGTTAATCTCTTTTTAACACATGCAAAATCTAAAGAAGACAAACAAACAGATATAAATTAAAAAAAGGATTGCGATTGCAATCCTTTTTTTAATTTATATTTTTCACAACTTACTATTACTTTAATCAGCAGGCATTAATTAATAATGCAATAAATACAGCTTAATATTATTTAAAGAAATTCATAATATTTTCTATTTGACTGTCATCAATATTAGCTTTTTGCATAGCATTAACTAAAGTTGCTATTTTATCTGGGCTCATATTGTTTCCTAGAATACGAACAATACCAAAACCTAATTCCTCAGCGCTTCCAAACACAACAACTTCATCAGCTTCATCGTCATCACCAAGATATTTTACAACAATTTTATTCCCTTTGTCGCTAAACTCCATTAAATCGTTGTACTTACTATCGCTTAAAATAGTTTTAACCTTAGCCAATTCTGTTTTATAAGTTTCTACATTGGTCTCGCTTGTTTTATAACCTAAAAAATTTAGCTTATTTACCGAGTTATACGCTTCCTTTTGGTCTTCTGTAAAGCTAGTTTTATCTAACTTAATCATAGATAAAGGCACATCTTGAAAGATAAAGTTTTTAGATTCCTGGTTATCTACATAATAACGTTGTAAACTAACACTATCACCACAGCTTATAAAAAAAACTGTGGTAAGTGTAAGTAGTATAAATTTGATTGTTCGTTGCATGATTGATTATTAATAGTTTTACTAGTTTTGTTTCTTTAAATGTTTTCCTCCTGGAATGTTCATTTGCCCTGTAAGTCTTGATATTTCATTTAGGTCGATATCGCCTGTTAATGACACTACAACGGTTTCAATTTTACGTTGTTCACCATTAATTTCAATACTTTCTTTCATTACTTTATCAATGCCATTTACAAAGATTAAAAGTTCTTTTACATGATCGGCATCTCTACCTTCTTTTACATAAAACTTGACTTCGGTACCATCATCTTTAACTTCCATTAATTCTTCTAAAGACCCTGAACGCGATTTCACCCATTTAGAAATATCTAAAGCTATAGCTTTATTGTCTGTAATGATGGTTTTAAAACTTGTGATGCTTTTTACCATATCCATATACGCTTTAGCTTCTTTATCTTCAATATCAATACCCATTTTAGCTATCATTTGAAACATTTTTGGTTTTATTGATATAAAGGTTACATCTGAGTTATCGCTATATTTTTCAAAAATGTTCTTTTGAGCCATTCCTATTAGTGGCATTAGCATAATTGCCATTACAAATACTATTAATCTATTTTTCATTGTGTTTGTTTTTAATGTATTTAAGGTCTTCATTTTTTCTTGTTATTAATTTTTAAATATTATTTTTCTTGTATTTTCAATTTCATTAAGATAACCTAATGCCGATTTTCCTTTATTCATTTCATCAAGGTAACTAATTGCATTAGTGCCCTTATTAAAATGATTAGAAATCATTGCTAAAGATTTTGTAACTTCATTAAAAGCTAATTCTGTTTCACCTTCGGTATAAGTACCTAAATCTTCTTGATTAATAGGTATATTAAAATAAAATCCAACCATAAGAACAGCTACAGCAGCAACAGAAAGCCATTTGTAGTTAAATGTACGTTTAGTTTTTAATGACACGTCTTTAGTAAATTGTTCTTGTTGGTTTACCAAAAAATATGCAAACATAGGTTTATACATTTCTAAATGTGGCGCTACAGTTTCCTGAGTAAAATAGTGTTTTAACTGCTGCTCTTCTTTTAGCGTTGTTTCACCGTTTTCGTACTTTTCTAGTAGTTCTTCTATATTAGTTAATACCATAATTATGTGTATTAGTTAATTTTTCTCTTATTGTTTTTCTTGCTCTAGATAGGTTTACGCGTACTGCTGTGTTATTCATATCTAGCATTTTTGCTATTTCATCAAAATCGTATTCTTCAATATCTCGTAATTGAATAATTAACTTTTGTTGTTCGGGTAAATCTTCAATTATTCTTGCTACCCAATCTACACTATCATTTAATTCAACTTGCTTTTGTAAAGGCGTTCCTTTTTCTTCGTAATTACTATGTACAATTTTTAAATTTTGAGCTTGCTTAGATTTTAATTTATCGTAGCAAAAATTTTTAGTCATTGTCATAGAAAAAGCTTCTACATTTTTATACTCAGCAATTTTCTTTTTATTATTCCATAATTTCAACAAAACCTCCTGCGTTGCATCTTCAGCCTCTTCTGTAGATACTAGTAACCGTTTTGCTAAACGAAAAACTTTATCCTTAAAGGGCATTACAATATTTAAAAACTCTGTTTGAGTCATTTTTTGGTTTGGTTTAGTTAGCCCCTTTGTCTTTCATACATTCCCCCAAAAGGGAAAGATGCTATATTTTGGCTATTTGATATTACGACGACCTAATTTCTATTTTGTTACATTGAAAAATTAAATTTCACAAAACCGCAGGAAATAAAGCATATTTCTAACTTGAAGTTTTAAAAGATTCCCGTTTTCACGGGAATGACAATTTCAATCGAAACTTAAATTATTAAATTTAAGCGCACTATATTTTTTTTATTATACAATAATGTAAGTAAATTTATGGTTTTAAAGACTACTTATAAAAAGATACCCAAATGAAAGTTTTAAAAACCCTAATATTACTAGTTACAATTTCCTTTTTAACAACGAGTTGTTTTAACGATAATGATGATATTACAACAGTTTCTACAAATGAAATAAACGATTTTGTATGGAAAGGAATGAATTCATGGTACAACTGGCAATCTCAAGTTGCAGACTTAGACGATGCTAAAGATGATAATTCAGGTGCATATAACGCTTTTTTGAATGAATTTACGCATCCAAGCGATTTATTTAATAGTTTAAAATACGAAACAGATGCAGTAGATAGGTTTTCTTGGTTTATTGACGATTATATTGTGCAGCAGCAGCAATTTCAAGGAATATCTTTATCTCATGGTTTAAAGTATCAATCTGTTCAAATAAATAATGATGGTGATATTATATTATATATAAGGCATGTTGCCGATAACTCCCCAGCTAGTAATGCTAATATTAAAAGAGGAGATATTATTAATGCTATTGACGGTACTGTACTAAATTCTGGTAACTTTGGTACTATAATAAACAACTTATCAAACGATACCATAACACTATCTTTTGTTTCTGAAAGCGGAGGCACATTAACATTTGTTGAAGACAAAACTATTACAGCTGCAGTTTTAACGGAAAATCCTGTTTATTTAAAAAAGGTTTTTAACGATATAAATGAAAAAAAGGTAGGGTATTTGGTATATAATGGATTTAGATCATCTTATAATGATGAGTTAAATGATGCCTTTTCCTTTTTTAAAAGTGAAAATATAGATGAATTAATTTTAGACTTAAGACTTAACGGTGGTGGCTCAGTAACAACATCAGCATATTTAGCAAGTATGATTTATGCAAACGCTGAATTAGGTAAATTCGCAGATTTAAAATTTAACTCAAAACACACTAATGAAAATAGTTTTTACAACTTTCAAAACACATTAAATGTATTTGATTCTAATGATAAAAAAATTGGAGAGAAAGCTATTAATAGGCTAAACATTTTAAACAGGTTATATGTTTTAACTTCAAATAGCACTGCATCAGCTAGTGAAATGGTAATAAACGGACTTAGACCTTATATGAATGAAGTAAAACTAATTGGTACAACCACCTATGGAAAAAATGTGGGATCAATTACATTATACGATTCTCCCCTATCAGACTTCCAAGATAAAGCTTCTGCAAATCCTAATCATTTAAACGCAATGCAGCCCATCGTATTTCAAATATTTAACAAAAATGGGGAAAGCGATTATACGCAAGGATTTCAACCAGATATAGAAGTAAAAGAGTATGAATTTTGGAATAACATATTACCTTTTGGAGACGAGAATGAAGTAATTTTAAAAGCCGCTTTAGATGATATTAGAGGGCTTACAACTAAACTTGATACTTCTAAGAAGTCATCAGTATTAAAACTAGATATGATAGTTGTTGACTTTAGTTTTGAAAAAGAGATGTATATTGAAAATGATTTTTTTAATAAAAAAGAATAAAAACCTCTTCTTTGAATAAACACAAAACCTATTTTAACTGGAGTTCAGGAAAAGATTCTGCTTTAGCACTTTACCATTTATTACAAGACAAACGTTACACTGTTGATGAATTAATTACCACAATTAACAGCCATTATAATCGTGTTTCTATGCACGGATTGAGAAAAGAACTGTTAATTGCGCAAACCTCTGCTTTAAATATTCCTGCTAGCCTTATAGAATTACCCGAAATGCCTAGTATGGAAACCTACGAGCAAAAAATGCTTAAAACCGTTTCCAGATTAAAAAACAAAGGATTTACACACAGTGCTTTTGGCGATATTTTTTTAGAAGATTTACGTGTATATCGTGAGAAACAATTAGCAACTCAAGGCATAAAAACAGTATTCCCTATTTGGAAACAAGATACCAAAGTCCTTTTAAATGAGTTTTTAGATTTAGGCTTTAAAACCATTATTGTTTGTGCAAACTCTAAATTTTTTAATGAAGATTTTGTAGGCACAGTAATAGATAAAAATTTTATTAATAATTTACCTGAAGGTGTTGATCCTTGTGGTGAAAATGGTGAATTTCACACCTTTTGTTTTGATGGCCCAATTTTCAGCAAACCAATACCTTTTACAATTGGCGAAAAAGTATATCGGGAATATAACGCCCCAAAATCGGACGACGATTCTATTTGTAAAAGTGATTCAGAAAAATATGGTGTTTGGTATTGCGATCTGATACCTAAATAAAAAAGACTTGCTAGGTTTTTAAAACCTAGCAAGTCTAAACAACTTTCGTAGTCGTATCAACTTTCTATAAAGTCAACTGAAACCCTAATCTAACGTTTCTTCCTTTAGTTGTATAACCTCTTACATCTTCATAATCTTCATTTAAGATATTATCAAGACCTCCAAAAAATTTAATTTTATTCTTTAAAGCTGTGTGGCTTACATATAAATTAAATAAACTAAAACTATCTAAAAGCGGAGAGAAACTATTCTCGAGTCTATCATGGGTATATTGATAAGATAACGATGCGAATGTTGTTTGTGAAAAATCATAACCCAATTGTAAATTAGCTTTATGCTTAGGTATTCTTCTCGCTAAACTTTCTTTATACTCTGTAAATGCATAATTAGCAGTAATCGATAATTTTTCAATTGGTGTCGTATTTACTTCAAGTTCTACACCTCTAGCGTGTAATTTATCTGTTGCATTTAAATACCCGCCATTAATCCATAATACCGTGTTTTTTTCTTCTCTATTAAAGAAAAGTCCTGTTACTCGTAAATCATTACTTAGTTTAAACTCTGCTCCAGCTTCTATAGTTCTATTTTCTTCTGGTTCTAAATTACTATTAGGTCCAAAATCACCAAATAATTGAGATAAAGACGGTGTTATAAAAGATGTACTAAAAGACCCAAAAAGCTTTGTATAACTAACATCGTTAGATTTAAAAGTAAACGATGGGTTTAAATTATAAGTAAAATGAGACCCATATTCGTTATGGTTGTTTAAGCGTGCTCCCATATTTACATTTAAACCAAAATCTGAAACATACACAAAATTAGCATACGGATCTATAATATTAAACCGCACATCGTTAGAAAATACAGCTTTATTTTCAATAGCATTTAAACCCACAATAGTATAGAATTTCTTATCAAAAACATATTTATTGTAAACATCTAAAACATAGTTTTTTGATGTGAATGTAGATGGAAAATTAGAAATAAAAACTCTTTCATATTCGCTATACGCAGCATTAAAATTAATACTCCCGTTTTTGTATTTAAGTGTTGATGAAACCCCTACTCGATGTTGCTCATTATTAAATTCATCAGCAGTATCAACCAAAGCAAAATTAGAATCAAATCCATCAATTTCTGAATTTGTATCTGTAAAATTTCCGTATACATTTAAAGAAAAAGCATCACTAAATTTGTAACCTAAATTAACATCTACACCATATTTTGAATAGGCATCTTTCTCGTTAGCATCACTAATTGCTGCTGAAAGACCATCAGCAAATTGATTACTAAATGCCGTACGATATGTAAACTTATTTAAAGTTCCGCTTACTGATACACTATTATTAAAATCGGCAATATTATAATTTTGATCAGATTCAGATTGATTTGTTGCAAAACTTGAAGCAACAACCGCACTTACCTTTTTTGCATCAGCTTTTTTTGTTGTAATATTAATAACTGCTGATGCTGCACCACTACCATATAAGGTACTTGCCGCTCCTTTAATTATCTCTATAGACTCAATTTGATTTAAATTCAACAATCTAAAATCGTACTCAATATTAATTTGAGACGGATCGTTTACTTGAATACCATCAATTAAGACTAAAACTTGACGATTACGCCCACCACGAGCATATATCCCTAAATTTTGGCCTGCATTACTTCTACTACCGTTAATTTCAATACCAGATTGTGCATTAATTAATTCTGAAACTGTTCTACCTTGATGTCTTTCAATATCGACTTTCGATATTTTAATAACAGACTTTCCTGAATTTTCACGCTTTAATTTAAAGCGTGAATCTGTAATAACAACTTCTCCTAGTTGTTCTACTTTTGTTGAGTCGACTTGCTGTTGTGCAAATCCAATTAAAGATATACCAAAACACAGCACACCTAAAACATTTGTTTTTTTGTTCATTTTAATGAATAATTACTCGAGAATCGCATGGATTATCATACGCAAACTTTTATCCCGAAAGTTTAACTTATTTGTTTTGAAAATGGCAGGTCTCCTGACTTGCGTCTTCATGTTGGTCTTCCCAAAGATTACTCTTCAGTGACAAAGAAGTTTAACATGAAGCTTATAGTTTACAGTTGCGGGAACAGTTCTGGAATTGAAATAATTAATGTCTCACCAGATTCCCTTTTAATTCATCCTATATAAATACAGAACAAAACCAAAATTCGCTACAAATGTACTATCTATTTTTAGAATCAAAATATTTTATTGCGTAATTCTTTAAAAAAGAATAATCTTTGTGCAAATAATCAACAATACATAATTTATGATTTATTATATAACAGGTGGCGAACGTTCTGGAAAAAGTAGTTATGCACAAAACTTGGCATTATCCCTTTCAAACACCCCAAAATATGTTGCTACATCTCGCATTTGGGGTGATGATCATAGAAAACGTATTGATAGACATATTGCAGATAGAGACGAACGTTGGATCTCGATTGAAGAGGAAAAAATATTAGCTTCCGTCATAGAAACTAATGATGTTGTTGTTATCGATTGTGTAACACTTTGGCTTACCAATTTTTATGTTGACACCAAAAATGATATTGAAAAATGCCTCGAACTAGCTAAAATAGAATTCAACAAATTACTAGATATTGATGCAACAATTATTATAATTTCAAACGAAATTGGTATGGGTGTACATGCGCAAACCGAAGTTGGTAGAAAGTTTACAGAGTTACAAGGCTGGATGAACCAGCATATAGCTAATCATGCCAATAAAGCTACAATGATGGTTTCTGGCATACCATTAACCCTTAAATAATTTCAATGGAAAATATTAGCTCAATAAAAAATAAAGAATTAGAAGTTGCTCTTCAAAAAAAAATTGATTTAAAAACAAAACCTATAGGGGCATTAGGTGACATCGAGCATTTAGCTTTTAAAATAGGCTATATTCAAAATGCTGAAAACCCAAAAATAACTAATCCAACTATTGTTGTCTTTGCAGGCGATCATGGCATTGCTAAAAAAGGAGGAGTCAACCCTTTTCCACAAGAAGTAACAGCCCAAATGGTTTATAATTTTGTGAACGGAGGAGCTGCAATAAATGTGTTTACAAAAACTAACGACATTCACCTAAATGTAGTGGATGCAGGGGTTAATCATAAGTTTGAAAACAATTTAAATATCATTGATGCTAAGATAGCATTCGGAACCAAAAATTATCAAGAAGAACCTGCAATGACGTTAGAACAATGTCAAGATGCTATAGTAAAAGCTGGAGATATTATAAGTAAAATTCATTCAGAAGGCTGCAATACTATTGGGTTTGGCGAAATGGGAATTAGCAATACATCATCAGCATCATTACTCATGGCTTATTTTATGAATAAACCAGTTGCCGAATGTGTTGGTTCGGGGACAGGTCTAAACTCTGAAGGAATAAATAAGAAAAGTAGCATTCTCTCCGATGTTTATAAAAAGTACAAACCGCAAACGCCAAAAGAAGTTTTAGCTACTTTTGGAGGTTTTGAAATTGCTATGATTTGTGGTGCCATTTTAAAAGCAGCAGAGCTAAAAATGGTTATTGTAATTGATGGTTTTATAGTGTCAGCTGCACTTTTAGCTGCCCAAGCCATAAATAAAAATGTATTAGATTACTGCATATTTGCTCATAATTCTAACGAACAAGGTCATATTAAAATGCTTAATTTTCTTAATGCAAAACCATTGTTATCTTTAGGTTTAAGATTAGGAGAAGGTACTGGAGCGGCTTTAGCAATACCTTTATTAAAAGCTTCAGTAGATTTTTTAAACCATATGGCGAGTTTTGAAGATGCTGGGATTAGTAGTGAAATTGAAAAACGCTAAAAATGAAAAAAGAAATCCAAATATTCTTAACGGCTATTATGTTTTTCACAAGAATTCCTTGTCCGAAATGGGTAAATCATAGTCCTGAATTTTTAAAAAAAAGTGCCAAATATTTTTCATTAGTAGGTATTATTGTTGGAAGTATTGGTGCTTTAGTTTTTTACGGATTCTCATTTATCTTTTCTACCGAAATAAGCTTGTTGCTTAGTATGGTATCTACTATATATATTACAGGCGCTTTCCATGAAGATGGGTTTGCAGATGTTTGTGATGCTTTTGGTGGTGGATGGACAAAGGAGAAGATTTTATTAATTATGAAAGATTCTCGCTTGGGTACTTATGGGGTTTCAGGATTAATTTTAATACTTGCTATTAAATTTTTAGCTTTAAGAGAAATTCCTATATACTTTATACCTTTAACTATTATTGCAGGACATAGTGTAAGTCGTTTTGTAGCAACTACTTTATTATACACGCATTCTTATGTAAGAGATACAGATGACAGCAAAGCAAAACCTGCTGCTAAAAGCATTACATTAAGCATGGTTATTATTAACGCAGTTTTCGGATTAGTTCCCCTGCTCTTTTTTAAAACACCTATAATCTTCATAACACTAATTCCATGTTATTTAGCTAAAGTTTATTTAGGAGCTAAGTTTAAAAAATGGATTGGTGGACAAACCGGAGACTGTGCTGGTGCAGTTCAACAATTATGTGAAGTTGTTTTTTATTTAAGTGCTATTGCTCTATGGAAATTTATTTAATAAGACATACAACACCTGATATTGAAAAAGGGATTTGCTACGGACAAAGTGATTTAAATTTAAAAGGGAATTATACAGAAGAATTTGAAACTGTTTTGAACCAAATTCAAACAAAAAAGGATTTTAAAGTTATATCTAGCCCCTTAAAACGATGTGCTTTATTAGCAAAACATTTTAGCAACAACATTATTTTAGATAATCGTTTAAAAGAACTAAATTTTGGAGATTGGGAGCTCAAAGCGTGGAACGACATACCAGAGAAAGATATTAATCCTTGGATGACAGATTTTGTAAATGTTGCTGTTCCAAATGGAGAGTCTTATGTGCAATTAGCATCAAGAGTTCATGCTTTTTTTGAAGACAATATACATTCAGAAAATAATCAAAATTTAATAATTGTATCACACGCTGGACCAATAAGAGTAATACTTTCTATGCTTTTAAAGCTTCAGCTGAAAGATTCATTCAGTATTAAAATTAATTACGGCGATGTATTTCAGTTAAAGAGAGAAAACGAATCCTTGAAACTCATCACAGAAATCAACCTTTAAGAACTAGGTTCGCGAAATTATAATTACTCGATGTTGCTTTCTCTTCTATCTCAACTTCGATTCTATTTTTAAAAAAAGGAGCATTTACAACTAACGTATGAAACTCTCCGTTTTCACCACAGGCATCAACACCCATAGATTCAAATTCTGCAAGTATATCTTTATCAATAACGCGCCCTAAAAACTCTGACCCAAGTACTTGGTTACAGGACACAACCATCGCTTCCAATCCTGCTTTAATCATATCTAAAACCAATTGTTTTCTATCGCCTTGCCAAAGCGGTAAAACAGCTTTTAAATTCGCTGCTTTAGATACTTTCTCTTCCCATGCCCTATGCGATTCAATATCAATATCTCCAAAAACACTGTGTGTAATGGGGTAATCTTTAACTAATTTTTTTAGGTTGTTAATATACTTTTTTTCATAATCGGTCCATGTACTACTAAAAAAATGTATAGGCAATTCTAAAGCTTCAGCTTGAGCTTCTAAAACATTTTTTGGTATGCCATGTGAACGTGACCTATCACCAAATTCATTCATAACATTTAAAAGAATCCTTGGTTTATATCCTAACTGTATAGCTTTATAAAGTGCGTAGCAACTATCTTTTCCACCACTCCAAGAACACAAAAAATTCATTGAAAACATTTTAATGATTCAAAAATAGTCTTAAGTATACGGTATTACAAAAAAAATAATGACCTTTGAATCTTAATTATTAAAAATGCGTTTCTTATATATTTTACTTTTCTGTATTCTGTGTTTAACCTCCTGTAAGGATAAAAAAAGTGATGAATTAATATCAACTAAACCATCGGATAGTGTTTACCAAAACATTAAATATGCTAAAGGGTTCTCTATCCTTAACTATGAAAATTATAAAGAAATAACTGTTACTTCTGCATGGCCAAACAGCAAAGAAACGTATCGCTATCTATTAGTTAAAAAAGGCTCTAATATTCCAAAGCACAATGAGAGAGACATTATTATTGAAGTGCCTATTGAAAGATTAGTGGTAATGTCTACAACTAATATTCCTGCCTTAGAATATTTAAATGTTGATGATAAACTTGTTGGTTTTCCAAATACTAATTTTATTTCTTCTGAAAAAACCAGAAATAGAATTAACAATGGTGAAATTAAAGATTTGAATAACGATTTAAATTTAAACATGGAACGTTTAATTGAATTGCAACCCGAATTAGTTATTGGGTTTTCTGTAAATGGAACTAATAAAACATTAAACAAAATAGAAAAGTTTGATATTCCTGTGGTTTTAGATGGTGCTTGGACAGAACAACACCCTTTAGGGCGCGCGGAATGGATAAAGTTTATAGCTGCTTTTTTTGATAAAAATGACGAGGCAAATACCATTTTTAATACCGTAGAAAACAACTATTTAAATGCCAAAAACAGTGCTTTACAAGTAAAACAAGTGCCAACTGTTTTTTCTGGTTCTTTATTTAAAGACGTTTGGAATGTTCCTGGAGGTAAAAGTTTTGTTGCTAAATACTTAGAAGATGCCAATACCAATTACCTTTGGAAAAATAATGATACTAACGGTAGCTTACAGTTAAATTTTGAAAACGTTTTGGAGAACGCTCAAAATGCCGAATTATGGATTGGTGCAGGCTCGTTTACAAATAAAACACAAATGACCGAAACCCATAAAGGTTATGGCTATTTTGATGCCTTTAAAAACAATACTATTTACACTTACACCAAACAAATTGGTCCAAAAGGCGGATTACTTTATTATGAATTAGGGCCTTTACGTCCAGATATTATTTTAAAGGACATCATTAAAATTGCGCATCCAGAATTATTAAAAGATTATGTACCTTTCTTTTTTCAGAAGCTAAAATAATTGAATACACCAAACACATACAAAATTTCTTTTTTGGTACTCTGCCTTTTACTTATTATTTGCTTTTTTGCAAATATTAGCCTTGGTTCTGCTTCTATACCAAACTCTGGAATTCTAAAAACCCTTATAGGAAATACAGAAAATAGCTTCTGGAAAAACATTATTATTGACTACAGGTTACCCAAAGCATTTACTGCTGTTATTGTAGGCTCTGGTTTAGGTATTTCTGGACTCATGGTACAAACCTTATTTAGAAACCCTCTAGCTGGACCATTTGTACTTGGTATAACATCGGGAGCTAGTTTAGGAGTAGCCATTGTAACCATGGGTGCATCGCTTTTTGGAGGCGTATTAGCAGGTATATTTATCTCGCAATGGAGTCTTGTAATCGCAGCGACTTTAGGTAGTTTTTTAGTATTAATGGCGGTTTTAATTGTTTCAATAAAAGTTAGAGATACCATGGCTATTCTTATTATAGGCCTCATGTTTGCTAGTATTACATCAGCAGTAGTTAGCGTGCTTTCCTATTTTAGTTCTGCAGACAACTTGCAACAATTCATTTTTTGGGGCTTTGGTAGCTTAGGTAATTTGTCGTGGAATGAATTACTCATCTTATTCGTCCTTTATACCATTGGTATTTTTCTTAGCATACTATCTATAAAAACGTTAAACACCTTGTTACTTGGAGAAAATTACGCAAAAAGCTTAGGAGTAAATCTTAAAAAAAGTCGCTTAATTATTATCATAGCTACAAGTTTATTGGCTGGAACAATTACAGCCTTTACGGGTCCTATCGCCTTTATTGGTTTAGCTATCCCCCATATAACTAGACAAGTTTTTAATACATCAAATCATAAAATTTTATTACCAGCAGTATTTATAATTGGTGCCATAGTCATGCTTATTTGCGATAGCATAGCACAACTACCAAATAGCGATTTAACACTGCCTATAAATGCTATAACATCTTTAGTAGGCGCACCTATTGTAATTTGGCTATTAGTTAGAAAACGGAAAATGATGTTTTAAAAATTTAATTAAAATTAGTGACTTTAAAAGACAAACATATCATTTTAAAAACCGAAGATTTATCAATAGGTTATGCTTCAAAAAAAGCAAAAACTATTATTGCTTCCAATATTAATATTGAATTAAAAAAAGGCGAGTTAATTGGCTTAATTGGTGCTAACGGTATTGGCAAATCAACCTTACTACGTACATTAACTCATGTGCAAAATCCTTTAAAAGGGCACATATTTTTAAACGGTAAAAACATTTCAGAATACCTCGCATTAGATTTAGCAAAGGCAATGAGTTTGGTATTAACAGAGCAAATGGCATCAAAAAACTTATCTGTTTTTGAGTTAATTGCTTTAGGAAGACAACCATACACAAACTGGTTAGGCAATGTAACTACTGAAGATAGTAATGTTATTACTAAAGCCATGGAACAAACTAATATTACTAATTTAAAACATAAAAAATGTTTTGAGTTAAGTGATGGGCAATTACAAAAAGTAATGATTGCTCGTGCCCTAGCCCAAGATACCGATTTAATTATTCTAGATGAACCTACAACTCACCTAGATATGTACCACAAAGCTTATATTTTAAAATTACTACAAAAACTAGCCAAAGAAACTAATAAAACCATTCTGTTTTCATCTCATGAAATAGATTTAGCCATTCAATTGTGTGACACTTTAATTGTTATGACAAAAAATAAAGTAGTTACAAACCAACCCTGTAACCTAATTAAAGAAGGCGTTTTTGAAACCTTATTTCCTAAAGACTTAATTACTTTTAATAGCGATACAGGAAGTTTTAGGGTGAAAAAGTAAGGTGAAGTTTTAGGTCGTACATTGTTGTTTTTAATAGATGCTTCACTTCCTTCAGAATAACAAAATAACTATCTTTGATAAAATTCAATTTCTAAATGAACGACAACCTTATTCTTATAATTTCTATACTCATTTCTGCAGCAATTGGTGCCTATTTAGGTATGCTCTTTACAAAACTTAAAACCAAAAGTGAAAAAAGTATGCTTGAAGAACGTCAGAATCAAATGCATACAACCATTGATGAATTAAAGCAAAATTTAGAAAAAATTGAAAACGAACGTGAAGAAATTCGTCGTGAAAAAGAATTTTTAAACACCGAATTAACCCGAAAAAACACCGAATACGAAAACTTACAACAGCTAAATTTAAAACGCGATGCCGAGTTAGAAGAGCGTCAAAAACAATTACGTAAAGATTTTGAACTTTTAGCAACAAAAATTCTTGATGAAAAATCTGAAAAATTCACGCTTCAGAATAAAGAAAACATAAAAAACATATTAAATCCACTTCAAGAAAAAATAAAAACATTTGAAGAAAAAGTTGATAACACACAAAAAGAAAGCATTAGCATGCATTCGGCCTTAAAGGAGCAACTCTTGGGTTTAAAAGACCTTAATCAACAAATGACTAAGGAAGCCACCAATTTAACTAGGGCTTTAAAAGGTGACAGTAAAATGCAAGGAAATTGGGGTGAATTGGTTTTAGAGCGTGTGCTTGAAAAATCTGGATTAGAAAAAGATAGAGAATACTTTGTACAACAAAGTTTTAAGTTAGAAGATGGCTCAAGAGTGTTACCAGATGTGGTGCTCCACCTTCCAGATTCTAAAAAAATGATTATTGACTCTAAGGTCTCTTTAACAGATTACGAGCGTTTGGTAAATGCCAATGAAGAAGACAAAATTCAACATTTAAAAGCGCACGTAAACTCTATTAAAAAGCATGTAGATCAACTTTCAGAAAAAAATTATCAAGATTTATACGATATCGAATCGCCCGATTTTGTTTTAATGTTTATTCCTATTGAACCTGCGTTTGCTATAGTGGTTAACGAAGATAATTCCATTTACAACAAAGCTTTCGAGAAAAACATAGTTATTGTAACGCCTTCTACCCTTTTAGCTACGCTTCGTACTATTGACAGCATGTGGAACAATGAAAAACAACAACGTAATGCTATAGAAATTGCAAGACAAGCAGGTGCGCTTTATGATAAATTTGAAGGATTAGTTACCGATTTAACTGGAGTTGGTAAAAAAATTGATGCCGCAAAAAACGATTACTCATCGGCTATGAATAAATTGGTTGAAGGCAGAGGTAATTTAATTACAAGTGTTGAAAAACTTAAGAAAATGGGTGCAAAAGCTAAAAAAACACTTCCTGAAGCTATTCTTAAACGTGCTGAAGACGACGAGTAGTATTCATTACAATATCACATAATTACGTGATATATTTGTTTATCATACAATTATGTGATACATTTGAATATTCCGCAAATAAGGAATAAATTAAAAAACGCCTTATAAAAAGAATATTTAAATTTATTCCATTAAAAAGGAATATTAATTACGTGTAAAATGACAAGTGTTATCACAGGTGATATTATTAAATCTAGAGGAGAAAACCCAGAAGTATGGTTAGCACCTTTAAAAGAAGCATTAACTAAAACTGGTATTAATAAGAAGTATTGGGAAATCTTTCGGGGAGATAGTTTTCAAATAGAAATTGAAAACTACTCAAAAGCATTCTATATTGCAATTTACATTAAAGCCTGTATAAAAATTGTAAAAGGATTAGATGTTCGTATGGCAATTGGTATAGGCAACAAAACTTTTGAAGGTACTAAAATTAGTGAATCTAATGGAGACGCTTTTCAGTTTTCTGGAGATACTTTAGAAAATCTTAAAAAAGAAAAAACGAACTTAAAAATAAAATCTCCTTTTTCATATTTAAATGAGGAGCTTAATTTATATTTTAAACTTGTTTTAATTCCAATGAACAATTGGACAACCAATTCTGCAGAAATCATTAAGATTGTTTTGGAAAATCATGGTGCATTACAATCAGAAATAGCTCAAATTATAGGTGTGAGTCAAGATGCTGTAAGCAAGCGTCTTAAACGAGCTCACTTCAATGAAATAATGGAAGTTAACAGAATGTATAATAAAAAGGTATCCCAATTAGAAAAATAAAATCCTTAAAAAAATGATAGTATTCATTAAACTTTTATTGGCACATATTATAGGTGATTTTTTTATTCAACCCAAAAAATGGGTAAAGCAAAAAGAAAAGAAAAAGCTAAAATCGCCTAAATTATATATTCACGTATTAATTCATATGGTTATAACGGCTATACTACTTTGGGATGCTTCACTTTGGGCAATCCCACTAATTATAGGTGTTACACATTTGGGTATTGATGCTGTTAAACTTAAAATTCAAAAGAAAAAAACGAAAAGAATACTATTTTTTATCGACCAACTATTACATGTTTTGGTAATTTTAGCTTGTTATCTATATGTTTTAAATACACCCATTTATTTTGAAGATGTATTAACAGAACAAACCTTTTTACTCATTACTTGCATATTGTTTTTAACGGTTCCTGTATCAATTATTATGAAAACCATTTTTTTAAAATGGAATATTTTAAAACTTACTAAAAACAATAAATCGCTTGAAGATGCAGGCAAGTACATTGGTGTGTTAGAGCGTATTTTAGTACTTATATTTATAATTTCAAACCATTGGGAAGCTGTGGGCTTTTTAATTACAGCAAAATCGGTTTTTAGGTTTGGCGATTTAAAAGAATCTAGAGATAGGCAACTTACCGAATATATCCTTATAGGTACACTTATTAGTTTTGGTATAGCTATAATTACTGGAATTTTGTACAATGCATTAACATAAATATATGTTTAAAAATATTAAAGACTCTCAAATTACTATATCTGAATTGATGTTGCCTTCGCATTCTAACTTTAGTGGTAAAATTCATGGTGGGTATATTTTAAACTTAATGGATCAAATCGCTTTTGCTTGTGCTTCAAAACACTCAAGGCATTATTGTGTAACAGCTTCTGTTAACAAGGTAGATTTTTTAAACCCTATTGATGTTGGCGAATTAGTAACTTTAAAAGCATCTGTTAATTATACGGGGCGAACTTCTATGGTTATTGGTGTTCGCGTAGAATCTGAAAATATTCAAACAGGAAAAACCAAACATTGTAATTCATCATATTTTACTATGGTTGCAAAAGATGAAAACGGTAAAAACGCATCTGTTCCTGGTATTATATTAGATTCTGAACAAAGTGTTCGTCGTTTTTCTAGAAGTATAACGAGGCAGGAACAAACGAAAAGCAGATCGAACCGCTTCAAATCTTCAGAATTTAAAATGGAAGATTACCTGAATTTAATTAAAGAACAAAATGCCAAAATCAAAATAGCTTTATAAAAATAAGAGACACAGCGTAACAAACAATTAATTTATTACGTTCATCTCCATGCATAAAACTTAGCTATTGGGTGTAGGTGTAAGCTTAACCAAAACATAAGTACCTATAGCCATAACTAAATCTCTAACAGCAACATCTAAATGCTTTCCACTAAAAATTAAGGTTAAAGCAATCAATACCAACCAAACTGCAACTATAGTAGCTCCTATTTTAGTTTTTGTAAGCACTAAAATTCCTGCAATAATTTCTACAACACCAACAATCATCATAAATGTTGAAATTTCAAATGGTAAGATCTCTTGGACACCAATACTTACATACTGACTCCAATCGGTCAAAATATTTATAAACTTATCTAATCCAGCAACAATAGGCACCAAACCATAAGTATATTTAAGTAGCGTTTGTACATTCATAATTTTATTTTTAATAGTTAAATCATATTTTAGATGTCATTTTGTGAAAAGAGTTACAAAATTTTGTAACTTTTAACGAATCTCCTCATCTAAAGAAAAAAACCGACAATGAAAGTCATAAAAATTGATGATTATAAAAACCATAAGGTTCTCGATTATGATGTAATCAAGAAAATATTGAGCGGGGAAAAAGGGCTATACGAAATCTTAATGCGTAGAAACAATCAAAAATTATATCGAGTAATACGAAGCTATATAAACGATGAAGATCTTATTAAAGATGTTATGCAAGATACTTATATTAAAGCTTACGAGAAACTATATCAATACAATCAAAAAGCTGCATTTTCTACATGGTTGATTAGAATAGGTATTAATGAAGCACTGCACGAACTGCGATCTAAAAGGCATAAAATTATTTCGCATCCAAATGCAGAGCTTAATAAAGCTAATATCATCGATTTAAAAAATATGAATCCAGAAAAAGCAATTGTGCAACAAGAAGCAAAATGGGTATTAGAAAAGGTCATTAGTTCGCTCCCGGAAAAATACAGGGTTATCTATATGTTACGAGAAATAGAAAACATGAAGATAAAAGATATTGGAGATTGCCTTGACCTATCTGTAAGTAATGTTAAAGTCAGAATTCATCGATCTAAACAAATGCTTAAGGATAAATTATATGAATTGTCACAGAAACCTAACGTATTTGAATTTGGTTTTAGTAAATGTGATGCTTTGGTAAATATTGTAATGCAAAGACTATAAATACGATTATAAAACTTAAATATAAGAAGTATGCGCAAATGGGTTATTTTATTACTTCTAACTATCTTAGTTTATATAGGTTATAACTATATATATCAAGACCACCGAGATATTAAACAAGAACAGGCTAAGTTTACTTTATCTTCCAATACTATAGTTAACGAATTTATTCAAAACCCATCTGTATCAGAAAAAAAGTATCTAAATAAAACTATTGAAATTTCAGGAACAGTTTCAGAAATAAATGATAACGACATTACCTTAGACGATAACGTATTTTGTTTGCTAAAAGTTACTGATTCTAAAGCTATTGAAATAAATGCTCAAATTAAAATAAAAGGACGCTGTATAGGCTATGATGATTTGTTAGAACAAATTAAGATGGACCAATGTACATTATTAATTAATTAATTAATTAATTCAAATAAATAACTATGAAACCAAAGTTACTAATCCTATTGTTCCTTGGAATATTTAGTTTACAAGCACAAGTGCGCATTAAACTTGTTGACCCTTCAACCAATTCTGTGACATTACATAATTATGGTGGCAGCACTGTAAACGTATCTAGTTATTGGTTTTGTAATTTCCCATCATATGCACAAATAAGTACTATGACTGTTAATTCTGGTTCTTTAAGTTTAGCATCTGGTGCAGAAGTTAATATTACTAGTTCTGTAAATTTTGGTACTACAGATGGAGAACTTGGATTATATACAACTAATGCTTCTTCATTCGCTGATGATATGATTGACTACCTACAATGGGGTGCATTTGGACATCAACGTGAAAATGTAGCAAATGCAGCAGGAATATGGACAACAGGAACTTTTATTTCTGATTCTCCTCCTTTTGAATATACAGGTAATGGTTCCGATAATGGAGTTTCAAATTGGGGAACAGTATTAAGTATTGAAGATTTTAAAAATGACTTAAAATTCTCTATTCATCCAAACCCTACAAATTCAATCTTAAATTTAAGTTTTCAAAAAATTATTGATAAAGGTTCTGTAAGAATATATAGTATTTTGGAGCGAAATATATTAAACCAAGAATTTTCTTTTAATAATAATTTGAAAATAAATATTTCAAACTTAAGTAAAGGGCTATACCTTGTGAAAGTAAACAACCAAACAAATCGTTTTATAAAACAATGAATAATATACTAACCAAACCATTATGAAAATGAAGAAAATTATAGTTATAATCTTTTTTTCTCCCTTACTAATTTATTCTCAAGATGATTTGTTAGGTGAAATAGATATAGATTCTACAGTAACAGAATATAGTATAGCAGCTTTCAAAGGCTTGAAAATTGTTAATTTTGAATCTACTAAACTTGTTGCTGATAAAGAATTTACACTTGTTGTTTCGCATAGGTTTGGGAGTGTTAAAAATGGTATAGATACTTTTTTTGGCATTGATGATGCTGTAACACGATTAAACTTTATTTACGGAATTACCGATGGAATCAATATAGGAGTTTCACGTAGTTCGTTTCAAAAAATCTATGAGGCTTCTGTTAAATATAGGCTTCTAAGACAAGAAGAAAATGGCTTCCCCTTTACAATAGTTGGCTTTAATGCTCTTTTAATTAATACGGCACTAGACAAAGGAAATTTACCTCTTATAAAATTTAAACATCGCCTAGGTTACACAGCCCAATTATTAATTTCAAGAAAAATAAATTCTAACTTTTCTGCAGAATTAGCCCCAACTTTTTTCCATGATAATTATGTTATGGTAGATGCTCAAGATAATTCGCAATTTGCCCTTGGTATGGGTGGACGTTATAAACTGGGTAAACGCTGGTCTATAAACGCTGATTATGGTTGGCATTTAAATAGAGCTAATAACTCTCCCTTTAAAAACCCACTATCTATAGGGTTCGATTTAGAAACTGGAGGTCATGTATTTCAAATGCATTTCACCAATGCGCAAGCTATGAATACCAATGGCTTTTTAGGTCAGGGCTCTGGGAATTGGAGCGACGGTGATTTTTATTTCGGATTTAACTTAAGTAGAGTTTTTTAACACCCAGAATGTTATGAGAAAAACACATTTATTACTAAGCCTTACACTAATCGCATTTTGTAGTTGTACACATGTTAGTGAAGATGACTTAACAGTTAATCAACCCCAACCTGTTTTAACAACCTATCAAGATATAAAGGTAATTATTAATAATAACTGCCTTAATTGCCATCAATCGCCACCAGTAAATGGTGCAAACACACCTTTATTAATATACAACAATGTTAAAAACGGTGTTCTAAATAATAATTTGATTAATAGAATATCTGTTCAAGCAGGATCTGCTGGAGCTATGCCTTTTGGTGGTCCTAGATTACCTCAAAATTTAATTGATCAAATCATTAAATGGGAAACAGATGGTTTGTTAGAAAATTAATAACCTTTTAAATATTTATGCTATGAATTTTAAAAATTTAATCCATGTACTAGCAATTTCTATATTGCTATTTAGTTGTTCTAGTGGTGACGATGACTCCACAACAGATATAGATCCAAATTCATCCGGAAAAGTAACATATAATGGCAATATAAAAGTAATTATCAGTGGGAATTGTGCTAATTGTCATGGTAGTACTCCTGCAAATGGAGCACCATCATCTGCTTCATTTAATACATATGCAAAAGTAAAAGCAGCAGTAGATAAAATAATAACACGTACAAATGATACTTCTAACCCAATGCCTGTAAATGGTTTAATGTCTCAAACCAATAGGGATTTAATAAAAAAATGGAAAGCTGATGGCTTATTAGAAAATTAGCACTTCTTTTTGGCAGTGTTTTTGATTTAATCTAAATAATTAAAAGACATAACAAATGAAACATCTAATTTACATTATTGCTTTTATAAGTATAAGCACGTTTGCTCAAAATAAATATCTAACAAAAACAGGTACTGTTAATTTTGAAGCTTCAATACCTTCTTTTGAGGAAGTAGCTGCCATAAACAATGCTGTTACGGCTATTATAAATACTGAAAATAATGAATTTGCGGCTTTAGTATTTGTAAAAGGATTCCGTTTTAAAAATGCCTTAATGGAAGAGCATTTTAATGAAAACTATGCTGAATCAGATAAATATCCAAAAGCAACATTTAAAGGTGTTATTATTAAAGTTTTGGATAAACATCAAATTAATGGAGAACTAATATTTCATGGAAAAACGAAACAACTTAAAGATATTCCTATTGTATTAATTACTGAGAACGAAACCGTTAAAATGTCAGGAAGCTTTGTGGTAAACGCTTCAGGTTTCGATATTAAAATACCAAAAGTGGTTAAGAATAAGGTTTCAGAAACTATTAAAATCTCTTTTAATTTTACTTTAAAAGAAAAATAATATTAGTTTATCTTTAAATACATCAATCTTTAGAATGACAAACTACCGTTTTAATGTAAAATGCCCCATAAATTCTCTACCATCTTGAAGCAAAACTTTAAACCAATAGTCATTTGTTGGTAAAATCACGCCGTTATACATACCATTCCATCCTGATCCTAAAGGGTTTATTTGTTTTAATAATTTCCCGTATCTATCAAAAATATAAATATCGCTATTGGGCTGAAATTCTTCATTAACACCTTGTATTTGCCAAACCTCATTACTACCATCGCCATTTGGAGTGAAAAATTTGGGGTAGCCAATTACAGAAATATCTATAGAAGTTACGCCGCAGCCTTTTTTATCTCTAACATAAATTGTGTGAATTCCAGCTTTTACATTTTCAAACAAAGGGGAGTCTTGATACACTATAAATGGCGAGTCTTCTTCTCTTAATGCAAATTCGTAATCGCCTTGACCCAAGTTAGTCGTATTTATTGTTACACTATTGTTATCTGAAATATCTACAATGCTAATATCGTCTTGAGTGAGAGTTGCTTGTTCTGATGCATTTACAAAAATAGCTCTTGTTCTTTGGCAACCCGTACCATCTGTTTTGGTTAAAGTAACATGATAAGTGCCAGGTATAAATACAGTTATGATTAACGTTGTATCTGGTAATAATTGTTCTACAATAGAATTGTCTATACTCGTCCATCGCCACTCGTAAGTAAACAGCTCAACAATACTAGCTTCAATGGGATCTAAAGTAACTGTAAATGTTGGATCTGAAAAACATACAATTAATGGTGTATCTACTGTAAATTCTGGTAATGGGTTTACAATTAATTCAATAGTTGAAGAAACGCTGCAGTTTGTATTTAAAGGGTTTTCTAATCGAACATTTATAGTTTGAGTTCCTGATATTAATGGGTTTGGTAAAGATTGACTATTTTGAACCGCTGTATTGGTCTCATCAATATAATCGAAATATATTTCCATATTGGCTTGCCCGCCGCCTCTAAGATTATCTTCCCATGTGGATGTATCGAAACTAAACGTGTTAAAAGCATCGTCTGGTATTTCATCACACTCTATTTGCCTAGGTATTGGAAATAAAACTGGTGATTCGTGTACAGTAAAATTTAACATTGTTTCATCGGTACATGCGCTATCAAGATCTGCAGTAGTATTATTTGTTACAACAATAGTAATAGTTTGATTATCGCTTAAAAATGTATTTGGAAAAGGGCTAGTTATTAAATTTCCATTAAAATCTTCTAATGGATTTCCAGTATCATCAAAATATGTGACAGAAACGTCGCTTAAACTCTGTCCGTTTAGCACATCTGCCTCCAGAGTTGTTGTGTTAAAAGGATAGGTAAGCACGGTATCACTTGTATCAAAATCACACTGTTCTGCTATACTTACGGGGTTTGCTACAGGTAACGCCTCTACATTTAATAAGTTAGGAAATTCTTTCAACCCTAAACAACTGTTTCCTAAATCGCTTTTTACGCGTACCCAAATATCTTGTGAATTTATCGAATTTGTATTTTGATGATTTGTAATATTAGGTATTTCGTTAATTTCTAATTCGGCATCAGTTTGACTTTCATAAAAATGCACAGATACATTTATTCCTGAAAATATGGTGTTGGAAATATGAGTTTCTATATCAGATAAATTAAAAGTTGCAATACCATCGCGTTCATTAGTTCCATCATCACATTGAAAAATTGATGTGGTATAATTTTCTAGAGCAACATCGGAAGGCGTTATTCTTAAAACTATAGGTACAACCCTAAAACATCCATTGGAATTTTCTACTCTTATCCATACTGTTTCTCCTGGTAAAGTAAAACGTGTATAATCATAATTTGAAGGTGTAGTTATAGCAATACCAGCTGTTTCAGCCGCTAGTTGAGATTGGTAATAGGTAAACGTTAGTCCTTCTGTAATATAATTGGAATTAATTTCTTCTTTTATAATATCTAACGTTAAATTAAAGAATGCACGTCCATCATTTGTAACATCATCACATTGAGAATAATCGTTTGGTAGGTTTGCTTGTGGTAATTCTAAAACTTCTATTTCAAAAGCCGTATCTGTAAAACAAGATCCATCTATAACGTTTTCTATTCTTACATAAATAGTTTGTTGGGTTTGAATGGTGTTTTCATAAATTGTTGGATCGGTTAAAATTTCATTTGTATAGGCAGCATCTGTAAAGTATCTAAAATTAAAATCTGATGCTTGTTTACCATTTAAAAGTAACGCTTCGTTTTCCCTTAAATTAAAAGTTGTATACCCATTTGTATCATCAGTATCTGCATTGGTGTCACATAATCTTAAAGGCGGAATATTAGCAAGTGGCAAAGCAGCAACTGTTTCATAAACATTAACCAATATAGGCAGTCTGGGGTTACTCTCGCAACCATTTATTGTTTGTGTTGCATAGTATGTTGTATTATATGTTAACAAATCTGTTGTAGCCAATGGCGTGCCTCCTGTTAGGCTATCGTACCAGTTTATATTGGTTCCTGTAATTATTAAATTTGATATGTTTGCGGCGGCAACATCACAAAAAGATTGCGTTGTATTGGCACTTGTAAGCATATCTGTTGGTCCTATATTTAAACTAGCAGGATTAGAGGTACTTACACAACCCGACGGTTTAGTAATAAGCACTCTATAATTTCGTGACGAATGCCCTACTGGAGGACTTGTAAGTGTTAACGAATTTGTATTTACACCACTATAGATTCCTGTATTTGCAATATTGTTAAAAACTCCAGAGCCCGAATCTTCTTGCCACTGGTATGTTAAACCAGAACCTACTGTGCTTACATTAAATACGACATCATCTGGATTGCAAATTGCAGCATCTTGAGGTTGCGATGTTATAACTTGAGAAAATGCTTCTCCATAGCGAATTGACAAATAATCTACAACTTGCGACGTTTCACATTCTGTTAATAATCTATTATATACAATGAATTCGGCTAAATAAAAATCTCCCGCTCCATCATCTCCATCATTTCCAATTCGTAATGAAGTTTGCTTGTTGGATGCGTGGTATCTGTGAAATTTGTTATTACAGTACCTCCAAATCGTACTACAGATGTATTTGTTGGACCATTATTTGAGTTTCCTATAACATTACCATAATAAACTACAGACAATAAATGTGTTGTGTTGGCAACTGCAGCATCAGGAACTATGGCACCTTGACTTCCAACTCCTAAACCCACAATACCATCATTTACACTATCACCAAAATTAAAATGTCGAATATAAAAAAATCGATCCCATTGTTCATTATCTACTCCCCAAAGGGCATTATTTGTATTAGCTCTATTTTTTTGTCTATATACTACAAAAACAGAAATATCAGGGTTTGTTGTTGGTCTTATATCTAAGCCTGTTACAATATAAACATCGCCAAGAGTTCTACTTATACTTGTAAAATCCATAACAGCATTCCCGTTAATTTGTAGTGCTGCTAAAGATCTATATGCTGCTGGTCCTTGTCCGCTAAGTACTGTTGCATCATTATTTACCCCCGATTTATCACGCCAAGTATTTATAATAGTTCCATCTGCTGGTATGGTTCCATTTCCGTTAGGGTCGCTTGCATCCAACCATAACTGAATATCTGTAATATCGGTAGGGTAGTTTATTAATTGCCCGTGAGAATTATTAACTTTAAAAAATACCAACGCTAAAACTAGTAGCTTTATAAATAAATAATTCTTCATCATATATAACCAATCCCCTTTTAATCTTAACAAAAATGCTATAAAACAGTAAACTACCTCGATGCAAGCATACGAGGCATTAAAACAACTTTAATTGATGATTTGCTTTAAGTTGAGTGTATTG
>CANKVS010000023.1 GCA_947487155.1 uncultured Flaviramulus sp.
TTAGCGTTTGTTCAAAGCCTGTTTTGGTTTTCTTTTTATAGCTGCCAATATTGGTCATTACTTGTCCCATAGGGCAGTAATAGGTGTCTGTTTCTTTATTGTAGTATAGCTGGTCTGGATGGAAAGGGTCGGGGTGTTTTTTTGTTTGCTTTTGCTCTTTATGTGCAAATTCCTGCGATATTGACCCACCTTTTAATCTTTTTTGCATTTTTTTAATTTTAACCAAAATTTGAAATAATAACATGCAATTTATTAAACTAGAAAACAGCTTTATGCCCGCGTTTTTGGTTTGGTCTATTGAAAAATTAGCAGGCAAATTACTGCCAAATAGTAAAACAAGCGGGCTTATTTCGGAGTTACAATTTATCCAGAAGTTATTCCGATTAATTTTTCCTATTCTTCTTTTAGGAATTAAACTTTTTGAATTGCGTTTATTACTGTCTTGAGTATACCAGCGTACTTGGCAACAAAACTTTCCATTGCGAGGAATAATATTATAATAAGCCATTCAAATCTCCATTTTCAAAAAAAGATAACATGAAAATGTTGGCAATATGTTGGCAGAAAGTCAATAAAATAACTAAAAATAACCCGAAATACGTAAAAACATGAAAATTGAAAAATCAAACAAAGTATTGAAAAACAAAGAAAAACAAGAGAAAATAGCCAAATATAAAATCCACATTGCCCCGATGATGGATTGGACGAATTTGTAAATTAAGCCACTGAAAAATAATACTATTTATTTTTATGTTGTCTATATGTTGGTGGTTGTATACTCAATACCTGTAAAAACCAATAGTCAATGACAATTTTGATTCTTTCAGGTTAAGAAAACTTAGACTAAAACATAAAAATATTCCCTTCATCAGTTAAACTGATAAAGGGAACTAACCTCTTTTTTTACTTACTTTTGTAGTAACTTATCTATTATCTCTCTTATTTCTTTAGTATCAGGACTTGGCGCATTTTCATAAACTAGCTCTCCCTTTTTATTATACAATAAATACCTTGGAATCGTCTTTAAATTAAGCTCTTTATAAAAATTAGCATCAGGGTAATTAATTGCTAACATATTATTATTGAAAGACAAAATATTTTCCTCTCTTGATGCCTTTTTCCATTTTTCAAAATCTTTATCAATTGAAACATATAAAAACAAAATGTCCTTGTCTATATAATCATTATGCATTTTTTTAGATGCTGGCATTGCAGTACGACATGGTGCGCACCAACTTGCCCAAAAATCTACATATATTAACTTTTTTGAGTTAGCATTTAAGAATTCTTTTAGTTTTATTTCTTGTTTATTTTTATCAATCAAAAATAAATCTTCAATATTCATTTTTGATTCATAAAGATTAGCCGAAAACTTATGTTTTATTGAATTTAATAGCAAGGTGTCTGTTACTTCTTTTCTAAACTTTGAATAATAAAAATTAAAATCAGAATGAGAATGGTTTTCGCTAATTTCAATTAAGCTTCTGTATAATAAAAAGGATTTAATTTTAGGTGAAAATAAATTTGAATTTATGATTGAGTCCGAGGCGGTTTTAAAATCCAAAACATTTCTATTTGACAATGATAAGCGCTTAATATTGAATTTATCTCTGATAAAATTTTGTAAAAATTGTTGATAAAAATCAAATTTCACCAAGCTATCTTTATTCAACTCTTTATTTAGAGAACCGCTAAAAGCAAGAGACTTAAAATCTTTGGGGTCTAAGGCATTATACATATCAAATCTTATTTTGTCCATTTGTAAATGATATCTAGAGGTCGTAATTTGCCCTAATTTGTATATTGAATCTAGTAAAATGACTTCTTTATATTTAAAATTTTGTAAATATTCAATGTATTTTTTTCTTAACTTCTTGGTATTTTTTTCTTGTTTTCTGTGTGATAGATAAAAGGAATAAAAATCAGAAGGGTACGAAGCATTCAAATAACTTACTCTCTTGTATTCATAATTGTTACTTTCACTAATTTTTTTATTATTCCCTACATAATAGGGAAAACCATTTTTTTCAAAATATCTAACAGAATCGCCTTTTTCAAACTCAAAGTAAAGATTGCCCGCACGATATTTGTGCCTTATAAAAAATGTTTTTTCTTTAGGAGAATACTTTAAAACTTTGTTATTTTTAGAGACAACAAATTCTTTCTTAAGCCCGTTGTCGCATAGTATGTTAACAGTAGAAGAAAAATTAAAAATCCTATTTTCAAACACAAGAGTATCTTTGGGTTTTGAAGTGAAATATATTGAGGTAGCTCCTAATTTATCTACAGAAGAAACTTCGTTTTCACTTATTTTTTTATCAAACTGTTCATTTTTGCATGAAAAAATGAGTAGTCCAAGTAGTATTGCTTTTTTCATAAACATGTAATAATATATCCGTGAGAGCGAAAACCTCTCACGGATACGTTTTAGACTAAAAAAACTATTAACAACTTGCACAGCAGTACCCGCAACCTGAATAACCATTATCTACGCAGAATTGATAATCTCCTTGGGCGTCGCTTACAGATAATCCTGTATAATGTTGTCCGTTAATCCAAGATTGACAAGATCCCCCACCATACCCACCGAGCACAGTTTTTAGTTGATTTCGTTGAAGCATATCGTTAGCTTCTAACTTTAGATTTTTTAAACTTAATTTTTTCATAATAAAAAAATTTAATAATAAATTATATATTTGCCTTGAACAGTTAAAGACACTCAAGGTTTGTGTCTGTCTTTTTCGCGAAAGGGTATTGTTCACGCCCAAAGTGTATGCTTTGGGCTTTTTTATTTTTATTGTAATACCTCTGTTAAATCTTCTATGCCATATTCTTTGGGTAACTCATAACCATTTATAAATATTGTTGGAGTATGGGTAATGTTTTCTGCATCACACCAATTACTCATTTTTTCTATTTTATTGTTTTGTAATTCTAATTCTCCATTCATAGGGTGTTTAGCGGCGAACACTTCATAATCTTTTTGTTCGGCATGATACCAATCGTCTAAAGCTTGTTGGGTTTTGCTTTTATCTCCTTGGGAGTCTATAGCTAAAAAATGACTTACGGGTTTAGCTTTAGCATCTTTACCGTCTGTATTTCCTGTAAACAATATTTGTAAATTTATTTTCCCTGCATTCACTAAATCTTCCAAAACAGGGTGTGCTTTTGCACAGGGCCCACAATAGGGATTACATACTTTTATAACATGGTATTTAGCAGATTCATTATATCTAGATATTCCTAATCCTTCTGTGGTCGTTTCTATTTTTCTTGATTTTATTAATAAACCTTCTAAAACATCGGGATTGTTTTTTATTTTTTTAAGCCCGCGTTTATGTACATTGGTTTCTTTTTCTTGTTCTAACAGCGGTTTTAAAAACTTCCATCCTAATATTGGGATTAATAATAGAGCCAATAATAAAGGAAGTGTTTCATATGCTATTGGAGTTTTATAAAATTTACTTAAAAAAGAAATTCCAATTTCAGCAATAAGCACTCCTTGAACAATGATGCAGAACTTACACCATTGTTTTATAACGAGAGACTGATAAAATATTGAGATTAATATGATTGGTAAACTTATGAAACTCAATATTCCTAATACGGATAATGCTATTGAAGAAAAACTGTAAATAATTAGAAAAAGTAATGTTCCAAAAAAATAGGAAAAGCTTAAAAGACTTAGGCTTAAGGTTCCATTAAACAATTTGGCATGTTTAGAACCTAATACCTCATTGCAATTGATTTTTTTATTTGTTCCTGAACAAAAACTTTGCAAAGTCGGGTTATATTGATCAACATCAAACCATAATAAAAATACACCAACAGTCAATCCTATAATTTTTAAAAGGGTATAGCCAATAACATATAAAGCAGATGGTATATTAGCTACTGCTTGCGAGTTTAAAAAACGAATAGCAATCCAACTGATTAGAAATATAGAAATACTTACTGTCAATACGTTTTGTATTCGCTTTGCTAAAACCTTTTTTTCTATATCTTTTTCTTTTGAATGTTCTGTAGTTTCAGCTAATAAACAAATACCTGTCCATTTTTTAATAAATTCTTCTTTTGATGATTCTTTTAGTTTATTTTTGTCATCGTAATAAGATACTTTGTTATCGAACACATTTTCTAGCACAAAAAATAGAGGTTGTTTATTAACTTCTACTTGAACGATACTAGGCAAGGGCATGTCCTTAAGTTTTTCAAAATCAATTTTTACCGCAAGCGTTTCTATATGGTACTTTTCTAAAGTATCTGAAATTGATAACAAACTGGGATGGTCTGGATGCGATAGAATACTATCGTTTATATACTTTGAAGTAAATTTAATGTTAAGCGAACTTAATAATCGCTTAGTAGCGTACAAACAATTATCCATTGTAACAGGTTAAGTTGTAAAACGTTAAACAATTATTTTCAATATTAATTATTGAAAATAAAATTTTGCTATTAAATTTGAGAGAGTTTAAATGTAAGAATAATATTAAAGATATTAAAGCAAATAAATGTTAAAGTTTTTAATTTACTGTAGAATTTATTGAAGGACATGGTTTAATAAAAAATTACACCATCCCTTTAAGGAAATTGTCTCATTTAAACATAACTCATCATTCCAGAGCAAAAACCTAAAGGTAATATAAAGAAAGTAGGCTTTTAATGCTATTGCTAATACAATAACAATAAACTACAGATCAATCTTAAACTATTTTATTAATAGAAGTACTAATGCCCCGGCGGAATCTTTTAATGCTAAAATTAAAGCTTTCAGGACACAATTCAGAGGTGTCAAAAATGTAGAGTTCTTCCTTTTCAGATTAACTACAATTTTTGCTTAAACACAACTTTTGGTCTTGATCCTGTTTTAGGTAAGCAAAATAAAAAAGGCTTCCAATTTCTTGAAAGCCTTTGTACTGAAGACGGGACTTGAACCCGTACGTCCTAATGGACATTGGATTTTAAGTCCAACGTGTCTACCAATTCCACCACTTCAGCTTGGTATATTTTAAGAAAGTATCAGAGCGAAAGACGGGATTTGAACCCGCGACCCCCACCTTGGCAAGGTGATGCTCTACCCCTGAGCTACTTTCGCAGTCTTTTTTAATGAACTCACCTACTGTAAGCAGGCATACAATATTGCTATTGCGGATGCAAATTTAAAATATTTCTAGGAATTGCAAAGCCTTTTAGTAAAATAAATGAAATTTATTTTATGCACGCTTTTTCTTGACTAACATGCGCTTAATTTCGTTGAGTTTCATAAGTGCTTCAACAGGGGTAAGTGTATCAATATCAATGTGTAAAATTTCTTCTTTAATGTTTTCAAGTAAAGGGTCATCCAAATTGAAAAAACTCAATTGCATGTCGTCATCCTTTAGAGTTTTTACTTTATCTGTTAATTCTTCACTTGAATGCGATTTTTCCAACTTCTTTAAAATGGTATTAGCACGATGCAAAACCTGTTGTGGCATACCTGCCATTTTTGCCACATGAATACCAAAACTGTGTTCGCTACCACCTTCAACTAGCTTTCTTAAAAAAAGCACATTATCTTTTAATTCTTTAACAGAGACGTTAAAATTTTTAATACGATTAAACGTTTCACTCATTTCATTTAACTCATGATAATGCGTTGCAAAAAGGGTTTTTGGCTTTGCAGGATGTTCGTGCAAATATTCGCTAATAGCCCATGCAATTGAAATACCATCATAGGTACTGGTTCCTCTTCCAATTTCATCGAGTAATACCAAACTTCTATCTGAAATATTATTTAAAATAGATGCCGTTTCATTCATCTCTACCATAAATGTAGATTCACCCATAGAAATATTATCACTTGCTCCTACCCGCGTAAAAATCTTATCTATTAAACCAATTCGCGCTTCTTTTGCAGGCACAAAACTACCTATTTGCGCGAGTAATACGATAAGTGCGGTCTGACGTAAAATAGCCGATTTACCAGACATATTTGGTCCTGTAATCATAATAATTTGCTGAGTCGCTCGATCTAAATACACCGTATTTGCAATATATGTTTCTCCAATTGGTAATTGTTTTTCAATTACGGGATGACGACCATCTTTTATGTCTAAATCGAATGAATCATCAATTACAGGATACACATACTTATTATCCTTTGCCAATTGTGCAAATCCGCATAAACAATCTAACTGACCAATTAAATAGGCATTTTGCTGCACCGATTTGATGTACTGATTCATCCATCCAACCAATTCGGCAAACAACTGTTGTTCTATGGCTTGAATTCTATCTTCAGCACCTAATATTTTAGCTTCGTATTCTTTAAGTTCTTCGGTTATATATCGCTCTGCATTAACTAATGTTTGTTTGCGTATCCATTCTTCGGGCACTTTATCTTTATGGGTATTTCGTACTTCAATATAATACCCAAATACATTGTTAGAAGCTATTTTTAACGAAGTGATTCCAGTGCGTTCACTTTCACGTTCCAACATATTATTTAAGTAATCCTTTCCAGATTTAGACAACCCTCTTAATTCATCTAATTCTTTAGAAAACCCTTCGGCAATACTATTACCTTTTAAAACATTTACGGGTGCTTCCTCGTTAAGTGTTTCTTTTATTTTTTCACGAAGCACATCGCAACTTTGTAAATTATCGCCAATAATCCGTAACGATTCATTATCACAATGAGATGCTAATGTTTTTATGGGCACAATAGCTTCTAATGAATTTTTAAGCTGAATAACTTCACGTGGATTTACTTTAGCCGTTGCTACCTTAGAAATTAAGCGTTCTAAATCGCCAATATGTTTTATATGATTTTGTATTTTTTGAAGAATCGCACTATCATCCTTTAAAAAACGAACAACTTCGTGGCGCTGTTTTATCTTATCAACATTTTTTAATGGCAATGCTAACCAACGTTTTAATAAACGTCCGCCCATTGGCGAAATGGTTTTATCAATAACATTTAAAAGCGTAACCGCATTATTATTGGTAGAATTATAAAGCTCTAAATTTCTGATGGTAAACTTATCCATCCACACATAATCATCTTCGGCAATTCTAGCAATAGAAGTTATATGTTGTAGTTTGTTATGTTGGGTTTCGCCTAAGTAATGCAAAATGGAACCAGAAGCAATAATACCTTCGTACAAATCTTCAATACCAAAGCCTTTAAGTGTGTTGGTGTTAAAATGTTTTATAAGTGTTTCGTAGGCATAATCGGTTTGATACACCCAATCTTCCATATAAAAGGTATGAAAATCTGTTCCGAAGGTGTCATTAAACAACGTTCGTTTTTGTTTTGAAACTAATACCTCACTAGGGCTAAAATTTTGAAGTAACTTATCAATATACTCCGCATTGCCTTGAGACGTTAAAAACTCTCCCGTAGAAATATCTAAAAACGAAATCCCAATTCTTTGTTTGGTTACTGAGCTTGTCGAAGTATCAAAATAAACAGAACACAAAAAGTTGTTGGATTTAGAAACCAACACTTCATCGTTTAAAGCAACCCCAGGAGTAACCAACTCGGTAACACCACGTTTAACAATTGTTTTTGTTTGTTTAGGGTCTTCAAGCTGGTCGCAAATAGCAACACGCTCTCCAGCTTTTACCAGCTTAGGCAAATAGGTATTTAAAGAATGATGCGGAAAACCAGCTAATTCAATTTCACTCTCGCTACCAGCACCCCGTTTGGTTAAAATAATACCTAAAATACCAGCCGTTTTAACAGCATCTTCACCAAAGGTTTCATAAAAATCGCCCACACGAAACAATAATAAAGCGTCTGGATACTTTGCTTTAATAGCATTGTATTGTTTCATTAACGGGGTTTCCTTTTTTGCTTTTTTTGCCAACGCTAAGTAATTTTTAAGTGTTATTTTTGTGACTATTGTAAGATTGCTAATGTAGCACTATTTTGATTTTTTTTGAAATTGACATTACAGAAGTTATTTACAATTATGCATAGATTTTAACAATACTAACGTCATTACGAGGAAAGAATGATCGAAGTAATCTTTTGAACAAGAACTAAAAACAAACAGATTACCACACTTCGACTGCGCTCAATGCAGGCTAAAAGCTTCTCACAATGATACTAAGATTAAAAAAATGGATTTCCGCCTGCGCGGAAATGAAAAACAAAATTATTTAAATGCGTAAACTAAAAAACAGCGAATTAGACAGATTAAGCGTTGACGCTTTTAAAAATAAAGAAAAAACACCTCTAATTATTGTTCTTGATAATATTAGGAGTTTAAACAACATAGGCTCGGTTTTTAGAACTAGTGATGCATTTTTAATTGAAAAAATTTACTTGTGTGGTATTACCGCGATACCACCACATAAAGATATTCATAAAACAGCTTTAGGAAGTACAGATACCGTTGATTGGGAATATGTTAAAGATACACTTGCACTTGTTGAAAAACTAAAAACCAAAAACGTAAAAGTTTGCTCCATAGAACAAGCTGAAAACGCAACAATGCTCAACGATTTTTTACCTCAACCAAATACAAAATACGCTTTAGTTTTTGGTAACGAAGTAAAAGGAGTTTCGCAAGATGTGGTAAATGCTAGCAACTCAGTTATTGAAATTCCGCAATTTGGCACCAAACATTCTTTAAACATATCGGTAAGTTGTGGTGTGGTGGTTTGGGATGTGTTTAGTAAGCTTTCTGAAATCATAAAGTAAGTGACAAAAAAAACTAAAAAACCATGGCCTACAAAAGAGGTGATGAACCAGATTTACAATCTAAAACTGTGGGGCGGAAATGAATTCGATTTTTACTCAGGAGAAGGCTCTCACAATCCAAAAATTACAAGCCCATATTTAGAACAAGTTATTTTATTTTTAAAGTCTTTTAGCAAACCTATAACTGTTTGCGATTTAGGCTGTGGTGATTTTAATATTGGCAAACACTTAACTAAATACACTAAAAAATTTATCGCTGTAGATATTGTTAAAAGTCTTATTAATAGAAACAAAACCTTATATAAAGAAGACAACTTAGGGTTTTACTGTTTAGATATTGCAAAAGCTAAACTACCGGCAGCAGATTGCATTATACTTAGGCAAGTATTACAGCATTTGTCTAATTTAGAAATACAAAACATTGTAAAAAAATTAAAAGTCTACAAATACATCATTCTAACCGAACATATACCATTGGGGAATTTTATGCCAAATAAAGACATTATTTCTGGTCAAAGCATTAGGCTAAAACAAAACAGTGGTGTTAATATTTTAGAAGCGCCTTTTAATTTAAAAGTTAAAGAGGAAAAACAGCTTGGAGAACATATTTTAGAAAATAAAAAGGGGCGTATTGTAACGACTTTGTATAAAATTTTCTAATTCATTTATTTTATTTTGAAAGTTTTATAATACAATTTAACTTGATTTTAAACCTTTAAAATTCTAACTTCGCTTATCAGTGATATAGATCATTGAAACGGATTTATATCTTAAACGTTGTATGCAATTAAAGACACCTAGATGAAAAAAATACCTTGGATTTATATTTCATTGATTGCTGCTGTAATAGCATTCTTAGTTCTATGGTTGTTGATAGGCAATTGGAAAGCCTCTTTATTACTCGGAATTTTAAGTGGTGTAATTACATTGTTGTATAATCCTGTAAGAAGGTATATGAAAGCTTTCTGGACAGTTCTATCTATTCTAATAACAACCAATTCATTTTCTTTAAAGTTTGTTTTACACTTTTTCAGTAATGAATCCGTTGGCAATATTAGAACACAAATAGGAACAACATCCATAGTGTATAGTTTAGCATTAGTATTATTATGCGCATTGCTCTTGGTTCTAGATTATTTTGAACGAAGTGGGAATCCAATTTTTAATTTGACTAAAATGACTCAAAGTAATCAAGATAGTTCAAATTCATTTCAAGCTGCAAGAGACCAAATTATAACTGATAACAAAAAGATTCAAAATGCTCGTGACAATTCGCAGTTAATGCAAGCAAAAAAAATGATAGTTAATGTTGGCATTGACGAAAAACGTGCAAGAGAAATTTATAAAGAAATGAACTTGCAAGTTAGAAAAGATTATTCGCAAGAAGCCTTAACAGTTGCAAACTCTAGAGTAACTCAATTTGAGAACAGTCTTATGCCCAAAATGGAGGCAGTAGATGGAGCATTAGAAGCATTTGCAGACCCTAGTTTTCAATTATTGCTAGTAGAAGCGCAAAAAACTGCTGCAGCAACAGAAAGACCTGCAGATTACGACCTTTTATCCGAATTATTAATTCATAGATTTCAGAAGGGCGAAAATCGAGAAATAAGAGCTGGTATTAATCGAGCTGTTGAAATAGTTGATAATATTTCTGATGATGCGTTATTAGGACTAACTGTAGCTCATGCTGTATCAACTTTTTTTCCTGCGAGTGGTAATATAAATAAAGGTTTAGACGTCTTAAATGACTTATATGGTAAATTATTCTATAGCGTCTTACCAAAAGGTAAAGATTGGCTCGATCACCTTGACATACTTGATGCTGCTAGGTTAAATTCATTCGGTAGTATGAAGAAAATTCAACAATATTATCCAGAAATGTTAGCTGGTTACATAGATAGTGGTATTGAAAAAGAATCAGAAAATTATAACAAAGCTGTGGAAATATTACAGAATGAGAACCTACCATTAAATGTTTTGTCAGCACACCCATTTAATGATGATTTTGTAAGAATAGATGTTACACACAAGAATCATATTGACTCGCTTACACTTCAACATCTATCAATTAATAATGGCAACGTCATTCAAATTCCAGTACCATTATCAAAAAATCAAAAAAATGCTATCAAATCCATCTATGAGCTTTACAAACAAGATGGAAATTTAAAACAAGCTAATATCAAAAAATTCATGGAAGAATGGGATAATAGACCAAATTTGAAATCACTTAAAGATTGGTGGGACAATATTGGGACTGGTTTTCAAATAACATCAGTAGGTAAAGTATTAGCACATTCAAATGCTCAAAGATGCGATAAAGATTTACCTCCATTAAATTAACAGCATACAACAACGATGCTATAATTAATTGCTAGTTCTGTGTGTACTCGGAAAATCCTACGGATTTTCCTTTGGTTCGTTTTCTATTTGCTAACTTAGTGCTAGCTAACGCAACTAACCATACACGAACACGATAAACGTAACCCAAATCATACCATTCAGATTAACTCTATTTGCAATAAAATTTCAATCAATAAGTTTACTTCTATATAGATCGTCTTTTTAATTAATCCAATTCTATTTTCTCGAAAAAAGGATAATTAAAAATATAGTATCTTTCAGCTCAAAACCAACTCTCAATTATTACGCATGAAGATATTCGTTGTTCTACTCCTACTTCTAGTACAATATAACAGCTATTCGCAAAACAGCTCTTTTAACGAGAAACCACCTGTTTTTCCAAATTGCGAAAGTATAGCTATAGATTCATTACAAAAATGTTTCGATACGCATGTTTTTAAAACGATTTATGAGAATTTTAAAGTGCCGCAAAAAGTAATAGACGAAAGCTATAAAGGTAACGTTGTTATTCTTTTTGAAGTAGATGTTGAAGGTATATTTAGAGTTGTATATGTAGACGCTATATATGCTGAATTAAAAGACGAAGCAAAACGTGTATTTGAGGGTTTTCCTAAAATAAAACCAGCTACTTATAATGGCAGAGTGACGTTTAAACAATACTCTATAGCAGTTAAAATACCACTTGCTAACCAAACAACTAAAACCCAAGATTTAGCTAAAGAAAACAAAATCTCTAAATTAGAACAGCAAGTAAAAAAAGAGTTTGACAGTGTTAATTCTGATTTAATTGCTTTTGAAAACAAAGGGTACACCAGCCAGTTAAACATCCCATTTATACATAGTGAATATGCAAAGTTCGACAGAAACATGAACCTTATTGGCACCAATAGTCATACCGCTTCAAAACCATTTGTATATAACGAGGTTTCTAAATACTACGATTTTAAAGCAGAAAAAAAAGCACTGCAAAAAGACACTAAAAATTGGGCAGGTAAAAAACTTTGGAACGAACATTTAGTACAATTACAGGGTAAAGATTATTGGTTTAGTATTGATCCTATTTTCGATTTTCAAGTAGGAAAAGATACCGATGCCGATTTTAGTTCAACCTATAATAACACCCGTGGTTTTATGGTTCAGGGTGGTTTAGGGAAAAAATTTAATTTCTATGCATCCGTTTTCGAAAGTCAGGGTCGTTTTGCACAATATGTTAATCAGTATGCTGAAAGCTTAAAAGCCTTTGGTCCAGACCCAGCTATTATTCCTGGGCGCGGCATTGCCAAACGTTTTAAAACCAATTCGTACGATTACCCTGTTGCAGAAGCTTACCTATCGTATGCACCAGCAAAGTTTATAAATATTCAATTTGGTCATGGTAAAAATTTTATTGGAGACGGGTATCGCTCGTTACTTATGAGCGATGTGGCTAGCCCTCAACCTTTTTTAAAGCTAAATACTAAATTTTGGAAAATAAAATACACCAACACCTGGATGTGGTTAAAAGACGTACGTCCAGAAGCTGTAAACGATAAAGCTTTTTTAACCAAATACATGGCTAATCATTATTTAAGCTGGAATGTATCTAAGCGATTAAATATTGGTTTGTTTGAATCGGTAGTTTGGACCAACAGTAACAATCGTGGTTTCGATGTTAATTATTTAAACCCCATTATATTTTACAGAGCCATTGAGTTTGAGACTGGACAAGGTGCAGGAAATGCCATTCTTGGAGCTTCAGCAAAATACAAATGGAATGATAATATCAACCTATATAGTCAGTTTATTTTAGATGAATTTTCACTTAACGATGTTAAAGCTGGAGAAAAAAGTTGGAAAAACAAATTTGGCTACCAATTAGGGCTTAAATATTATAATGCTTTTAAAGTTGATAATTTATTACTTCAGTTAGAATATAACAGAGTACGCCCTTACACCTATTCTCATAATACTATAGTTTTAAATTACGGACACAACAACCAATCTATGGCGCATTTATGGGGTGCCAATTTTAGTGAAGCCATACTTATTGGACGTTACCATTACAAACGCTGGTTTGGAAATGCTAAATTAATTTTTGGGGTTCGCGGATTAGATTTTAATAATACCACTGATGATTTTAACTATGGCGCCAATATTTATAGAACTGAAGAAGATCGTGTGGGAGACACCAATATTACAGTAGGTCAAGGTATTAAAACTAAAACCTTTAATGGTAATTTACAAGCGGGATACGTTATAAATCCAGCATCAAATTTAAAAGTATTTACCGATATTAGTTTCAGAAATTTTAATCCGGATGCTATTACAACGACTACATTTAAAAATAGCACGGTTTGGATTAATTTTGGATTGAGAACCGATTTGTTTAATTGGTATTTCGATTTTTAATATAATCGTTTTGTCATTCCCTCGTGTCACGCTGAGCTTGTCGAAGTGAAGGAGGGAATCTCTCAAATTGAACCTCCACTTTCGTATTAAGGATTAAACTCCTTCAACTTTGCTCAGGACAGACTTACCCTTTTTAAACTTGAAAACTAAAATTCAATTTAATTAGAATTAATAACGACAGATAGCCACGTCGCTTAGTCCTCGCTATGACATTTAAAAGATATAGTCTTTCGACTTCGCTCAAGACAGGCTTCAAACCCAACCTTAGGTAATGCTTAAATATTATTGCTATTCCTTCAAACTCGTATAAAAAACACGTCGAACTCTTTCACTATTAATAAAACCGCTCCCATAACCTAAATCGTCGTAAGTTTTTGTAATACTTGCATCATTCACCACGTCGTCCTCACTTTTACCGTTAGCAATAGCTTTTAAAACATTAGCTTTTATGGTTTCTAACATGTTTAAAAATGTTTTAAGCTCAGCTTTATTAGAAGGATTACCATGTCCTGGAATAATTTTCGTATTGTCATCAATAACCATTAATCCTGCTTTAACAGCATTAATGTAACCATCAACCGATCCTCCCGATTTTAAATCGACATAAGGGTAACGCCCGTTAAAATAAGTATCTCCTGTATGTAGCACGTTACTTTCTGTAAAATACAATAAGGCATCACCATCGGTATGTGCATTATCTATATGAAAAACAGCAACCTGTTCATTATTTATTTGAACATGCAATTCGTCATTAAACGTAATAACTGGTAATGCTACTTCTGGACTTTTCTCTTTTAAGCGTTTTCTAACATTATCGTGGGCAATAATGGTAGCACCTAATTTTCCGAAGTTTTCATTTCCGCCTGTATGATCGCCATGATGATGCGTATTCATTACTATTTTAATAGGTTTATCGCTTAAAGTCTTTATAGCTGCAAGTATTTTTGGTGTTAAAGATGCAAATTGATTATCGATTACTAACACACCATCATCACCTACAGAAACGCCAATATTTCCACCTGCACCCATTAGCATATAAATATGATCTGTTAATTTTGTGGTTTTAATAGTAACATTGTCAAATCTGCCTTGTGCATTAATGGTAACACTACATAAAACAAGAAGAAAAAGGATTTTAAAAGTTTTCATGGTTGTATTGGTATTGTTTAAAACAAAAGTCATCCAAAGATATTGAAACTTACATATCTAAATGTTAATTTTACCCTAATAAAGCATTGCTCATAAGTAATTTTCAAAGTATCTTTGCACTCGCCATAGAAAAGCGACTTAGAAAACGATACATTGAGCAACTCAAAATCTTCATTAGCAACACATTCTGTAATCTCAGATTTTAAAGAAATTACTAAAATGCGATTAGCATTAAGTGTGGTATTTTCATCGCTTGCTGGATATGCATTAGGTGCTGAAACTGTAGATTTAAAAACTTTAGTTTTACTAGCTTTTGGTGGATATTTTATGGTTGGCGCATCCAACGCTTTTAATCAAATTATTGAAAAAGATTTAGATAGCTTAATGGAGCGCACTAAAAACAGACCAATTCCTGCGGGTCGTATGTCGGTTAACACCGCATTCCTTATTGCTTCTGTTTTCACCTTATTAGGTATTATTATTTTATATACCATAAATAAGCAAACAGCTATGTTTGGTGCTATTTCTATATTTTTATACACCTGTGTTTATACGCCTTTAAAAACCAAAACACCTTTAGCTGTTTTTGTAGGAGCCATTCCTGGAGCTATTCCATTTATGTTAGGTTGGGTTGCCGCTACAGATGATTTTGGCATAGAACCTGGAACCTTATTTGCATTGCAGTTTTTTTGGCAATTTCCTCATTTTTGGGCCATTGGTTGGTTTTTATTTGAAGACTATAAAAAAGGTGGATTCTTTATGTTACCTACAGGAAAACAAGATAAAGGAACAGCAGTACAAACTATTATGTACACCATCTGGACGCTTATTGTATCTATTATCCCTGTATTTGGTTTTACAGGGCAATTACAACTATCAATAGTTGCAGCAATTGTTGTGTTTATTTTAGGTTTGGGAATGCTGTATTATGCCATTCAGTTATTTAAAAAAATGACCGCGCAAGCTGCAAAAACATTAATGCTAGCAAGTGTTTTATATATTACATTGGTTCAAATTGTTTACGTTATCGATAAATTTATAAGTTAGAATGGATTTAACTCAAGGTACTTTAGAAGAAAAAAATAGCAGAGCAAAAAAAATGATGCTTTGGTTTGGTATTATATCGCTCGTCATGTCTTTTGCAGGATGGACTAGCGCATTTGTAGTAAGTAGTTCTAGACCAGATTGGTTAAAAGATTTTCAATTACCAAACGCATTTATAATAAGCACGGTAATTATATTAATAAGTAGTATAACATTTGTTTTAGCAAAAAAGGCATTAAAAAATAACAACAGACAACAAACAGCTTTATTCTTATTTGCTACGCTTGCACTTGGCATTGCATTTATTTTTTATCAGTTTAATGGCTTTCAGCAAATTATAGATTTGGGTTACAATTTTACAGGGCCAACAAGCAATGTAACCATGTCTTACATCTATTTAATAGCCATTGTTCATATTTTACACGTGGTAGTTGGGTTATTTTGTTTGTTAGTAGTAATTTATAATCATTTTAAACAAAAGTATAATGCATCAAAAATGCTTGGTTTTGAACTAGCGGCAACCTTTTGGCATTTCATTGATATACTATGGGTATATCTCTTTTTATTTTTATATTTTGTTAGATAGATTATCTCGCTTTTTAACGCTCTTAAATAGTATACAACACAACCTTTACATAGAGTTTTTAAATTTTAGTGTAGTATATTTTATTAGATAAATAAAATGATTATTTTTGTGCAACTTTTTAAAAACAACCAATACATATGAGTACTACAGTTGTAAATACTGGAACAGAAGGAAAAACTTGGGGAGGAGGTAACAAACCTTTAAATGCAAGTTATGGTAAAATGATGATGTGGTTTTTCATTGTTTCAGATGCCTTAACGTTTTCAGGTTTTTTAGCAGCCTACGGGTTTTCAAGATTTAAATTTATTGATTCATGGCCCATTGCAGATGAAGTGTTTACGCACGTTCCGTTTTTTCACGGCAACTACCCAATGATTTATGTGGCTTTCATGACATTTATACTTATTATGTCGTCTGTAACTATGGTATTGGCAGTTGATGCTGGTCATCATTTAAACAAAGCTAAAGTAACTATTTACATGTTTTTAACCATTATTGGTGGTTTAATTTTTGTTGGTTCTCAAGCTTGGGAATGGGGAACATTTATTAAAGGTGATTATGGTGCTATTCAAACTAAAGGCGGTAATATTTTGCAGTTTGTTGATACTGAAGGACACCGTGTAGCACTTAGAGATTTCACCACAGTTAATGAACATTCAGACAGAACAGCACACGAACGCAAAAATGGATTATGGTTTGTTGATGAAGGGACTTTACCAACTTATACTGTTGAAGAAGTTATTCACGGGTTTGAAGCTCATGATAATGTTTTAGTAAGAACTCAAATTATTAATGACGCTGGTGAAAAAACAGTATTATCTAGAGGCGAATCTTTAAAACTATTAAAAGAAAATGGTAAAGCAGTTGTAGAAGGTGCCAACTTGCATGTTAATGAGTATGGCTCTCCACTATTTGCAGATTTCTTTTTCTTTATAACAGGTTTCCACGGTTTTCACGTATTTTCAGGCGTTGTTATTAATATAATTATTTTCTTTAATGTTATTTTAGGAACATACGAAAGACGTAAAAACTACGAAATGGTTGAAAAAGTTGGTCTTTACTGGCACTTTGTAGATTTGGTTTGGGTATTTGTATTTACATTCTTCTACCTAGTTTAATTAATTAAGAATTTATTTTTCATTTCCTTGAAGAAGGAAATCTAAAAACATTTAAAATGGCACACGAACATAAATTAGCAATATTTAGAGGATTAGTAAAGTTTAAATCGAACACTCAAAAAATTTGGGGTGTATTAATCTTTTTAACTATTGTTACAGCAGTAGAAGTTGTATTAGGTATCTACAAACCCAAAAGCTTAATGGTGCAATTTTTAGGCATGAAAGGCTTAAATTGGATATTCATCATTTTAACTATTGTAAAAGCCTATTATATTACTTGGGACTTTATGCACATGCGTGACGAAACAAAAAGTTTAAGACGTATGGTTGTTTGGACAGCTATATTTTTAATTTTATACTTAATTTTCATCTTATTACAAGAAGGCGGATACGTTTTTGATGTATATAAAGACGGATTTGTAAAAAGAGATTTTTAGCCTCAAACGTTTAAACCTGCACTAAGCATACTAAATGTTAAAAATATAATTTCAAGGTGGTTTTAATAACCACCTTTTTTATTTTTGCAAAGTATTTATTTTTCAGAAAAACACATTTACTTAATGGATTATAAAAAAGTTAGTCGATACGTAGTTTTAGGAATTTTATTTTTTCTTCCTGTTACATTTTTATTGTTTTTATATCCAGCTACTCATAATTACACACCACTCGATATTATAAATGAAGATGTTTTAGATATCAATCTATTTACTTCAGATTCAAATGAAAACATCGTTTTTAAAGACCATATTACCGTACTCGGTTTTTTAGGAAATAATCCTAAAAAAAACAGCACTGCAGCTTCAAACTTAAAAGAACTTGTTTACGACAAGTTTAAAGGTTTTAAGCGTTTTCAAATTGTTATTGTAATGCCTAAAGGTAGCGAAGAAGCTGCAAAAAAACTTAAAAACGACATTAGCTCTTATCAAGATATAAGGTTTTGGCATTTTGTTTTTGGCGAACCTAACGACATTAAGAATGTATATACAAGTTTAAAAAGCAAAACAAGTCTAAACACAAACTTAGCAACCAATAATGTTTTTATAATTGATAAAGAATTAAAACAAAGAGGCAGGCTTGATGATAGAACAGATAAGGAATTAGAAAAAAACAAATCCGTTTATATGCTAACCGCATACGATTGTATTGAAGTTGCCGAAATAAAAAATAAAATGAGCGACGATTTGCGTATTTTATTTACCGAGTATAGACAAAAACGAAAAGGCGAGTTTAATTCAGATTCTAGAAGAGCAAACGATTTAAATACTACCAATGAGCCAGAAAACTAATTATTCATACATAGGTATCGCATTTATTATTTTAATTTTCGGAATTATATTTATTCCAAGAATTATAGATAGAATTTCTAATAATGATATTATTCGTAATGAAAGCAGAAGCGATTTAGTTGATGATAAAAAACCAAGTATTTCCGATTTAGCTTTTATTGAAAGTAATGGCGTAAACAGAAAAGTACCCGCATTTAGTTTTACCAATCAAAACGGAAAAATCATAACAAATAAAGACTACCTAGGTAAGGTTTATGTTATAGAATTCTTCTTTACCACCTGCCCTACCATTTGCCCCAGAATGAATGCTAACCTTATTCAAATACAAAACACATTCAAAGATTTTGAAAACTTTGGAGTAGCTTCATTCACTATAAATCCAGAACATGATACCTCAGAAATTCTTAAAGCCTATGCCAATAAATATGGTATAACAAATCCTAATTGGCATTTAATGACTGGAAATAAAGAATCTATCTACAAACTAGCCAACGAAGGATTTTATATTTATGCTGCCGAAAACAAAAATGTTTTAGGTGGTTTTGAGCACTCTGGAAATTTTGCTTTAATAGATAAAAACGGATTTATTAGATCGAGAAAAGATCAATATGGAAACCCTATTATTTATTATAAAGGCATTATTTCAGAAACTGAAAAAGTAGATGAAGATGGTGTAAAAGAAGAGATAAGTGCTTTAAAAGAAGATATTAAAAAACTGCTTGACGAATAAGTTTAATAGTATTGAATTATGAATAATCAAGAACCCATTTTAGACGACAAAAAATACAATAAACTCATAGTTGTTTTATCTATTGTTATTCCAATTGTAGTAGCAGTTTTATTTGGTATTAAAATCCCAAATGTTGAACCTTTAAGTTTTTTACCGCCTATTTACGCAACAATAAATGGGTTAACAGCAGTTATTTTAATACTCGCGTTTTTTGCTATTAAAAAGAAAAATATCGTACTTCATGAAAATTTAATGACCACTGCCGTTTGGTGTTCGGTAGCATTTTTAGTTATGTATGTTGCTTATCACATGACTAGCGATTCGACTAAATTTGGAGGTGAAGGCGCAATAAAATACTTCTATTATTTTATATTGTTAACTCATATAGTTTTATCTATTGCAGTTATTCCGTTTGTATTAATTACTTATGTTAGGGCTATTACAAATAATTTTGAAAAGCATAAAAAAATAGCTAAAATAACATTTCCGCTATGGTTATACGTCGCTATTACAGGTGTTATTGTTTACATCATGATTTCTCCATATTATATATAACATGAAGCACAAAGTCATCTTTTTTCTTTTTTCACTTTGCTTTTTTCTAAAAACCAATGCCCAATGTGCTATGTGTCGCGCTGTTTTAGAAAGTGAAGAAGGGCAAAGTGCAGCAGAAGGTATTAACGATGGTATTGTTTATTTAATGGCTATTCCGTACATTCTTGTTGGTGGTATTGGCTATTTTATTTATAGAAAATACTCTAAGTCAAAACATTAGTTTTATCTAAATACAGTATCCTATTTAAATAATTTTATTATTTAACATTTAATTAAAACGATTTTTTGTAACAAAATTCCACCTTTGTAGTCTAATTGGTATTGTATTTGATGATACTCCAAAAAAACCAACGACTATTATGTTAAAAATCAATCAACTTCACAAATCCTATCCTATAGGTGATTCCAGTTTACATGTTTTAAAAGGTATTGATCTTTCTGTAGAAGAAGGCGAAATGGTAGCCATTATGGGATCTTCTGGCTCAGGAAAATCTACATTATTAAATATAATAGGCATTTTAGACGAGGCTGGTGAAGGCGAGTACATTTTAGATGGTGTTCCTATTAAAGATCTTACAGAAAAAAAAGCAGCCGTTTACAGAAACAAGTTTTTAGGGTTTATTTTCCAGTCCTTTAACCTAATTAACTATAAAAATGCTTTAGAGAATGTAGCATTGCCTTTATACTATCAAGGCATGAATAGAAAAGACCGACAAAAACTGGCTATGTTTCACCTAGAAAAAGTAGGTTTAGCAGATTGGGCTACCCATTTGCCTAACGAGCTTTCTGGTGGGCAAAAACAACGTGTAGCAATTGCAAGAGCTTTAGCAGCAAACCCAAAATTATTATTAGCAGATGAACCTACTGGAGCTTTAGACACTAAAACATCTTACGAAATAATGGAGTTCATCCAACAGTTAAACGATGAGGGTAAAACCATTTTAATGGTTACTCATGAGGAAGATATTGCTAATATGTGTAAAAGAATTGTTCGTTTGCGAGATGGAGTTATTATGGAAGACAAAAAAGTAACGCAGGTAAGAGCTGAACAGCATGTTTGATTTAGACCTTTGGCGGGAAATATTTCAAAGTATTAATAAAAATAGAACCAGAAGTTTACTCTCTGGTTTTACAGTAACGTTTGCTATTTTATTATTCACTATCCTTTTCGGTATTGCTAATGGGTTAAACAACACCTTTAAAGAAGCCTTTACAGACGATGCAACTAATTCCATATTTATAAGATCTGGAAGAACAACAAAGGCACATAAAGGGCTTCAAGCAGGACGTAGAATTCAATTTAAAAACAATGATTTAGAATACATTAAAAAAGATTTTGATGATAAAGTTGAATTTATAACGGCAAGAATTTATTTAAACGTTAATGCCACTTTTAAAAACGAACAAAGCACTTATTCTGTAAGAGCTGTACATCCAGACCATCAATACCTTGAACGAACTTTAATGAAAGATGGACGGTATATTAACACAAATGATTTAAAGAATAAAACAAAAGTTATAGTAATTGGTCGCTTAGTAGCTGAAGATTTATTTATTAAAACAGATCCTTTAGGCAAGTATATTAACCTAAATGGTATACAATATAAAGTAGTTGGTATTTTTAAAGATGAAGGAAACGATAACGAAGAGCGTTTAATCTATATGCCAGTTACCACAGCGCAGCAAGTTTATGGAAAAAATGATTATGTAGACCAAATTAATTTAACGTATAAACCAGAGATGGATTTTAATCAGGCTATTGCTTTTGGTAACGATCTTACAAAAAAACTAAAAGACCGTTTTAATATTGCTAAAAGTGATCAAAGAGCAATTAGAGTCTTTAATATGGCAAACCAAACCAAAGGTGTTAACCAAATGACAACCGTTTTGGGTATTATTATATTAATTATAGGTTTAGGAACATTAATTGCTGGCATTGTGGGTATTAGCAATATCATGATTTTTATTGTTAAAGAACGTACCAAAGAAATTGGTATTCGTAAAGCTTTAGGTGCTTCACCAAGATCTATTGTATCCATTATATTAATAGAATCTATAATTATAACTGCTATAGCAGGATACATTGGATTATTAATAGGTATGGGCATTTTAGAATGGATTGGACCAAGTTTAAAACAATACTTCATTACAAATCCATCGGTAAGTACATCTTTAGTAATATCGGCAACAATAACATTAATTGCTGCTGGAACTTTAGCAGGGTATTTACCAGCAAAAAGAGCGTCTCGTATTAAACCTATTGTAGCACTTAGAAACGATTAACCATGATTAGATTTTTATTTGATAGAGACACATGGCAGGAAGTATACGATAGTATGAGCAAAAATAAATTGCGCACTATTATTACCATGATTGGCGTTTGGTGGGGCATATTATTACTCATTGGACTTTTAGGTTCAGCGCGTGGCATGGAAAACTCTTTTAATCGCCTCTTTGGAGATTTCGCTACTAATAGCGTGTTTATTTGGGGGCAAAGTACAGGAAAACCATTTAAAGGATTCCAAGAAGGGCGACGTGTTAGACTATCATTATCAGATGCAAAAAAAATAGAAGAAAACATTGAAGGTATCGAGTTTGTTGTTCCTAGAAATCAAAATCGAAGTCTAGTTGTTCGAAATTTTTTATCCGAAAGTTTTAGTGTAGCTGGAGATTATCCACTTTTAGATGCTGTAGAAAAAAAGAAATTAATTCATGGGCGTTTCATTAATCAGAACGATATAGAGGAAAAGAAAAAAGTAGCTGTCATATCAGAAGACGTATATAAACAACTTTTTAAAAAAGATGAAAAAGCTATAGGCGAGTATATTCAAATTAATAATATTAATTATACTGTTATTGGAATTTTTGAAGAAGGAAAAATTTCAATGGGGCCTACTATAAATATTCATATTCCTTTTACAACATTTCAACAAGTTTATAACCAAGGTGATAGAATTGGCTGGATGATGATTACAGGAAAAATAGAATACGATATTGTACAAATAGAAAAAGACTGCAAACTGCTACTTAAAAACTTAAACGATATACATCCGCGAGATAATCGTGCCTTAGGTAGTGCCAATGCAGGACAAGAAATAGGAAAAGTAACAGGGTTTTTAAAAGGCATGCAATTTTTAACTTGGTTTGTAGGTATTGCAACATTAATTGCTGGCGTATTTGCTATTGGAAACATTTTACTTATAACAGTAAAAGAACGCACTAACGAAATTGGAGTTAGACGTGCATTGGGAGCAACCCCATTCGAAATTAAACGACAAATAGTGGTTGAAGCTGTTTTTTTAACATTAATAGCTGGGTTATTTGGAATTATTTCTGGAGGATGGATTTTAATATTACTAGACCATCTTTATGGTCAGGGTGATGACGCTGTATTAGTAAATGCTTCTGTTTCAATTCTAATTGTATTTGTAGCACTACTAATATTAGTAACCCTAGGAACACTTATAGGATTAATTCCTGCATTTAAAGCCACTAGCGTTAAACCTATAGAAGCATTAAGAGAAGAATAAAACAATCAATCATACAAATTAAAATGAACAAAACAGTAAAAATTATTTTAGGAATCATAATATTAATACTCTTGGTTGTAGTTATTAAATATTTTAAAGATTCAAATTCTAAAGACATCGAAGAATTTAAAGTAGAAAGTCCTTTTTATAGCACTATAGACACAAAGGTAGTTGCAACAGGAAAGCTTAATCCAGAAGAAGAAATTGAGTTAAAACCTCAAGTATCTGGAATTATTGACAAAATACATGTTGAAGAAGGCGACTTAGTAAAAAAAGGCGATTTAATAGCTAAAATTAGAGTGGTTCCTAATGAGCAAAGTTTAGTAAATGCTAATAGTAGAATTAAATCTGCTAAACTCGCCTTCGATAATTCCAAAGTCTTATACAGCAGAAATAAAGCACTTTTTGAAAAAGGAGTTATTTCTAAACAAGATTTTGAGAATAGCGAATTAAATTATAATCAAACCAAGGAAAACTTAACACAAGCACAAAACGATTACCAAATAATAAAGCAAGGGTCTTTATCTGGTGGAAGTTTTGCTAATACTAATATTGTTGCTCAAATTCCAGGAACTATTTTAGAAATTCCAGTTCGTGAAGGCGACCAAGTTATACAAAGTAATAACTTTAATGCAGGAACAACCATTGCAACAGTAGCCGATATGAGTATGATGATTTTTGAAGGTAAGGTAGACGAATCGGAAGTTGAAAAGTTGACTGAAGGCGAAGATATTAAAGTTGTTTTAGGTGCCATAAACGAAAAAGAATTTCCTGCAAAACTAACTTTTGTTGCACCAAAAGGTAAAGAAGAAAATGGTGCTGTACAGTTTACTATTAAAGCAGATGTTGAGATAGAAGAATCAACAAGTATTAGAGCTGGTTATAGTGCGAATGCCGAAATAGAAATAGAAAGTAAAGATAGCATATTAGTAATTAAGGAAGCTTTGGTTCAGTTTAATAGAATTACAGAAAATCCTTATGTAGAAATTCTTCAAGACAATGATAAATACAAGAAAAAGAACGTGAAACTTGGAATTTCTGATGGGATTATAGTCGAAGTATTAGATGGTGTAGAAGAAGGCGATAAAATTAAAGTATGGAATAAAGCATCTAAAGATAATGAAGAAGAAGAGGACGAAGATTAATTTCAGAAAAAACAACATGAAAAAACACATCATTGTTTCGGTCTTTTTAGTAATAGGAACACTCAGTTTTGCACAACAAAAAAAGTGGACGTTACAAGAGTGTGTAACTCATGCGCTTGAAAACAATATCACTATTAAAAAAGGGGAAAATACTATTCTTGCTAACGATCAAGATATTATAGCAGCAAAAGGTAATTTTTTACCATCTGTAAGTGGTAGTGTTTCCCAATCATTAAGTTTAGGACAATCGGAATTGTTTGCCGGAAATTTTGTAAACAGAACATTTCATTCAACAGGTGTAGGCATAAGTGTTTCGCAAACTGTTTTTAATGGTTTCAGAAATATGAATTTACATAAACAATCGCTTCTTAATTTAGAAACTAGCACTTTAGAGTTAAACAGAATTAAAGATGATATCTCTTTAAATGTAGTTAACGCCTATTTAAACGTATTATTCAACAAAGAAAATTTAGAAACATCGCGTACACAATATGAATTTAGCCAAAAGCAATTAACTCAAGTTAAAGATTTGGTAGATGCTGGAGCACAACCCAGAGCAAATATTTATGATGCCGAAGCAACCTTAAGTAGAGATGCTCAAAATTTAACTATTGCAGAAAATAATTTCAACTTATCGTTGTTATCATTATCACAATTACTACAAGTGCCTCATAATGGTTTTAATGTTGAAATTATAACTATTGATACTCCGTCTGAAAGTTTGTTATACAAAGACATAGCTCCAATTTTAAATTATGCTTTAGAAAATAGAAACGAAATTAAAGTCGCTGAAAAAAATATTGAAAACGCCGCTTTAGGGACTAAAATTGCTAAAAGTGGCTATCTTCCAAGTGTTAGTTTAGGTTACGGATTTAACTCTGGAGCCAATTTTTCTAACCTCTCAAATTCAAATTCGTTTTTTCAACAGATAAATGAGAATAAAGGTCATAGTTTTAATTTAAGAGTTGGTATTCCTATTTTTTCAAGATTTCAAAATAAAACAGCTGTAACAAAATCTAAAATTAGAGAAGAAAATTCTAAATTAGATTTAGAGCAATCTAAATTAACTTTAGAGTCCAATATTCAGCGTGCCTTTACAGATGCACAGGCAGCGTTTAAAGCTTATGAAGCAGCAAAAACATCTTTGGTATCGCAAGAATTAGCGTTTAACAACTCACAAGAACGTTACAATATTGGTAATATGACCTCTTTTGAATTGGAGCAATCGCGAGTAAATTTAATAAATGCTGAATCGTCTTTAATAAATGCGAAGTACGATTTTGTTTTTAAGACAAAAGTTTTAGATTTTTACATTGGAAAATCTCTAACGAATTAATTGAAAATAACGAGGCTGTCTAAAAAGTTATTGTGTTAGATTTGTCAGGTTGAGCTTATCGAAACCCATTATTGATTATCAATAAGTTAAAGCATTTCGACAAGCTCAATATGACTATTCGTTTTACTTTTTTATAGTCTCATTGGCTAAAATTGTCATTTCTATGAAGACAGGAATGTGTAGAATGGCATTAAACTCTTGATTTAAAAAACAAAATGAGCATCTATATACTCAACATTGAAACAGCAACAACAAATTGTTCGGTATCACTTTCAAAAGATGGTAAAACTTTAGTTTTAAAGGAAGATTACGATAAAAACTATTCGCATGCAGAGCGACTTCATGTCTATATTAACACGGTTTTAAAAGAAGCAAAAGTCATTCAAAAAAATATTGATGCTATAGCCGTTAGCAAAGGTCCAGGCTCTTATACAGGATTGCGAATTGGTATTTCGGCAGCAAAAGGACTTTGTTATGCTTTAGATAAACCTTTAATTTCTGTTTCTACTTTAGAAGCTTTAGCACATCAAGTAAAATGCGAAAACGGGTTTATAGTGCCTATGTTAGATGCTAGACGTATGGAAGTATATTCTGCGGTTTTCAATTCAAATTATAATCAAATTAGAGATATACAGGCACAAATTTTAAATGAAGACGCTTTCGCGGAATATTTAGAAAAAGGCAAAGTATATTTTATTGGTAATGGTGTTGAAAAAACAAAGACATTAATATCGCATCTTAATGCTATATTTATTGAAAGTAAATTACCCTCTTCAAACGAAATGAGTCAATTAGCATACAACAAATACAAAATAAGCGACACCGAAGATGTCGCTTATTTTGAACCGTATTATTTAAAAGATTTTGTGGCCTTAAAGCCAAAACCTAAATCTTAACCTTGCTTCTGTATCTCAACTTGATGTGGATAAGGGATTTCAATTCCAGCAGCATCAAGAGCTTCTTTTACATGTTCAGTAACATCAAAATACACATCCCAATAATGTTCTGTATTACACCACGGTCTAACTGCAAAATTAACAGAACTATCTGCAAGCTCTGATACATTTACAGTTGGAGCAGGGTCTTTTAAAACTTTTGGATGCGCTACTAATACTTGCATTAAAACATCTTTTGTTTGCTTAATATCGGCATCATAACTAACACCAATTGTTAAATCTACACGACGCGTACCTTCGGTTGTGTAATTAACAATATTCCCATTTGATAATGATGCATTAGGAATAATAATTTCTTTGTTTGAAAGCCCCGTTAATTTAGTTGTGAAAATTTCAATTTCTTTAACTACGCCTATTTCACCTTGTGCTTCAATTAAATCGCCTATTTTAATTGGTTTAAAAATCATAAGTAAAACACCACCTGCAAAATTACCTAACGACCCTTGTAATGCCAAACCTATAGCTAAACCAACTGAGGCCAAAATAGCAGCAAATGATGTGGTTTCAACACCTACTGTACCAAGAATAGTTACAATTAAAACAATTTTTAAAACCCAGTTTAAAAGGTTTAATAAAAATTTTTCAAGACTTTCACCATAGTCGTTTTTATTCATGACTTTAATTGCTCCTTTAAGTATAAGTTTAATCGCCCAAGAACCGATAACCCAGATAGCGATGGCAGTTAATACTTTAATGCCGTAGTCCATACCTAATTCAATCCATTTTTCCATGTTAATGTTTTCGAAATCCATTTACTTTTTTCTTTTATTTAATTTATAAATATTGTAACGAGTGCAAATACAGCAGGAATGCTTTGCACATAAAACAATTTAATTTTCTTTGTTGAGTAAGACCCATAAATCCCTGCAATGGTCACACAAACAAGAAAGAAAATTGTAGTATTTATTTCTTTTTGAATAATGGCATAAATTAAACCAGCAGCTAAAAACCCATTATACAATCCTTGGTTGGCAGCTAGCACTTTTGTTTCTTCAGCAAATGCTTTCGATTTTAATCCAAACGTTTTAATACCTTTAGCTTTTGTCCATAAAAACATTTCTAATATCAAAAAATAAATATGCTCGAAAGCAACTATTGCTATTAAAAATATTGATAGAGTTGTCATTCTTGTAATAGTTTAACAGCTTTATCTACTTCTGATACAGGTATTTTACATGCTTTATTTACACAAACATATATGTAAGTATCATCTGGAACAAATCTGTTTTCTAAAAGTGGCATAGTATTATCTGAAACACTTCCTGCAATAAGTTTATTAGGAATATATGTTTTATTCAATGCTGTTATTTTTTGTTTGGCATCTTTCCCTACTATGGCAACCTCGTAAAATGGTGTTGCATAATTAAGCATTAAATCTAACCAATTGGAATAACCCGATGGGTATTCTTGCATTTCTGGCTTTACATTGTTTAGCATAGTCATGGCTGTTTTTCCAAAATACGTATTATCAAAATAGTGCGATAATTTAAATAGGTTTTTTGCCATAAAAGAATTACTTGCAGGAATAACATTATCGCGATATTCTATACTTCTAGACACTAACACCTTATCTTCATTTGAAGTGAAGAAAAACATATTACTTGTCTCATCGAAAAAGTGATCGAAAGTGTAATTAGCTAAATCTCGTGCCGTTGTTAACCATTTTTCATTTAATGTATTCTCGTACAAGGTTATAAATGCATCAATGGTAGCTGCATAGTCTTCAAGATATCCATTATTAGTGCTCTTTCCGTTTTTATAATTATGGTATAATCCACCGTCCTCACGTAATTGGTTATCAACAATAAAATTTGCATTCTTTTGTGCTGTTTCTAAATATTCAGTAGTTCCAAAAACGCGATAAGCATCAATATAGCCTTTAAGCATAATGGCATTCCATGAGGTTAGTGTTTTATCATCTAATCGTGGTTTTGATCTTTTATTACGTTCTTTTAATAAAATCGATTTCCAGTTGGATTTCTTTTTTGCTAATTCGTCTTTAGTCAAACTGTACTTCTCTATAATTTTAGTGTCATCATCTTTTCTAATTAACACGTAATTATCATGTTCCCAAAACCCATAATTATTTATATTGTAGTAATCAGAAAATAATTCAAAATCATTGTTTAAAAGTGCTTTAAGTTCTTCCTTTTTCCAAACGTAAAAAGCGCCTTCTTCAAGTTCGCCATCGGGTGTATTACTATCAGCATCTAAAGCTGAATAAAATGCACCATTATCTATAGTCATTTCATTTTTTACATAATCCAATGTTTCGGTAACTATATCTTTATATAATTCATTTTTAGTAATAAGATAGGCATCCGAATATAAACTAACTAATTGTCCATTATCATAAAGCATTTTTTCAAAATGCGGCACATGCCATTTTGCGTCTACCGAATACCTTGAAAATCCACCACCTAACTGATCAAAAACACCACCATAAGCCATTTTAGTTAAAGTTAAATTGATATATTCTTTTAACTTTTCATCATTGTTTTGATATGCATAGCGCAATAAAAAATGATAGTTGTTTGGCATCATAAATTTGGGAGCTCTATTCATCCCTCCTAAATCATTATCAAATTGTTTAGACCAATTAGTAATCGCTTCATCTATATATGTTTTTTCAAAAATAGGTTCGTCTGTATTTAAACTCACCACATCCATAGCCTTAATACCTTGTTCCAATTTATCGGCATATTCACGAAGTTTTTCAGGCTTTTCAACATATAACTTAGAAATTTGTTCTAAAGCATTTATCCACTGGTCTTTCTGAAAATAAGTACCTCCCCAAACCGGTCTGCCATCTGGTAATGCGACTGCATTTAATGGCCACCCACCACTACCTGTCATTAATTGCACTGCATTCATATATACTTGATCGACATCTGGACGTTCTTCTCTATCAATTTTTATATTAATAAAATTATCGTTCATTACTTGTGCCACTAAGGTATCTTCAAAACTTTCGTGCTCCATAACATGGCACCAATGACAAGCTGAATACCCTACACTAATAAGCAGTAGTTTATTTTCAGCTTTAGCTTTGGCTAATGTTTTTTCGTTCCAAGCATTCCAATTAACTGGATTATGGGCATGTTGTAACAAATAAGGACTTGTTTCTTTTATAAGGTCATTAGTGAATTTATGTTTCATAGTCTCAGTATTTTGACCTTTACAACTTATTAGAATAAATAATAATAGTAACTGTATATATTTCATGTTTCAAAGTTAGGGAAAATTAGGCATAAAAAAAGCGTTCTATTAATGAACGCTCCTCCTATTAATCATGTTAAATTTAATTTACTTCAAAAGTAATTTTTAAATTTACTCTAAATTCGATTACCTCACCATCTTTTACACTTGCGCTTTGATCTTGAACGTAAACCGAACGAATATTCTTCACACTTTTAGAAGCATGTTTTACTGCTTTTTTTGTTGCATCTTCCCAACTTTTTTCTGAATTTGATAGAATTTCAATTACTTTTAATACTGCCATGTCTTATATATTTTAAGGTTAACAATTACACTCTTTTTAAAGGCGATTATTTCTTTGACACACTAAAAGCAAAAAAAGTCACATTTTGAAATTTAAAAAACTTAACAGTTATACAAATTTGGTTTTTTGATATTAGCCATTAATAGCTTCAACCATTTCTACTTTACCAGGAAGCATTTCTTTTAGCATATTTTCAATACCACTTTTTAACGTATAGGTTGATGACGGACAGCCACTACAAGCCCCTTGAAGCATAACACTTACACTTTTACTTTTGGTATCGTAAGATATAAACTGAATATTACCTCCATCGCTAGCCACAGCGGGACGCACATATTCTTCAAGAATATTTACTATTTGTTTAGAAGTATCATCTAAAGTTTCAAAATGGTTATCTAATTGTGTTGTCGATTTTTTTAATGTTTCTGCAGCTTCAGGTAAAACAACATCTTTTCCATTTTCAATATAACTTCTTATAAATTCACGCAATTCTACTGTTATATTCTGCCATTCTGCCATATCGTATTTGGTAATTGATACGTAGTTTTCATCAATAAATACACTTTTTACAAATGGGAAATGAAATAACTCGGTTGCCAAAGGCGATAATTTTGCTTCGTCTATTGAAGTGAATTCAAAAAGGTTTGTAACAATCTTCTTGTTTGCTACAAATTTCATAACCGCAGGGTTAGGTGTACTTTCAGCATAAATAGTTATTGGCACTTTTTTATTACCTACAGCAGATTCTTCTATTACAACGCCTCCATCGTTTAAATACGCTTCAATTTGGGTAGCAACTTCATCCTGAACATCGCTCCATTCTACAATATTATAACGTTCAACAGCTATAAAATTTCCTGAGATATAAACCTTTTTTACAAAAGGTAAATAGAATAATTGTTGCGCCAATGGCGATGATTTAGCCTCATCAATATTATTAAACTCAAAGCTTTGATGCTTTGTTATAAACTGATTTAATTCAAATTTAAGTATGGCATTATTGGTAGTTTCTTGCACAGAAACCTTGAAAGTGTTCATTTCAGCTAATTTTTTGTAAAAATACTAAAAGATACCTTTAGTTATCCATATATTTGAGTTTTGTTGCCTTATTAGAAATTGAAAAAGATAAAGTAAATCCTTTATCTTTTTTATGTGTAATTTTTTAACAATCAAGGCGTTTATATAAAACGTGTCTTGTATAGATTTTATGAAATTAAAAAACTTTTTAATGGTAGTTGTGGGTGCGTTTTTTGCTCAGATAGCTTCATCACAAGAAGGATTACCTATATATACAGATTATTTAACCGATAATTACTATTTAATTCATCCGTCTATGGCTGGTGTTGCTAACTGCTCTAAAATTAGATTAACAGGAAGGCAACAATGGTTTGGGCATGACGATGCGCCAAAGCTCTTAACCTTAAGTATGAATGGTAGAATTGGCGACTCACAATCGGCAGTTGGTGGTATTTTATACACCGATAAAAATGGGTATCACTCGCAAACTGGTGCTTATGCAACGTATGCGCATCATTTGATGTTTTCTAGAAATGAAATTGACTTAAACATGCTATCTTTTGGCTTAAGTGCTGGTTTTATTCAATATAAATTAGATGAAACAACTTTTTTGTTTGACGGACCAGATCCAATAATTGATGGTATTGTGCAAAACGCAACTAACTTTAATATCGATTTTGGATTTTCATACCATTATTTAGACTACTATGCGCATGCTACGGTTAAAAATGTACTTGAAAATTCTGGTGTTAATAACGATATCGAAATTACAAGTAACTTGAGACGTTATTTATTTTCGGTAGGTGGTGTTTTTAGCAAATTTGGAAGTGAATGGAGTTACGAACCTTCCCTAATGTTTCAGTATAAAGATGGTACTGCTGAATCGTCAATAGATATAAATGGGAAAGTTTATAAACAAATGGATTTTGGTAAAATTTGGGGAGGATTATCATACAGAACAAGTTTAGATGGCGCTCAATTTTTAACAAATTCGGGAGCTGTTAGCAGCCAAAAACTACAACAGGTTACACCTATTTTAGGAATGAATTATAATGATTTTGTATTTGCTTATACCTATACGTATCAAACAAATTCGTTAGTGTTTACCAATGGTGGATTTCACCAATTAACGCTTGGGTATAATTTTAATTGCAGACGAAAAAAATACGAATGTAATTGTCCTGCAGTTAATTAAACTTCAAAGTCATAATTGTTTGTCATTGCGAGGAGGTACGACGTGGCAATCTGTTTATTATAACCTTCTTATTTTAAGATAACAAGTTTCAATTTATTATAAGATTACTTCAGTCATACTTCCTTCGTAATGACACTTATCTTCTTAATTCCAAGTATATTTTTTCTTTTTAGCTTGTTCTTTAATTGCTTTGGTCATGGCATTTTCTAATCCATTAGCATTTTCTTTTTTATGTTCCAAAATATAGTGTTTTCGCTTACTATTTAGGTCTTGTATTTCTTTTTGAATTGCTTCTCTTTCTACTTTCTTACTAGCCACATACGCTTTTATTTCGGCAATCGATTTTCCTTTTAAAACCTCTGGCAATTGGCTTTCTTTTAAATTTTCATACTTAAACGCTTCGTCATCTTGAGCATCAACCAAATCCCATTTGTCATTTTTATATAAATGCGAACTTTTACTTACTGTTCTTTTAACCGCATTAGCTTTACTATAAATACCTGCGTTAGTATCCTGTTCAGCTTGCAATGCGCTTTTCTCTTTTCCAATATTACCGTAAGCTAAATATGTTTTATTTAGTTTCTGGTTTAATATTAAAATAGCATCATCATACGGAGATGCAATATGTACCGTTGCTCTATTTTGATTAATTGCCATATAATCACCATTGGTTAAACTCGCACCATTTTTCCATGATGATGATATACCTTGTTTGTAGTCGCCACAAAAAATAGTATTAATTGTAACATCTTTTTCATTTGCATTAGCAGAAGCATCCTTATAGTTTACTTTACCTTGCGTAAAAGGTTCGTTTCCTGCAATAAAAATTAGTTTTAAGTCATCAGGATTTTCCCCCCATTGCAATTGATTTAAAGAGGTTTGAATAACTTGACCGCAATATTCTTCACCTCCATTTGTGGTTAACGAGAATAGTTCTTTTGATATGTCATCAAGATCTTCGCTAAAGGTTAAAACCTGTCTAATATACCCTTCATCTCCATTTAATCTATCGTTTCCATATTCATATAAGGCAATTTGCAAATCAGGAGTCTTTGTTCCGCATTTTGCATAAGATAACTCGTTAACTATGTCCCAAAGTTGTGCTTTTGCTTGGTCTATTAACCCATCCATACTATTACTTGTATCTAGTAAAAGAGCCACTTTGATATATTGTTTACTAGGTTTGGGATCTGTAATTTCTATTTGTGCATAATTAGCCGTTTGTTTTTTAGTATTAGCATGACATGCTGTAAAAGCAATTACAGCCATACTAAAAAGAAGTGTTTTAAATTGTGTTTTCATGATGAATTTGTTTTAATTTAATACGAATTTTGCCATAACCGATGCTGAAACTGTTATGGGTTTAAAGTTTAAATCCTGAATTTTTTCTTGTTTTGATTTAGTTCCATATCCAGTTACAACAACTTCATTTAATATTCCAAGATTGTTTCCGTATAAACTATTATTTAATCTATTCTGGACTTCCTGTATAAACAAAGCTTTACCAATAGTTTGATTAATTGCCAACGCATAATTGTTAGCTTTTTCTTTGGCTACTTGTAATGCTTTCAATTTTGTTTCTCTTCTTATTTTTTCAATATCTGAATGACTTGTCTTAACAATTGAAATATTAGAAATATCAATTCTATCTAAAGCTTGATATATTTTACCAAGCGTTTCTCCATCATTCACTATCAATTCATAACGTTTTGTTTTTGTCATTTCATTATCGGCAAAAAATTTCTTTTTGTAATGCCCGTTAAAATTGAGAATTGAGAAGTTTTTTTCTAAATCTATATGCAAAGCCTTCAAAATTGAAACCAATTGATTTTCTTGTGTTTCAACACTTACTTTACCTTTTTTATCATTTTCATTTAAAACAATATTTAGATAAATTTCATTTGGAATAATTTCGGTTTCAATCTTCCCTATAACTTCAATAAAAGGTTGGTCAATAAAATTCTTTACTCCATTTTGAGAAAAAGAAAAGCTTGTTGCAAAAAGTGTAATTAAAATAATTTGATTTGTAATTTTCATTATATATGTTTTTCGATTAATACAGTAAACCTAAAAACAATGTAATTATTAAAAAAAGTAGAATGAGTAAAATGGCTATTTCAATTAGTAAAAGAAGCTTTTGAATGTGTAAAGTGTACTATTTATATCGAAAAAATGACGCTATTATAAAATCTTCATTTTATTATACCACCTAAAGTGCGTAAGTTTATCTATTATAAAATAGTACATGAAGGTATTTGTTACATATATCTGTTTTTTAGTGATTGTTTTTAATGCTGATTTATTATTAGCACAAGACAATATTTTTTCAAAAAATGAAGCACCTCAATTTACCATTAGAGGCTCTGTGGTTGAAAGTGATACGCAAAACCCTATACCAAATGTAAATATTGAAATTAGCGGCGGCGCATACACTACAACAAATATTTTTGGGGACTTTAGAATTGAAGCTAGAAAAGGGGATGAACTTATTATTAGACATAAAGATTTTGAAACCGTTTATTATATTATTCAAAGTAGTGAACGCATTAAAGTTGAAGTTGAACCACTTGATGAAGAATATTCAAAAATTAACAAGTTTTCGAGGTCAAAACCTCAAGCTTTTAATGCGCTTATAGATTCTGCTGAAACCTATTTAAAAACAGACGCAAAAAAAAGTATTCAATTTGCAACCGATGCTTTATCCGAAAGTAAATCTACCAAAGAAAATAGTGAAGTTTATGAGGTATTAGCAGATATTTATGTATTCTGGAAACAGTACGATTTAGCCGTTTCAAAATACAGGATAAGTCTGCAAAACATTAAGAATAATGCTGTTAGCTTAAAACTTGCTAAAGCATACAGGCTAAATAAAAACTACCAAGAAAGTATTGAAATCTATAATGCTATTAACAAAAAAGAATTATCTAATTGGGAATTAGTAACCTTGCACGAAGGACTTGGTGACACCTATTTACTAACCCAAGATTATGATGCTTCAATTAGTTCGTATAAAGAAGGGTTAGCTGTAGCCGAAAAACATTTAATTAAACCCAAAGTAACCGATTTAAATTCTAAAATAGCACAAACTTATAGTGCTAAAGGTGAAAAACTAAACGCTAAAAATTATTTTAATCAGTCCTTAAAACTTGCCAATACCGAAAACAAAAAACGAGCTATTGAAGAAAAAGTTAAGTTTGCCGATTTTCAGAACAATCTAAATGATTATTCCAATGAAATTGACTTGAGAAAAGAAGTTTTAGAAGATATAAATGATATAAAAAATGATTCCATTTTTGATAAAGAAAGTGATTTAACGCTTCAAAAACAAAACTATAAAATTGGTAATGCCTATGCATTACAAGATGATTTTGAAAATGCCATTCCTTATTTAGAAAAGAGTATAAAAGAAGCAAATAAAAATGAAGATTTAGTCGTTGAAAAAGATGCTACAAGAAAACTATCCGAAGTATTTAATAACGCAGGAGAACATGAGAAAGCCATTTCAACAATTAAAAATTATGAACGATTAGTAGACGAACTCTACATTAAAAAAGAGCAAGAAATATCGCAAGCAGCACGGTTTAGTAAAGACATAGCAAGTAAACAAAATAGGATTTTAAGTTTAGAAAGCGACAGAGCATTATCTGAAAGTAAATACCAACTTAATATTGAACAAACACGTCGACAAAAACTTATTATCTACTCGCTTATTGGTGGCGTGTTGCTTTTGTTAATTACAGCTTTTTTTATGTATAACTATATAAAACAGCAACGTTTAGCAAATAATTTATTGGCTTTAAAAACCTTGCGAAGTCAAATGAATCCGCACTTTATTTTTAATGCTTTAAATTCGGTTAATAGTTTTATCGCTTCTAATGATGAACGGACTGCTAATAAATATTTATCAGATTTCTCATTATTAATGCGCGCCGTTTTAGAAAATAGTGAAGAAGATTTTATTCCCTTAGAAAAAGAAATTGAATTATTACAGTTATACACCAAATTAGAACATTTTAGATTTAAAGATAAATTCGATTATACCATAACCGTTGATGATGCTATTAACATTAATGATTTTGTAATACCACCAATGTTGTTACAACCCTATATTGAAAATGCCGTTTGGCATGGGTTGCGTTATAAAAAAACAAAAGGACATTTAAACATTGCTATAGCTCAAAATAAAGCAGACGAAATACGCATTAGTATTATAGACGATGGTGTTGGCAGAAAAAAATCTAAAGCCTTAAAAACAGAACATCAGCAAAAACAAAACTCAAAAGGTATGGGTAATATTAAAAAACGTGTAACTATTTTAAATGCTATGTATAAAGATAAGGTTGATGTACATATTGAAGATTTTAAAGATAACACCGAAGATACAGGAACGCAAGTTATTGTAACACTTAAAAAAGATTGATGATTTTTTAATTGAATAAGCGTAGACAATTAATAACTATTAAGTCACGACTGACATAATAACTTCAATTTTGACATTAACTCAAATATAAAAGCATGAAACTAACCGCAATTATCGTAGAAGACGAAGAAACAAGCAGGCAAATTCTAAAGAATTACCTAAATAAATATTGTCCAAATGTAACCATATTAGGTGAAGCTGAAAATATAGAAGAAGCCTTAGTTTTAATACGTAATAACAATTTAGATGTCGTGTTTCTAGACGTAGAAATGCCTTATGGGAATGCTTTCGATTTACTAGATAAGGTTGGCGATATAAATTTTGAAACTGTATTTGTAACTGCCTACAACCATTATGCTATAGATGCGTTAAATGCCCATGCATCATATTATTTAATGAAACCCATTTCTATAGACGAACTTATAAAAGCTGTTGATTATGTTACCGAAATTAAAACTAAAGAAAACGCGCTTCAAGACGAAGTATTAATTCCTAAAACAAATACTGTAAATGGTAAAATAACTATCCCACAACAAAATGGATTTGAGGTTCTTAACACTTCCGATATTTTATATTGTAAAGCAGACGACAATTATACCGAGATATACCTTAACAATAACAAAAAGAAATTGGTAAGTAAAACACTTAAATATTTTGAAGATGCGTTAAACGGTGCTAGCTTTGCGCGTGTGCATAAATCGTATTTAGTAAACGTAAACGAAGTTGTAAAATACATGAAAGGTAAAGGTGGAAGTGTTGTGCTTAGCAACGGAAAGGAAATTATGGTATCGGCTTCAAAAAAATCAAATTTATTATCGTATTTTAAGTAGCTCTTTTGTCCTTCCCACGAAGGTGGGAATCTTAATAATTGAAAAGAAAACAATACGATTTCCTTCTTCAAGGAAATGAAAAAATAAATATAATTATGCCAGTTATAAAACCAGTAAAAGGAAAATCACCCCAAATACCAGACGATTGTTTTATTGCCGAAAATGCAACTATTGTTGGCGAAGTTAGCATGGGAAACCAATGTAGTATTTGGTTTAGTGCCGTTGTTCGTGGCGATGTAAACTTTATTAAAATGGGTAACAAAGTAAATGTGCAAGATGGTGCTGTTATACACGGTACTTATAAAACATCGCCAACAACCATTGGTAACAATGTCTCTATTGGTCATAATGCTCTAGTACATGGTTGTACTATTCATGATAATGTACTTGTAGGCATGGGAAGTATTATTATGGATAATTGCATTATTGAAAGCAACAGTATTATTGCTGCTGGTGCCGTAATTACTAAGAATACGGTTGTTGAAGCTGGAAGTATTTATGCAGGTGTACCCGCCAAAAAAGTAAAAGATGTTAGTCCAGAATTAGTTTCAGGTGAGATTAATAGAATAGCCAATAACTATATAGAATATGCAAGTTGGTTTAAAGAATAGTAGAGCTTCGAATGATTCCGATTTTTATTCTGAAATTTCAACAAATACTTCAATCGTTAAGGCAAAATATGGTATATGAATTTTTGTTTGAAATTATATTAAAAATCTAAATAATCAATAGTATAATTATTTCCTATGAGCGGTTTCAAAACAGACACATCTCCATTTGTATAAAATTGCGAATTAATAGTTGATGTTTCAGTATTTAACAAATTATTCTGTTTTAAAATGGCTTTTGTTTGTCTTGCTACAGCTTCACCAGAATCAATAATAGTGATATGCTTCGGCAACATCTCTTTCAATAGGGGTATTAAATATGGGTAATGCGTACAGCCCAAAACCAAACAATCTATATTGACATCAATCATTGGTTGCATGTAATTCTTCAATAGTAATTTCATATCTTCTGAATACAAATTACCATTTTCAATAAGCGAAACAATACCATCACCGACTTGCTCTATAACTTTAATATTGCTAGCAAATAAATCAGTCGTTTTAGAAAACAATGCACTACTTAAAGTGCCTTTCGTGGCCAAAATACCAATGGCATTTGTTTTGGTTTGTAATGCTGCTGGCTTTATTGCAGGCTCAATACCTATAAATGGAATATTGTAAGTTTTCCGAAGATAATCTATAGAATTGGTCGTTGCAGTATTACAAGCTACAACAATAAGTTTACAATCTTTATGTATAAGTAATTCGGTGTTTTTAACGCATAAATTAGTAATAGTTTGCTTTCCTTTTGGTCCATAGGGTGCATTGTTACTATCTGCTAAATAAATTGTATGCTCGTTAGGTAATAACGTATGAATTTCTTTCCAAATAGATGTACCGCCAACTCCAGAATCGAATATACCAATAGGTTGTTTACTCATAGTAAAACTGCATATAAATTTTTAAATATTTTAAATACTGTACATCTTATTTTTTCTATCATTGAGAGAGAAACGAAGCAATCTCGTGAAACGAACTCCATATTAAAAAGATTGTCACAGTTATACTTCTTTCGTAGCAGTGACGGTAATGATATTGTTTTTTATACACTTAACAAAAATAAAAAAGCTACTTAATTAAAAGTAGCTTTTTAAATATATTGTTAAAATTTCCTGTTTTACTTCTATTTGTTTCGACTTTGCGCAACAATCATAACTAAGTAAACTACAGGAATAAACGTAGTTTTTTATATTCCTAATTCTTTTTTAACGTCTGCAAGCAAATCTTTACCTTCAGCCATTATTAAAGACGCTCTATCCAATACATATTGAAAACCTTGAGCTTTAGCTACTTTATTGATAGCTGCAAGAGCTTTTTCTTCAATAGGCTTAAATAAATCCGCTCGCTTTTTTTGCATATCCTGTGATGCTGTACCTTCAAAATCTTGAATACGTTTACGAAATTCCCCTAATTCTTGAGCTCTTTTAGCATTTTCCTCTTCAGTTTTTGTTTCTCCTTCTGCTATATATTGCTTCTCTTTTGCTTGATAGTCTGTAGCCATTTCCTGAAAGTCAGCTTGATACGTTTTACTTAAGGTTTCAAGTTCAGCTTGTGCAGCTTTAGCTTCTGGCATAGCAGCTACTAATTCTTGTGTATTTATATGTGCAACTTTACTTTGCGCTTGTGTAAAACTTACAGTTCCAATGCATAATGCGGTTGCTAATAAAAGAGTTTTTAATTGTTTCATTTTTAAATAGTATTAATGTGTTATAAATTATTTTTTGTTATTATTTGTAGTGTCTTTTACTTTTTGACGGTCTTCTAAAATTTTCTTCTTTTTTTCTTCTAAAGCCTTTTTACGAGCTTCTCGTTCTGCTAATTTTTTTTGTCTGTTTTCTTCTATAAGTTGTGCTCTAGTTTTGGTTTGTTCTTCTTTTTTTACTTCTTCGCCTTCTTTCTTAACATCTTCTTTTGATGATGATGCTTTATTTCTTGCATCTAACTTAGCTTGCTTCGCTTTTTCTCTATCTTCTATTATTTTTTGTCTTCTGGCATCAGCTTCTTTTTTCTTTGCTTCGCGTGTCGCTAAAATTTCTTGTCTTCGTTTTTCAATAGCACTTTCTCTTTCTGCTTTTTTCTCTTCTAATGCTTTTTGTCGTTCTTCAAGTTCTACATTTATTTCTGGCACTAACTCTTCGGCTTCTGCTGCTTTACGCTCTGCTTTAGATTGTACTTGTTTACGTTTTGATGTTCTGGTAATACCTCTTAATATTTGATCACTCAAATCGAACTGTCTTGCCGAATACAACATAGTAGCATCTGATGATTTATCAAAAATAAAATCGTATTTTCTACCTGCTGCTATATCTTGTACTGCTGCAAAAATTTGATCTTGAATGGGCTGCATTAATTGTTTCTTTTGAATCATTAAATCACCACTAGGGCCAAATCGTTTTTGTTGATAATCTAAAATTTCTTTTTCTTCAAAAGCTAAATCTTCTTCACGCTCATCAATAAGTTCTTTTGTTAAAAGTGCTTTTTCATTGCTTAAATTATTTCTTTTTTGTGCAAGTTCACCCAATTTAACTTCAATTTCATTTTTCCATTTTTGAACTTTCTGATCTAGCTGCGATGTTGCTTCTTGATATTCGGGAACATTCTCCAAGATGTATTCAGTATCTATATAACCAATGCGCACACCTCGTTGGGCGTTAAGCGAAAGGCTTAGCGTAAATACTAATGTCAGTAAAAAAAGAACGTTATTTTTCATGTACTTAATCATACTTCTATCATTTGTCACATGTAACTCGCATATATTATTTTGTTTAAACTTTAGTCTTTTTAATAATGCTCGTTTCATCTGTATAATCTTTTATAATTTATATGCATATAAATTCTAAAAACGACATCTGATTGTTTTGTTTCTGTCACTTTTTGAATTGCTCATTTCAAAATTAACGAATTTTAATCTTAAAAATTTCAATTCTCAATTAAACTATTAGAAAATATCATGCCAAAATAAATTAGACTAATTAAAATTGTTGCCCAATAATGAAATGCGTTTCCCAACCATTTTTAACATTTTGCCCTGGTAAAGGATCAAATCCATGACCAAAATCTATTCCTAATAAACCAAATGCAGGCATAAAAATACGAACACCTAAACCTGCAGATCGTTTAAGGTTAAACGGATTGTAATCTCTAAAATTATCGTAAGAAGCACCACCTTCAACAAAGCCTAAGGCATAAATTTTAGCAGATGCGGCTAGTGTTATTGGGTAACGAAGCTCTAAAGAAAATTTATTGTAAATGGTTCCTCCATCTTGACTTGACAACGATTGATTAGGGTAACCACGTAATGCAATAGACTCTCTACCATCTAAACTATAACTCCCTAAACCGTCGCCTCCAAGAAAGAAACGCTCGAAAGGAATAATACCTCTATCGTTATTATAAGCTCCTAAGAACCCAAATTCGAAACTTGGTTTTAAAACCAAATTTTTAGCTAATTGTGTATACCAATCGCCTTTAAAGTTAACTTTATAAAATTCTAACCATTTATAGCGTTCTTGATCTATTTCTCCAAGAGCATCAGAATCTTGATCTAAAACTGCTTGTTCTCTATCTTCTTTTAATTGAGCATAATCTACTCCATTAAACAAAGAATAAGGTGCTGAAAACTTTGCTGTAGCTCCAAAACTAGAGCCTCCTGTTGGATAAACAGGGTCTATGTTTGTACTGTTTCTACTAAGCCCAACTGTGTATGATAAGTTTCTAGAACTACCATTACCAAAAGTAAATAGTCCTGTATTATAATTTTTTAAATCGTAATGTTGAAAACTGATTGCTTGCGATAAAGTAAAATAATCGTCTGGTACCGATAAACGTTTTGCTAAACCAAATGTAATACCTGTAATATTAAAACTTCTACTTTTGTCTGCTCTTCTGGTTATAAAATCATATAAAAACTGCTTGGTATGCGATATAGATGTAGAGAATTGCACTGGTTTTTTTCCTCCTAACCAAGGCTCAGAAAACGAAAAGCTATAGGTTTGATAAAAACGACTGGCTTGTAAACGTAATGCTAGTTTTTGTCCGTCACCCATTGGTATGGGTTTATAAGCATCCTTTTTAAAAATATCTTTTATAGAAAAATTATTAAAAGAAAGCCCTAGCGTACCTATAAAACCACCGCCGCCGTAACCACCTTGTAGCTCTATTTGACTGGATCCTGTTTCTTTAACTACATAATCTATATCTACAGTACCTTCATTAGGGTTTGGGTTTTTAATATCTGGTGTTAATTCCTGAGCATCAAAAAAGCCTAATTGCCCAAGTTCTCTAATAGTACGTACCACATCTGCTTTACGATATAATTGCCCTGGGCGTGTACGTATTGTTCTATACACCACATGATCGTTTGTTTTATCGTTACCAGAAACAGACACTTTATTAAAATAAGCAGGTTTGCCTTCAGTTATTCGTATTTCCATATCAATAACATTATTCTCTGCACTAACCTCTACAGGATTTATTGTGGAAAATAAATAGCCACTATTTTGATATTGATTTGCTATGTCTTGCGCATCTGGTTTAGAATTATCCTGAATTCGCTCTTGCAATAATACCCCATTATACGTATCTCCTTTATTAATACGCAACAGCCTCTTTAAATACTCATTAGAATAAACGGCATTACCAATAAATGTAATATCGCCAAACTTATAAAGTTCACCTTCATTAACTTCAATATTCAATGAAATGGTTTTATCATCGTTATAAGTTATGCTATCAGATAATATACGCGCATCTCTATAACCATTTTCTTTGTATGTATCTATAACTTTAGACAAATCGGCTTGATATGCCGAATCAATAAACTTTGAGCGTTTTAATAACCGTATACGGTTAATTTTTTTTGTGCTTTTCATACTTTTTCTAAGCTTTTTATCGCTTAAAACTGTATTACCTTCAAACACAATATCTTTTATTTTTACTTTCTCTCCCTTATCAATATTTAATACCATATTTACTCTAGCGGTTTCAATAGAGTCTTTAACTTCAATAGTATTAATATGTACTTTAGTATTTAAAAATCCTTGCTTTTTGTATTTTTTAACAAGGTGATTTTTTGTAGTTGCCCTTAAGTTTTCTGTAATCTTAGTACCTTTTTTTAACTTATTTTCATCAATAATCCCTTGTTTTTTTCCTTTTTTAACACCGTTAATTTTTAACTCGTTAAGCTGTGGTAAATCAAATAATTTAATTTCTAAATAAATAACATCTCCTTCTATTTTAGTACGATATATTTCAACATTACTAAACAGTTTTGTTTCCCATAATTTTTTTATTGCTTTACTAATTTCTTCTCCAGGAATAACTATCTCCTTCCCTTTAGGCAATCGAGATGCTGATATAATAGTCTGATTACTGTATTGCGTATTTCCAGATACGGTTATACCCCCTAAAGTATATTTTTTTCCATTGCTATAAGGTGTTTGTGCGTTAGTTATAAAACTGCTCGCAAAAAACAATAATGCAATACCGTACTTTAAATATGTTGTAAAAGGTAAAAAATTAGCTAAGTTGTTCACTTGTTTTCCCAAATCGTCGTTCTCTTTTTTGATATTCAATAATAGCTTCATACAAATGTTTCTTTGTGAAATCTGGCCAAAGTGTACTAGTAAAGTACAACTCTGCGTATGCAATTTGCCAAAGTAAAAAGTTGCTTATTCGCTGTTCACCACTAGTTCTAATAAGCAAATCTACATCTGGTAAATTTTGCGTGTAAAGATGCTCATTTATAATTGATTCATCAATTTTTTCGGGCGAAATTATGCTATTTTTAACTTTAATGCTAATCTCTTTAACAGTATTTAGCAATTCTTCCCTAGAACCATAGCTTAAAGCTAAAGTTAAAGTCATTCTTTGATTACTTTTAGTACTTTCAATAACTTCCTGTAGCTCTGTATAAACTTTTTTTGGTAGTGTACTTAAATTACCTATTGCTGCTAATTTTATATTATTGTCTTGAAGCGTATGTATTTCCTTTTTTAATGAAGACACTAAAAGTTTCATTAGTGTTTTTACTTCTAATTTTGGTCTGTTCCAATTTTCTGTAGAAAACGCATAAAGTGTAAGATGCTCTACACCAAGCTCTGCGCAAGCCTCTACCGTTTTACGTACAGCTTTTGTGCCATTTTCATGTCCAAAAGCTCGCAACATCCCTTTTTGTTTTGCCCATCGTCCATTACCGTCCATTATAATAGCGATGTGCTTTGGTAAATTATTACTCTGTATGGTTTCTTTTAAATTCATATTAATTTGAAGGACAGTAACAAGGGTTTTCGCCAAATGTATAGGTTAGCGTAATCCCCGAAAACACATACCAATCGTTATTGTTTATGTTTCCAAATCTGTGTTGTTGGTTTGATGGATTACTAGGGGAACTACCATCAATTTCATCAGAAAATGTATAGCGCGCACCAACTTCAACTCCAAAAACAAATCCGTCGATAAACGTTGTTTTAAAACCCAATGCCATAGGAATACCTATAACCCAACTCGATGTATTTTCAGGGGTTTGTACACCATTTAAAAAATAATGGTTATCATGGTTTGCAACACTTATTCCTGAATATAAATATGGCGTTGCCAATTTTGTTGCAGAGTGCAAGTCGAAATCGAAAAAAGTAAATTCTAATCCTGCAGATAATTCTAATAAATTTGAGTCAAACTCATAATTTCTTTGAATTCGCCTAGGATCATCTGAAGAATTATCTTTAGCTTTTAAATCTGAATAAATAATTGATGCTCGCCATGAATGCCTAGGACTTACGTTCCATTTATACATTACTCCTAAAGTAGGGCTGTCTGGAGAAATATAATCTGTTGCACCTACATCTCCTATAAAGTTACTACCTCCAACAAAAACACCAATTTCATGTATCTGAGAATAGCTTAATTGCATGGTTAAAATACTTAATATCAATATGGTTATATACCTCATAAACATTCAAAAGTTTGCAAATATAACAAATAAGATTAGCCTATTATAATTTGAGTTAAATTGTATGAGTGTAAAACAGTATTTCTACTAAAATATTGTTTAATTACGCTTATCTTCACCCCAAAGGAGTTTTTTACGAAGTGTTACCAAAAAGCTTTCATTTAAAAGGTCTATCATTTTAATTTTAAAATCTGCTTTTTTAATTTTAATTAAAGTACCATTATCTAAAGTTGCAATTCTTGAGTCTAAAGACACCAAATGATTTTCTTCTCTTCCGTTAACTTTAAGTTGTATTTCGGTAGAATCTGGAATTATTAATGGACGAGCACTTAAGTTATGAGGCGCTATTGGCGTTAACACAAAACTATTTGTTCCAGGCGTAATTACCGGTCCTCCACAACTTAAGGAATAACCTGTAGACCCTGTAGGCGTAGAAACAATTAACCCATCACTCCAATACGATGTTAAAAATTCGCCATCTAAATGTGTTTCAACCGTAATCATTGAGGTGGTATTTTTTCTACTTACAGCAATTTCGTTTAATGCGAAATTAAGCGATGCTACATTATTATTCTCTGGAGTGGTTTCAATAGAAAGTAAGCTTCGTTCAGAAATTTTATACTTCCCATCAACTATATCTTGAATGGCGCTTTCTATACCATTAACTTGTATGGTTGCTAAAAAGCCCAATCTGCCTGTATTAATACCAATTATAGGAATGCCTAGATCTTTTACAAATGTAATGGCTCTTAAAATGGTGCCATCGCCACCTACACTTACAAGTAAATCGAAAGATGTATTTAAGGTATCGAATGTTTTAAAAAATTCAAAATTTTTGATACTATGGGATTCGTTATTTATAAGATTATAGAATTCGGTTTCAATATATGCATCTGCATCTTTTTTTACCAGATAGTTAAAAAGTGTTTCTACTGAAGCCGATGTGGTTTCATTATAAAATCGTCCAAAAATTGCAACTTTCATCGTTTATACCAATTTAATTTTAAAATAACGTATTCAAACTTGTCCATTTTTTATTCTATTTCCTTGTTCACGATTTCCGTAACTTAGGCTATGCAAATCAATCACGGCGTTATATAACAAAAAAGCAACTTCGTTTTCGGTACGCCATTTCATAATCAAATTGGTATTACATATTTAAATATTTATTCAGATAATCTGATCGATCTTTAAGGCTTTCTATATAACTATCTTCTTCATGTCCAGACACTATATTATAGCTATATCTTCGAAATGTTTGAATAATCTCGTTTAATCCTGTATTTCCTATTTTAAGCGTAACCTGCGTTACATCATTCTTCATTTTAGAAACAAAAGCTCCTAAAAGTTTTCCGTCATTAGACTCAACAATCTGACTTATTTCACTAAAAGAATAATCGCTTGTTCCTTTTTCAACAACTAAAATCCCTCCTGCTTCAAAGAAAAAAGGCGATTCACTAAAAAGACTAATAATATCGTTAAGTTCATAATATCCTAAGTACACATTATTTTCATTTAAAACAGGCATAATATTGGCCGAATTTTGAGCAAAGGCTTCTAAAACATCTAACCACAGCGTATTATCTTTAACAAAAAAGTCTTCGAGCGCATACGTATATTCACTTATTAATTTATCGCCATCAAAACAATGTGCATCCGATTCAAAAAAACACCCTAAAAACGTATTTTCTTCATTTGCTACAGGAATGTGAGAAAACGTTAATTGATTAAATAACAATTGCAAATCGCTTACTTTGCTTTTGTTTTTTAATGGTTTTATATCGTTAATAATGTATTCTGAAAGATTCATATACTCACTTAAAAGTTATGCAAATTAATCAAAAAAATAACACATAAGCCTGTTCTACTTTGTATTTTTGCAGAACTATTTTTTAAAATTAATACATGACAAAGTTAAGCGTAAATATTAATAAGATTGCTACTTTACGAAACTCCAGAGGTGGCGACATGCCAAACGTAGTACAATTTGCAAAAGATGTACAGCGGTTTGGTGCCGAAGGTGTAACTATTCACCCCAGACCAGACGAACGCCATATACGCTATAAAGATGCTAGAGATTTAAAACCTGATGTTTATACTGAATATAACATAGAGGGCAATCCTGTTGATTCGTTTTTAAAATTAGTTTTAGAGGTAAAACCTACCCAAGTAACTTTGGTTCCCGATGCCGAAGATGCCATTACAAGTAATGCTGGTTGGGACACTATAAAACATAAGATTTTTTTAGTTGATGTTATTAATGAATTTAAACAAAATGGCATCAGAACTTCTATTTTTGTAGACCCTGTTTTAAAGCAAATTGAAGGTGCCAAAGAAACAGGAACAGATAGAATTGAATTATATACCGAAGCGTTTGCTCACGAATATAGTTTAGGTAATGAAGCTGCTGTTAAACCTTATACATCTTGCGCAGAATTAGCCAATAATTTAGGGCTGGGTATTAATGCAGGACACGATTTGTCGCTTGATAATATTAAATTTTTTAAAGACAATATTCCAGGTTTGTTAGAAGTGTCTATTGGACACGCTTTAATTTCTGAAAGTTTATATTTGGGCATAGAAAATGTTATACAGATGTATTTACATAAATTAAAGTAAACTTTATTATTGGATTGCGCGTAGCCGAAATCACAATTTTATAGTTTTAATTTATGACTTCGACTTTGCTCAGTCATCAAAAAAATTAAAATGTTGTTACATTCAAATATTATAGGAGAAGGCAAACCATTTGTTATTTTACATGGTTTTTTAGGCATGAGTGATAACTGGAAAACGTTAGGTCGTCAATTTAGCGAACATGGTTTCCAAATGCATTTAGTAGATCAGCGAAATCATGGACGAAGTTTTTGGAGCAACACGTTTAATTACGACGTTCTTGCCGAAGACTTAAAACAGTATTGCGATACGCATCACTTAAAAAATATTATTTTGCTTGGTCATTCTATGGGCGGCAAAACCGCAATGCTATTTGCTACCAAATACCCAGAGTTAGTTTCAAAGTTATTAATTGCCGATATTTCTCCTCGCTTTTACCCTATTCATCATGATGCGATATTAGAAGGATTAAGCACCTTAAATTTTAACACCATAAAAACCCGTGGAGAGGCAGACAATATATTAAGCGCTTATGTCTCCGATTTTGGAACACGACAATTTTTATTAAAAAATCTATATTGGATTGAAAAAAGCAAACTCGCCTTGCGCATTAATTTAAAGGTTTTAAAAAATGAAGTTGCCGAAATTGGTGAAGCATTACCATCGCAAAATCTATTTAATAAAGACACACTGTTTTTACGTGGAGACCGATCTGAATATATAGGTATTGACGATGAAGCCATAATTTCAAATCATTTTCCTAAAGCCGAAATTATTACCATTTCAAATTCAGGGCATTGGTTACATGCCGAAAATCCAAAAGACTTTTTTGAGGCTGTTATAAAATTTATGGACTAATATATTTTGTATCTTTAAATAAAATATTAAAACACATGAAACTCATAATCAAACTCCTATTAAACGCTCTAGCAGTAGTTATACTTTCAAAAGCACTTTCTAACGTTTATGTAGATAATTACATCACTGCAATTATAGTAGCCATTGTACTATCAATTTTAAACCTATTAGTAAAACCCATTTTAGTTATTTTAACACTACCAATAACCATTGTTACCTTAGGTCTGTTTTTACTAATTATAAACGCTTTAATTATATTACTTGCCAGTAATATGATTGACGGTTTTTCTGTAAGCAGTATCTGGACAGCAATACTATTTAGCATCCTGCTATCAATACTACAATCTGTACTGCATTCGCTTTTAAAAGAAGACAAAAAATAGCTTCATAATCAAGCAATTAAAAACTTTGTTGGGATGTAAAAATATATTATTTTTGCATCCCAATTTTGGTTACTAAAAATTAGGTTTAAAACCATTTGTTAAATTCCCATAAAGGGATTCATATTATTTAAAATGAATATTACAAGAGAAAACGTTGATGCATTAAATGCTGTAGTAAAAGTAGATATCGCTAAAGAAGATTATAGCGATAAAGTAGAACAAATCTTAACAGATTACCGTAAAACGGCTAATATTCCTGGTTTTAGAAAAGGTCATGTACCAATGGGTATGGTTAAAAAACAATACGGAAAAGCAGTTTTAGTTGACGAAGTAAACAAGCTTTTACAAGATGCACTAAACAAATATCTTACCGAAGAAAAACTTGATGTTTTAGGACAACCTTTACCAAAACCACAAGATGATATTGATTGGAATGCTGAAGGGTTTTCTTTTGAATTTGAATTAGGTTTAGCACCAGAATTTAATGTTGAACTAAAAAGCAAAAAAGCAATTACACAATACAATATTGTTGCCGATGATAAAATGATTGACGAACAAATTGAACGTATTCAAAAACAATACGGAAAATTAGTATCTCAAGATATTGTTGAAAACGACAGTGAAATTACTGGTACATATAAAAACGAAGAACAAGAAATTGACAATACCGTAACTTTAACTTTAGATAAATTTAAAGGTAAAGCAACAGCTAAAAAATTTGTTGAAGCTAAAGCAGGCGACGTTATTTCTTTAAAAACTAAAGGTCTTTATAGCGACGATCACGAATTAATGCACGCATTAAAGATTGAGCATGATACAGCTCACGATTTAGATATTGAAGTAACATTTACAATTACCGAAATTAATAAACGTGAATTAGCAGATTTAGACCAAGAGTTATTTGAAAAATTATTTGCAGACAAATCTGTAACTTCTGTTACCGAATTAAAAGCTAAAATTAAAGAAGATGCTGAAAAGCAATTTGTACAACAGGCAGATCAAAAGTTTTTAAATGATGTTACTGAATATTTAGTAGAGAACACCAAATTCGATTTACCTGCTGAGTTTTTACAAAAATGGATGCAAACCGCTGGCGAGAAACCTTTAGAATTAGATCAAGCTAAAGAAGAATACGAAAAATCTGAAAAAAGCTTACGTTACCAATTAATAGAAGGTAAACTAATTGAAGGCAATAATATTCAAGTAACCATGGATGACATTAAAAATCATGCCAGAGAAATGATTAAGGGGCAAATGGCTCAATTTGGTCAAATGAATCCTTCAGATAAAGAATTAGACGATATAGCTGCTCGTGTACTATCAAATCAAGATGAAGCGCGTCGTATTTCAGAGCAATTAATTAGTCAAAAATTAATTACATTATACAAAGAAAAAGCTAACGTAAAAGTTAAAGAATTAAGCTACGAAAAGTTTGTAAAAGAAGTTTACGGCGATAAATAAACTTAGTGCTTTTTAAAAAGAATAAATCATTATATTTAGGCGTTGAATTTTTAAAGTTCAACGCCTAAATATATTATTATCAATATTAAAAAAACTATGGATTACGGAAAAGAATTTGAAAAATTCGCTATAAAAGATCAAGGGATTAGCAGCACATATTACAACAAAATTATGAGTAGTATGTACCCTGAAAACATGACACCATATATTATTGAAGAACGCCAATTAAATGTTTCTCAACTAGACGTTTTTTCTCGTTTAATGATGGATCGTATACTTTTCTTAGGCACAGGAATTAATGATAATATTGCTAATATTGTTCAAGCACAATTATTGTTTTTAGAAAGTGTAGATGCCTCAAAAGACATTCAAATTTACATTAACTCTCCTGGAGGCAGTGTTTATGCTGGACTTGGAATTTACGACACCATGCAGTTTATAAAACCAGATGTAGCGACTATCTGTACAGGTATGGCAGCATCTATGGGCGCTGTTTTGTTGTGCGCAGGAGCCAAAGGAAAACGTAGTGGGCTACCGCATTCTAGAGTTATGATTCATCAACCACTTGGTGGCGCGCAAGGACAAGCTAGCGATATCGAAATTACAGCTCGCGAAATTCTTATCTTAAAGGAAGAATTGTATAAAATTATTAGTAAGCATTCAGGACAAAGTTACGACAAAGTATACGAAGATAGTGATAGAGATTACTGGATGAAAGCCGATAAAGCCAAGGAGTATGGTATGATTGACGAGATTCTAGCACGTAATTAAATAAAAAATTGTAATTTTATAGAATTCTTATAAAGGGATTTATACTTATTCTACCCCTCTTAAATAAAACGATTAATGGCAAAGGAAGAATTAGAATGTTCGTTTTGTGGGCGTAAAAAGCCAGAAACAAACCTATTAATAGCAGGTTTAGATGCACATATATGCGATAGATGTATTGAACAAGCACATGGAATTGTTGTTGAAGAATCTAAGCAAAGTGATAGTAGTGATTTATCTGCAGAATTAAAACTTCGCAAACCTCAGCAAATTAAAAATTTTCTTGATGAATATATTATAGGACAAGGTATGACTAAAAAAGTCATGTCTGTTGCTGTATATAATCACTACAAACGGTTATTACAACCACCTTCAAATGATGATATTGAAATTCAAAAGTCTAATATCATTATGGTTGGTCAAACAGGAACAGGAAAAACATTAATGGCAAAAACTGTTGCCAGAATGCTAAATGTTCCATTAGCAATTGTAGATGCTACAGTTTTAACAGAAGCTGGTTATGTAGGTGAAGATGTTGAAAGTATTTTAACGCGTTTATTACAAGCTGCCGATTACAATTTAGAAAAGGCCGAAAAGGGTATTGTTTTTATTGATGAAATAGATAAAATTGCTAGAAAAAGTGATAACCCGTCAATTACCCGCGATGTTTCTGGAGAAGGTGTTCAGCAAGCGCTATTAAAATTATTAGAAGGAACTGTTGTTAACGTCCCACCAAAAGGAGGGCGTAAACACCCAGATCAAAAATTTATTGAAGTAAATACAGAAAATATTTTATTTATAGCTGGTGGAGCTTTTGATGGTATTGAGCGTGTTATCTCCAAACGATTAAATATGCAAGCTGTTGGTTACAGTGCTTCAATTTCAGATGATGTTGTAGACCAAAATAACTTACTACAATATATTATTCCTAAAGATTTAAAAGATTTTGGATTAATACCCGAAATAATTGGTCGTCTTCCAGTGTTAACATACATGGACCCTTTAGATGCAGATACCTTAAGAGCAATTCTTACCGAACCTAAAAATGCCATTATCAAACAATACAAAAAATTATTTACGATGGATGACATAGAATTTAGCATCACCGATGGCGCTTTAGATTTTATTGTTGGTAAAGCTATTGAATACAAGCTTGGAGCCAGAGGTTTACGCTCGTTATGCGAAGAAATTTTAACCGATGCGATGTTTGAATTACCTAGTAGTAATGACAAAAAACTTAATGTTACCAAAGCTTACGCAGAAGGAAAATTAACAAAAACAACTATTAAGAAACTTAAAGCTGTTTCATAAATTACGTTTTGTTTTATAAATTATATTAAAGCCATTTACTTAGTCAAATGGTTTTTTTATTTTAATTGCTTAAAATATTGATACAATTGAATGTTAGAAAAAACAAGTAACATGCCATAAACAGAATCTTCTATAGGGATATTACCAATTCTAATACCTAAATTTTCTGTATCGTTATACCAAACTATAGGTTCAATAAAAAAACTCCCTGTTAAAATACCATTGCTTAAATAGAAAAAAGGAAAAATTAATGAATAGGAAAAATAGTGATAAGACAAATTAACCTTTTTAAACTTTAAATAAGCTAAAAATATTACCGTACTAAAAAATGTAATCGATGTATATAATTTATTGTAATTTATAATAGCAATAATAAATAACCCAAAAATAAACACATAACTTATTATGGATTCTAATTTATTTAACGGATTGTTTTTAATGAGAGATTTTAGTGCGAAAAAAGTAAATACACAAGCATAAGGTATACATATAAAAAACAATACCTCCTCAATTGGTAAGTTGCCAATGTATAATCCTGTTAAATAATCATCATTAAACCCCCAAACACCACTTTTTGTAAAGAAATAATCCCATATTAAAAATACTAAAGCAACAATAGTATTAGCTTTAAAAAAAGGTTTCCAATCTTTATAAAAAGCATATTTTGGGTAAAAACTAGCAAAAAAAGGAATTGCAACACAAGCTAAATCTACAAACAAATATGTATAAGATTTCATTTGCGATTTATATTGAAATGGTATTTTTTTGGAACAAGTAGCATCCCGAAACATTCTCCATCATGCTTATTAAGATGTTTATGGTGTACTTTATGTGCTTTACGTAAAGCTAACAAATAGTTGTTCTTAGTATTTTTAAACCATTTGAATCGCTGATGAATAAGTACATCATGAATTAAAAAATACGTAATTCCATAAAAAAGAATACCTAAACCTATAAAGAACAAATAGTTTAAATAGGGAGAGACACCAAAATAAAACAAGGTAATACTAGGAATAGCAAAAATTATAAAGAATGCATCATTTTTCTCAAAAATATTCGAATATTTTGGCTGATGATGATCTTCATGCAAATACCATAAAAACCCATGCATTACATATTTATGCGTTAACCATGTTACCACTTCCATTAATAAAAATGTAACCAGTGTTATAATTATAAAAAGTATAATATTCATGTTTAAACAATATGTTGTAAGTTATATTTTTTATTTAAAATTTAAAACGCATTTAACTTATATCTTATATACGATTTTGTTAGTATATAAAATTTTGTTGAATTTGATATTCGAACTCGTTCATTTAATATTTTTTTCGAATCGGTTTTTTTTAATTTTTTTAAAAGTTTTAAATAATACCTATAGGCAATGTAAACACCTAACCTACTTTCTAAAGGGAGTTTAACAATGCCTTTATAAGCTTCATTTAAATCGAATTCAATTTCAGTTATAATATCTTTTTTTATAGAATTATTAAGTGTATTATTTGCTAGGTTAGGAAAGTATGATCGTCCTAAGTTTTCAATATCATCTTTTATATCTCTAAGGAAATTTACTTTTTGAAATGCAGATCCTAAGTATTTAGCAGACTTTTTTAATTCATTAAACTTTTCATCATTATTATTAACAAACACCCTTAAGCACATAAGCCCAACTACATCTGCCGAACCATAAATGTAGTTTTCATAAGCTTCTTTAGTTGTATAGTTTGTTATTTTTAAATCGGCTTCCATTCGTTTTAAAAAATCAACAGCATAAGAATACAGGTTATACTTATGTACTACTTCTTGAAACGAATTTATTATTGGGTTTAAACTTATCTTTCTTTTTAATGATTTATTATATTCTTCAGCAAATTCGTAAAAAAGTTCCTCTTGGTTATAATTTTCAAAAGAATCAACAATTTCATCAGCATAACGTACAAAACCATAAATAGCATAAATAGCTGGACGAATAGACGGTGCGAATAATTTAATACCCAATGAAAACGAGGTACTATATGCGTTTGTAACAACTTTGCTACACTTAAGGCTAGAGGTATCAAATAATGCTTTCATACTTTACGATGTATATTTTAAAATTAAATCGCTAACTATTTTTCCAGAGATTAACGATGGTGGCACTCCAGGTCCTGGAACAGTTAATTGCCCACAGAAATACAAATTGTCTACTTTTTTACTTTTTAATTTAGGTCTTAAAACATGTGTTTGCCTTAGCGTATTTGCTAATCCGTACGCATTACCTTTATAAGAATTGTAATCGTCTTTAAAATTTTGAACACAGTAAGACTCTTTAAACAGAATATCATTTTTTATAGATTCGCCTGTGATAGATTCAATGCGTTCTATAAGTTGATTAAAATAATGATCTCTAATTTGCGGCGTATCTTTACTATTTGGCGCAATGGGTATTAAAAATATAGCTGCTTCTTTTCCTTTTGGTGCTACAGAATTATCTGTTATACTAGGGAAACTGGCATAGAACAATGGTTTTTCTGCCCACTCTTTAGTATCATATATTGTTTTGGCATGCACATCAAAATCAGTATCAAAAAATAATGTATGGTGCGATACGTTTTTTATCTTTTTGTTAAACCCAACATAAAACAGCAATGCAGATGGCGCAAAGGTTTTTTTATTCCAATACGTTTCAGAATATTGTCGTAATTGTTTTGGTAACAGCGTCTCTGTATGGTAATAATCTGCTCCACTTAAAAGAATATCGCAATTGTAGTATTGATTATCTGTTTTTACTCCTATTACTTTTTTATTTTCAATATGAATATTTTTTACAGCACTATTCGTTATAATTTCTACACCTAAACTTTTTGCAAGTGTAGTTATACCTTTAACAACTTCATACATTCCCCCTTTTGGGTGCCATGTTCCTAATTTAAAATCGGCATAATTCATAAAATTATAGAATGATGGCGTATTACTAGGTTTGGCTCCAAGAAAAAGCACTGGAAATTCTAATATTTTTCGAAGTTTTTCGTTTTTAACATATCCTGAAACTTGCTTTTTAATAGTTAAAACAAATTCATAAAGTTTTAAAATAGTTTTTTTATTTATAATTTCAAAAACATGTTCTCCTGGTTTATAAACCAAATCTTTAATTGCTATATTATAGTTTCTATTTGCCTTATTTATAAAATTTTGTAATTTCTCACCACTTCCTTTTTCAATTTGATTAAAGGTTTCTTTTATGTCTTCAAACGTATTAGATATACTAATTGAATCGTTTTTGCAAAAATAAACTTGATAGGCAGGGTTTAATTTGTTTAATGAATAAAAATTATTTGTAGACGTATTGAAGTCATTGAAAAAACGCTCAAACACATCTGGCATCCAGTAAAATGTAGGGCCAATATCAAAAGTAAAGCCTTCTTTTTTTAGTTGTCTTGCTCTCCCTCCAATTGTTTTATTTTTTTCTAAAACTGTTACGTCAAACCCAGCTTTTGCTAAATAGCAAGATGCAGATAATGACGAAAAGCCTGAACCAATAATAACAATTTTAGTACGCTTCATTTTTACAAAAATTTATCATCAATAATTTTTAATTAAAATAAACCGGCAACATATAAATAGTCTACCGGTTTAAACCAACTATTAAACCAACTAATCAAACCAAACTTTTACATTAAAGCATCCACAACTGCTTGTGGTAAAATAATTTTATTTATAATATGAACAACTCCATTTTGTACTGCATTATTTGCTCCTGTAACTTCTGCATCAGTAGCTGTAGCGTCTTGAATAAACACACCGCCTGTTAAATTTATAGTTATCGATTCACCTTGTGCGGTTTCTATCATTTGTCCTTCAGATAAATTTGTTGAGTAAGCTGCTATTCCTGAAACTACATGGTATTTTAATATATCTGCTAAAAGGGTTTTCTCTTCTGGTGTATTAAAATCTGCTAAACTATTATAATCATCTCCTAAAGTATTTAACAAATCTGTAAACGCTTGATTGGTTGGCGCAAATACTGTAAATGGCCCTTCTGTTTGTAATAAATCTACCAAACCTGCATCGGCTTGTATTAATGCATCTACTAATAAACTTAAATCTCCTACACTTTGTGCTAATTCTACAATATTTGGCGTTAAAGCATCTATTGCAGACTGCGGAAGTATTACCTTATTTATAATATGAACAACTCCATTTTGTGCCGCGTTATTTGCTCCTGTAACTTCTGCATCGTCTATAAATACACCTCCTGTTAAGCTTACGGTAACCGATTCACCTTGTGCAGTTTCTATCATTTGTCCTTCAGATAAATCTGTTGAGTAAGCTGCTATTCCTGAAACTACATGGTATTTTAATATATCTGCTAAAAGGGTTTTCTCTTCTGGTGTATCAAAATCTGCTAAACTATTATAATCATCTCCTAGAGTATCTAACAAATCTGCAAACGCTTGATTGGTTGGTGCAAATACTGTAAATGGTCCTTCTGTTTGTAATAAATCTACCAAACCTGCATCAACTTGTATTAATGCATCTACCAATAAACTTAAATCTCCTACACTTTGTGCTAACTCTACAATATTTGGTCTTAATCCATTAACCACACTTTCTGGTAAAAGAACTTTATTAATAATATGTACAACTCCATTACTAACAATTCCATTTGGAGCAATTACTTCGGCATCAACATCGGTAGCATCAACTATAAAAACTCCCCCATCTAAACTAATAGTAATAGATTCACCTTGTAATGCTGTGTCTATGGTTTGTTCATCAGACAAATCTGAAGATAAAGCTTCAACTCCTGAAATCACATGATACTTTAATATATCTGCTAAAAGCATTTTTTCTTCGGCAGTGTCAAAATCAGCTAAACTGCTATAGTCATCACCTAAGGCATCTAATAAATCTGAAAATGCTTGATTGGTTGGTGCAAATACTGTAAACGGTCCGTTTGTTTGTAACAACTCTACCAAACCTGCATCGGCTTGAACTAAAGCAGCTACTAACGAACTTAAATCTGTTGTTGCTTGTGCAGCTTCAACAATGTTGGAAAGTTGTACAGGAACATCATCGTCATCATTGCTACAAGAAATTGTAAAAAATGATAAACATAAAATAATAATTAATTGAATTCTTGTTTTCATAATGTCTAAGTTTTTATATTAATAATTAGACAAATATATAAATCATTTTTAATTTGTCAAACTTTTTTATATATTTTTTAGACAAAAAAGTTATTACTTTTAAAATTTCATTAGAATAACTCGTTTATTTGTTTAACTTTGCTTATCAAATAGTTAGACATGAGTACATATACAATGGCGCAAATTGTGGCTCTTACAGGCATAAAAGGACATACATTACGCAAGTGGGAAACGCGATATAGTTTTTTAGAACCAGGAAGAACTGATACTAACATTAGATACTATTCAGACAGTCAATTAAAAAAACTACTCAACATTAGTGTACTAATGAGAAATGGTTTGCGGATTTCGAAAATAGATAAAATGACTGATGATGAAATTCACAATTCTATTGCCAACAGCCTTATAAATTCTGAAGAAGATGACATTAGTGCACTCATGATAAGCATGCTAGAAATGGATGAGATTAAATTTGATCGCATTATTAAATCTCAAATAATTAAGAATGGATTATTAACCACAACCACAAAAATTATTTATCCTTTTTTAAACCAAGTAGGGGTACTTTGGGGAATTAATAAAGTTATTCCTGCTCAAGAACACTTTGTTTCTAGTTTAATAAAACAAAAAATTTTTGCAACAATTGATCTTTTACCATTACCCCAAAAAGAAGCACCATCAATATTGATGTTTTTACCTGAAAACGAACATCATGAAATTGGATTACTATTAGCCTATTATATTGCAAAAGAGTTAGGTTGGAGGGTCTATTATTTAGGACCAAATGTTCCTGTTGAAAATATAAAACAAGTCATACAAGAGGTTAACCCTAAAGCAATGCTAACCATGTTTGTAACACCTACTAGACATAAAATTGAATCTCAAGTTGAGCACATTTTAGAACAGGGTAATATTCCTCTATTTGTTTCAGGAAACCAAATCATATTTGAAAATGTAAAAAACAAAAACCTAATTCAGCTATTGAGTCCTGAAGATTTAATAACGCATTTAAATCGTTTAAAAAAATAATTTTTTGAACACCAACTGTTCTTTAGGTTGGATTTCAAGGATTTCAGATAAATCAAAAAACCCATACTAAATAACAGTATGGGTTTTATCTTGGCACTTTCAGGAGTAAGGTTAATTTTTAGAAACATAATGTTTTTAGGACTTTCCTTGATGAATATTTTAGGGTCAT
>CANKVS010000024.1 GCA_947487155.1 uncultured Flaviramulus sp.
AAATCACAACTATTTAGTTCTGCTTAGAACTCTTCCGAACACTTATGTTTTTAAAACCTGATAGGTCTCTTTAATTTTACTTAAATATAATTATAGACTATGACAAACTATGATGGTTTGGCTATATAATGTGAAGCAGACTTGTCATTCCTGCGTAGGCAGGAATCCATAAAAACAATACAATAGATTCCTACCTACGCAGGAGTGACAGTTCGATAGAAATGGGTTTTAATCTAAAGTGTTGTTTATGTAGTTGTTTCTTTTTTCATTCTATACTACATTGCAGAATCCATTTTTTATCTTCGCACCAATATGCAAGTAGATTATATAGTTATAGGAATTGGGTTAGCCGGTATAAGTTTTTGCGAGCAGCTAACGGCAAATAATAAAACATTTGTGATTTTCGATAATAAATCGCAACAATCGTCAGTAGTTGCTGGAGGTTTATATAACCCAGTTGTTTTAAAACGATTTACACCAGTTTGGAGAAGTAAAGAACAATTGGAAATGGCATTGCAAATGTATAGCCATTTAGAAAACACATTACATGTAAAGCTAGATTATAAAATTCCTGTACGCCGTAGATTTGCGTCTTTAGAAGAACAAAATGACTGGTTTACAGCGTCCGATAAACTAATACTTTTAGACTATCTTTCTCCCAAAATTATTAAAAACGAAAATGCATCCATTGACGCTCCATTCGGGTTTGGAGAAGTATTACAGACTGGTAGAATAGATGTTAAATGTTTAATAGAAAACTATAAAGAAAAATTAATACTTAAAAATTATTTTTTTAGTGAAGGCTTCAATTATCAGGATTTAAAAATTGAAAATGATGATATTCAATATAAATCTATAAAAGCAAAAAACATTGTTTTTGCAGAAGGTTTTGGAGTAGTTAAAAATCCGTTTTTTAATAATTTACCCTTAGTGCCAACAAAAGGAGAATTACTTATTATACATGCACCTAATTTAAAAATAGATTATGTTTTAAAAGCAGGTGTTTTTTTAATCCCATTAGAAGATGATACTTATATTGTTGGTGCTACATATGTTTGGGACGATACAACAAATACTACTACAACTAAAGGGAAAGAACTGCTTTTAGATAAACTTAAAAAGCTTATTAATTGTCCGTTTAAAATTGTTAATCAAATTGCGGGTATTCGTCCAACGGTTAAAGATAGACGCCCGTTAGTAGGTCAGCATCCATTACATAAACACATGTATGTATTAAATGGTTTGGGCACACGAGGTGTTATGATTGGTCCTTATGTGGCGTATCAACTTTTCAATTATATAGAAAAAGGTATGCCTTTAGAAAAAGAAATTGATATTAAAAGATTTGAAGAATAAGGGAATGTTCGTTTTTTATAAATAGAAGAGTGTCATTTTTTAGCAAGCGATTTATCATAATGCATAAAAAAATTAATCCAAATATTTCTTGATAGCCTTAAAATAATAGGCATAAAAACAATTAATGTGCCAACAATAGATATAAATATTATATTAATACTGGCATTAAAAACAAAAAATGAAATAACAAATGCCGCAGTAGCAAATGCTATACCCACAGGATAACTAACATACATTGAACCATAAAAAAACGAAGGTTCAATTTTGTATTTAGTGCCACAATGCGAGCAGTTTTCGTTCATGCTTAAAGCTTCAGAAAGTATGTATGGATTTTTGTTTTTAAACATGGATTCTTGATGGCATTTCGGACAAAACCCTGTTAAAATACTATATAATTTAGTTCCTTTTTTAAACATAATAATTATGTATTTTTGCATGCGCAATTAAAAATAACTTTACGAAAATAAGTCGAGGTTTATTTAAAATTGTCATTCTCATATAGTCATTAAACGAAGCTAAAATGAAAGTGAGAATTTAAAGCAAAAATACATTTAAAATACTAAAAGCTTAGTAATATAAGTTACATTTTTATGATGAACATTCACAATTTATCGATTTCATTTCAAGGAGAATGCCTGTTTGAAGATATTACTTTTAAATTAGGTAATGGCGATAGAATAGGCCTTATTGGAAAAAACGGAGCAGGTAAATCGACAATGTTAAAGATTTTGTCAAAAGAAATGGAACCTGATTCAGGTCAAATTGCTGCGGATAAAGAACTTAAAATAGGATTCTTAAAACAAGATATAGATTTTATTTTAGGAAGAACCGTTTTAGAAGAAGCCTATGAAGCTTTTACAGAAATTAAATTATTGGAGTCTCAAATGGAAGCCGTTAATACACAATTGGCAGAACGAACAGATTATGAAAGTGATGGTTACCATCAACTTATGGTTGATATTAATGAACTTCAACATCAATATGAAATTTTAGGCGGTTACAATTACCAAGGTGATACAGAGAAAATTTTACAAGGACTTGGGTTTAAACGACCAGACTTTAATAAGCTTACCGATACATTTTCTGGTGGCTGGCGTATGCGTATTGAGTTGGCGAAGTTACTTTTACAGAATAACGATATTTTGCTATTAGATGAGCCTACAAACCACTTAGATATAGAATCCATTATTTGGTTAGAAGGATTTTTAAGAAATTATGCAGGTGCAGTAGTTATTGTATCGCACGATAAAATGTTTTTAGATAATGTAACCAACAGAACCATTGAAATTTCTTTAGGAAGAATTTACGATTACCCAAAACCGTATACAAAGTATTTAGTTTTAAGAGAAGAACTTAGAACGCAACAATTGGCTTCTCAAAAAAATCAGCAAAAACAAATAGAGCAAACAGAGAAGCTAATTGAGAAATTTCGTGCTAAGGCATCAAAAGCAACTATGGCACAATCGCTTATTAAAAAGCTAGATAAAATAGATAGGATTGAAGTTGATGAGGACGACAATAGTGTAATGACGCTTAACTTTCCTGTGTCAATAATTCCAGGTAAAGTAGTTGTAGAGACAGATAAAGTTTCAAAAAACTACGGCGATAACCAAGTTTTAAAACACATTGATTTACTTATAGAACGCGATAGTAAAACAGCATTTGTTGGACAAAACGGACAAGGAAAATCAACCTTAGCTAAGATCATTGTTGGCGATATAAAGTATGATGGCCATTTAAAACTAGGTCATAATGTACAAATAGGATATTTTGCGCAAAATCAAGCAGAGTATTTAGACGGAAATAAAACAGTTTTAGATACTATGATTGATGCTGCAAACGAAACCAATAGAAGTAAAGTTAGAGATATTCTGGGATCATTTTTATTTAGAGGTGATGAAGCAGATAAATATGTACGGGTACTCTCTGGTGGAGAACGTAACCGTTTGGCATTGGCAAAATTAATGTTGCAGCCATTTAATGTGCTTATTATGGATGAGCCCACAAATCATTTAGATATTAAATCTAAAAATGTTTTAAAAGAAGCATTGAAACGATTTGAAGGCACTTTAATTTTGGTATCTCATGATCGCGATTTTCTGCAAGGTTTAACCAATATAGTCTATGAGTTTAAAGACCATAAAATAAAAGAATATTTAGGCGATATAGATTATTATTTAGATCAGAGAAAGGTTGAAAGCCTTCGAGAGGTTGAAAAACGTACTGTTATTAAAGAGACCCCTAAAGAAAAAAAACAACAATCTTACGAAGATCAGAAAAAAATCAAGTCTTTAAATAATAGGTTAAACAATGTTGAATCTCAAATTAATCAATTAGAAAAGGAGATTAAAGCTATAGATGCATCGCTTGAAATTAATTATGAAGAAGTAACTGCGGAATCAAATTTCTTTGATAATTATCAAAAAAAGAAATCTGATTTACAAGATTTTATGCAAAAATGGGAAGATATTCAACTTGAAATTGAGCAGTTCATCGATTAATAATTGTTAAAATTTAATGCATTTCGTCGAATAAAATAGATTTTAATCTGCTTTTGGGTTACTTTCGTATAGAGAATTAATCCCAAATTTATTCGACATGAAAACCTTAAAACTTATAATTGTATGCTTTTTTGTTACGGCATATACATTTGCAAATATTTCTACAAACGAAAAGGAGGCTTTAGTAGCCCTTTATAATGCAACTAATGGCAGCGAATGGAACTCTTCTTGGAACCTTGAAGCATCAATAGATACTTGGTATGGTGTTACAATAGAAGACAATAAAGTTGTTGAAATAAGCTTACAGTTTAATAACTTACAAGGCGAATTACCTGAAGAAATAGGAAACCTTACTAGTTTAAGAAAAATTAATTTTGGATTTAATAAACTAAAAGGATCTATACCTAGTTCAATAAAAAAATTACAAGACTTAACGTCGTTAGAGTTATTTATGAATCAATTTGAAGGCAATATTCCTTTAGAGTTAGCATCATTAAAAAAACTTGAAATACTTACATTATATAGTAATAAGTTTTCTGGGAATATTCCAACAGAATTAATGAATCTTACAAACTTACAAGAGTTGTTGTTAGGAAGTAATTTTTTAACAGGTACTATCCCAAATCAAATACATGCATTATCTAAGTTAAAAAAACTTAGTTTAATGGATAACAAACTAGAAGGAGAGATTCCTGCAGAAATAGCTCAGTTAACACAATTGGAAGAGTTGTTATTGTCTACAAATCAGTTAACAGGAGATTTACCATTAGAGTTAATTAATTTAAGAAAGTTAAATACTATTATGGTAAGCGATAACAATTTAAATAAAGAGTATATAAGTATTTCAGGTAAAAACCCACCTAGTGTAATGGATTTAGAAGTGAATAGTGCTACTGCAATATTAGATATAGAAAAAGATTAATTTTTTTACATAAATTTGTTAGTATTGGTTTAAAATAGGCTGCATTATTAATGCAGCTTATTTTTTTACTCGATAATCAAAGTTTTTTTTAATATCTTTTCCTTACCAAATAAATACCTTGTGAGTTTCTTCAAGGTAATTTATTTTATATACAAATATGCTAGAACACTATTTTATATGCCCGTATTGTTGGCAAAATATTTCTATGTTAATAGATAATACTATTTCTTATCAAGAGTATATAGAAGATTGTGAAGTGTGTTGTAATCCAATTCAAATTTCTGTAAAATTTTTGAATAGAGAATTAATAGATTTTCAAGCAAATAGCATTGAGCAATAATTTTTTATTTTTATGCTTGTTAAAGTTAAAAAGGATTGTATATTTGCAGTCCAAAATAATTTGATTGGTATTATGAGCCAAGAGTTAAAAGCTAAGTAAATTGTTTTGAGATTATATCGCGGGATAGAGCAGTAGGTAGCTCGTCGGGCTCATAACCCGAAGGTCACTGGTTCGAGTCCAGTTCCCGCTACTAGAATAAAAGTCAGTCCTCTATAAATTAGAAGATTGACTTTTTTTATTTTAAACCATTTCATTATAACAGATTGTAATAGTAAAAATCAATGCCAAAATTATTTGCTCTTAAAGGAAAAATTCAAAATTATGCATGGGGTGGAACACAATATATTCCCGAATTATTAGGTGTTAAAAATAACACTAGTAAATGTGCCGAGTATTGGTTAGGCGCGCATGTAAATGCACCTTCAACTATTGTAACGAAAGATGGAGAGGTCGCTTTAAATACTTATTTAGAGTCAAATATTTTGGAAAGTTTGGGCACAGACATTGTAAACAAATTTGGTCGATTACCTTTTTTATTTAAAGTGTTGGATGTTCACGATATGTTGTCCATTCAAGTACATCCTACCAAAACTGAAGCAGAAAAAGGGTTTAAACATGAAAATGAACAAGGCATTCCTTTAACAGCATCGCATAGAAATTATAAAGATGATAATCATAAACCAGAAATTATGGTCGCTTTAAGCGAGTTTTGGTTATTACATGGGTTTTTACCAAAAGTAGAATTGTCTAAAAGGTTAAGTGAAATACCAGAGTTTGGTAGTTTAATTCCTGTTTTTAAAGAAAAAGGATACTACGGCTTGTACAAGCAAATTATGGAGCAATCTGTACATGAATGCAGTGCAATGTTGTTACCACTTATAAATCGTATTATGCCATTATATGCATCGGGAAAATTAGATAAGTCCAGTCCAGATTTTTGGGCTGCAAAAGCTGTTGATTCTTCAGATGATAAAAATGTATTAGATAGAGGCATTTTTTCTATTTACTTTTTCAATATTGTAAAAGTAAATAAAGGAGAAGCTGTTTTTCAAGATGCAGGTATACCTCATGCTTATTTAGAAGGTCAAAATATGGAGTTAATGGCAAACTCAGATAATGTTTTGAGAGGTGGTTTAACACCAAAACATGTTGATGTTCCTGAACTGTTAAAACATATCACGTTTGAAGGAACCATACCCAACGTTATGTTAGGCAACTTACAAGCCGATGGTATTGAGCGTGTATATACTACGCCCGCACCAGACTTTGAACTTAGTAAAATTGATATATCAAAACTTGATAAGTATCAATCAAATGCAAAAACCGCCCAAATTTTAATTGTAATTGAAGGTGAGGCTATTATTAAAGAAGGTAGCGACGTATTAAACCTTAACAAAGGAGAGTGTGTCTTTTTAGAATCTGGAAGTCATTATAGTATTTCAACAACATCTTCAGCTATTTTATATAAAGCAACAGCGCCATAGAAATTAAAATATAAAAAAGGTCAGCTAAAAAATTATAGTTGACCTTAGATTAAATGGTTTTCTTTAGAAAAACTAAAGCACGTTGTCCATAATTTCTTGAACAACTTCTGGGTTTAATAAGGTGCTTGTGTCTCCTAAATTTGAAGTGTCGTTACATGCTATTTTACGTAAAATTCGACGCATAATTTTTCCAGAACGTGTTTTTGGTAATCCGCTAGTAAATTGAATTTTATCAAGTTTAGCGATTGGACCAATATGTTCTGTAATAATCTGATTGATTTCTTTACGTAAGTTGTTTTGGTCTCTAGACTCCCCAGTATCTTTTAAAATAAGATAACCATATAAGGCATTCCCTTTTACATCATGAGGGAAACCAACAATTGCAGATTCGGCAACTGCAGGGTGTTCGTTAATAGCATCTTCTATAGGAGCGGTTCCAAGATTATGACCAGAAACAATAATTACATCATCTACACGACCTGTAATTCTGTAATAACCAACTTCATCTCTTAAAGCACCATCTCCAGTGAAATACTTGTTGTCGTAGGCTGAGAAATAAGTGTCTTTATAACGTTGGTGGTTGCCCCAAATAGTTCGCGCCATAGATGGCCATGGGAATTTTATACATAATCTGCCATCAATTTGATTCCCTTTTAACTCTTGTCCGTTTTCATCCATTAAAGCGGGTTGAATCCCAATAAAAGGTAAACTGGCATAAGTTGGTTTGGTTGGCGTTACGTACGGTATTGGAGTTATCATAATGCCACCTGTTTCAGTTTGCCACCAGGTATCAACAATTGGGCTATTCTTTTTTCCAACATTATCGTTGTACCAATGCCATGCTTCTTCATTAATAGGTTCTCCAACAGAACCTAATACTTTAAGTGACGATAAATCATATTTTTCAACTAACTCTAAGCCTTGTTTTGCTAAAGCTCTTATCGCTGTAGGAGCTGTATAAAACTGATTCACTTTGTGTTTTTCTACAACTTCCCAAAAGCGTCCAAAATCTGGATAACTAGGTACGCCTTCAAACATTACAGAGGTGGCACCGTTTGCTAATGGACCATATACAATATAACTATGTCCTGTAATCCAACCAATGTCGGCAGTACACCAATACACGTCGTTTTCTCTATATTGAAATACATTTTTAAAGGTGTAAGCTGTGTAAACCATATAACCGGCAGTAGTATGTACCATGCCTTTTGGCTGACCTGTAGAACCTGATGTGTATAATATAAATAAAGGATCTTCGGCATTCATTACTTCGGCTTTACAATCTGCTGATGCTTCATCTAATAGCGGTTGTAACCATTTATCGCGACCGTCTTTCATGGCGATGTTAGAATGAATTCGTTTAACTACTAAAGCGGTATGTACTCCAGAGCAGCTTTCTAAAGCTTCATCTACAATACTTTTTAAATCTATAGTTTTTGCGCCACGATAAGATCCATCGCTGGTAATAACCATTTTACAGTCGGAATCATTAATTCTAGTTGATAAAGCTGTGGCTGAAAAACCAGCAAATACCACAGAATGAATGGCCCCAATTCTAGCACATGCCAAAACGGAAACTGCTAATTCTGGAATCATAGGCAGATAAATGCAAACACGATCTCCTTTTTTTATGCCTTGACTTTTTAACACGTTCGCAAACCTATTAACGCGCTCGTGTAATTGATTATAGGTAATATGTTCTGCCGGATCTTTAGGGTCGTTAGGTTCAAATAAAATCGCTGTTTTATTTCCTCGCGTAGAAAGGTGTCTGTCGATACAATTTTCTGTAATATTTAATTGTGCACCTTCAAACCACTTTACTTCTGGTTTATTAAAATCCCAACTCAATACATTATCCCACTTTTTTTGCCACATAAAATGTTCTTCGGCAACTTCTTCCCAGAAATTTTCAGGCTCTCTTACAGATTTTCTATAAACTTGATAATATTCTTCTAAGTGTTTTATGTGATAATTACTCATGAGTTAGTGTTTGAAATATGTCTTGGTTTTTTAATGATATAAGCAAGGTACTAAAAATTAGAATTCCCAACGAACAAACGCTTCCATGGCGGCATAATGCGCCATTCCAAGTTGGTCATACAAATTTGCTGTTTCTTTGTTTCTGTCTTCTGCACGTTGCCAAAACTCTCTGCTGTCGCTTCCTTGAAATACAACACCATCTTTTTGTGATTGGTGTTTAAATATTCCTTTTCTTTTTTGTAATACTTGATCTGGACCCATTGGTACTGCCATTTCAATTTCGTCAATTCCCCATTCTTGCCATGCACCACGGTATAACCAAACCCAGCAATCGTTCATAAATGTTTTTGGCTTTAAGCGTTTAACAGCTTCAAAAATAGCATCTAAACAAACTTTATGCGTGCCATGTGGATCTGCTAAATCGCCAGCTGCATATATTTGATGCGGTTTAATTTTTTCAATAAGAGCCATGGTGATTTTAATATCATCTTCGCCTACTGGGTTTTTTTCAATAGTACCTGTTTCGTAAAACGGTAATTCCATAAAATGAATTTGCTCGTCTGGAAGTCCAACAAAATGACTTGTTGCTCTTGCTTCACCTTTTCTAATTAAGCCTTTAATATATCTAACTTCAGGACTATCAATTTCGCTATCTTTTTTGTTTTTAAGAAAAGTTACAGCGTTTTCGTAAATGTTTTGAGCATCTTTATTATCAATACCAAATTTCTCATTATAATCGCAAACAAAACTAGCAAAACGAAGTGCTTCATCATCGGCTACAGCAATATTTCCAGAGGTTTGATAAGCCACATGAACTTCGTGCCCTTGTTCTTGTAATCTTATAAAAGTTCCTCCCATACTAATGATGTCATCATCTGGATGCGGACTAAAAATAAGCACACGTTTTTTAATTGGTTCTGCGCGTTCTGGCCTGTTACTATCATCAGCATTTGGTTTTCCTCCTGGCCATCCAGTAATGGTGTGTTGTATTTTATTAAAAATGCTAATATTAATATCGTAAGCTGGACCAGAATCTGTTAATAAATCACTCATTCCGTTTTCAATATAATCGGCATCGGTAAGCATTAAAATAGGTTTGTTTAAATGAAGTGCTAAACCTAAAACCGCTTTTCTAACAAGTTTATCTGTCCAAACTACTTTTTCAACTAGCCAAGGTGTGTTTATTCGTGTTAGCTTTGAAGCCGCAGCTTTATCAATAATAAAAACGGCATTGTTATGTTCTTGCAAGTAAGAAGCAGGTATACGATTGGTAACTTCACCTTCGGCAGAATCTTTTATTATATTAGATTTTCCTTCACCCCAAGCCATTAAAATTACTTTTTTGGCTTCCATTATTTTTTTAACACCTAAAGTAATTGCTGTTCTAGGTGTTTTGTCTAATCCTCCAAAATCTTTACTAGCAGCAACCCTTGTAATATGATCTAAAGCTACTAATCTTGTTTTTGAATTTTGTAAAGATCCAGATTCATTAAACCCTATATGTCCATTACCTCCAATTCCTAAAATTTGTAAGTCGATACCACCTAAAGCTTTAATTTTGGCTTCATAATTACGACAATATTCAGCAATTTCTTCTTTAGTTAAAGTACCATCTGGAATATGATAGTTTTCTGGTAAAATGTCTACTTGGTCTAAAAGTAGTTCTTTCATAAACCGCACGTAACTATATATGGAATCTGGTTCCATAGGGTAGTATTCGTCTAAGTTAAATGAAATTACATTTTTAAAGCTTAAGCCTTCTTCTTTGTGCAAACGCACTAATTCTGCATATAAGCCTTTAGGTGTAGAACCTGTTGCTAAACCTAAAACGCAAGATTGATTACTTTTTTGTTTAGCTTTTATTAGTGTTGCAATTTCTTTTGCAACAGCTTTAGATGCCGCTGTTGAGTCTTCGAATATTACGGTTCCTATGTTTTCAAACCTTTTTTCAAAACCTGTTGCTTTATCTGTGGTACTCTTAATCATTTTAATGTGATTTATTTGTTGTGTTTTTATTTTTTTGTCCAACTCTTAATTTTGTGCCCCCATAAGGCAAAGAATAAAATGATGGTGTAGCATGGAATTAAAATCCAATAGCTACCTGTTGCTGCTGTTGCTGCTGCATCAGCTTCTGCAATACCGCTAGTTATTAATTCATGTTTATTAGCGTCTACTAATCTTCCATATAAAGGCGGTATTATAGCTCCACCTGCAATAGCCATGATTAATAGGGCAGATGCAGTTTTTGTGAATTTACCTAAGCCATCTAAAGTTAGTGGCCATACAGCAGGCCATACTAAAGCGTTAGCCACCCCTAAAGCTGCAACAAAAACTACAGAAGTAAAACCAGTAGTTGACAAGATACATATACTAAGTACTATACCTAAAGCTGCACTTATTTTTAAGGCCGTATCTTGCTTAAGATATTTTGGAATTAAAAAGACTCCTAAAGCGTAGGTAGCTACCATCGCCATTAAGGTAAATGTTGTAAAAAATTTGGCATCTTCAGCAGAAAAACCAAGAGAGATACCGTAAGCTATAATTGTGTCGCCAGCAATTACCTCAGCACCTACATACACAAACAAAGTTAATACGCCTAACCATAAATGTGGAAATTGAAAAATATTGGTTTTTGTTGTTTCTCCTTCTTTTGTTTCTTCTTCCTCAGTAGCTTCTACATTTGGTAATGGTGCTTTTCTAATTAATATTCCAAGAACAAATAATACAATTGCCATTACAATATAAGGCGTAAACACACTATCTGCCATGGTGTCTAATAATTGTGCTTTTTCTGTGTCAGATACGGTTCCTAATTTATCTTTAACTTCATCTATTCCAGATAATAAAATGGCTCCAAATATTAATGAACCTAATGCCCCAGCTACTTTATTAGCAATTCCCATAATTGCTATACGTTTAGCACCACTTTCTATAGGACCTAGAATAGTAATATACGGATTTGCTGCTGTTTGTAGTATAGTCATACCCATACCTTGAATAAAAATAGCCAATAAGAATATCCAATAGGTTCGTGCTTCGGCTGCTGGAATAAATATTAATGCCCCTATACCCATAATAATTAAACCTAAAGACATTCCTTTACGGTAGCCAATTTTATTTAAAATATACGACGCGGGTAATGCCATAACCACAAATGAAATATAGGATGCTGACGCTACAAGGTAAGATTGAGCTTCTGTTAATTCGTTTATGGTTTTCATAAACGGAATTAAGGCTCCATTTATCCAAGTTACAAATCCGAATATAAAAAACAAGCCAGCTATTATTGCAATGGCTACTGTATTACTGCTTTTTGTTTGTGTCATAATCTTAATGATTTAATTGTTAGTGAGTATTTATATTAATCTTTATAGTATAATTTTTTTTGTTTATTATTTACATATCAATTTGTGCTGCCATACTTTCAATCAATTTTAATTGATTTTTTGCGCGATCTAAATTATGTTCTGGGTAATCGATTTTATAATAAACGCTACCGTTTAAAAAATCTGTTAAAAAGCGTAGCGCCATTATAAATATGATGCTTTTTGCTCCTAGCGGCAAGTATTTTAGCTCAATGTCGGTTAAATTACTGCCAGTGGCTTCTAAAAAACCTTTTACGTAGGCTTTGTAATAGTTAAGGTTAAAGTTAACTAAATCAAGATTGGTCTCGTCTTCTGCAGCTGTATTACAAATAGTTCTAATGGCATCACCAAAATCATAATGTGCAATTCCAGGCATTACGGTATCCGTATCTATTACACATAAGCCTTTATTATTTTTATCAAATAAAGCATTAGATATTTTAGTGTCATTATGTGTTACTCTTAATTTTATCTTTCCAGAATCTTTTAAATTCTGAATAATATGCATCTCTTCTTTAAGAGCACTTACTTTTTCTAAACATGTTTTTGCTTGTTCTTTTCTTTCGGTAGTTGCTGTTTTTAAAGCTTCGTCAAATTGCCAAAAACGAAAAGACATATCATGAAACTTAGGAATAACTTCAGTAAGAAGTGAGGCATCAAAATCGCTAGTAAGGTTTAAAAAATTACCTGATAATTTTCCGCCTTCATAAGCAACTTCTTCGTTTGTTACAATGTCGTGAGTTACACTATCATTAATATAAACCATGACATTCCAATAATTGCCATCTTCATCTTTGTAATAATAGTCACCGTTTTTTGTATCTACAAACATAAGAACACGTCGTTTTAATTCGTGCTCTGGTAAATGTGATAATTTTTTTTGAAGGTGTTTACTAACACTAACTTTGTTAGAAATTAATCCAGGAACATCCTTAAAAACAGTGTGATTAATGCGTTGAAGAATATAGTAAGGTTCTTCTTTTGTTATAATTAAGTATGTGTCGTTTATATGACCTGAAGCTAATTCTTTATATGAAATAAACTCTGATGTATGGTTAAATTGGTCGAATTTAAATGTTAACTGTTCTTGTGTCATAATTACCAGAGTTTTTTAGGGTAAACATTATTTGCTTTTAATTTTTCAATAGCATTTTGAACAATTTCTTTGTCTTCTTTATAAGTTACACCAAACCATTTCGCATTAGATTGTAGTACTTTTACACTTGCAGTTTCTGATTTTAAAATTTCATTTACTACTTCGGGTATATAGAATTCGGCTTTTAAATTAGTTTTATTTGTTTCAAGAAACGTTTCAAATAAATTGTTCCCAAATTCAAAGCACTTAGGGGTAAAACCCCAAAAATTCATAGATACTATGGTGTTTTCATGAATTGAAATAAAGTTGCCGTTATCATCTTTTCGCATTAATTCGCCGTTAACTTTTTCAATATGAGTACGCTCGGTTACATCTTTTAAGTAACCTTTTTCATCAACTTCACATTCACCTCTTGAAACAAATCCGTAATCGGAAACTGTATTTTTTAATAAATAAGCCATCATATTAAAGTTGTAAGACGTCTTGTCTGTTTTTATTAATGACTTTGCCATAACGTTAAATGCGTCTTTACCATAAAAATCGTCTGCATTAATAATGGCAAAGTTCTCTTTTACGGCATCTTTTGCCATTAAAAGGGCATGTCCTGTACCCCAAGGTTTTGTTCGTTTTGGGTTAATGTATTTCTCTGGAACATGGTCAAGTTCTTGATACACATAAACAACTTCAGCTTTACCTTCTAATTTTTTGTCGATGGCTTTTTTAAATTCTTTTTCAAAGCTTTTTCTAATAATAAATACAAACTTTCCAAAACCTGCTTGAAGTGCGTCATATATTGAAAAATCAATAATAGTATCACCTTCAGGCGTAAAGGTGTCCATTTGTTTTAAGCCTCCATAACGGCTTCCCATGCCTGCTGCTAAAATGACTAGTGTGGGTTTTTCCATTTTGTACTTTTAATCTACTTTTTTAAAGATTGATATAGTTCTTATGTTTAGCGTTTTATGTTTTATGTGAGAAGAGGGTTTTTCTCGAAACAAGCAAATCTACTAATTATTTATTCAAAAAAAAAGTGAAAATTTATATAAAATGTGTTCGAGCACATTTATTAATTAAAAACTTTTATATATTTGTTTTGAATGAAAAAATATACAATAAAGGATATTGCTGAATTAGCAGGTGTTTCAAAAGGAACAGTAGATAGGGTGATTCATAATAGAGGAAAAGTGTCTAAACATGCTTTTGAAAAAGTGAATAGGTTACTTAAAGAAATAGATTATCAGCCAAATCCTATAGCAAGAAATTTAAAGAATAATAAAGTTTATAGTATTTGTGTTTTGCTTCCAGACCCTAAAAAGGATAAGTATTGGGAGTCTTGTGTTGATGGTATAGAAGAGGCTGTTCAAGAATTTTTCCATTTTGGAATAACGGTAAAAGTAATGCTGTTTGACCCTTTTGATCAAAAAAATTTTGAAAAACAAAGTGTTACTGCTTTAAAATTAAATGTAAATGGGATGTTGTTGGCGCCATTATTTCAAAAGGAGTCTTTGGTTTTTATTAAAGCATGTGAAAAAGCAGATATAACATATTTCTTGTTTAATAACGATATTGAAAAAAGAGAAACACAAAGATTTGTTGGTCAAAACCTTTATGTGAGTGGTAGAGTTGGTGCTCGATTAATACATAAATCTTTAAAAAATAATGCCACTGTGGCAATTATTCATATAGATGAAGTGTTAAAAAACGCAACACATATGCAGGAGAAAGAGAAAGGTTTTCGAGATTATTTTGATGAGTTAAAGGGGGTTGATTTTGAAATTACAACCTATAAGTTAAAACATAGAAATTCTGATAATTTAAAAAAGACTGTAAAATATTTTATTGATACGCATCCCGAAATTTCTGGTGCTTTTATTACTAATTCTAAAATTCATTTATTAGCAGCATTACTAAAGGAGGAAAATTCAAAACGATGCATTGTTGGTTACGATTTACTTCCAGAGAATGTTAAATATTTGAAATCAGGAGTTATTGATTTTTTAATTCATCAAAACCCTAAAAGACAAGCTTATCTTGGATTGGTTTTTTTGATTGAACATTTTTTATTTGATAAGGATATTCCAAATAAAAGATTTTTGCCAATAGATATTGTGAATTCCGAAAACGCTTCTACTTATTTAAAATAGTTAGTATATTTTTATTGGCGTGAGTTGAACTCGTTTAAACTTTTTTAGCAAACTAAAAAAGTTTAAACGAGTTCATTAAGTAAACTGCCTCGAAGCAAGTTGATGAGGTGAGTATGTTATAAAACAAAAGGTTGGGTGTAAAACTCAACCTTTTAGTGTTAGTGACTAACTCAAAATATAACTCAAATATGAATTACAAAAATAGGAGAACTACTTTTATCTCGCTACATTTTATCAAACTTTAAATGATACTATTTTTGCCTTAATAGTAGAAATGTAACTTTTTATTAGTAATAATAGCTTAAATGTGAAAGAAATTACTTGTAGCCTATGTTTTATGTTTTAGTGCAAAAATAATACTTGCTTTAGTGTTAAATCTAGTAGATAAACATAGTGTATATGGTTAATTTAGCTACAACCAAATTCTACTTAAGTTTGTTAATTTATGCTGTTTTAAACACTAACCAATTTTGTTATTTAACCTAGTGAGGGAGTTATTGGTCTAAATAAGTTTTTTAGATTATTGAAAAGGAAGATATTTAATCTGCTTTTTTTAATTGAGCATAAATATTTTAAGTATGATGAAAAACATAATACCCGTAGTAATTGTATTTTTTTTGGTTTTTTTTTCCTGTAAAAATGATAAGGCTTTTGCGGAAAGAGAAAATATAAAACAAAATAAAAATAGTTCATATGTAGACCCTTTTATAGGTACTGGTGGTCATGGGCATACATACCCAGGAGCTACTGTTCCTTTTGGAATGTTACAAGTAAGTCCTATTAATGGTATTAGTAACTGGGATTGGTGTTCTGGGTATCATTATTCAGATTCTATCGCTGTAGGATTTAGTCATCTAAGTTTAAGTGGTACAGGTATTGGCGATTTAGCCGATATTCTTTTTATGCCAGTAAATAAGAAAATCGATTTATCTGCAAAATCAAAGTCTCGTGCTAGTGTTCCTTATAAATCGTCTTATAGTCATAAAAATGAAAAAGCCACTCCAGGTTACTATCAGGTGTTTTTAGAAGATCATAACATAAATGTTGAGCTAACAACATCTAAAAGAACAGCCTATCATAAGTATGCTTTTAAAAATGGAGATAAGCAATCGGTAATTATAGATTTAGGATTTGCTATAAATTGGGATGTTGCTCTAGAAACATCTTTACATATTGAAGACGAATACACCTTAAGTGGTTACCGTTTTAGTAAAGGATGGGCAAAAAACCAAAAAGTGTTTTTTGTTGCAAAATTTTCTAAACCAATTACTGAGTATAATCTGTTTGAAGATAATAACAAAAAGGAAAGTAGTCATGTAAAAGGAATTAAATCTTCAACGCAATTATTTTTTGGTAATGAAGATGGTAATCAATTATTTGTGAAAGTAGCACTCTCATCAGTAAGTGTAAATAATGCAAAAGATAATTTAAAAGAAGGAGGCTTTAATTTTGAGACTATTAAAACGGAAGCAGAAACGACTTGGGATTCTGCGTTAACAAAAATTGAAGTAGAAACACCTATCGATTCATTAAAAACCATGTTTTATACAGCAATGTATCATGCGCAGCTTGCCCCAGTAACCTATAGCGATAAAAATGGAGAATTTAGAAAAGAAAATGATGAAATTGTTACCGCTTCAAATTATACGGCATATTCTACATTATCACTTTGGGATACGTTTAGAGCAGAACATCCGTTACTTACATTAACCGCTCCCAATAAAGTTTCCGATATTATAAATACAATGTTAGCCTATTACGAAACTAAAAAAGTATTGCCGGTTTGGACACTTTACGCTAACGAAACAAATACAATGACAGGGTATCATTCAATTCCTGTAATTGTTGAAGCTTATAAAAAAGGTATTCGTGGTTTTGATGCTGAAAAGGCTTTTGAAGCGATGAAAACTACAATGATGCAAGACGAGCGCGGACTTAATCATTATAAAAAGTATGGATATATCCCGTATAGTTTACAAGATGAATCGGTTACTATAACTTTAGAGTATGCTTATGATGATTGGTGCGTAGCGCAAATGGCTAAAGCATTAGGGAAGCACGATGATTACGAGTTTTTCTTAAATCGTTCAAAAGCATATCGATATTTATTTGATAAAGATACTGGTTTTATGCGTGGAAAAGCAGTAGATGGAAACTCATGGAATGAACCTTTCGACCCGAAGCATTCTAACCATAGAGAGCAAACCGATTATACTGAAGGTAATGCGTGGCAACACAGTTGGTTTGTACCTCAAAATATTGAAGATTTTATTAGCCTTCATGGTAGCGATGCGATTTTTGCGAGCCGATTAGAAAAATTATTTACAGAAAGTTCAGAGATTACAGGCAATAATATTTCCGCAGATATTTCTGGACTTATTGGGCAATATGCACATGGTAACGAACCAAGCCATCATATCGCTTATCTTTTCAATAAAGTTAATCAGCCTTGGCGAACACAATATTGGGCGCGTCATATTTTAAATACGCAGTATAATACAACGCCAAACGGATTAAGTGGTAATGAAGATTGTGGTCAAATGAGTGCTTGGTACGCTTTTAGTTCCATAGGATTGTATCCAATGAATCCAGCTTCAGGTAATTATGAAATAGGAAGTCCAATATTTGAAAAAACGACCATTTCAATTTCAAAAGAAAAAACGTTTATTATTGAAGCAGAACACGTTTCAGATAAAAACATTTATATACAATCGGCAACTTTGAATAGGGAAGATTTTAACCAAACCTCTATTTCTCATCAACAAATAACCAAAGGCGGAATACTTCATTTTGTTATGGGTGACCAACCTAACAAAAATTGGGGCATATAAAAAAACAACTAACCAAAAACAATTAATCGCAAATGAATATCATTGATGTTTCAATAATTATAATATACGTCGTACTAACTTTAGGTGTAGGTATTTGGATTTCCAAACGAGCCTCTAAAGGTTTAGACTCTTATTTCCTTGGCGGAAAAAGCATTAAATGGTATTATTTGGGATTAAGTAATGGCTCTGGAATGTTTGATGTTTCAGGAACAGCGTGGATGGTAGGTATTCTTTTTCTGTATGGCGTAAAAAGTTTTATGTTTATGTGGATTTGGCCTATTTGGAACCAAATATTCATCATGATTTTTTTAGCAGCATGGATACGGCGATCAAATATTATGACAGGTTCAGAATGGATTTTAACCCGTTTTGGCGATGGTAAAGCAGGACGAGCATCCCACCTTATTGTAGCTATTTTTGCTATTATTGCTTCAATTGGTTTTATTGCATACTTCTTTGAAGGTGTAGGTAAATTTATGACCATCATTTTGCCATGGGATTTAACTCTAACCATGGGAAATGGTGTGTTTTTAAATTCAGACCAAAGCTATGCTTTAATTATTATTTTTCTAACAACCATATACACTATAAAAGGTGGTATGTTTTCTGTAGTGGCTACCGAAGTATTACAATACGGTATTATGGTACTTGCAGGTCTTTTAGTTGCAGGTTATGCTTTTATTGCGGTTACCGATATAGAAATAAATAATGTGCTTTCAACCCAATGGAGTAATGTGTTATTTGGATGGGAACTCGAAGGCTCTTGGACTGGGAAATACGAAGCTTTCAATGATTTAATCGATACCCAAGGTTATAAAATGTTTGGAGCATTTATAGGAATGTCGCTATTTAAAGGCGTTTTTGCAAGTATTGCTGGCCCTACACCAAGTTACGATATGCAACGTATTTTATCTACAAGATCGGTAAAAGAAGCTGCATATATGAGTGGTTTTACTAATTTGGTACTCTTTATTCCTAGGTATTTACTTATTGGGGGTATTGTAATTCTTGGGTTGGTGTTTATAGCTCCAGAAATGGCAGCTTCAAGCCAACTAAGTTTAGGTGATTTAGAAGTTATCTTGCCTAAGGTAATTAATAATCATGTGCCTGTTGGTATTAAAGGATTGTTGCTTGCGGGTCTCTTAGCTGCATTTATGTCAACGTTTTCAGCCTTTGTTAATTCTGGACCTGCTTATATAGTAAACGATATTTATAAAAAATATTTTAAACCCACAGCTTCAAACAAGCATTATATAAAAGCAAGTCATATAGCATCATTTGCTATTGTAATTATAGGTGTTTTTATGGGCTTTTTTGCAGATTCAATAAACTCATTAACTTTATGGATTACTAGTGCACTATACGGCGGATATGTAGCCGCAAATTTTTTAAAATGGGTGTGGTGGCGATTTAATGGTTGGGGTTATTTTTGGGGTATGACAGCAGGGTTATTTATTGCAACCTTACAATTCTTGTTAGACCAAAATAAAGCTAACTTTGACATGGGAACTTGGTTATATGATTTAGCTCAAATACCAGCTATATATGTATTTCCAATTATTTTCTTTGTATCACTCTTAGGGTCTTTTTTAGGAACATTTTTAACACCTGCTACAAACATGGAAACCTTAAAAAAATTCTATGGAAATGTTCGTCCTTGGGGTTGGTGGAAGCCAGTATACAAAGCACTTAAAAATGAAGATGATTTGTTTACAAAAAACACCAATTTTGCTAGCGATATGCTAAATTGTATTATTGGTATTGTATGGCAATCTAGTATGATTTTATTGCCAATATATTTTATGATAAGAGATTACCCAAAAACATTAATAGTACTATTGGTATTTGCTATTACATCGATTATTCTGAAATTTACATGGTTAGATAAAGTAAAAAAATATAAAAACTAAAAATAATAAATGAGTTCAATTCCATGGCAAGATAAGCCCGAAAATTGTCAAGATGTTGTTTGGCGATATTCTGAAAATCCTATAATTAATAGATACGATATTCCGTCGTCAAACAGTATTTTTAATAGCGCAGTAGTTCCATTTAAAGATGGTTTTGCAGGTGTTTTTAGATGCGATAACAAAGCGGTACAAATGAATATTTTTGCTGGTTTTAGTAAAGATGGTATTCATTGGGATATTAATCACGAACCTATTGTTATGCAAGCAGGAAATACCAGTATGATAGAATCTGATTATAAATACGACCCACGAGTCGTTTTTATTGAAGATCGATACTGGATTACTTGGTGTAATGGCTACAATGGGCCAACTATAGGTGTTGGTTATACCTTCGATTTTAAAGAATTTTTTCAATGCGAAAATGCGTTTTTACCGTTTAATAGAAATGGTGTGTTATTTCCTCAAAAAATTAATGGAAAATATGCCATGTTAAGTCGCCCAAGCGATAATGGACACACACCTTTTGGCGATATTTATGTTAGCTATAGTCCCGATATGAAATATTGGGGAGAACACCGTTGTGTTATGAAAACTACACCTTTTGAAGATAGTGCGTGGCAATGTACTAAAATTGGAGCAGGACCTATTCCAATTCTTACAGATGAAGGTTGGTTAATGATTTATCATGGAGTAATAAATACGTGCAACGGTTTCCGTTATGCTATGGGGTCGGCACTTTTAGATGAAAATGAACCAGACAAAATAAAATACAGAACACAACCCTATTTATTAGGACCAGCAGAACCTTATGAGTTAATGGGTGATGTGCCAAATGTAGTGTTTCCATGTGCGGCATTACACGATACAAAAGAAGATAAATTAGCCATTTATTATGGTGCAGCAGATACTGTTGTGGCCATGGCTTTTGGTAAATTAAGCGAAGTAGTTCAATACACCATAGCTAATAGTTTATAAACAAATCAATGTATTTAAAACCAAAATTTTTAATTTTTTTAGTCAGTTTTTATGTGTGTATGGCTTGTGCACAATCACACGATAATATGTATAAAAGTTATGTAGCTTATAAAACTACAGAAACTGTTACTATTGATGGAAATGTTAATGAGGAGAGTTGGGAAAAAGCATCTTGGAGCAACGTTTTTATTGATATTGAAGGCGTAAAAAAGCCAATGTATCAAACTCAAGTGAAAATGATTTGGGATGAAAAATATTTTTACATTTTGGCTAAAATGGAAGAGCCACATGTTTGGGGAGATATAAAAAAACACGACGCTGTTATATTTCATAATAATGATTTTGAGGTGTTTGTAGACCCTAATGGCGATACTCATAATTATTACGAATTAGAAATTAATGCATTAAATACTATTTGGGATTTATTTATGACTAAACCATATAGAGACCCAGGAAATAATGCAATTAACGATTGGCATATTACAGGTTTAAAATCTGCCGTTAGTATTGATGGCACTCTTAATGATGCTTCAGATATTGATAATGGCTGGACACTGGAAATTGCTATTCCATGGTCGGTGTACAAAACATCATATCATCAAAATATAGTGCCAGTTGATAAATTTTGGAGAGTCAATTTTTCAAGAGTCAATTGGAATCATGATATAGTTGATGGAGCATATTCAAGAAAAAAAGATGGTAAAGGAAAATATTTGCCAGAATACAATTGGGTATGGTCACCACAAGGTGTTATTAATATGCACGAACCTGAAAAATGGGGTTATGTATATTTTTCATCAAAAGAAGTAGGGAGCCATGTAACATTTAATATTCCGCAAGATGAAAAAGTGAAATGGGAAATGTATAAAATATATAGAGCACTTAAAAAGAAAGATTCGGCTAAGAAAGAAGCTTTGCCTACTTCAATACGTGTTGAAGGTAAAACAATAACTCCTGTTATTGAAACGCATAGTTTAGGATCTATAATTAGTGTTAAAAGCCCTTTTTCAAATAAAACTTTAATAATTAAAGAAGACGGTGAGTTTTTAAATAAACAGAATTAGTGTTAGGCGTTTTATTAATAAAACACTGTGTTTAATAAGATTTCAAGAATTAATAATACAACCTGTTATTAATGATTTTAGTTTAATAAAAAAGAGTTTGTAATATTATTTTGTGCAACTATAAATAAATATAACATATGAAATTCCGCATCTTTATTTTTATTATACCCTTGTTTTTTACTTGTTCAAAACAGGTTGAAAAACAAACATCTTCAGAGTTGGTTGATGCATCGTATAAAATAATTGGTTATGTTGCAGGTTACGAAGATTTTAATCCTGCATTGGTAGATGCTACTAAATTAACACACATTAATTATGCCTTTGCAAATATTGTAGATGGTCATGTTCAATTTGAGCTAGAAACAGATTCCATTAAAATTGCTAGTTTAATGGGACTTAAAAAAACAAATCCAGATTTAAAAGTATTGTATTCTATTGGAGGATGGGTTTGGTCAGATCAATTTTCTCATGCGGCTGCTTTCGATTGGTCAAGAAAAAAGTTTGCAATTAGTAGCGTACAATTAATGAAAAAACATGGTTTTGACGGTGTTGATTTAGATTGGGAATACCCAGGGCAACGTTCAGAAGACAATGCCTTTCGTCCTTCAGATAAAGAAAATTTCACATTATTACTTGCCGAAATTCGTAAACAATTAGATAAACAAGGAGTAGTTGATGATGCGCACTACTTACTAACCATTGCAACAGGAGCAGACCAAGCTTATATTGATAATACAGACTTGGGGCAAGCACAAAAATATCTCGATTTTATAAATGTAATGTGTTACGATTTTTACCACGGTTGGCATTTTCAAACAGGACATCATGCTAATGTATACCCTTCAGATAAAGAAAAATTTAATGGGAATAGCGGGCAACAGGCTATTGCGCGACATATAGTGGCAGGCGTATCTTCAAATAAATTAGTTATGGGTATTCCTTTTTATGGAAGACAATGGGCCAAAGTAATTGCAAAGAATGAAAGTTTGTATCAATCTGCTATGTCTACAGGTGTTATAGTGTCATATAGAGATATTATTGAAAAACTAAAATCTGGTGCGTATAAAAAGATGTATGATGAATCGGCAAAATCATCATATTTATGGAATGCTAAAGACAGTATTTTTATATCGTGGGAAACACCAAAAGAAATAACATTAAAAACTAAATTTATTAAAGAAAACGGTTTGGGTGGTGCCATGTTTTGGGAGTATAGTTTAGATAAAGACCAAGAGTTGTTAAACACACTATTTAATAGTATGAATTAAACTGATAAGCAGTTAATACAATGAATTTTTAAAAACTGAAGTCATTTAGACTTTTTTGAATTATAACGAAAATTAGTCGTTTTTCACTCAATTTTTAGCTGATTGAAAAAGTTTAGACAACTTCACTATAAAAGAAGTAAAATCGTCATTTATAAAATAATTATGCAAAAGCAATCGTTCTTTTTAATTGCAATTCTAGTACTCTTTTTTAATTGCACTCAGGATAAAAATAATGCTATTAAATTAACCAGTTATGTAGGTACAGATGGTCCAGGAAACACCTATCCAGGAGCAACAGTTCCTTTTGGGATGGTACAATTAAGTCCCGATAACTCTCCAAACACACAGCGAGGAATTAATGTAGAAAACGTACCTTACTCATTAAGTAAAAATTAAAAATAACCATAAAATATTATTAAATGCATCATACTGTTTTAATTAACTATGTTAAAAAGAATACCTTAACCCTATTTATGTTTTGTTTTTTCATTGGTTTTTCTCAAAAGCCAATAGATTATGTAAATCCGTTTATAGGCACCTCAAATTTTGGAGCGACAAATCCTGGAGCTATAGCACCACGAGGCATGGTTAGTGTTTCTCCTTTTAATGTTGCAGGTATTCAAAATTCACCTTTAGAAAAAGATAGCCGTTGGTTGTCTAATCCGTATGTAAATGAAAATACATTTTTAACTGGGTTTAGTCACGTTAATTTAAGTGGCGTTGGTTGTCCAGATTTAGGGGTTATTTTAACAATGCCAACAACAGGAACGCTTGAAACCGATCATGAGAAATACGGGTCAACATATACCAATGAGGTTTCAAAAGCAGGTTATTATAGTGTAAATCTTAAAAAATATAATGTTAAAGCTGAAATGACAGCATCTACCAGAGTAGGACTAAGTAAATATACATTTCCGAAAGGACAATCTAACATTTTAATAAATTTAGGATTAGGATTAACCAACGAGTTGGGAGCAACGGTAAAAGTTGTGTCTTCAACCGAAATTGAAGGCGTGCGAACCGTTGGATCATTTTGTTATTACAAACCAGAAGAAACCTATCCAGTGTATTTTATAGCAAAATTTAGTAAGCCTGCTGATGAGTTTGGAGTTTGGAAAAAACCATCAAAAAACAAAGGTGTTGAAGGGCAATGGATGGGGTATAACGGAAAAACACGCTTGTATAAACAATACAGAAAAGAAGTTATTGGCGATAGTATAGGGAGTTATTTTACATATCATTTTAAGCAGCCAACAACAGTAGAAGTAAAGGTTGGTGTTTCTTATGTAAGTATAGAAAATGCTCGTGAAAACTTAGAAAAGGAAACCCACTCGCAGACTTTTAATGATATATATAATTCTACAGCTTCTAGTTGGAATAATTTATTATCTAAAATTGAAGTAGAAGGAGGAACAAAAGATGATAAAACTATTTTTTATACGGCACTATATCATACCTTAATTCATCCCAACACCTTAAACGATTATAATGGTGAATACCCTAGTATGGCTATGCGGGAAACTAAAAAAACCAATGGCACACGATTTACGGTATTTTCTTTTTGGGATACTTATAGAAACTTACATGCTTTAATGTCTTTAGTATATCCGAAGCAACAATCAGATATGGTAAAAAGTATGCTTAATATATACGATGAAAGCGGATGGTTACCAAAATGGGAATTAAATGCTACCGAAACCACGACAATGGTTGGCGATCCTGCTGGAATTATTTTAACTGATACCTATTTGCGCGGTATTAAAGATTTTGATATTGAAAAAGCATACAACGCTATGAAAAAAAGCGCGATGCAATTAGAAAATAACCCGTTACGTCCTGGTATTAAAGATTATATTGAAAAAGGATATTTAACAACTAAAACAACCAAAAGTGGATCGGTGTCTACCACTCAAGAATATAATATTACCGATTTTGCCATATCACAATTAGCAAAAGCATTGGGAAAGGCAGATGATTTTAAAATGTTTTCAAAACGATCGATTTCCTATAGAAATTTATTCGATAAAGAATTTAATCTGTTACGACCCAAAAATCATGATGGCTCTTGGTATGCGCCATTTAATCCAGATACAGGTGCAAATTTTGAAAAGAACCTTGGTTTTATAGAAGGCAACTCATGGCAATATACATTTATGGTGTCTCATGATATTAAAATGCTTATGAAACTTATGGGAGGTAAAAAGCATTTTGTAAATCAGTTAGATACTGTTTTTGAAAAGGGACAATATGATATGGCAAACGAGCCAGATATAAACTATCCGTTTTTGTATAATTATGCAAAAGGGTACGAATGGAAAACACAAGACCGAGTATCGTCCTTAATAAAAAAATACTTTACTAATAAACCAGATGGTTTACCAGGAAATGATGATACAGGTACTATGTCTGCATGGTTAATTTATAGTATGATGGGAATTTATCCAAGTTCGCCAGCAGAACCAATTTATACAATTACGCGCCCAGTTTTTGATAAAATAACTATTCATTTAGATTCAAGATATTATAAAAAGAACAAGCTTGTAATAACTTCAAATGCATCAGAAAATAATCAAAAATATATCAAAACTATTCAGGTTAATGGAAAGCCACATAACAGTTATTTTATTTCACATGAAAAATTGGTAAATGGAAATCTTTTAAAAATTAATTAAAAAATGAAAAAAAAATTACTAAGCCTACTACTATGTTGTGCATTCTTTAATGGCATAAGTCAAGAATTGCAGCAAACTATTTTTAAAAACCAACCTATTAATTTTAATGGCACAAAAGGCAACGATTCTGAAGTCATTAGAGTAGCCAGTGGTCGTATTGTTTATAAAAAAGTATCTATTCCAAAATTTCCAAATGGCACAGATGCAAAAATAAAATTAACACTTCGTTCTAATGGCGATAAATGGGATAAATCGGGGTCTTGTTTTGTGGTTTCAAACCCTGAAGAAATATCTATTTTAGATATTGCTACGGGTAAAGACGGGTTTCCAAAAGATTCTTATGTTAATGAGAAACACGGCGGATATGTTGCTGGAGATAATTATAAACCAGTTGTTGAGCTCCTACGATTTATGACACCTTTTGGTGTTGGCTTTTATAGTGATGATAAAGTAAAGTACAGAAAACCAGTATATATTCCCACTTGGGAAAAACAGGTTGTTTGGGAGCGTGATGTTTCTGAATTAACAGACCTTATTACTGGAGATTTTTATATTGGTGTTTGGATAGATTCTTGGACAGGCGAAGGTTATAATATTGATTTAGATTTAACCTATTCAAACAGGTCTAGAAAAACATTTAAGGTAAAATCGTTAGTAAATACAGTACCTTATGTAGGAGGGCAATCATTACCAGTAAACTTTTCTCTTGGTGCTCTAGAGCATCAACTTAAATTTAAAAAGAACGCAAAAAATGTAAAGCTTCATTATGTGGTAACTGGTCATGGCGGTCATAGTGGAGGTGATGAATTTATAAAAATAAAAAACAGTGTTTATTTTAATAATAAATTAGTTTTAGATACAATTCCTTGGCGGGATGACTGTGCTTCATTTAGGCGTTTTAACCCCACTTCGGGAGTGTGGATAAAAAAAGATTCTGCTGCGTACTACGACTTTAAAACAAAAAAACGAAAGGTAAAAGAGATTGAAGAACGCATTGCCTCATCAGACCTTTCACGATCTAATTGGTGCCCAGGATCAATGGTTCATCCTTTTGTGGTGCCGCTTGGAAATTTAAATGCTGGCGAGCACATGTTAAAAATAAAAATCCCAGCAACTTCTACCGAAGGTGGTAAGCTAAATCATTGGCTAGTATCTGCGTATCTAACTTATGAGGATGATTAAATTTAATACTTATGAATAAAAAGAAGATTTTAAACTTAGCGTTTTCGTGTTTACTATTCTTTATATGCGCTTGTTCTAATAATAATTCATTGCAAATCGTTAAAAATGGCGAATCTAATTATGAAATTATTATTCTTGATGAGGCATCAAAAAGTCAATATGAATCTGCTGAAATTCTTCAAAATTATATTCATAAAATTAGTAATACCACTTTAGCAATTGTAAATGAAAGTTCTCAATCTTTTAAAAAACATAAAATTTATATAGGAAATATAAATGAGGAGCATCTTGAAAAACAAGAAATTTCTATAAAAGAAGAAACTGAAAACCTCTTTATTAATGGTGGCACAGATGAAACTGTTAGACATGCTGTGTATCAATTTTTAGAAGCTTATTTAAATTGTAAATGGTATTCGCCAAGGGTTGAAAGTATTCCAAGTTTAAAAACCATTTCTATTCCATTATCTATTAATTATCGCTATAATCCAGAAATAAAAACGCGCACAGTTCATTCCAGACTTTTTTATAAAAATCCCGATTTTGCAGATAAACATAAGGTTACTTACGAGGCTTTTCCATATTATGTGCCACAAGCTCGTGTACATACTTTTAATAAGTTTATTCCAGAAGAGTCTTTTTATAAATCGCATCCAGAATATTTCGCTTTGCGCGGAAACGAACGCCTGCCAACACAATTGTGTTTAACAAATAAAAATGTAGTTAACATTGTAAAAGATTCTGTAAAAGCATTATTTGAAAGGTATCCAGAATCGTCTGTAATTTCTGTAAGTAGTAATGATAATACGCAATATTGTACTTGCGATAATTGCAAACAAATTGACGAAGACGAAGGTAGTCATGCAGGCACCATGATTCGGTTTGTTAATAAGGTAGCAGAGGCTTTCCCTCATAAAACTATTTCAACTTTAGCCTATCAATACACGCGTAAACCTTGTAAAACAAAACCTTTAAAAAATGTTTTAATAACCCTGTGTTCTATTGAATGTGACCGAAGTGCGCCTATAACCGAAAAATGCACTGATTTTGCTAATGATATTAAAGGATGGAGTAAATTAACTAATAATATCCGAATTTGGGATTATACCACACAGTTTACCAATTTTTTAGCACCCTTCCCCAACTTACATACGCTTAAACCTAATATAGAATTTTTTAAAACCAATAATGCGAAATGGGTTTTTGAACAGCACAGTAACAACCCAAGTGAGTTGTTTGAATTGCGCTCGTATGTTACGGCAAGATTACTGTGGCAACCAAATTTAAAATTTGATGATGTGGTTTCAGAGTTTACAGCAGGCTACTACCACGAAGCAGGCCCTTATATTAAACAATATATAGACGTTATTCATTCAAAAATAAAAGAAGATAAAGATTTTTTTCTGTTTTTATATGGCGACCCCTCACAAGCTTTTGGTTCTTATTTAAGTCCAGAATTATTAACCAGCTATACCACACTTTTTAATGATGCAGAAAAAGCTGTAGCTGATAAAAAAGAGGTTTTAGAAAGAGTAAAAGTTGCTCGAATTAGTATTGATTATGCCGTTTTAGAAGCATGTAGAAAAAATATTTCAGATGATTTTAATTTGGCTAACTCAACAAAAGTATCAGCCTTACTTGAAAACTTTAAAACAACTTGCAACAAAGCCAACATTACCTTAATGAACGAAATGGGGTATACCGTTACTAATTATTACGAAGCCTATAAAAAGGCTATAACAGTTGCCAATACCTCTAATAAAGCTATTGATAAACCAGTAACATTGTTAACAACACCAAAGAAATATGCAAATGAGAATCCTCAAGCACTAACTGATGGTGCTTTGGGTGGAAGTAATTTTTATTCGAATTGGTTAGGTTTCGAGGGTAATGATTTAGTAGCTATTATTGATTTGGAAGAACAACAAGAAATAAGCTCATTATCAATGGCTTTTTTGCAAGTTACTAATCATATTGTGTTTTTTCCAACCCAAGTCATATATTCAACATCTACAGATGGTAACACATATACAACTCGCGGAAATGTTAATAATGAAAACCCTTTAACTAAAAAAAGTAAGGTAAACAATATTCAATATTTTAATTTGAATTTCAACCCAATAAAAACGCGTTATATTAAAATTAGAGCCAATAGTATAAAAAAAGCACCTTATTGGCATCATGGTGCTGGTTTACCGTCATGGATATTCGCCGATGAAATTATAATTAACTAAATATGATGTAGTGAAAACCTTATTTTTAACTTTATGTTTTAGCGTTTTGTCAAGTGTGCTATTTGCGCAAACTTATAAAGTAATGACGTATAATATTAGATACGATAATCCTAATGATGGTGAAAATAAATGGTCTAACCGAAAGGCGTTTTTAAGTAATCAAATTGCTTATAACGAACCCGATGTTTTTGGTATTCAAGAAGGATTACATCAACAGCTAAGGTATTTAGATAGTACTTTGATTGATTATAAATATGTTGGTGTAGCAAGAGATGACGGTAAAACAAAAGGGGAATATAGTGCCATTTTTTATAATGCCAGTAGGCTTAAAGTTGTAAAAGCATCTACATTTTGGCTATCTAAAACACCAAATAAAATTTCGGTAGGTTGGGATGCTTCTATGGAGCGTATTTGCACCTATGCTTTGTTTAAAGCTGTTAATACCAATCAACATTTTTGGGTGTTTAACACACATTTTGATCATATAGGTAAAGACGCCCGATTGCAAAATACAAAGCTTATTGTTAAAACCTTAGAATCGCTTAGCGCAAACAAATATCCAGTTGTAGTTATGGGAGATTTAAACTTAAAACCAGAGAGTAAACCTATTCAATATTTATCTAGTGTTTTAAATGATAGTAAAACAATATGTTTGTCTATGCCTTTTGGTCCTACAGGAACATTTAATGGTTTTAATTTCAATAAACCAGTAACAGATCGTATCGACTATATTTATACAAGCAAAGAGAATATTAAAGTTAATAAATATGCTGTTTTAAGCGATTCAAAAGACTGTAAATACCCCTCAGATCATTTACCAGTTTTAGTAGAAATATCTATTAATAATTAATTTGCATGTGTACCAAACATTGCAATTAATATAGGTTTTAGCAAAAATAATATTGTAGTTGGTCTTATATGTTGTGGCACAAAATATTGGTTTTATGTTACATTTGAAGAATTAGGATAAATCATAAAATTAAATTGATAATGATGAAAAAACACCTATTACTTGTTTGTTTATTTTTCGTATTATTTTCATCTTTTGCACAAAAAGGAAATGAGGTCGATTACATAAAAGAAATAACAGAGCGTCCATACCCACAATGGTTTAAAGATGCTAAGTTGGGTATTTTTATTCATTGGGGATTGTATTCTGTTCCTTCTTATGGAAGTAAAGAGGCTTATGGCGAATGGTTTTTAAGAGGGTTACAACTTAAAGATACTTTGCGTACTAATTTTATGAAAGAAACCTATGGGCAAAATTTTACTTATAAAGATTTTGCACCATTATTTAAGGCCGAATTGTTTAATCCAGATGAGTGGGCAACCTTATTTAAAAATGCAGGTGCTAAATATATTATGTTGGTTTCAAAACATCACGATGGTTTTGCTTTATGGCCTAGTAAATATAGTAGAAACTGGAATAGTGTAGATGTGGGACCAAAACGAAATATAGTTGGAGAATTAACAGCAGCAATAAGAAAAACAGACCTTAAAATGGGTTTGTATTATTCTTTACCAGAGTGGAATCATCCGTTGCACCGTTGGTATACAGATCCACATGACAATATAGGAGAGTATGTAGAAAACTATATGATTCCTCAATTTAAAGAATTAATAGGAACGTATAAACCAGAGCTTGTTTTTGCTGATGGCGAATGGTTTAACTCTGCAAAACAATGGCATGCCGCAGAACTAATTCATTGGTATTATAATTTAGTTGGCGATGATGCCATTGTAAATAATAGATGGGGTAGAGGTCTTAAAATAGGGTTTTTAACGCCAGAATATAGTGCAGGTATTAAGGTAACAAATAGACCATGGACAGAAGTTAGAGGTATTGGGCGTTCGTTTGGATTAAATAGAAATGAAGATTTAGAAGCTTACGGAACCTCTAAAGAATTAATACATCGTTTTGTGCAAACTGTTGCAAATGGAGGCGGTATGATTTTAAATGTTGGTCCTAAAGCAGATGGTCAAATTCCATTAATTCAACAAGAAAGATTATTACAATTGGGAGCGTGGTTGCGTATTAATGGCAATGCTATTTATGGAGCTAAAACATATGCTATTAAAGAAGAAGAAAAAGAAGTTGCTATAGAACGTGTTGATGAAAATATACATTTTAATTGGGTGAGAAATTCTCCAATGAAAGGTATAAAAGAAGATGCCTTTTCTGTAGAATGGTACGGATTTATAGAAGCACCAGCATCTGGTGACTTTACATTTGAAATTAAGGCAGACGATGAAGCTGCTGTTTTTATTGATGGTAAACAAATTATTAATCAAAATTATACAGCAGTAGGATCTCAATCTGAAGTTATGGGAGCTAAAACAAGTTCGTCTTCAAAAGGGCGCATCAAACTTAAATCAGGACAACTATATCCTATTCATATAAAATATAGAGAAAAGCAACAAAATGCTTCCATTGCTCTGTATTGGAGTACTAAAAATGTTGAAAAACAATTAATACCGTCATCATCTTTCTTTTTAAATAAAAATAAAAGTCAACAAGGTATTACAGGCGTTTATAAATCTCTTAAAACATATTTATGCTATACTCAAAATAATAATAAGGTTTCTGCAATAAGTTTTGAATGGCCAGAAGACCAGTTAGTTTTAAATATTCCAAATCCAGGTAAAAATGCCACAGTTTCAATGTTAGGGTTAGATAAACCTTTAATGTGGACATACGAAAATAATACTATGATTATAAATACATCTACCATAAGGTATTCAGAGCTACCGTCTCATGATGCTTGGACATTTCAAATAGATAAAAATTAAATATAATATATATGAATTATAGAACACACTATCGCGTTTTAGTTTTTACTTTGTTACTAGGCTTAGTGCAAGCCTGTAATAATACGCCTGCTCCAGAACCTTATGGGCCAATTCCTTTAGAGCGTCAATTGCTTTGGCATGATATGGAATATTACGGGTTTGTTCATTTTAATATGAATACGTTTACTAATATGGAATGGGGGCTTGGAGGCGAAAGCCCAAGTGCCTTTAATCCAACGGAATTAGATACAAGACAATGGGTTAAAACCATGAAAGAAGCTGGTATGAAAGGGGTGATTTTAACAGCAAAACATCATGATGGATTTTGTTTGTGGCCATCAAAGTATACAGAGCATTCTGTTAAAAATTCACCATGGAAAGATGGCAAAGGAGATGTTTTAAAAGAATTGTCTGAGGCGTGTAAAGAATTCGGATTAAAAATGGGAGTGTATTTATCGCCATGGGATAGAAATCATGCACAATACGGAAAACCCGAATATGTAACATATTTTCATAATCAATTACGAGAATTGTTAACCAATTACGGCGATATTTTCGAGGTTTGGTTCGATGGTGCAAATGGTGGTTCTGGGTATTATGGAGGCGCAAACGAGGTGCGTAAAATTGATAATAAAACATATTATCAATGGGGTAAAGCCATTGCTATTGTTAGAGAGTTACAACCAAACGCTGTTATTTTTGGAGATGGAGGTCCAGGAGTTCGTTGGGTTGGAAACGAGCAAGGTTGGGCAAACGAAACCAATTGGAGTTTACTAAGGAGAGACGAAGTACACCCAGGTTATCCAAGATATAAAGAGTTACGTTCGGGGCACGAAGATGGTACACATTGGGTGCCAGCAGAATGCGATGTGTCTATTAGACCAGGGTGGTATTACCATCCGGCAGAAGATTCGCAAGTAAAATCATTAGAGCACTTAGTAGATATTTATTATAAATCGATAGGGAGAAACGGATCTCTACTTTTAAACTTACCAGTAGATTATAGAGGTATAGTTCATGAAAAAGATGTTGAAAAACTAATGGCTTTAAAAGAGCAAGTTGAAAAAGATTTTTCAAAAAATTTAGCTGAAGGTCTTGCTGTTTCGGCAACAAATAGTCGAGGTGGGAGTTCAAAATTCGATGCAAATAAAGTAAATGATGGAAATGAAAATACATATTGGGCAACAGATGATGATGTTTTAGAGGCTTCAATCACACTTGCTTTTAATAAACCAACCGAAGTCAATAGAATATTGTTAGAAGAATATATTCCTTTAGGGCAACGCGTTAAATCGTTTACTGTTGAAGCAAAAGTTAATGACTCATGGACATTAATAGACTCTCAAACTACTATTGGCGATAAACGTATTTTACGATTCGATACCGTTAAAGCTTCAAAAGTTAGAGTTAATATTTCTGCAAAAGCAGCAATAACTATCTCTAATATTGAATTGTACCGAGCTCCAAACCTATTAACTCAACCAAAAGTTAAAAGATCTAAAGACGGTGAAGTAACTATAGCTGTGGCAGATAAAAATATAGAGATTTATTATACTACTGATGACACAAAACCGTCATCAACTTCAATTAAATATAGTAAACCATTTATGGTTGATTCGCCAACAGAATTAAATGTTATTGCATATAATCCTGATAATAAAGAACAAACAAAACCTTTAAAAGTTAATTTGGATGTGAGTAAAAAGAACTGGCATGTTATTAAAGTTAGTTCTGGTAAAATTGAAGAAGCCCAAAATAGTATTGATGGTGATAAAAACACAAATTGGACTTCCAATTCAAATGACGATTCACCAAAGGAAATTATAATAGATTTAGGAGCAGAATATAATTTAAAAGGATTTACTTATATGCCAGTTCATGGGAGACACCCCGACGGTATTGTGTCTAACTATCAATTTTTGGTAAGTACAAATAATAAAAATTGGAAAATTGCCGCTTCTGGTGAATTTGGGAATATTAAGAACAATCCTATAGAGCAAACCATTCATTTTAAGGCTGTAAAAGGACGTTATATAAAAATGAAAGGTGTAAAAATAGTAGATAATGATTCACGAATATCTGCAGCAGAAATTGGTGTGATTACTAAGTAGAATTAGGAGAAATAAGCTAAATTTTGTTGATGGTATTTATATTAGGTATATACAGAGCAATTGAAGTTGTTTAGCGAAAAAAATTACTATTAATATATAGGTTCAGTATTTTCAGCCTGCTAAATCAACTTTAATAGATCATGTATTTTGGTTTTGGTAAATAAAATAATAACTATAAAAAGTAAATTAAAATGAGAATTATAGCATTCGCAATGGTTTGTTTATTAGCAGTTTCATGTTCTAATAAATATAAAGACATTGCAAATTCGGAGCAAGATTATCAAATTATTCCAAAACCAGTTTCTATAGAAACATCAAAGGGGCGGTTTTTAGTAAGTCCTAATATAAAAATAACTGGCGACGCAAAGTTAGAGAATGAAGGTACATATCTTACTGAAATGTTAAATCATGTAGCTAATACCAATGCTACTTTTGAAACTGGAATGATTGGTGACATTAGGTTAAAAATTGATGATACTATCGATAATGACGAAGGTTATGCTTTAGTTGTAACATATAAAGGCATTGTAATTTCTGGTAAAACAGCAAAAGGCGTGTTTTATGGTATTCAAACCTTAAGACAATTAATGCCAGCATCTATAGAATCTGGAGATAATGAAATCGAAGAACTAACAATTCCTTCGGTAATGATTAAAGATAACCCTAGATACGTTTATAGAGGAATGCATTTAGATGTCGCGCGTCATTTTTTTCCTGTAAGTTTTGTAAAAAAATATATAGACTTAATTGCATTGCATAAAATGAATACGTTCCATTGGCATTTAACAGAAGATCAAGGGTGGCGTATTGAAATTAAAAAGTACCCAAAACTAACAGAAATAGGGTCTAAAAGATATGGAACAATAATAGATCATCACCCAGGAACAGGAAATGATGAAAAGGAATATGGCGAATTTTATACACAAGAAGAAGTTAAAGATATTGTAAAATATGCCACTGAAAGACACGTAACTGTTATTCCAGAAATTGAATTACCAGGGCACAGTGGTGCAGCAATTGCAGCTTATCCTTACTTAAGTTGTTTTCCAGAGGAGCCCACCATAATAACTAAAGATATGGGGTCTCAGAAAGGTAAAGGCATTCAGGCAGCAGGTACACCAAAAATAGTACAAGAAACTTGGGGAGTTTTTGATGATGTTTATTGTGCAGGTGATGAAAAAACTTTTGCGTTTTTACAAAATGTTTTAGATGAAGTTATTCCATTATTTCCTGCTAAATATATACATATTGGCGGAGACGAATGCCCTAAAGCAAATTGGGAACGATGTCCTAAATGCCAAACCAGAATTAAAAATGAAGGTTTACATGACGAGCATGAATTACAAAGTTATTTTATTCAAAGAATTGAAAAATACTTAAACTCTAAAGGAAAAAGTATTATTGGTTGGGACGAAATACTAGAAGGCGGTTTAGCACCAAATGCAACAGTTATGTCATGGCGAGGAACCAAAGGCGGTATTGAAGCAGCAAAACAACATCATAATGTCATGATGACACCTGGGCACTCTTGTTACTTCGATCATTATCAAGTAAAAGATGAAGAAGCAAAAACTAAAGAACCACTAGCTATTGGTGGCAATACTACAGTTTCTGATGTTTATGCATACGAGCCAACCCCAGAAGAATTAACAGAAGAAGAAGCCAAATATATTTTAGGCGCACAAGGTAATGTTTGGACAGAATATATGAAAACAACAGACTATGTTGAGTATATGATTTTACCACGAATGACAGCTTTATCAGAGGTTGTTTGGACACCAAAAGAATCAAGAAATTGGGAAGATTTTTATACAAGATTGCAATATATTTCCAATAGATTTGATGCTATGGAGTTAAATTATGCTAAACATAGTATAGAAAATAAATAACCACATATTATTAAGTGTTAGTTAAAAAAGCAATAAAAGTATTACAATTAATACTTTTATTGCTTTTTTAACTTATTTTTAAGTTATAATAGTGCGTTAATATTTATATTGGCAGTGATTTAATGAATTATAACCAATATGAAATTACATTTATTAGATAGAAGTAGTTTAAATAATAACTCTTTTTTGGTTACAAATCATTGCGATACCCACTTCCTAAAAGTATGGCATTACCACCCAGAATTAGAATTGGTTTTAGTATTAAAAAGTGAAGGGACTAGGTTTATAGGGGATAATATTGAGCAATTTAGTAAAGGAGATATTGTTTTAATTGGAAAGAACTTACCTCATATGTTATTAAATGATAAGGAGTATTTTGAAGCAGGTTCAAAATTAGAAGCTCAGGCTTTATCCATCCATTTTAACGAGCATTTCGCAGGAAAGGAGTTTTTTAATATGTCTGAAATGCTTTTAATTAAAAATTTAATTGAAAAAGCAAAACATGGCATAAAATTCTCAGGAGACTTAAAATTAGTCACCAAGTGGATGAAAAATATTGAGAAGTTAGAAGGGTTCGATAAAACAATTAAGTTTTTTAAAATCTTAAATCTTTTGTCAAAACATAAAGATTATAAATTGTTATCCAGTAGCGGATTTATAAATTCGTTTAAAATGACTGGCAAGAAGAATTTAGAAAATGTTTATGAATATATTATAAAAAACTTTAAAGAAAACATAACATTAACAGATGTTGCTAACGTAGCTCATATGAACCCTTCGGCATTTAGCCGATTTTTTAAGCGTGTAAACAGAAAAACATTTAGTGAGTATTTAAATGAAGTTCGTGTGGGATATTCATGTAAATTATTAATTGAGAATAAAAATAATATTTCCGAAATATGTTTTGAATCTGGATTTAATAATATATCTAATTTTAACAGACAGTTTAAAAAAACAATGCAGTACTCTCCAACAGAATACATCAAATTACATTCTAAAAACAACCTATAATTTTACGGCTTACAATTTGTAGATGTAATAGTATTGGTCTTTGTTTTTATACTGAATTTAAATTGTTACTTTTGGCGTGAAATAAAAATTAAAATATAAAAATGAAAACAATTAAATTTTTAGGTGCTGTTTTAATGGTATCAGTATTATTCTCTTGTAATAATAAAAATGGTGTTAGCAATGAACCATTAAAAACTGAAATTGATTCAGTAAGTTATGCTATTGGTATGAGTGTAGCTCAAAGTGTAGAAGAAGGTTTTATAGATTTTGACAATGACCGATTTATTCAAGGGTATTTAAATACTAGAGATTCGTCAGAAGTTTTGATTGAAAAAAGCGAATCACAAAAATTGATACAAACATATTTACAAAAAATTCAACCTCAAATAAGAGAAAAACAAGAAGCTCTAGCTGCAAAAAGACAAGCAGAAGCATTAAAAGAAGCAGAAGTAACTTATCATGATAATAAAGTAGCAGGTGAAAACTTTTTAGAAGAAAATAAAGAAAAAGAAGGTGTGCAAACTACAGCTAGCGGATTACAATATACTGTATTAAAAGAAGGAAACGGAGATAAGCCAAAAGCGACTTCTAGAGTAAAAGTACATTACCATGGGACTACTATAGATGGAGAAGTTTTTGATAGCTCACTAGAAAAAGACCCTATAGAATTTGGTTTAAATGGAGTAATAAGGGGTTGGACAGAAGGCTTACAATTAATGTCGCCTGGCGCAAAATACAAGTTTTTTGTACCTCAAGAATTAGCTTATGGCGCAAATCCACGTCCAGGAGGAAAAATTAAACCTTTTGATGCTTTAATTTTTGAAGTTGAATTATTAGAAGTGAAGTAATAAAATCTACAATTGATATTTAAAAACAGGAGGCAACGCTTCCTGTTTTTTTGTTTTATAATAATAATGGCACAATTAACAATTCTAGATTGTAACTTTGCACAGCATTAAAAAATAAATAATGAGCCATAAAGCAGGTTTTGTAAATATTATAGGAAATCCTAATGTGGGTAAATCTACATTAATGAATGCCTTTGTGGGTGAGAAGTTATCAATCATAACATCTAAGGCGCAAACAACACGTCATAGAATTTTAGGTATTGTAAACGGTGACGATTTTCAAGTATTATTTAGTGATACTCCAGGAATTATAAAGCCTGCATACGAATTACAAGAATCTATGATGGGGTTTGTAAAATCGGCTTTTGAAGATGCCGATGTATTACTTTATATGGTTGAAATTGGTGAACAAGAATTAAAAGACGATGCTTTTTTTAATAAGATTACAAATTCAAAAATACCCGTACTATTACTTTTAAATAAGATCGATAAATCTAACCAAGAGCAGTTAGAAACCCAAGTGCAGTTTTGGGCAAAAAAAGTATCTAATGCCGAAATTATTGCTATTTCAGCCTTAGAAGGATTTAATGTTAAAGAAGTGTTTAATCGCATTATTGAGTTGCTTCCAGAATCCCCAGCATTTTATCCTAAAGATCAACTAACCGATAAACCAGAACGCTTTTTTATAAACGAAACCATACGGGAAAAAATTCTACTTCATTATAAAAAGGAAATACCTTATGCTGTTGAAATAGAAACTGAAGAGTTTTTTGAAGAAGATAAAATAATAAGAATTCGCTCAGTAATTATGGTGGAGCGCGACACTCAAAAAGGGATTATTATTGGTCATAAAGGCTCTGCGTTAAAGCGAGTAGGTATTGCCGCTAGAAAAGATTTAGAGGCTTTTTTTGGTAAACAAATTCATTTAGAACTATATGTTAAAGTAAATAAAAACTGGCGTAGTAATCAAAATCAATTAAAGCGTTTTGGTTATAATAACTAAACTACAGTTTTTAATATTTTAGTCATAAAATCATTAAGTAAATGCATATCATTCTTACTTGATGCTTTACCAATACTGCCTGCAAAATAAAGCGCAATCCAGATAATTACCATTAAAAGCATTAAGCTTACTTGTATAGCATACGAACTTTTTAGAGACCAGTTTGTGTAAGCCCAAATTCCAAATGCAATAAATAACCCTGCTACTATAAAATGAAAAAACATAAACATAGTCCAAACCGTTGGGTTAGGACTAAATAACCCATAAAGTAAAGAAGTGTTTTTATCAACTTCATTAATTTCTAAATGTAATTGAGGCGACCAAAAATGTTGTTTGTGTTTGGGGAATTTAATAAAAACATGGTCGTCTAATCTGGTAATTATAAATTCAGATTCTGTGGTTTTAGCTGTTTCAAAAGCTTTTAACACCGTCTCATTATTCTTTTCTATTTCAATTTTAAAACGGGGTCTTAAAACAATGTTGTTGGTTGTTGGCATTCATTTATTTTTAATCACTGTAAAGTACTATTTTTTATTCAATTTCAGCTTCAAACAGATCTTTGCCAAAAAAGAGTTGTGCATGGCGTATATTTCCTATTTTTGCAAAATATTTCAGAATTAAGAAATATAACATATCAGCGATACGCTGTTGAAGGTAAATTAAAGATTATGAGTAATATAGTAGCTATTGTAGGTCGTCCAAATGTGGGTAAATCAACATTTTTTAATCGTTTAATACAACGAAGAGAAGCCATTGTTGATGCTGTTAGCGGTGTAACCAGAGATCGTCATTATGGTAAAAGTGACTGGAATGGTAAAGAGTTTTCTTTAATTGATACTGGTGGTTACGTATTGGGAAGTGATGATGTGTTTGAAGCTGAAATTGATAAACAAGTAGAATTGGCTATTGATGAAGCTGATGCTATTATTTTTATGGTTGATGTGGAAACTGGCGTTACAGGTATGGATGAAGATGTAGCGAAGCTACTTCGCAAAGTTAATAAACCTGTTTTTTTGGTTGTAAACAAAGTAGATAATGGTAAGCGTGCCGAAGATGCTGTTGAGTTTTATGCATTAGGTTTAGGCGATTATTATACTATTGCAAGCATAAATGGTAGTGGCACAGGAGAATTGCTAGATGATTTAGTTGATGCTTTACCAGAATATGAAGACATTGAAGAAGATATACTACCTAGATTTGCTGTAGTTGGTCGCCCAAATGCAGGAAAATCATCATTTATTAATGCTTTAATAGGTGAAGATCGGTATATAGTAACCGATATTGCAGGAACCACTCGTGACGCTATTGATACAAAATATAACCGTTTTGGTTTTGAATTTAATTTGGTAGACACAGCAGGTATTAGACGGAAATCTAAAGTTAAAGAAGATTTAGAGTTCTATTCTGTGATGCGTAGTGTGCGTGCTATTGAGCATGCCGATGTGTGTTTATTAGTTTTAGATGCAACTCGTGGTTTTGATGGTCAAGTGCAAAATATATTTTGGTTAGCCGAACGCAACAGAAAAGGGATTGTGGTTTTAGTTAACAAATGGGACTTAGTAGAGAAAGATCATAAGTCTATGAAAGCATACGAACAAGCTATTAAAAAACAAATGGAACCTTTTACAGATGTCCCCGTTGTTTTTATTTCGACATTAACAAAACAACGTATTTTTAAAGCTATTGAAACGGCTGTAGAGGTTTATAAGAATCGTGCTAAAAAAATTAAAACAAGTGTTTTAAATGAAGTTTTGTTACCAATTATTGAAAACTATCCACCACCAGCATATAAAGCAAAATTTGTTAAGATTAAGTACATCATGCAATTACCAACACCACAACCGCAATTTGCTTTTTTCTGCAACCTTCCGCAGTATGTAAAAGATGCTTACAAACGCTTTTTAGAGAATAAGTTACGCGAGCACTTCGATTTTAAAGGAGTACCTATTAGTGTGTATATGCGGAAAAAGTAACATACGCGCTTACATACAAAACTTTAAGTTTTAGTTAAGAAAAGGATTGGTGCAATCAAATATTTATGCCTGCTTAAAACAGGAAAATGTTAAAGTTTTCCTAAAGCGCAAATAAGCATTAAACTTTTTGAAAGCGTAATAGTCTTATTCAAAATCAATCAATCACTTAATGAAGCATCTCTTTTTATTTTTAGCCTTATCGAGCACATTTTTTTCTTTTACTCAATCTAAATCATTTAAAATTTCAGGAACTATAATCGCGCAGGATATTAATGGTCCTTTAGAGTCGGCAACCGTTTATTTAGAGCGTGTTAAAGATAGTTCGGTAGTGAGTTATTCAATCACAGATAAAAATGGAGAGTTTATTATAGAAGATAAAATGTACGATACCAATTTAAACTTATACGTGTCCTATATAGGCTATAAAACCTATAAGAAAATCATTTCATTAAACACCACTGATGTTGATTTAAAAGAGATTTCTCTTGAAAGTGATGCTAGTGTATTAGGTGAAGTTGTTATACAATCAAGAGCTCCAATTACTATTAAAAAAGATACTTTAGAATTTAACGTCAAGTCGTTTAAAACTAAAAAAGATGCCAATATAGAAGATTTGTTAAAACAATTACCAGGTGTTGAAGTAGATCAAGATGGAAAGATAACCGTTAACGGTAAAGATGTTAATAAAATATTAGTAAACGGGAAATCTTTTTTTGGTAACGACCCCACTATTACAACCAGAAACCTAAGCAAAGAAATTATAGATAAAATACAGGTGACCGATACAAAAACCAAAGCACAGGCTTTTTCAGGAGAAGTTGTTAATTCTGAAAATAAAACAATTAATCTAACAATAAAAAAGGAAAACAATAAAGGCGTTTTTGCTAGAGTTGTTGCAGGTGTAGGAACCGATAAACGCTACGAGTTAGCAGGAATGTACAATAAGTTTAATAACGACCAACGTGTTAGTGTGTTAGCTGGAGGCAATAATATTAATGCTCCTGGGTTTAGTTTTGGAGAAATTAGAGAAATGTTTGGTGGCGGTTCTGGTGGCTCGTATAGGGTTAGAGGGCGTTCGTTTGGTGGTGGCTCTGGTATTACAACATCTAAAACGTCTGGAATTAATTATGCCGATACATATGGTGAAAAATTTGAAGTATCTGGAGATTATTTTTATTCTGGTAGCGACTCTAATAATGAGTCATCAACAAATAGAGAAAATATTTTAGCAGACACGCGATTTTTTACAGAATCTAATTCAAAATCGCTTAGTTCTAGTGATAATCATAGGGTTAATTCAGATTTCGAAATTAAATTAGATTCTACACTGTATATTAATATTGAACCTCAGTTTAATTATGTTAAAACTAAAACAACATCAGAAAGAAACGTTGAATCAAGAGATATTGATAGGCTATTAACAAACGAATCTAACTCGTCATCTTTTGTTGAAAATAATGTTAAAAATTTCAGGAATGAATTAAGTATTACAAAGCGTTATGGTTCAAATGGTGGCTTTGTTCGTGCTTATATGAATAATCAAATAAATGATTCAGAATCTGATGATTTTTTAGAATCAACAACTCGAATTTATGACGAAAACCCTTTAGATTCAGATAATCCTATAGTCTCTCAAGAAATTCTAAGAGACCAATTTAGAGCAGGAAATAATAAAACAAGAAATTTATCAACAGGAATTACGTATAGAGTACCTATAAAAAGTAAAGTGTTGTTTTTAGATTTTAGTTATAATTATGTAAACAATAAAAGTGAAAATGAATTAAGTTCTTTTAATAAAGATGGCGATGAAAATTATGCGGTTTTTGATGCCGATTTAAGTACCGATTTTAAGTATAATGATGAACGCAATACCCCAAGACTAAAACTGTCGTACAACAAAGGGAAACTCTCTACTGGGTTTAATACAAGTTATATTTTTAGAGTTTTAGAAAATAGAGATTTATTACGACCAGAGTTTACTATAAAGCGACGATTTGAAAATTTTCAGTACGATAGTTATTTTAGGTATAATTTTAGCGCAAAATCGTCAATAAATACAGAATATTCACTAAATAACACACCACCACAATTAACGCAATTACAAGCATTTCAAAATATAACAAATCCGCTTAATACGGTTGTAGGAAACCCTGAATTAGAACCTTCTAACAGACATAGATTATCTGTGAGCTTTAGAAGTTTCGATTTTCAAAAACGATCTGGCTTTTATAGTAGGCTAAATACTGACTTTAATAATAATGAAGTTATATCTAAATCTACAATAGATGAAGACTTGGTAAGAACGACAACTTTTGAAAACGTAGATGGTAATTACAATGTTAGTGCCGTTGCGTTTTATAGAAAAAGAGTTAAGTTAGATAGTGTTAAAAACATTAGCATAGGTGGTGGTATAAGGTCTAGTATTAATAGAAATATTAACTTTAATAATGCCGTTAAATATTCTAGTAAAGTAAAAACCATTGGCCCAAGTTTAAACTTAGAATTTGAATGGAGAGACGTAATGAGGGTACGACCAGAATATCGATTATCATTTACAAATAACTCTTATGATTTACAGGCGTTTAAAGATGAAGAATTTGTTTTTCACTCGCTTAATTTAAATACAACAACATTTTTACCCGAAAATTTGGAGTGGCGTAATAATATATCTTATAGTTATAACCCTAACATTGCAGATGGATTTCAAAAAAGCGCATGGTTCTGGAATGCTACTTTAGCATATTCTGTTTTAAAAGAGAAAGCTATTGTAACTTTAAAAGCTTACGATTTGTTAAATCAAAACACCAATGCGCGTCGTATAGCTACAGCAAATTATATTGAAGATTCTCAAAGTACAGTGCTACAGCAATATTTTATGCTAAGTTTTAGTTGGAAATTTAATTCATTACAAGGAATAAAAATGAAAAATAATAGGAGGAGAGGTTATAGATCTTAAAACGATTAAGGTTTTGTGATGAATAAATTACCAACCGCCAGAGGCGCCACCGCCACCGAAGCCGCCACCAAAACCGCCACCGCTACTAGAACTTCCGCCGAAACCACCACTCGATGAGCCGCTTCTGTAGCTACCTCTACCCATATTACTTAAAATAATAGCCTCTAAAATATCAATGCCATTATTTCTATTCCCTCGGTTACCACCACCGCCACGTCTATTTTTAGAAATAGATATAAGGATGATTATAAATATAAAAATGAGAATAAATATAAAACCAATAGGGAATTCACTATTACTTTTACGACTACCTTGATATTCGCCATTTAAAACTTCAAATATGGCATAAACCCCTCGGTTTAAACCACTAGGGTAATCGTTTTGTTTAAAATAGGGGATTATATCGCGTTCAATAATGCGCTTAGATAAAGCATCGGTTAAAAGGTGTTCAATACCATAACCTGTATTTATAGCTATTCTTCTGTCATTTTTAGCTAGTAATATTAAGATACCATTATCTTCTTTAGCTTGCCCAATACCCCATTTTTGTCCCCATTGCGCGCCTAAATAATTAATATTTTCACCTTCAGTAGAATTAATAATGGCGATTACTATTTGTGTTGAGGTGGTATCAGAATACTTAATGAGTTTTCGTTCTAAATTGTTTTTTTGAGATTCAGAAAGTAAATTAATATAATCGTAAACACTGGTTTGGTGTTTCGGGATGTCTGGAATCTTAAATTGAGCAGAAGTTGTTCCTATAACAAAAAGCGCGAGTAGTAAAGAAAGAATTACACTTTTTCGTTTAGTAAATGACTGAATACTGAAGAGTGAAGACTGCATACTTTAAATTCTATCCTTTTGAAATTTCATTTGATAATTCGTTGGTGTCGTCATCTGCATATGGGAAATAAGCCTTTAATTGCTCACCCGATTTTAAGATGCCATCAACCAGTCCTTGTTTAAAATTTCCTGATTTAAAATGCGATTGCATAAGATTTTTAGTGCTATCCCAAAAATCATCAGCAACCATTTTATTAATTCCAGTATCACCATAAATAACAAAGGTTTTGTCTTCAACAGCAACATAAATTAATACGGCATTTTGAAGTTTAGTGTTATCCATTTTTAAAGTATGGAAAAGCTCTAAGGCACGATTAGTCGCATCGCCTTTAGCGTTTTTTTCAATATGTACACGTATTTCGCCAGATGTGTTTAATTCTGCTAATCTAATAGCTTCAACAATTTCTTGTTCTTCAGTAACAGAAAGGAAGTCTTCTATTTTAGACATTAAAATTCTACTTTGGGAGCATTTTTACTATCAGCGTCAGATTTAAATAATGGTATACCCTCGAAACCTCTTAGGCTTGCAATAAAATTTGTTGGGATTTTTTGAATTATAATATTATATTCTCCTGCAATTTGATTGAATCTATTTCTCTCAACGTTTATTCGGTTTTCTGTACCTTCAAGTTGCGATTGTAATTCTAGAAAACTTTTATCTGCTTTTAAATCTGGATAACGTTCAACAGTTAATAGTAATTTTGATAATGCTCCACTTAAACCTTGTTGTGCTTGTTGAAATTGAGCTATTTTTTCAGGAGTTAAATCTGCAACATTAATTGTCGTTTTTGTAGCTTCAGATCGTGCTTTAATTACACCTTCTAAAGTTTCTTTTTCATGTGAAGCATAACCTTTAACTGTAGCGACTAGATTTGGTATTAGGTCTGCTCTTCTTTGATATGAGCTTTCAACATTTGCCCATTGAACTTCTGATACACCTCGTTTTTCAATAAGCATATTATTAACTCCTATTCCCCATTTAACAAGTAGTAAAATTAGACCAATAGAGATAATTAAGGGTAGCCATTTTTTCATAATAGTAATGTTATAAGTTGATAATTTTTAATAGTAATTATAGATAAGTTGAAAATAAACCAAAAATGTTACAAATGCTCCTTTATTTTTTTTAGCTGATTTTTCACATCTTCCAGTTTGCTAATAATTTCAAAGTTATTAAGTGTTTGCTGTTTTTCTTCCTTAAGGTGGATTTTTGCACCATCTAAAGTAAAACCACGTTCTTTAACAAGGTGGTAAATAAGCTTTAGATTTTTAATGTCTTCAGGCGTGAATTTTCTATTGCCTTTAGCATTCTTTTTTGGTTTTAAGGCGTCAAATTCTTTTTCCCAAAATCTAATTAAAGACGTGTTAACTCCAAAAGCTTTGGCAACTTCTCCAATAGCGTAATATCGTTTTTCTGGTAAATCTATATACATTAGTCTAAAGATTGATTTTCTAAAGAAGCATGCTCTAAAAGCTTGTTAAATTCTTCAGCAGTTAAACTTCCGTAATAAAAATTTATCGGGTTAATACGATCGCCGTCTTTAAATATTTCGTAATGTAAATGAGGTGCTTGAGATCGCCCTGTACTACCAACAAACCCAATAAGATCGCCTCGTTTAACTTTTTGGTTTTTTCTAACATTATATTTATACAAATGTGCGTACAGGCTTGTGTAACCATACCCGTGGTCTATTCGTATATGCTTGCCGTAACCTGTGGCTCTAGAGTCTGCACGTTTAACCACACCATCACCACTAGCATAAATTGGTGTACCACGAGGTGCTGTAAAGTCCATACCCCAATGCATTTTTCTGGCTTTAGTAAATGGGTCTGAGCGCATGCCATAACCCGAAGCCATACGCGTTAAGTCTTCATTACTCACTGGTTGTATAGCAGGAATAGCAGCTAGTAATTTTTCTTTTTCTTCAGCAAGTGTTGCAATTTCATCTAGTGATTTAGATTGTACAACAATTTGCTTTTGCAACACATCGATACGTTTATTACTTTCAATAATAAGTTTAGAGTTATCAAAGCCTTCTAAACTTTTATATCTGTTAATACCTCCAAATCCTGCTTTACGCTGCTCATCGGGAATAGGGTTTGCTTCAAAATATACGCGATAAATATTATTGTCTCTATCGGCAACATTAGCCAAAACAGCTTCGGCTTCATTCATTTTTTTATTGAGTAATTCAAACTGCAATTGCGAGTTTTGCAATTCTCTTTTTAAAGCTTTCTCTTTAGGCGACTCCACATACTGACTCGCTAAAAAAACAAATAAAAAGCCAAATAAAGCAGAGGCTAAAAGAAAGAACATAGTGTACTTAAAGGTAGTTCTTTTTTTGCGTTCTATTTTTCGGTAAGAAAGTGATTCAGAATCGTAATAATATTTTACCTTACTCATTGTTTAAATTATACTATTTTTGCAATTGAAAAATTAACGTAAACGTTGAATTTAATATGCAAACGACCAAATATAAAAATTGTTTTGCAATTAAAATAATTTAACAGCAACGGTATTACCCATTACAGTAAATGAAATCACAAGATATTCGATCTAAATTTTTAAGTTTTTTTGAAGAAAAGAAACACAGTATTGTTCCATCTGCGCCAATGGTGCTAAAGGACGATCCTACGCTAATGTTTGTAAATTCTGGAATGGCGCCTTTTAAAGAATATTTTTTAGGAAATGCACAGCCAAAAAACAATAGAATTGCCGACTCTCAAAAATGTTTGCGTGTTTCTGGAAAACATAATGATTTAGAGGAAGTTGGTTACGACACCTACCACCACACCTTGTTTGAAATGTTAGGAAATTGGAGTTTTGGCGATTATTTTAAAAAAGAAGCTATTGCTTGGGCTTGGGAATTGTTAACCGAAGTTTATGGGATAGATAAAGATATTTTATATGTTACCGTTTTTGAAGGAAGCGATGATGCAGATAAACTTCCTATGGATACCGAAGTTTATAATTTTTGGAAACAATTTATTGCCGAAGACCGTATTTTAAAAGGAAATAAAAAGGACAACTTTTGGGAAATGGGAGAGCAAGGACCTTGTGGACCTTGTAGTGAAATACACGTAGATATACGTTCTGCTGAAGAAAAAGCAAAAATAGATGGGAAAGAGTTAGTAAACATGGATCATCCCCAAGTGGTTGAAATATGGAACTTGGTATTTATGCAATACAACCGAAAAGCAACTGGTAGTTTAGAAAATCTTCCAGATAAACATATCGATACTGGTATGGGGTTTGAGCGTTTATGTATGGTTTTACAAGGTGTTCAATCTAATTACGATACCGATGTATTTACACCTATAATAAGAGAAATTGAAACCATTACTAATAAAAAATATGGTAAAAACGAAAAGGCAGATGTTGCAATTCGTGTGATTTCAGACCATGTTCGTGCGGTGGCTTTTTCAATTGCAGACGGACAATTACCTAGTAATACTGGAGCTGGTTATGTAATTCGAAGAATTTTACGTCGTGCCGTACGCTATGGTTTTACTTTTCTTGATAAAAAAGAACCATTCATTTATAGGTTAGTTGATGTTTTAAGTAAAAAAATGGGAAAAGCATTCCCTGAATTAAAAGCTCAAAAACAGTTAATTGAAAATGTTATTAAAGAAGAAGAACAATCGTTTTTAAGAACATTAGATCAAGGTTTGGTGTTGCTTAATAGAATTGTTGAAGAAACAAAAGGGGATACCATTTCAGGAGAAAAAGCTTTCGAATTATATGATACTTATGGTTTTCCAATAGATTTAACGGCGCTTATTTTAGGTGAAAAGAATTTAAATCTTGATGAAAAAGGGTTTAATGAAGAATTGCAAAAACAAAAAAAACGTTCTCGTGCAGCGAGTGAGATGTCAACTGACGATTGGAGTATCTTAGTTGATGATGCAGAAGAAGAGTTTGTGGGTTACGATACACTTGAAGCTCATGTAAAATTAACACGATTTAGAAAAGTAGTTTCTAAAAAGGATGGCGAAATGTACCAATTGGTTTTTAACTTAACACCGTTTTATGCTGAAGGTGGCGGGCAAGTTGGAGATAAAGGCTATTTGGAAGATGCACATGGCGATGTTGTTTATATTCTAGATACCAAAAAGGAAAATAATGTTATTATTCATTTTACTAAAAATTTACCAAAGCATATAGACGAAACGTTTAAAGCAGTGGTTGATGCTAAACAGCGTCATAGAACAGAGTGTAATCATACGGCAACACATTTGCTGCATCAAGCATTAAGGGAGGTTTTAGGAGAGCATGTAGAGCAAAAAGGATCTGCGGTACATTCAAAATATTTGCGATTCGATTTTTCACATTTTTCAAAATTAACAGTTGATGAGTTACGCGATGTTGAGAATTTTGTAAATAGAAGAATCGACGGAAAACTACCGCTAATAGAAAAACGAAACATACCTAAAGAAGACGCTATTGCAAAAGGAGCTATAAGCTTGTTTGGTGAAAAATATGGAGATACCGTTCGTGCTATTCAGTTTGGAAAATCTATTGAATTGTGTGGTGGCACTCACGTAAAAAATACAGCCGATATATGGCATTTTAAAATCGTATCAGAAGCTGCTGTTGCTTCTGGAATTCGTCGTATTGAAGCTATTACTAACGATGCAGTAAAAGATTTTTATTTTGAAAATAACCGTGCTTATTTTGAAATGAAAGATTTACTTAACAATACAAAAGAACCTGTTAAAGCATTACAGAATTTACAAGATGAAAATACAAGTCTAAAAAAACAAATTGAAGCATTATTAAAAGATAAAGCTAAACACATTAAAGGCGAGCTTAAAAATGAGTTGCAAGATATAAACGGGATTCAGTTTTTAGCAAAGAAACTCGATTTGGATGCTGCTGGACTAAAAGACGTTGCTTTTGAGTTGGGGAGTCAGTTTAATAATTTATTCTTATTATTTGCGACCGAGCAAAACGGAAAAGCCTTAATCTCTTGTTATATTTCAAAAGAATTGGTGGCTAGTAAAAATTTAAATGCAGGACAAGTAGTTAGAGAATTGGGTAAATACATCCAAGGTGGTGGTGGCGGACAACCATTTTTTGCAACTGCAGGAGGAAAGAATCCACAAGGAATTGACGATGCTTTAGAGGCTGCAAAGGAGTATTTAAAATAGTTGATATTATTATGCAGAGATACACTAAGTTTTCGCAGAGATTCATGGAGATTTAGTGTAGTAGTAATCTCTCTGTGAAAACTTAGTGTAACTTCGCGTAAATTTTAAGGCATAAGTGGTGAATCTTCAAACAAAAATACCATTACAAAAACAGTCTAAAAATCTAATAGATTATAAATCTGGTATACTATTATTAGGGTCTTGTTTTGTAGAAAATATTGGAGATAAACTCGACTATTTTAAATTTAAAAATCTTCAAAACCCATTTGGAATTCTATTTCACCCAAAAGCAATTGAAAATTTAATAACCAACGCCATTAATAGAAAAGTATATTCAGAAAAAGATGTCTTTTTTCATAACGAACAATGGCATTGTTTTGATGCACATTCAAAATTAAGTCATATTTCAAAAGCATGTTTGTTAGAAAATTTGAATAGTACAATCAAATTAACAAACCAACAAATATATAAATCAACTCACATTATTATTACTTTAGGTACAGCTTGGGTTTATAATTTTATTGAAACAAACAATGTAGTTGCAAATTGTCATAAAGTGACACAAAAACAATTTGAAAAAGAATTAATGCCTGTTGATGCCATTTTTCAATCTTTAGAAAATATAGTAGTAAACATTAAAAAGGTTAATAGTAAAGCAGATGTTATTTTTACAGTTTCACCTGTGCGCCATATAAAAGATGGTTTTGTGGAAAACACGCAAAGTAAAGCGCATTTAATTTCAGCAATTCATCAAATAATTAATACGGGTAATAGTATTTATTATTTTCCTTCTTACGAAATAATGATGGATGAGCTACGTGATTATCGTTTTTATGCAGAAGATATGATTCATCCCAATCAAACGGCTGTTAATTACATTTGGGAAGCTTTTAAAAACGTTTGGATTTCTAAAGATGTTTTTAATACTATGAATGAAATTGATACCATTCAAAAAGGTTTTCTACATAAACCATTCAATGAGAATTCTAAAGCTCATCAAAAATTTCTTCAAAACTTAGAAGAAAAAAAACGTTTAATTAAAAACAAGTATGCTTATATCGTATTCTAAAAAAATACGTAATTCTTCGTATTGATTTGATTCTCTTTGTGTTGAAATTTTAAATTGTAGCTAACCAATTATAATAATATTTGTGTTACGCTTAATCTTTTTTATTGCCATTTCGTCGAAAATTCAATAGTAATTGTTCTAAATATTTTAAATTTAGAATGCTATTAATCAGTTCGTATCAAAAACATCATTTGTAATAATCAGTAAAAAGATTTACAATTGATGTTTTTTTCTTTATAAGATATACTTCATCGCTCTCTAGAAAAATATTTCTAAATTAGTGCATGCGAAAAATTCTATTTGGTGTTATTATCACATTAATCATTTTATTCACCTTTAAATATTGTGATGAAAAAAAGGAAAATAAAATTGTGCTTCAGGAAAGTTCTGCACTCATTCAAAAGCAAATCAAAAATGTTGGTAAATTAATTGTTACCGAAGGTCATTTTAGCGAAGTTTTTAATTATAAAAATTCCAAAGAAATTTTTGGAGAATATTTTACTTCAAATAAAAAAGCACTAGTTGTTGTAAATGCTGAGGTAACCATAGCTTACGATTTAAATAAGATTGAATTTAAAATTGACAAAGCCACAAGAACACTTCAAATTATTAATATTCCAAAAGAAGAAATAAAAACCAATCCAGATTTGGAGTATTATGATATACAATCTGATTTTTTTAACCCATTTGAAGCTAAAGATTATAACGATATTAAAAATACAGCTAAAGCGTCTTTACGTAAAAAAATTGAAGCATCCGATCTAAAAGAAAATGCTAAAAACAGATTGATTAGCGAACTCTCAAAGTTTTATATACTTACAAATTCATTGGGTTGAACATTAAAATACAACGAAACACAAATGACTTCAATCGAGAACTTTCAAAACTTAAAATTGTAAAGATTAATTATGGATAAAACGACTTTACAAAATGTTCATAATCGCATAAAGCCATACATACATAAAACGCCAATTTTAACTTCTCAATTATTGAATAAAATTTGTAGTGCAGAAATTTACTTTAAGTGTGAGAATTTTCAAAAAATGGGAGCTTTTAAAATGCGTGGTGCTGCTAATGCTATTTTAAGTTTAACAGAAGCGCAAAAAAGTAGAGGCGTCGTAACACATTCATCTGGTAATTTTGCACAAGCATTGTCTTTAGCGGCAAACAGCATTGGTGTGAAAGCCTATATTGTTATGCCTAAAAATGCACCTCAAGTAAAGAAGGATGCAGTAAGAGATTATAAAGGCATTATAATAGAATGCGAATCTAATGCGCAGGCTAGAGAAGATGAAGCTATACGAGTTCAAAAGGAAAAAGGGGCAACATTTATTCATCCATCAAATGATGATGATGTTATTCATGGCCAAGGAACAGCTGCAATAGAGTTACTAGAAGATTATCCCGATTTAGATTATATTTTCACACCCGTTGGAGGTGGTGGTTTGTTGGCAGGAACTATTTTAGCAGCGCAATATTTTTCTAAAAGTTGCAAAGTAATTGCAGGAGAGCCTATGGAAGTCGATGATGCTTATAGGTCAATAATTTCAGGTGAAATTGAAAAAAATGAGACTGCTAATACAATAGCAGATGGATTACGAACCTATTTGGGTGATAGAAATTTTCCAATTATAAAAACTGGAGTTGAAAAAATTATTAGGGTTGAAGAAGTTGAAATAATAGAAGCTATGAAGCTTATTTGGGAACGCATGAAAATTGTTGTCGAACCTTCAAGTGCGGTGGCTTTTGCAGCACTTTTAAAGCATAAAGATAGTTTAAAAAACAAAAGTGTAGGTGTTATAATTTCTGGCGGAAATGTAGATTTATCTAATTTGCCGTTTAGTTGAAAAATGAGAGACTGTCTAAAAAGTCATTATGTTAGATTTGTCAGGTTGAGCTTGTCGAAACCTATTGTTGATTATCAATAAATTAAAGTATTTCGACAAGCTCAATATGACTATTAATTTTACTTTTCAGACAGCCCCTTCCTTTAAAATTGTTATTCTCGCGTATGCGGAAATCTTATAAAGAAATATTTTTATAATTATTTTAAAAATATTTCTTTGTTATAATAATTGTAATTTGCAACTATGTTAGAACCTTACGTAAAATTAGAAATTGATAATCAGGTTGGGTATATCGAATTTTTTCACCCAGAGCATAATGCTATGCCTAGCGATAATCTTCAGAAGCTTGAGGCTGCCATTATTGAAGCTGGATATAATGATTCTATTAAAGTTATTGTTTTAAAAAGTGGAGGTGACAGAACTTTTTGTGCAGGAGCTAGTTTTAAAGAACTTATTGCCATTGATAATGCAGAAACAGGAAAGCAGTTTTTTTCAGGATTTGCTAATGTTATTAATGCGATGCGAAAATGCTCTAAATTAATTATTGGTCGTGTTCAAGGGAAGGCTGTTGGCGGTGGTGTTGGTTTAGCAGCAGCAACCGATTTTTGTTTGGCAACAAAATTTGCAGCTATTAAGTTAAGCGAATTAAGTATTGGTATTGGTCCTTTTGTAATAGAACCTGCTGTTTCTAGAAAAATGGGGCAAACAGCAATGTCTGAAATGACAATTAATGCTGAAGAGTTTTTTTCTTCTGAATTCGCAAAAGACAAAGGTTTATACGCGGATGTGTTTGATAGCGTTGAAACTTTAGACAACGCTGTAAAAGCCTTAGCTGAAAAACTAGCGAGCTATAACTCTGAAGCTTTAAAAGAAATGAAAAAAGTTTTTTGGAAAGGCACAGAGCATTGGGATGATTTACTTATTGAGCGTGCTAAAATTAGTGGAAATCTGGTTTTAAGTGATTTTACGAAGGAGACTTTGAAACGGTTTAAGTAATTACACGTCATTCTAAACTGGTTTCAGAATCACACTTTTTTATTAATTTGAGACCCTGAAATCAGGGTGACGAAAAAAGTTTATATTTTCGTCATTCTAAGGAGCACCAAAAGTGCAACGTGAGAATCTGTTTGTTTAATGTTTTAGTTCTATAGAAGACTGTGTTTTAATTTAAGAGATTGTTACGTCGTTCCTCCTCACAATGACGTGTACTTTCAATAATCCCCAATCCATCATCGATTAAATGTCCAACTTCTGGTCTATTTTGTTTAATGATTTCTAAATGTTGTAAAATACTTTTGCATAAATTTTGTTCATTGCCTATAAAAGCTAATTCATAAAGCTCAACAGGTAACAACCAATCATTAGGATGTTTTTCAATAAGCTGTTCTAAAACCTTGGTTCTAGAAATGGTTCTGTTTTTTCCGTCGCGATAATCTCTAACTTGTTGGTAAAAGGCTTCCAATTCTAATTGTTCATTTGTTTTTTTTACATGAATGGTTTTGGTGGAAGGAATATGGGTAATTAAATCGAAACTATTTAAATCTGCTGGTCCAGAATACGCCGAAACAATAGTTTTTCCAACAGCCATATCATAGTTTCCCCATTCTGGTTTAAACAACATAGTATTTTTATGTGTAACGGTGCAATTTTTAAAACTTATCAGTATTATTTTTCCTTGTAAGTTGCGTTTTCCTGTAATAATTTCACCAGAAACAGTAATCTGTCCTTCAAACTCAAGTGTTACGTTTTGCTCTTCAAAAATATTATAGGCTGCTAAATCTCGCGGACTCATATCTTCAATAGCCAGATTAATGCCTTTTAATTTTCCAATAGGCGAACTAAACCCTTTTGAATGCGTTTCTATACCATGTCCCACTAATTCTTTTTCTCGATATGCAAGTGCAGTTTTACTTGTTGTTTGAATATAAATGGGTTTGCCATCGTGTTCGATAACGTGAGTAAAAATACCAGAAACTTGAATACCAGTACTCAATTCAATACTGCCCAACGCTTTAGAGTTGATAAGCTTGTTTATTCCAGAAAGGCCACCTTTTCGTAATGCCATAGTGTTAGCAAATTCCTCTAAAACTAAACTTAAATGCGCAAAATTTGGTGTTACAAAAAGTTGAGGTTGAGGTTTGGTAATGTCAAAGTCTTTATAGGTTGCATTAATATTGTAAGGTAGTTTTTTAACAGCATCAGTTATACACCAAGCACTTTCACCAATTGAGGATAATAATCCTGCACCATAAATTTTCGGATTTTCAACAGTACCAATTAAACCATATTCAACAGTCCACCAATGCAAATTTCTAATTAATGCCATTTCACTAGGCGCGCCCATGTTTTGTTGCAATTCTTCTACTTTTTTTTCCGCGAAAGCGATATCGTCTTCATTAGAATTTGAAGCTTCTTTGATAATTGATAAATGTCTAACAGCTTCATAAAGTTCATAATCTTTAGCAGACGAAATGGCTTTGCAACCTATTTCTCCAAAGCGTCGTAAATACTCAGCATATTCAGGGTTAGTAATTATAGGTGCGTGTCCTGCGCCTTCGTGTATAATATCTGGAGCTGGGGTGTATTCAATATGTTCTAATTGCCTAATATCGCTTGCAATTACCAAAACGTTATACGCTTGAAATTCCATAAATGCATTAGGCGGAATAAAACCATCAACAGCAACTGCAGCCCAACCAATATCTTTTAAAATACGGTTCATGCCATACATGTTAGGGATGCTATTAATAGAGATTCCCGTTTGTTTTAATCCGTTTAAATAGGATTTGTGAGCAACGCTATTCAAAAAATCAACATTTTTACGCATCACATACCTCCATACGGCTTGATTTATTGCAGAATAGTCCTCGTAGTTTTGAGGTTTCATAAATTGTTTTAAATGCTTAGGTAGGCGATTTAAAATTACGTTTGATTCTATTGTATTGCGCATAATGTATTTTTGCAAGCTTTATGTTAAGTAAAAATAAGAATTATTTAAATGATGTGTTGTTTTTTTATGATTTTAATAAAAGTAATACTCTGTTAAAGCCTTTTAATTTTTTTATATTTATAGTGAAGTGGTTTAAACTTTTTCAATCGGCTAAAAAAATGACTAATTTTCGCTATAATTCAAAAAGTTAAATGATTTCAATTCTAAACTTCTTATAACGTATTTATGTATACAAAACGAATATTTCCAATAGTGGGTGTGCTAAAGTGGACACGTAGGTATATTTTACTATTTCTTTTTTTAGCTTTAATTCCTGTTTTTTTGTTTGATGTTTTAGGTTTAAAATGGTTACATGTGCCTTGGTTACCGCTTGGTGTTTTGGGTACTGCTGTGGCATTTATTGTGAGTTTTAAAAATAATGCGTCTTATGATAGGTTATGGGAAGCGCGCAAAATTTGGGGCGGTATTGTTAACGCGTCTCGCTCCTGGACGATTATGATTAAAGATTTTATTAATAACGATCATGCTGTACAAGCGAAGAACGAAGAAGAATTACAGTTGATTAAGCGTGAGTTAGTACATCGCCATATTGCATGGTTAACGGCTTTACGTTATCAATTACGTAAGGATAAACCTTGGGAAATGCATCTTAAATCTAAGCGTTCAAATAAAGAATTTAGAGCTGCTAAGTATAGGGTTTGTGAAGATGTTGAGCCTATTGAGAATAATATAAAGCCTTACATCTCGGAAGCTGAATATAAAGAAGTGTTTGCTAAAGGAAATCAGGCATCTCAATTGCTTGGAGTTCAATCTAGAAGATTAAAAGAGTTAATGAATGAAGGGCTAATTGAAGATTTTAGACATATGGAAATGACGAATATGTTGGTTGAGTTTTATGCGCTTCAAGGCAAAAGTGAACGCATAAAAAACTTTCCGTATCCACGCCAATTTGCAACTCTTAACTATTTATTTGTATGGATTTTTATTTTGTTAATTCCGTATGGTATTATGGAAGAATTTGAAAGTTTTGGCGAAAAAATATTAGTGTTATTGAGTAAGCATGAGGAGCGTTCGTCCTTTTTTCATTTAACTCAAGAAAATATTGCAAAGCATTTTGTTTGGTTTTCAATTCCGTTTAGTGCATTAATTTCTTGGGTATTTCATACCATGGAGGCTATTGGAGAAAATACAGAAAACCCTTTTGAAGGCGGACCAAATGATGTTCCAATTACCGATATGAGTCGTGGTATAGAGATTGACATACGGCAGCTTATAGATGATACCGATATTCCTGAACCTTATACTTGGAAAAACGATATTGTGATGTAACAATAAAAACAAAAAATCATGTATAATTATAAAGCTAAAATAATTGATGTTTATGATGGAGATACTGTAACAGCGTTAGTAGATTTAGGATTTCTTCATTTTCAAGAAATGAAATTACGCCTTTACGGTATTGATACACCAGAGTTAAGAGGTGAAGAAAAAGAAGAAGGTAAAAAAGTACGAGATATTTTAAGAGAAATGATTCTTGATAAAGAAGTTACTATTCGCTCGCATAAAGATAAACAAGGTAAATATGGACGCTATTTAGCAAATATTATTTTGGAAGACGGATTAGAGGTTAATCAATGGTTGGTTGATAATGGGCATGCTAAACCCTATTTCCCATAATAAAAAAAAAGCGACCTTTGGTTACTGAGTGTAGCCGAAGTAAGTCGCTTTTTTTTTATGTTTTATTGTTGCGCTTCTGGAGGGTATTTTTCCATTATTTTAGAAACAAACTCTTTAATACGAATCTCTTTTTTCTCCATGTTTTGAGATAGATAACCAGTGCCCATACCTTGCCAAACTAATTCTTTTTTGTTGGCATCAATTAAATCTACATATAAAACGCCTTGTGTACGTGTTGATACTGTAGGTTGGTTATTCCAACCCCAGCCCCAACCAGGGCCAAAACCACCCCAACCCCAGCCGCCGTAGCCCCAGGCATTGTTGTAAACATTAACACGTTGTTGAGATTTTGTAAATAGGCTAACAAGCAAATCTGGATTTTCAGATTTTGTAAATCCTTTTGCTAAAAGTTCTGCTTCAATAGCGCGAAGAATTCTTCTTTTGTCTAAATCACTAATTTCAGCTTTGTCAATACCTGTTTTAAAGAATGCAAACGTTTTATATTCACCAAATTTTGCATTTTTATCATAATCGGCAGCAACTCTAACAGAACTGCAAGACGATACCAGAATTAGTAAAACTAAAACTGATAATGTTTTAAATTTTTTTTTCATAGTACTCTTTTTTATAATGGTTACAAAAAAACTAAATAAGACATAATAAATTTAGATTTTAGGATCTTATAAAGTTACAGTAAAAGCATCAACAATCATACCAAGTACACTGTTAATTTCACTTTTTGGTTTTGTTTATTTCCCATTGAAAAACCACCGTCTTTGACGGTGGTCATGTTTTAAAGGCTCTGCCATTTTTTAGTTTTGCCCA